>DKIT01000021.1:0-31223 GCA_002454415.1 Sphingobacterium sp. UBA6711
AGGTAGATCTTCTTTCTATTTTCAGGAATATTTGGAAATAATTTAAAAAAGTTACTATTGGGAGCCAAACGTATACCACCATGGAAATCTTCCAACCATTGGTTGCTGACAGAAATGTAGTTGAAATCACGGTCAAACATGGCAACTGAGGCTGGTACATAATCTACGAAAGCACGCAGCATTGATTCTTTCCTCTCCAATTCAAGGTATAGCGATTTACTGTGGTCTATATCTTGTATAATACCAAATACACGTTTACATACGTCATTTTCAAATTCCGGAATCCCCTTCACCCGTACCCAGATTGACTCACCATTCTGCTTTAACAAACGTAACTCCGTATCATAAGGTTTCCGGTCAGTAATTGCTGCTTCAAAGACTTTCCGTAATTTTGCCTGACTTTGAGGTTCGTAAAATCCGATTGCATGTTCAAAATCGGGTAAAAAGTCTAGCGACACACCATGGATCAGTTTTGTAGAATCCGACCAATACACTTTATTTTCGATCAAATTCACTTCCCAACCCCCTACTTGCGCCACAGCATTGGTCTGCTCTAAAATCTGTTTCGTATGTAGTAGATCATTTTCAAGACGAAGTCGATCCGTCATATTCAATGCGGTACTAACGACATATGGTCGGCCAGTTTCATCTGTCTCTAGCATGTTATGATACAGCCATGAAATATTCTCGCCCGCCCTCGTTTGTAGAACCATCATACCCGAATCTTCTTTTTCTTTCGCAATCCGTTGGAGGTATTGTTCTACCAGAGCAACATGATGCGCCGGAACCAATTTCTTCAAATTCAAACCCTTAACCTGATCTTTCTCATACCCTAAGATCTCCCTCCCCTTCTCATTGACAGAAAGAATATTACCTTCTAGGTCATGCATGCTCATTAAGCCAATTGCATTCTCAAAAAAGTTACGGAACCTTCGTTCGGAATTTTCCAGCTTTAATTTTTCTTCCCTTTCTTTTGTGACATTGCGTCCAAAGGCCAGGATCTCGCGATTCACATGATCGTATTTGAAATGCCACTCAATCACTATTTTATGACCATTTTCAACCTGCGTCGACGTTGTTGACTGAACACCGTATTTTGTTTCTTCAACACGGCTTAAATCTAATTCCAAACTTTTTGCGTCNNCCAGCAAGCTAAAAATAGATTTGCCGAGCGTACTTGGGCGAGTAAACCCCAATGCATTCGTGAATGCGGGATTAACTTCCTTTACATGATACTGCTCATCCAATACACAGATAATATTGTTGGTTAGATGAAAAATTTCGGAGAAATAGCCCGCCTGAACTTTGCGTTTTTTTCCAAGTAATATTTTGGTCACGGCCTTTCCGAGCTCCTCTAAAGAATGTAGTTGTTTATCAGAAAGTTTTTTGGGCTGAAAGTCAATAACGCAAATTGTTCCCAGTGCGTCACCATCATCATCCAACAGGGGCACACCGGCATAAAAACGGATATTGCCCTCTCGTATCAAAGGATTGGAAGACGAACGTGGATCTTCGAAAGTATCTTCAATCACGAGCAATTGTTTGCTCATGATTGTATATTGACAAACTGTATTTTCCCTTGCAACGGTATCCAATTCCATCCCAACACAGCTCTGGATACGCTGTGTCTCTTCTTCCATCATTGCGATCAATGCCGCTGGACAATCTGTAATTAAACAGGCTGCTTGAGCAAAAACGTCTAACTCAGGATCTTTCCCCAGTCCCATTAACTCATAGGACTTTAATTTTTCTATCCTTCTTAACTCATTTTCAGGAAAAACGTACTTTGCCATTCGCTTCTAGTATTTAGATCTGGTTTTATTGTGCCCGTGAAGTTAATAAAAACATTGTTCAACACATAAACAATCAGGAAATATTGATCAGTCAACCCTAATCAATAAACAACTGAGAGCAAAAATTGTTAGTCAGTTGTCAATAGATAAAAACGTACAGCCCTAATAATTAAATGTTATCTAAATAAAACAATCATTGGCTAATGACAGCAGGAAGAAATAAGAACATAAATTTTTAATAAAATAAAAAGCCCGCTTTCGCAATTCCTTCAAAATGTAATATACTTCCGTGCAGATTGCATAAGCGAGGCGCTATAAATCGTATATTGTTAAAAGAGCTTATCGATACTCTGTTCAGCATATCCTGCGCTGGCTGTCATACCTTTGCCACCAATACCTGTTCTCACATGAATCCTTGATGAGATATCAACTTCAAGAATATGGTCTTTGTGTTGTGAATAGAATCCAGCCCAGGATGTCGAAATCCAGCCGCTCTTCATAGGAATAATTCTGTCGGCTTCTGCAATCATCAATTCATTGATATAAGATTGCACAGAAAAGCCCAATTCATCCAGTTTATTGGCCAATGAATATTCGTGTGAATCACCTACAATAATGCTGCCGTCGGTTGCTTGCTTGAATAAGATATGAATACCATACTCTTTTAATTCCTTATAATGCTCAGGCACCGGGATCGTTTGGAATGACGGACAATACTCTTCAAAACTCTCATATCGACGAATTGTCAGTCCTGTCAAAATATTCCCGGGCAGGCGAATATGCCCCAAAGGCTTAGTTCGCATCATCTGTAATTTACTAATCTCAAGCCCACTGACGTCAAATAAGTCGCGATACAAAATTTTAAATTCATAACCGTTACAGATAATAACCTTTTTACCGTCGAAATTTTGCAAAGTACTTGTCGTGAGACGGACAAAATCATTCATTTCTTCACAGGCTATCACAGTCGTATCGTATTTTAGCGTATAGTGCCCGAATTTTGCTTGGATATAGCTATGCAGTTTCTTAATCATCAATTCAGGCTCCACGCTAAGTTCTTGCTTAAATATAATACCTTCTTTGACATAATCTGCCTTCATTGCTGGATAGTGAGATAAGATCTGATCTTTCGACCATATTTCATGCTGATATCCTTTGATTTGATAGTGATTAGACAGCTCGTGAATTATNNAGACTGGGTCGGACGCAATATAGATACTGCCGTTATTTCGCACAGAAATATCCATTTCTTGCTGGATAGACTGATAGATTTCAAGACCGCGGACACCATATTCAAACCATTCTCCAGCCATTCCTGATGGTACCACCTGACCAAAATTACGCACAGTCGACCCGACTGGAAAATTATCTTTTTCAAGTTGCAGCACACGCAATCCTCTTTTTAAGGCATGGTACGCATGAAAAGTCCCCAAAATCCCGCCACCCACGATGACTAAATCATATGTATTTGTTTTCATCTATAAAATCAGTTAACTAATTTGTACTTCTCCTTTTGTCGCTTGCCAAGGCGTTAGTATCTCCTGGTCATTTTCCGTGCTCATCTTTTCCTTTTTTCGAACAAAATAAAGAAGTGAAAAAATTCCTAAAATAGCCCCTATGACAGAAGCCAGGTAAACTAAGTCAATAAAATAACCTCCCCAGGTAACAGAATTTGGCAGAAATTCTTTATTTATTAAAATTAAAAAACTTCCTAAATATCCTACCGAATCAGCCATATACATGACAAAACCGATATTACTCTTCATACGATAAATGGCAATCATTCGTTCAAAAAATATGGCATTATCCCGGATATAGGACATATAAAGACCCAAGCCTACCAATAACATCCAACTAAGACCACCAATCCATTGCATGCTGAATAGATAAGTAGAAATCCCTGCTATAAGAAACCCCATGATAATCATATAATGAATCAGCTTAAAGGCTTTAAGATTATCCTTGACCGTGATCAAGCAGCCAATCCACAGCAATACAATCAACGCTATAGTCGCATCTACCTTTGCAAAAATACCGACCCCCTTCAAATGNNTCTGCCAAATTTCTATCTCAAAGTTATCCCTAACATCACGTAAAATAGTTAACATAGTATAAATGAGGATGGTCAAAATAATCCCGGGCATAAATGTGTTGAAAAAGTGTCTGCGCATTTTATTATCCATAGCAACACGCTCTGTTCGTAGACTTTTGTCTACTGCTGTAGGTCCAGGTGCATGCTCTAATATCCATACACAAAAAACGAAAGGTAAAAAGAAAAGCGCTCCAGTAAGAAAAGGCATCCAAAATTCATTCACACCAAAAGAGGAGATCAGCCAACGTCCAGTTGTCTTGATTAAACCTGAAGCAAATATAAGACTGACCGACATCACTGCGCCCATAATTTCCGTAAACCGACGTCCCTCCAAATAACTGAATACCAACCCCCAAACCATTCCTAATGGAAAACCATTGATAAACAAAAAAATCACATTCCATGGTTTCGGACAAAGGGCAAATGCAAAAAGACCCGCCCACGAAATACAGATTAAAAAAATTAGATGCTTTCCTCGATTCTGTTGTTTACGCTCGGAAATAAATTTAATACCGTAGAATTTAGAAAACAGATACCCCAGCATCTGAATTACCACCATACAAACTTTATAATCAATACCAAAAACTGAATCGCTAGCAAAGGCTGAAGCTGTAAATGACTTTCGGAATGAATACATGCTCGTATAACATAAAAATGCAGCAATTGCCAACACAATCGCTATAGTCCTTTCATCTAATATACTTATCCGTCTTTTTATTCGCTGTTTCAATTTCATCATTTAAAGTCGTTCACAAACATCATTGTCTGCAATCAAAAGTAAATTTTGAAAATTAACAACGTACTAAACTTTTGTTAAGTATTTATAAACAATATAAACATAGCATCTCAAATGAAAAAAGTCACTTAAATGAAAAACCGCCTCATAATGACTTATGAGACGGTCTCCTGATATGTTGACTGTCGAGTTGCTATTTCTTGTTTTCGAAAAAATAGACAATCAACATGAATGCTTTTTCGTTGCCAATATTTCGTGGTGTATGTGGCAACCGGCCATTGAAAAAGATCGAATCACCTTCTTCTAGCTCAATTTTCTGATCATTGAAAACATACTCCACCCGACCACTGATAATATACTTGTATTCGTAAGCTTCAGTTTGCACCATCGGGCGCTGCGCATCAGGAAGAAGCTCCAAAAGAACGATATCCAATGTGGTGCTTTCCACGGCAGACGTAAAAATGCGTTTATAGTGAAATCCAACGGCATGCTCCTTTTCAAATGGGATATAGCTATCTTTTTTGCGGACGACTATTGGTCCTGTGTCCAATTCAGAATTAAAGTCTTTGAAAAATCCATTTAAATCTATATTTAGCGCATTAATGATATTAATTAATACCAATAAGGAAGGTATCGTCCTATTGTTCTCGATTTGAGAAATAAGTCCTTTACTCACCCCCGCCCTATCTGCAACTTCTTGTATGGTAATCCCCTTTTCTTTCCGGATTTCCTTGATTTTATTGCTAATCTTAAATATCGTATTACCTTCCATAAACTATTCAAAAATAAACATTATTTCTACTTGCTGTACATTAAGTTTTTATCATTTCACGTTCGTTTCATGCCATTAACATGACCCACTGATACCTCACCCTTATTGATATTACCTAGCGTATCTAATTTTTTATTTTTCTAACCTAAGGACAATAATTGACGAACAAAGCTGGCATGGTAATTGGAAATACATTATTAGTATACTATTCAGAATATACATTTCATAGATTTAGGTTAATAATTGGTTAGGTTCAACACCTGAAGTCCCCAACTTCAGGTGTTTTTTTTTAATTGTTTCTGAATGGACGAATATTACCGACAAAAAACGATTCTTGTTGTTTTATTAATCTAGTTCAATAATTTTTCCATGGGCTGATCGTAATTTTACACCAGTTAAGAAAATTAAAAAATTTAGATATGGATAATAAAATTTTAGGATTGCATCACATCACGGCTATAGCCGATAATGCAAAACGGAACTTCGATTTTTACACAAAAGTACTTGGTTTACGTTTAGTCAAGAAAACCGTCAATTTTGATGATCCAGGTACCTATCACTTTTACTTCGGTAATGAGCAGGGAGAACCGGGGACAATACTCACATTTTTTCCATGGGAAGGTATTGGAAAGGGTACTCATGGTGCTGGTATGGCCACCCATATCGGTTATGCTGTCCCTGAAGGTAGTTTAGCATTTTGGAAAAATCACTTGACAGAAAACAATGTCTCTTTCGAAGAGGGCGAGATCTTCGGCGAAAAACTAATTTCATTCAACGACCCCGATGGTCTGCAGATACAATTTATCGAACCTAAACACAAGGATAACAGAAGTGTATGGACAACGGCAGAAATTGATTCGGAAAATGCACTAAAGGGTTTTCACAATATAACACTATCCTTGAAAAAAGCCGATCCGACGTTAAAAGTGCTAACGGATATTTTGGGATACTCGGTACAAAATCAAGACAACAATCGTTATAGATTAATAACAGATAGTATTGACACAGCGAATATTGTAGACATCATCGAAGACGGAAATTTGCCATTCGGCAGAAATACAGGTGGAACAAATCACCATGTCGCATTTCGGGTGAAAGACGATAATGTTCTTATGGATTATCGCGAAAAAGTACTTTCAGCGGGCTTGGATATTACACCAAAAATAGATCGTGATTATTTTTTCTCACTCTATTTTCGCGAACCGGGAGGTGTATTATTTGAGATTGCAACCGACAATCCGGGCTTTACTGTGGATGAACCGCTAGCAACTTTAGGAACCGCCCTTAAATTACCCAAACAATACGAAAGTTACCGTTCACAAATTGAAAAAGAATTACCAAAAATAGATTAGTCGTAAACATCATTACATAAAGATAAAGCAATGGAAAGAACAGAAATAGTATTAGACAAAAACCAACGTGGAGAACTGCAATTGTTTTCAGATGAAAAGAAGGCAGGTTTGATGAGCATCGCAATTATCGACGGAAATCTTGTCGTTTATCATACCGAAGTAGACGAAGCTTATGAGGGAAGAGGGTTCGCAAAAATACTTTTAGAAAAATTGGTATCCCATGCGCGTGAAAACAACATGAAGGTCGTTCCTTTATGTCCATATGTCAATGCTCAATTCCATCGTCATCCAGACGTATATGAAGACGTATGGTTTAAAAAGACAGTATAAATAATAAAAAAGAGACAAAATGAGCCATCCAATACAGATAAAACGATCAGGTCAGCCTTTAGAACTGGCAAAAAAAGCAATCATTATGATACACGGGCGTGGTGGCAGTGCAGAAGACATCCTTAGCATGTCATCCTATCTCCATGTCGATAATTTTGCTTTACTTGCTCCACAAGCTGAAAACAATACCTGGTATCCTTACTCATTTATGGCACCCATTAAGGACAATGAACCCTGGCTGAGCTCCGCGATCGATCTAATTGATCATACGGTTGAACTTGCGCTAACGAGTGGAATTCTTCCTGAAGACATCTACTTCTTTGGCTTTTCGCAAGGAGCTTGTTTGACACTTGAATATCTAGCTCAAAATGCCAAACGTTATGGCGGTGCCGTGGCTATCATTGGTGGAGTTATAGGTGCGGAGATTAATCGGGATAACTATACTGGCAATTTTATGCAGACACCAATTTTTATAGGTACCAGTGATCCCGATTTTCATGTTCCATTGGAACGGGTCAAGGATACCGTAAAAATTCTTGAACAAATGGGTGCGAATGTAAAATTGAATGTCTATCAAAATTTCGGTCACTCCATTAATCGGGAAGAAATTGATACAGCAAATGAGTTTATTTTTTCATAAGAATGCTCAAAAACAGATCATTCTCCTCTTTTAAAATGAGGAGAATGATTTTCAAAAACTAAACCTTTGGGTATTTATAACCATTATGATATACGGAAGCAAGATATCGATTTGCTTTTTGATCAGTAAAACGTTGGTGCTCCTTATCCCAATAGAGCTTTTGCCCAGTCCTGAAGGCANNTGTGAAAAAATGGCAATATGGGCCCCAGCTTCTAGTGACGCATGCAACAATTGTGGATTTTGTTGACGGATAGCTTCTACGAAATTCTCCATATGTTTATCTAAACCATGATCTAAAGAAGGCTGCAAGGCGACAGCTTCCATTCTACCTTTTTCAGGAATAACTTCCCATCCTGAACGATTTAACACGAGCGTACCATTATTTCCAATAAATGCAACACCGTGATTACGGTTGTAAGGACCAAGGTCAATACCTTTAGCATGCTCCCACTGAATATTAAAATCGTCGAACTCATAGACTGCCGTCATCGTATCCGGTGTTTCACCTGCATCATCTGGAAATGCAAACTTACCTCCCGAAGCCATAACAGATTTGGGATCCGAAACCTTCATGCCCAATAAAGCATAGTCTAACATGTGTACTCCCCAGTCTGTCATCAGACCGCCAGCATAATCCCAAAACCACCTAAAGTTAAAATGAAAGCGATTGGGATTAAATGCTCTTTTTGGAGCTGGACCAAGCCATTCATTATAATGAACTTTTGCTGGAACAGGCTCATCGGGCACAACGGGAATAGCACTCTTCCACCCCTGATAAGACCAGGCTTTTACCAAACGGATTTTCCCAAGTTTTCCTGCATGGACAAAATCTATTGCATCCTTGAAATGCTGTTGGCTACGCTGCCATTGTCCTACTTGGACTATCGCATTATTTTTCTTGGCTGCCTGAAGCATTAATTGACATTCTAGGATTGAATTTCCAATAGGCTTTTCAAGATAAACATGCTTCCCCGCATTGACAGCATCTATCATTTGAAGACAATGCCAATGATCTGGAGTTGCAATAATAACGGCATCCAGCAAATCACTAACCAACATTTTTTTGTAATCGATAAAGGTCTCCACGTGGATGCCTCTTGACTCAAGTTCTTTGGCTCTTTTCTCAAGAATACGCTCATCGACATCGCAAAGTGCCGTACATACAACTCCTTTATTCTTTAATAGCGCATTTAGATCTGACCACCCCATCCCATTTACGCCAACAAGCCCCACTCGAATTGACTGATCAAAAAATCCTCCACCTTTTGCCTTGAAAAATAGGGATGACGCAGCTAAAACACTGGATGTTCTGATAAAATCTTTTCTATTCATTGTATAGTGGTTTAAGTTTATTAGCCTATATGATTTCGAAAATCTGATAGCCTTTACACGTGCTAAAAATGGATATTATTCTTCTCACGTCAATTGGTAAAAAATTAACGTGATGAAAATACAAAAATCAATTTACGGCTTATAATAACCAATGTAAAATATTTATAGACAATGAAAAAAAATGGCCGAGTTAGAATTTCTCGACCATACATCTACCTATGAAAAACATGCCCTTGGGAGGGGCGCTTCAAGTTAAGAGTAATTCAAGTAATAACAAAGATTTTTCGAAATATTTATTCAAATAATTATATAAAACTAATACAATAAGTAAGGAACATACAGTGAAATATTGCGACTATTTCCAGAAATCGTACGATTGAATCAGCAGTCTCCATTAGCTATAGTAACTGGTATTGTTTTGTTTACGAGACTTTTTAAAAAAAACATTTGATAATTCATTTAAAAAAATGAAGATTAATCATTTATTATACCTAACTTGCAGAACTTAATTAAAAATAATGAATACAGGTAAAATTAAATTTTTCAATGAAACTAAAGGTTTTGGTTTTATTACACCAGAGGATGGTAGTGCAGACGTTTTCGTACACGTTTCAGCGCTTAAAAACCAAGTATCTGAAGGCGACGTTGTTACTTATGATGTAGAAAGAACTCCAAAAGGAATCAACGCTACGAATGTAAAATTGGCGTAATCCAAAAAATACACTTTCTTGTTAATGGGGTAATACTTAATGACTTATCCCATTTCTTTTTATCATTCTTTCCCTACTTTTTCAATCATATTTTTCAGTATCATTACAAATTTCCAAGTCTATATCGATGGAATTCAAACAACTTGATTTAATTTCTCCGCTTTTAAAAGCAATTACGGATACAGGATATACACATCCAACGGCAATTCAGCAAAAGGCCATTCCTGTTATATTAAAAGGCAATGATCTTATAGGCTGTGCACAAACGGGCACAGGCAAGACAGCGGCATTCGCATTACCGCTCCTACAACGCCTTGCTGAAGGCAAAAAATCAGATAAAATTCCGCATATTCGTGCGCTCATCCTAACACCCACTCGCGAATTAGCCATTCAGATAGGTGAGAATATAAATTTATATCGCAAATATTTAAAAATAAATTATTGCACTATTTTTGGTGGAGTAAACCAGGATAAGCAAGTCAAAGAAATAAAAAAAGGCGTTGATATTCTTGTCGCAACTCCGGGCCGATTACTGGATTTAATGAACCAAAAATTAGTTTCTTTAGAAAAAATAGAAATTTTGATATTGGACGAGGCAGATACTATGCTCGATATGGGTTTTATACATGATATTAAAAAGATATTAGCCAAGATTCCTACAAAAAGACAGACGCTATTTTTCTCGGCAACAATGCCTCCCAATATCCGAAAATTTGCCCATGGGATTCTACACAAACCCGTTGAAGTTGATGTCACTCCAGTAAGTTCCACAGCAGAAAAAGTCAACCAATCTGTATATTTAGTGGAAAAAAAGGATAAAATTAAACTATTGACCGGTCTTCTGAAAAAGCTAAAAAATGAACGTACGATTGTATTTTCTCGTACGAAACATGGGGCCGATAAAATTGTCAAATTATTGGCTAAAAATGGTTTACGAGCGGCTGCTATCCACGGCAATAAATCGCAAAATGCCAGACAGAAAGCACTCGGAGAGTTTAAGGAAAGTCGCATCAAAATTCTGATCGCCACTGATATCGCCGCTAGAGGTATCGATATTGAACAACTGCCTTTGGTAATCAATTATGATTTACCTAATGTTCCCGAAACTTATGTACATCGCATTGGACGAACCGGTAGGGCTGGTCAGGAAGGCAAGGCTATTTCTTTCTGTGATGTAGAAGAAAGACCCTATCTAGCAGATATAGAGAAGCTTATTGGGTTAAAAATCGCCATTGAAAAGGCTAATAAGTAAAGTAATCTTCTAAAGGTTCAAGAAAGCCCCAAAATTTAAAAAATTTTGGGGCTTTCTGCTTTAAGGTTTACGATCTGCCATCAGTAGTGTAGAAGGCGTTAAATTAAGCCAGCCTACCTTTTTATTGACAATTTTGTTCCAACTTGGTAAACTGATCAACATCAAATCCTGTTGATTCCAAGTCTCTTTTTCCAACTCCTCCTCCATTACGGTGAGATGATTAGGAACCAGTTGTTCCAACTGCCTCAGCTTCTCTTTAAACCTTTCATTTGTCTTTAAAACTTGGTTTAGGTCCCACACAATAACCTGTGCATCCGAATGGTGAATAAGACGCTGTATCATTTCGCACAGAAATTCATCATTTTTTAATACCAAAGGAACAACAACACGTCTTGCTTTCACAAAATTCTTATCGATCAAAATTCCCACCATCGCATTTACTTTTGCATTGATCTGTTGATTTCGATCAAAAGTTGTAAAAGGGGATTCAGCATTCGTCACGGTATGGAATAATTTTTCGGGATTTACGATCCTTGACGTAAAATCTAAAAATCGACCAAGTAAACTACCTTCATAGATAGACTCACTCACGCCTAATAAAAGCAGGTCTTGATTTTTATCGTTAGATGTCTGAACAATCTCGCTGTCAATATCACTCGAAATCTTAAAAAGCGTCTGGATTGGTTGTTCTAATTCTTGTGCTACTCGTACGATATCTCGAAAACTATCCAACTCTTGGGTTTCCACTTCATAATGGTGCAACTCATTTGCAGGTTCAATATGTAAAGCCGTAATTTCAGCATTGTTTTTTGATTTCAGTGTTAAAGCATTGGCTAAATGCAGTAAAGAAATCCCTGTATTACTCTTTGCAAATGACAATAAGATCTTAAACTTTGATTTATTCTGAATATCTTCCTGCCATGAACTTTTCCGAGGTCGATATAGAAAATTTATTAAATCAAGGGATGGTCCCGTCATAAAAGTAGTTACTAATGCCATGACGACCATCATCGAAAATAGTTCGGCACTGAGAACGCCAAGATCGTACCCGATATTGAGAACAATAAGTTCCATCAATCCTTNNCCTCCAATACTCAGACTATCTTTCCAGCTCTGACCAACGAAACGGGCCGCCAGGGTACTACCTGCAAACTTTCCAATGACAGCAACTAAAATAATTCCAACCGTTATCATCCAAAGTTGAGGATCATTGAGTAGCCCAATTTGCGTACGGAGCCCCGTATAAACAAAAAATAGAGGTAACAGTAAAAGCGTAGAAACATCCTCTATCTTTTCAATAAATGCTGTCCTGAACCGACTTCCTTCGGGCATAATTGCGCCAGCCATAAAAGCCCCAAACAATGCGTGTATCCCAATAACCTCAGTGGCATAGGCAGACAATAACAGTACGATAAAGAAAATAGCCACCACCGGTTTACTAAGCGCCTCTTTACTACCCTTCACCTCTCCTACCCGCATCAAAAATGGACGCACAATTTTAATCATAATAAACACATAAGCTATGGCGAGCGCTATTGTGTATAATGCACTNNCAAGCCGTAATATCATCTGCGGCTGCGCACGTAATGACCATTGCCCCAAGCTTACTTTTTTGCAAACCTCGTTCCTGTACAATTCGTGCCAGTACCGGAAATGCTGTAATACTCATGGAAATCCCAATGAACAAGCTATATGATAAAAATTCTACATCATTAGGAGGGGCAAATAGATATAAAAAATAGGCCAAAGATATCCCTAGTGTAAATGGAATTACTATACTTGCATGGGAGATTACGACGGCATCGTGGGCCTTATTTCTAAGAACATTCAAATCCAACTCCATACCGATAATGAACATAAACAGGATTAATCCAATTTGACTTAAAAACTGTAAATTACTAAGCGATTCTACTGGAAACAACGTATGGGAGAATTCCGGAAAATAAAGCCCCAATAAAGATGGCCCCAATATGATCCCCGCCAACATCTCACCAATGACCACAGGTTGTTTAATTTTAATACAGATCCATCCCATTATACGTGCGGCGATAATGATCGTTACGATCTGAGCCAATAGTATAGCCAAAGGATGCTGAAGACTGTGGATTAATGTGTCTATAAAATCCTGCCAGGCACCTTTGCTGTTTTTTTCTCCACGAAGTAGTTCGGGCGCTTGCAATTGTGTTCCCAAATGGATTACCCAATACATCACGGCAAGTAATGAACCTATAAGCACCACATAGAAAATCGTATTTTTGTACTTTCTCATCTTCAATAGCAAATAAAATAAACGTAATGACAATAGCCTACTCATTTTCAGTAACCATCTACAGCATACTGAATTTACGGAGTAAAGCCACAACAAAAATAGAATTCTGCGACAGTTTTGGTCCCTTTAGGAAGTACCAACTAAGAAAATATGTAATGAAACGAATGAATTCTGTAATCAACTGAATTTTTCGAGGAACATTTTTTTATACGATTCCCCTAAATTAAAAAGAACAGGGAGGTCCTGCTCATCCAGTAAATTGCTCGTCACCGCATCCGCAGAGAAAAACTTGACAATTTTAGTAGCAATAATTTCCTTCTTGTTGATACGGATAAAATCCTGTTCTGGCAGCATATCAAGCAATTTATCAAAACTTATGTTCTTTAAAAGTAACGTGGAGCCGTCAGTTAAGAACACCGTTTTATCACGACTGTCTACCTCGGCAATTTTAATATAGCTAATCTGATCAAAATAGAGAATAGCTTTTCCCTTATTGGTATTAAATTGAGCAAAAGCAGAAATTTCTGGCTGGCTGTTCAATGCTTGTTCTACCTTAAAGATGGCTTGCTCCAGACGCTGTAAAGATATTGGTTTACGCATATAATCAACTGCATTTATATCAAAAGCATCGCTCGCATATTGTTTATATGCCGTAGAGAAAACGATTGGATAGCCTTTTAGCTCAAGAGCAATATCAAACCCATTAAATGCTGGCATCTCGATATCCAAAATACAGAAATCAAAACTTAATTCCTTGTATTCCTTTAACAGCGCATTTGGATCATTAAAAGCTTTAATAACCTCCAAGCCAGGAATCTGTTCGCAGAGCATCTTCAAGAATCTCAAACTAGGAATTTCATCATCCAATAGAATACATTTCAAATTTCTATCAATCAGCATACAACTTGATTTGAAGGTGAGCAGTGTAGATATCATTCTCTGCAAATCGGCGCAACTGATGCCGATTTGGATAATACAATATCAATCGTTCTTCTAAAGTCTTACTCCCTATTCCACCCTTATTTTTCTGTAATGGTGAACGNNGATACAAGCTCCTCCCCGCTTTCGTACAATACATAATCCAACACCATTGCCATTTTGTCCATGGTGTAATACGTTTGATACGCATGGGAAAGTATACCGTTTAAAGAGTTTTTAAGCAAATGTGGATTTAGTTGTGTACGGTGATAACGATCCATCTGTTCATTATCCATCCGGTTAAACAGCTCTTTTTGTCGCCGATTTTCTATCCCGAGTTTTCTATATTTTTGTTGAAGAAGAATGTACAATATCAACAGCAGGGTGACAGCTCCCAGCAGTATGAAGATGATTATATTCGCGATTTCGGTCACCATGTTTCTCCTCAAACTTACTTAAAATTTTATTAGCAATGAAAAACCACGATTAGAAACCGGAACATATAACAAGCTTTATCAGATGACAATAAAAGTGAATCTAAACGACTAAAATGCAAAATCAAAACTATAAAATCCCCAAATATTCATTACAAAAATTAATAGTTTCATTACAATTTAGTCACTTTAAACCCTTAATTTCAGATTATTCTCCTTATATTGAGACTATTGTAATTAGCCGATCAAATGATTGTCTATGCTATTTTGGTTAAACCCGCCTGATTTTTTTGTCAGGCCCAATATGAAACACTATGGAAAAGCTCATTTTCGAAACTAATGCACAACATCCCAGCCTTGTAGACAAAATCAAACAAGCTGTTGAAAAACTGAATGGCATCCACGAATGGAAAATCGACCTGGATTCCATTTACAATCTTTTAACCGTTGAAGGTATCCGTTTGAACCCAACGGAAATTGAATCCGAACTTGCACTCCACGGGGTTGAAGCGAGTCGTTTATATGAAGAGTAGTGTCTTTAATCGTGAACTTCGTCCAGATAAAATTATAGATCTTACCTGGACGAAGAATTAGATTTTTTTGATAATCATAGCAGAAGCCCCGCCGCCCCCGTTACATATTGCAGCAAGCCCTATAGTTCCTTTCTCCTGCTGCAGAATACTATTGAGTGTCACTACAATCCGGGCGCCTGAACAACCTAAGGGATGCCCCAAAGAAACCGCACCACCATATACATTGATTTTATTCAAAGGTAAGCCAAGAATATGTGCATTGGCCAACGCTACTACAGAAAACGCTTCATTAAACTCAAAGTAGTCAATATCAGAAATTTTTAACCCCGCTTTTTTTAACACTTTCTCGGTAGCTTGACTTGGTGTCGTTGTGAACCATTCCGGAGCCTGCTCGGCATCCGCATAAGCTACAATTTCTGCTAATGGAATAATTCCCAACTCCTTTACCTTTTCTTCAGACATCAGAAGTACTGCCGCCGCACCGTCACTTAATGTGGAAGCAGTGGCTGCAGTGACCGTGCCCTCTTTCTTGAAAGCCGGTTTAAGCTCAGGAATTTTATCAAAGTTAACCTGCGAAAACTCTTCATCCCTGGATACGGTTTGTTCACCTTTGCGACTGAGGACCGTTTNNTTTGCCATGCTTCCAAGCTTCTCTTATAGGAACTTATGGCATAATCGTCTTGTTCTTTCCTGCCTATCGTGTATTTTTCGGCGCATAACTCTGCAAATGTCCCCATCGCCTCATTTGTGTAGGCATCACTTAAACCGTCCCTCTGTAAACCATCGAGGAATTGCTGTCCCCCGAATTTAGATCCCCAGCGCATCGCATTAACATAATAAGGTACTCTACTCATACTTTCCATACCGCCTGCAACAACAATATCCGCATCGCCCAATAGAATAGCTTGAGCCGCAAGCGCAATAGCTTTCATCCCGCTTGCACACACTTTATTAACGGTTGTGGCTACGACACTGTCCGGCAGCCCTGCTATGCGGGCCACCTGACGGGCAGGGGCCTGCCCCAAATCCGCCTGCAAAACAGTACCCATAATAATCTCTTCGACTAAATCGGCTGAAATGCCAGCTTCATGAAGTACAGCCTGAACAGCATGTGCTCCAAGATTTGGTGCTGGAACAGACGACAATGCTCCACCAAAGCTTCCAATTGGGGTTCGTTTCGCCGCAACGATAAATACACTCTTTGACATGGTATAAAAGTTTATAATTGTTCTCCTAAAAATTCCTCGGGACCTTTCGAAATGCGATGTGTCGGCCCGACGTCCTACGATTTAAAGATAAAAAATATAAGATAAAGAACATAATCCCCATATTTCACTTTTTTAACTAAAAACAGAATAAACAAATAAAAAATACCTCACAAACCTCCTTACTTACACATTTACTTGAAAAATAAACGACAAAAATTTGCAAAAAAGCCACTCATTTTCGTTAAATTCGTTAAGATAACATCTCATCGAATAGCATATAGACTGTTCGATTATAATAACCAAGGCAAGATAGACGATTATGCAAGCAATCCGGTTTACAGCTGAACATCAGATTTTTCGCGACAGCCTCCGTGCATTCATTCGAAAAGAAATTCTCCCCTACATTGATGACTGGGAAAAGAGTGGTGAAATTGATCGAATCATTTGGAAGAAAATGGGCGAGATGGGTCTGATGGGGCTCAATTATCCCGAGAAGTATGGAGGTCTTGGACTTGACTTTTACTATTCATTAATTCTCTGCGAAGAATTATCCTATTGCTTTTCTGGGGGCTTCACAATTTCGGCCCTGGTCATTCAGTATATGTCGGCACCCTATCTACTAAAATATGCCTCAGAGGAGCTAAAAACACATTATCTTATACCAGTCATTGCAGGAGAAATGGTTAGTTCGGTCGCAATTACCGAACCCGGCGCTGGCTCCGATGTAAAACAAATCAAAACTACCGCGATCCGGGATGGAGACGTTTACATTGTAAATGGGTCTAAGACTTTTATTACCAATGGTTTCTATGGTGATTTTTTTATCACAGCCGTCAAGACCGCAGCTAATGAAGGAACAAAGGGAATCAGCTTATTGCTAATAGATCGCCATGAGACAGGAGTATCAGCCAATAAAATCAATAAGCTGGGATGGCACGCCTCTGACACGGCCGAATTGGGATTCAACAATGTCCGAGTACCTGCATCCAACCTGATCGGTAATGAAGGTGAAGGCTTCCGCTACTTAATGGATGGTTTGCAATTAGAACGCCTCACTGCAGCCATACATAGTCTCTCGACTGCTGATTCGGCTTTGCAATATACGCTAGATTACATCGGACAACGTGAGGCTTTTGGAAAAAAGATAGGCGAATTTCAATCCATACGACATCGGGTGGCACAGATCGTTGCAAACATCGCAACCACTAGAGCTTTTATCTATCATTGTTGTGATCTACATAATCAAGAAGAATACGCAGTCCAAGAATGCTCAATCGCCAAATTACAGGCGAGTGAATTAGCGGTGAATGTGGTAAATCAGTGTCTTCAGCTTTTTGGTGGCTATGGTTTTACAGAAGATTATAAAATTGCTCGTCTGTACAGAGACGTCCGCGTGGGCACGATCATAGGTGGGACATCTGAAATTATGCTCGAAATTATAGCGAAAATGAGTATAGACAAAGTTACCTATCAAGCGGACAAATCCGATTCAAAATAGTCTTTTCATGAACTATAGCCTACTACTATGAATAAGCATACCTCAGCTAAAGCACAGACGCTCTTTCGGACTGAACGCGACGATCAAAACATACTTTTTATAAGCACGATAGAAAAACAACTTCCCAAAAAAATCAATATCGTTGATTATTTAACGCAATTTGTTGATGTACTAAATACCGCCATCAATCAAGATACCGTCATAGGCATCATATACACCTGTCCAATTCCAGCAGGAGAGATTGGATACAAACAGTTATTGGAGCAGATAAGCGCGGATCCGGTAATGAAAAAGAAAATTGAAACGGTTGTGCTCACAGCGTCGCATTGGAACGATAGCAAAAAACCAATTGTTTCGATCTTGGACCACAACTGCATAGGTATTGCTTTAGCAACCATGTTATGGGCAGATTGTCGCATTGCCATCCCAAATCTTACGCTTGGTTTTCCCGAAAGTAAATTTGGCTTATTCACAGGTTTTGGAACAACCATTCATTTACCGCCTTTGATTGGTGATGCGAACACCTTAGATCTAATGACGCAAGGCAAACTGGTGGGTAGCCAAGAAGCTTACGACATGGGGTTACTAAATAAGCTAACAACGTTCGCAGAAGATTGTCTATCGGTAGCAAAAGCATGGATTATCCAGCATCCTGAAGTTCCATCATTTAGTCCCTTGACGACCCATGAACTTACTGATGACGACGTTTTTTCTATCCAAAAAAGAGCTCGCGGATTATATCCTGGGACAAACGCTGTGATAGCTTTGCTAAAAGATAGGTTGTCATTAACACTAGAAGAATCTGTCGAGCAAGAAACAACGTTATATTGTGATCTTATGGAAGCCCCTGGCCCCCTCAATATGATCAGAACCCTACATTATGGCGTTCGAGAAGCGCAGTCAAACCAACGCATAAAACGGCTGGAAAACTATACCTTAAATAAAATTGGCATATTGGGTGCGGGAATGATGGGGTCCGGGATTGCCTATGAAACAGCTCGAGCGGGAATAAAAGTTGTTTTGAAAGATGTCAACTTAGCGCAAGCCGAACAAGGGAAAGCCTATGCTTTCCAACTTTGTGAAAAACTATTGAAGTTAGGTTATATGGATACTGCCCAACAAGAACAACTGTTGTCCCATATTCTACCTAGTGAAAAAGCCAAAGATCTTGAAGCATCCGATTGTATTATAGAAGCCGTATTTGAAGATTTCCAACTCAAANNCCACATCTTTACCAATCACAGCACTCGCCAAAGCGGCAAATGATCCGAAAGATTTTATTGGTATGCATTTCTTTTCTCCGGTGGATCGTATGCCTCTTGTCGAAATTATTTGTGGAGAAAAGACCGAGCAGATCACATTGCAAAAAGCCATTACCCTGGCTTTACGATTAAATAAAATTCCGATAGTAGTGCGTGATGGCCCCGGATTTTTCACCTCGCGAATTTTTTTCAACTATATACTTGAAGGAATCACAATGGTCCTGGAAGGTATTCCTGCATCCTCCATCGAAGAGGAAGCGATAGCCGCAGGTTTTGCTGTCGGACCATTAGCTGTACTGGATGAAATCTCTTTAGAATTAATGCTCCATGTTTATGATCAATTACCCAATCTCCATGCCAGTCAAAAACGAGCATACAACTACCTCAAGACGCTCATTTCCCTAGGAAGAAAAGGGAAAAAAGCAGGCGCTGGATTCTACGATTACGACACTAGCAACAAAAAGAAAACGATTTGGAGAAACCCAACAATTAAAGTTCTAAAAGATACGCAATCACCGACCTTTATTCGTAAAAGATTGCTCCATGTCATGGCTTTAGACAGTTATCGCTGTCTCGCAGAAGGGGTACTGAATCAACCTATTGACGGGGACATCGGCTCTATCTTAGGCGTAGGATTTGCGCCACATACAGGAGGTGTATTTGGACATATTGACCTCACAACACTCCCTCTTTTTGTCCAGGACTGTCAAACATTTCAGTCTTTTGGCGAACAATGGGAGTTACCAGAATCGTTAATACAATTAGCTGAAGAGAATTTTCATTTTTACGACGGCTTTATTTCAAAGTGGAAATAAACAATCATGTTTATTAACTTCTCATATCGAGCAAATTGAATACTTGTAGATTGGTTAAAGCAATCGAACAAAAAAAATCAAAAAAGAATGGCTTTTATTGAAGCCATTCTTTTATCATCATCGAACGAACAGATCCATAAGAGAAGAAACATTCTGGTCAACAAAAGTATCATAGTCCAAAGTTACTTCAAGTATCTCCTTCTGCTGTTTTTCAGAAAATACCCGCGCTAGATTGGTTTTATATTTCTCTATTAACTTAGGAATCCCTTCTGATCTTCGTCTAGGATGCCCGATAGGATATTCGACGACCAGTTCAGGCAATACAGTTCCATCATTTAATTCAATTGTCAATGCATTTGAAATTGCACGCTTTTGTGGGTCGTGATAATCCAGGGTAAATTGAGGATCTTCTACACAGGAGATTTTATCCCGAAGTGCGTCAATCCTTGGATCCTCAGCAATGTGATTTTCGTAATCTTCCGCAGTCAGACGACCAAAAATCAAGGGGACAGCGACCATATATTGAATACAATGGTCACGATCAGCAGGATTGTGTAAAGGTCCCTTTTTATCGATGATTCGTATTGCAGCTTCGTGCGTCCGAATTGTCACCCGAGCAATGTCGGTACTATTTTTTCCAAATTGCTGTAACTGATGATACAACTGCATAGCTGCTTCCGCTGCAGTTTGCGCATGGAATTCTGCTGGAAAGGAAATCTTAAAGAGAATATTTTCCATCACATATGATCCATATCCACGTTGGAACTTAAATGGATTACCTCTGAAAGAAACATCATAAAATCCCCATACCGGTGCTGTCAACACAGACGGATAGCCCATTTCCCCAGTTTTGGCGATCAATGCTAGTCCAACAGCACGTGAAGTTGCATCTCCCGCTGCCCAAGATTTTCGGCTTCCCGTATTTGGGGCATGCCGGTAAGTGCGCAGGGCTTGCCCATCTACAAAGGCTAATGAAACAGCATGAATCAATTCTTCCTTTGTCAATCCTAACAGCCGCCCGACGACCGCTGTTGACGCTATTTTCACTAAAATNNCTTTGTTAAATGAATTTTCGAGCGCCAAAACACCTTGTATCTCATGTGCCATAATCATCGCTTCTAACACCTGCTTAGTTTTCAAAGGCGCTTCACCTTTTGCAACCCGAGTTCGGCTCAACCAATCCGCGACAGCTAAAATACCTCCCAAATTGTCAGATGGATGCCCCCATTCTGCAGCAAGCCAGGTGTCGTTAAAATCGAGCCATCGAACAATTGTACCGATATTAAAGGCTGCTTGTACAGGATCCAATTGGAAATTAGTCCCCGGCACCTTCGCACCATTGGGCACAATCGTACCTGGAACAATTGGCCCCAACAATTTCGTGCATGCAGGATAAGTCAATGCTTAAAGTCCACAGCCTATGGTATCTATAAAGCAATAAAAAGCCGTACTCCAAGCAACATTCCCTTCAATTCTATAATTCAGGACATAGTCCACAATGTCCACTAAAACCTGATCTGGTTGTGGCCTTTCATTTGATATTGCTGAACCCATTATCTCCTTTCTTAATTTAATTCTGTTGTTCTTTTTATTCGTTAATCTCTTCGGCGCACTATCCCCTGCCTAATCTATTTTTTAGCAAAAACACGCGCTTAAGTTCTAAGGAGAAATTTATCGCTCGGAAATAGGCACAAATTCCCTATCCTCCGGACCAATATAACTTGCGCTAGGGCGGATTATTTTTCCGTCCTGCCGTTGCTCAAAGATNNGACAAATAAAGGTGTAAACATTTCGGTAGGAATCCCCATGATATGATACGATACGGCAGAATACCAATCTAAATTGGGGAACATTTTCTTTTCCTCCCACATAACTTGCTCCAATCGTTCTGCAACCAAATAAAGTGTCATGTCTCCTGCTTCTTCGGACAGTTCTTTGGCGACTTGCTTTATTACCTGGTTTCTTGGATCTGAAATTGTATAAACGGGGTGCCCAAAACCAATAATTACCTCCTTATTTGCCAAACGTTTACGGATATCCTCTTCTGCTTCATCCGCATTTGCGTAACGGCTTTGGATCTCAAACGCGACTTCATTAGCGCCACCATGTTTGGGACCCCGTAGCGCACCAATGGCACCCGCAATACAAGAATACATATCGGACCCTGTTCCCGCAATTACGCGTGCGGTAAAAGTAGATGCATTAAATTCATGTTCCGCATATAAATTTAGCGAGATTTGCATGGCCCTAACCCAGGAATCCGACGGAGACTTGCCATGAAGTAAATGCAAGAAATGACCACCTAAAGTCGAATCAGATGTTTCTACTGAAATCTCTCGTCCATGTTGACTAAAATGATACCAAAAAAGCAAAGCCGAAGCCATAGACGCCATCAAACGGGTCGCGATATCCCGCCCACCCGCAAGTGAATGACTTTCCTTTTCAGGAGATACACTTCCAAAAAATGAAACATAAGTTCGCAGCACATCCATAACATGTGCAGTAGATGGCAACTGTTTTAATACTTGTTGAACAGTAATAGGCAGCCCTCTTTGGCTAATCAATTGACTTTGATAAGTACTTAGTTGCGCCCGTGTTGGTAAGCTCCCATAAATAAGTAAATAAGCAACTTCCTCGAAGCTGGCTTGATATGCCAAATCTAAAATGTCATACCCCCTATAATGCAGATCATTGCCACTTTTTCCAACCGTGCTCAAAGCAGTATTGCCAGCTTGGACACCAGAGAGCGCTACGCTTTTCTTGGGTTTAAATCCGTTATCGTTTGTCTCCTTCATCAGCATATATTTATTTTATAACTAATTATTTTATTACCCCCAATTCACTCCCCATTCGATATCAATACCGTATCAATAAACCCATCCGTCTTGAGCAGCTTCATTATTGACCTCTTCTACATTGAGAAGTTACTAGACCTGCGAGCTAGCATTAATTAAACATCTATTTTTGAAACAATTGATCTAATCTATTCTCATACGCATAATAGTCGATACTTCGGTAGAGTTCTTCCCTAGTCTGCATTTGCTCGATCACCCCCGCTTGTCCCCCATCTTGCCGAATGTGTTGATAAACGTTCGCTGCCGCTTTATTCGCGGCTCGAAAAGCAGAAAGTGGATANNAGCCTTCCTCAATTCATCAACATTGAATAAGGGTGTCTGTCCAAATTCGGTGATATTTGCTAAAATAGGAAGTCCAGTAGCCCGGCTAAATTGGACATATTGATCCAATTGATGTATCGCTTCCGCGAAGATAAAGTCCGCCCCAGCCTCTTTATAGGCAACGGCTCTTTCCAAGGCAAGTTCTAATCCTTCAGAAGCTAAAGCATCTGTGCGGGCTCCAATGACAAAGTGCTCGTCGGTACGTGCGTCCACTGCAGCCTTTAAACGATCAACCATTTCAGATCTGGAAACCAACTCCTTTCCAGGACGATGTCCACAGCGTTTGGCCCCGACCTGGTCTTCTAGATGGATAGCTGCAGCTCCGACCTTGATGAGGGATTTTATAGTTCGGGCAACATTAAATGCCGAAGGGCCAAATCCCGTATCAATATCCACCATTAACGGAAGCTTACACACATTTGTAATTCGGTCAACATCAATCAAAATATCCTGCAGTGTTGTGATCCCAAGGTCAGGAATTCCCAATGAACCGGCAGCAACACCCCCTCCAGAAAGATAAATTGCCTTAAAACCAGCTTGCTCAGCCAAAAGGGCGTGATTCGCATTAATCGCTCCAACAACTTGTAATGGTCTTTCGTTATTAATTGCCTCCTTAAAAAGGAAACCTGCGGATTTTATCATAACATTGAATTTGAAATGCAACACATCATAACTTTATGAATATCCCAAGCCATGAAATGCTATTTAAGTTTATTTAGTTCGGAAAACCATTTTTCAGATCATCCATCTTAAAGATACTAATTATCAAGGTTAATAAGCAAATTACTTACTACATTTTAGGTAGTTAACCGAAGAAAATACCGCCCAATACAGACATTATAGCGACAAAAAAAGCCCTGAACAGAAGTTCAAGGCTTTCTAGTATTATCTCTCCAAAAAATGAGATCCAAAAAAGATACGTTTTGCCTGACCTCTCTTAATTTCAATCTGATCTCTCCATTTTTGATCCTTAGCGCTATCAAGCTCCGCTAGCTCCAACTCTTTAAGACGTTGATTCAGCCGTCGGATAGCGATCTCTTTATTTTGCAACTGTGACCGCGTATCCATGACCTGAACACTTATTCCTGTCGGAAGATGTGTAGCTCTAATTGCCGAACTAACTTTATTGACATGTTGCCCACCAGCACCACTGCTTCGCATGGATTGAAAGTTCACTTCCTTCAAATCCAATACTCTTTCGCAGTCGAATGGTTGGTAAGGTTTAACTTCAACAAACCAATTCTTACGCTTGTGTAATGGTCGAAAAGGGCTTTTACAAACCCAGCAGATCGTTCCTTTCCAACGCTCAATAAATACCACTAAGTTCACCCCCACTAATCTTAAAATCACCGAACAAGGAAATCCATCGATTTCCTCTACCTCCGTTTTAGCGATATGCACGGCATATTTTTTTCCTTCGGCGCAGATGCTATTAACGATACGACTAACAGCTAAGTTACATTCTTTCGGACCTCGTCCGGAGGTAACTTGTAAGTACTTTTCCTCTGCCATGCTATTTATCCATACGTACAATCCTAGGACTGAATATCCCCAGTACATGCACTAACTCTTCTTGTAATTTCATTACCCGATGGATATCCTTGTATGCACGCGGAGATTCATCCAAAGCTCCTCCAATTAACTCCACACCATGCTCTTCCAAATCTTTGAGCATCGCACTTTTGGTTAAGCTGTTTTTACATGCTGACCTCGACATTACGCGACCAGCTCCATGCGAGGCAGACTGTAAACTTAAACAATTACCTGTTCCCTCAACGATAAATCCAGGAGCCGTCATTGATCCCGGAATGATGCCCAGCGTACCTTTTGCCGCAGGTGTCGCGCCTTTTCGATGTACGATACACTCTTCACCTTCCACCATTTCTTTCCAGGCGAAATTATGATGGTTTTCGATCGTGACAACGGGAGAAGCTCCCAAAGCTTTCGCTATACGTCTATGAATATCCTCATGGCATGCCTGAGCATATTCTCCCGCTAAATTCATTGCTATCCAATACTCCTNNTGTACCTCCCGAGGCAAGGGACATTGCTGAGTGGCAAGTTTCGTATAATGTTTAGCAATATTTGCACCTAGACCTCTAGAGCCACTATGCGATAGGACACCTAAATATTGCCCAGGTGGAATTCCCCATTCTGCCCTTACCGCCTGCAGCTCAACAAGACCAAGCTCAACAAAATGATTTCCACTGCCAGAGGTCCCCAGTTGTCGATAAGCTTTATCCAATAAGGATTTCAGCAAGGGGATTTCCCTGAATTCAGTCCTACTGAAAATTGCATGATCTTGTTTCACGCGATGTGTATCATACAAGCCAAACTGGGTATTTTCCTTTAGTATATTTTTCAGCTGGAATTCTCTCCCTTTAAAATAACTTGCTGGCAAATCAAATATGGACAAACTCATGCGGCAACCAATATCTACACCTACTCCATACGGGATCACTGCATTGTCTGTAGCAAGCACAGCCCCAATCGGAAGTCCATATCCCATGTGCGCATCAGGCATGAGTGCACCTTTCCTCGAGATAGGTAATTTCAACGCATCATACAACTGCCTTTTTGCCTGTTCATCGATTTCATTTTCCCCAAATATGGTAAACGGAGCACGATACTCGTTCAGCTCCTTCATCCTTATTTCTATCGGTGTTGTCAAACCTTCAGAAACTTTTCCCCAAATAGGATGCCCAACAAACCGATCGGGGTGCTGTAATAGTTCAGTGAGTTCAAGAAGAATAGTTTCTTTTTTTTCTTTCTTTCGATAGCGTGTTATTAGCCCTAAAGCAATATTAATTGTATTATTTTGTGGAAAACCTATTTTTACTAGATCTTTTCCAGATAATTTACTTCCCATTTATAAAAAATTATAAAATATTAGTCATCTAATTTCTTTTGAAATAGATAACGTTTTGAAAAAAATTGGGCGTAATTTGGATGATACGATTTATTCAGCTAATCACTTCTCACCTCAATTGTGAAGCAACCTTTACATTGCCGCAAACATAAGGTGTTAGAAGTCAAGGATTGTTAAAATCTCGACTTATCTTAAATAAATAGAAAATCCGGAAAATAAAAAGCCCGAATGAACTTCGGCTTTATCATCTGTTAAAAATTGGTCTTTCAAAGGAGACAAATCACTCTGATCCATCCAAGTAGTGGTTTTGAATAAATCAACATGATCGGATATTTTGAAGATCGCCTTAAAGAGGACGAAAAGCACGAAGAATGCTTCCAGCAAATCCATTTGCTTTAAAAGCTTGCAGTATTATCATCTTAGCGACCAACATATCTCTTCGTCTTTAATTGTTAAAAAAATTATTATCGAATGCAAATATAAGGAAGTTCAATCAGAATTTCCAAATCCACCTCAATTATTCTATGTTGAACGGCAGTGGGTCTTTCAAAATAAATTTAAAGTCCATTGGAAGTCCATCCCGTTCAATTCGAAATCGCATCTCTTTACCTTCCTCAGATTTAAACAATGTATGAATGGATTCCAAGGTATAGGAAGATGCAGCTCGTCCATTAATCTTCAGTACCTTATCGTCTGGCATTAGTCCCACCATTGCCGCAGGAGAACCTACACGAACTATTGCGATCTTGTACATATTTTTTAACACAAAGCGATATTGAATACTATTCCCCATTCTTACTTCTGTACCGCCGTCTTTTTGTAAAACGACGGGCACCTCCTCTTTTTCATACTGTATTCCGTCGTGTACAATCTCTAATCCGCTCATGTTTAAATAATAGAATTTGTCAAAATCCTTATTCTTATGAAGATATAGGTTCTTGTTAGGATAATCAAAAACAACCTTAAATCGGCGCAGTAGTTCGTTTCCGATTGATCCTATTCTTTCACTTACAAATGTTGCATGTTGCAAAGAGCTCAATTCGGGATATGCGACCAGCGGATAATTCATGACAAATGGGCCCAACTCGAGGGATTTAATCCTATTTCTCTTCCCATAGATTTCCCCATTAAAACCTTGTCCTATATAATCATCAATAAATGGAGGTTTGATATCAAAATGAGCTAATTTAGAAGGAATGAGCATTAGTGCGTCACTATTGCCCATATCGATCAATACACGCCCCTCGATTGTAACATTATCTTGCATAAAAGCCAACGCGACATACGGGCGGCTATTGAGAATATCGATTGGCAAACATTCCATCTTATCAAGCCTCTTGGGTTTATTTTCTTTTTGGAATAAGGTGATGCGATGTTTTAAAAAGTCAATTTCGACGATATGATCCTCAAAAAAGCGGCTTCCCATAATACCATTGATCTCAACCCCAATGCGCGTGGAAATATCAATATGCGCATTTTTTAAGATATATATCGGCTGATCCAGATCCTCATAGGTACCGGCTATAATCATGTGATTATGGATGGACAAATAACCATCCAAGCCGTCATCTCTACCCAATCCTTGAAATTTATTAACAAAGACAGCACTGTCGATCGATTTTAAGGTTTCTCCAAATATCATAGTTTCCTTAACCCCCGTGTCCAATAGAAAATTCATGGCAAAACCATTTACCTCAACAGGGATAATCACTAAGTTGTGTACAAAAAGAAAAGGAAATTTAACATTCTTTTTCCCCTTTAGTACAAATCCTATTTGCCCATGAGCGAAAAAAAAACATACTAACGCCAGAGATAAAAATACCGCTTTCATCCAAGTTTATATTTGGTAATTCCAATTTAAACAAGAATATTCAGATTAACGAAAGTTTATAAAAAAAGGCTGTATCCTATCGATAATTGGCGGTGGTCAATTTTCCCTTCCTATGTATATGTATGGATTAAGACCGCAAGTCTGGGAGGTAGTAATCTATTGCCCGAAAGCAGTGATCTTTTTGTTACATACGGCAGCTTCTTTCGTTTTTTTCTATCAATATTTTACGTGCGGCAAATCAGGAGCAAACAGTAATCAAATTAACTCTTTTCACATTACTTGTTCAGTGCTTGTTCAGTGCTTGCTCAGTGATGACTCAGTGCAGATTGAATAATCAATGACTGATCACTGTCTAAAAAATGACTGAAAATTGGTTTTTGGTAAAAGTTGGTATTAGGATATCTCCGATTTAATACTTATATTAAAAGGCTATAGCGAGTCTACAGAAATTGAAACTGATCCAAGAATTCCGCTTGATCCGGAAATTGTGGGAATGATTAAAAGGTCCGCAGAAAAAATCGGTGCAAAAATAAAGCCCTCTCTACATGTGTAAAGAGGGCTCTTGTACCCGGAGCCGGAGTCGAACCGGCACGGTTTCCCACTGGTGTTTGAGACCAGCGCGTCTACCAATTCCGCCATCCGGGCATATCCGTTTGGGATGATGCAAAAGTAGGTTTTTTATTGAAAAGGAGAAAACATTTTGAATAAATTTTCCTTCCAAATCAATATAGAACTGAAATTCAGACAAATAATTTTATATCAGTTACTCAAAAAGCTTGCTTTAACTGTGATATTAGCTGTTTTTTTCCGAGATGTCGTGTTAAAAGCACCCCCAGAAGAATACTCTTCGTTGTCATTTTGCCCTGTTATTTGAAAAATTCCTAAATCTGCTTTAACCAAATTGCCCAATCCGGCGTTAGACTCTTTTGCAATATTGCCTGCACGTTGATGGGCATTTTTTGAAGCTTGTGAAATAAGCTCCAATTTCAGATCTTCCAATTTGGAGTAATAATAATTAGGAGTACTAGAGCTCAGTTCTATACCTTTTGATATTAAAGTCGATATTTCTCTTGAAGCGTTGTCCACTTTATTTAAATCTTTTGACTCAACACTCACTGTTTGCGATAATGTATAGCCAGAAAAAGTATTGTAACCATTCCCCTTTCCATCAGTATGATATTCGAAATCTTTGGCGATGTTAACAGCCTCGAAACGGATCTCATCGGATTTAATCCCCTGTTGAACTAAAAAATCACGAACCAAATCACGATCAGTCGCCAATTGTGCCGAAGCTGAACTTAATTCGAAATTTTTCCTGCTAAATGTTGCGTTCCATTTGACCAAATCAGATTCAAAGTCCTTTTTGGCGTTGCCATTTACAGTAATTGTCTGCGTCGATTTAAACTTATACCGATAAGCAGCTCCCAATATCCAGGCTATAAGCAAGAGCGCAATGGCCATTACAATAGAAATAATAAGAGAT
Source organism: Sphingobacterium sp. UBA6711 (assembly GCA_002454415.1). Taxonomy (GTDB): domain Bacteria; phylum Bacteroidota; class Bacteroidia; order Sphingobacteriales; family Sphingobacteriaceae; genus Sphingobacterium. The sequence continues at coordinate 29,306 of DKIT01000021.1, forward strand.
GATGATTTCATAACCAGTTTTTTATACTTACGTAACAATGAATATACCAAAAAATCAACGTTTTTTTATTTTTTATGGATAAATTGCGACAAAAAGGATTAAAATATGAATAAGAAAAATATCTGTATTCCGCTTGGTTTTCTTTTAGCATTCGCTGCTCATGCCCAAAAGAAACCTTTGGATCATACGGTATATGATAGTTGGCAAACTATATCATCCCCCTATATCAGTAAATCCGGTAAATTTGTCCTATTCCAAGTTAGCCCACAGGAAGGCGACAATCAGCTTTTTCTCAAAACCAAAGAAAACAAAGGACTCGTTCAGATTTCCCGTGGATATAATGGAAAGCTTACGGATAGCGAAAACCATCTTGTAAGTTTGATTAAAGCACCATTTGCAGTAACCCGTGACGCTAAGATCAAAAAGAAAAAAGCCGAAGACCTACCAAAAGACTCATTGGCAATATACAATTTAACGACATCATCCATTGTCAAATTTGCTCAAGTAAAATCTTACAAAATTGCAGATCAAAACAACAATTTCGTCTCTTTTCTTTTTGACAAGGAAATAAATGAGAAAACAGAACAGAAAAAGACTATTGATGAAGGTTCAACAAAGAAAAGTAACGACAAAAAGCGAAAAACGATAGCAACACTTGCTTTGTATGATTTAAATTCGGGTGACTCTGTACAATTTTCAGCAGTAGATCAATACGAATGGAACAAAAACGGATCAAAAATTGTTTTTTCAAAAAAAACGGATTCAAAAGATAGTCTTTCAAAAGAGTCTGGAGTCTATCTATATGAAATAGCAACTAAAAAGCTTAAGAAGATATCAAATGGAAAAGGTAGTTATAAAAATTTCAAGTTTGATGAATCGGGTAATCAATTAGCCTATTTAGGGGATCTCTCCAATGAAAAGGCGTTATTAAAGAATTATAATCTGTATTACTATACGAATGGCGCGGATACAGCTCAATTTATCGCGACGAAAACCAGCAATGGCATACCGAAAAATTGGTCCGTTAGCGGGGATGGGGATATTCGTTTCAGTAAAAATGGAGAAAAGTTGTTTTTCGGTATAGCTCCGATACCGCGCGTCAAAGACACCACTTTAGTAGACTTTGAACATGCAAAGGTAGATGTATGGAACTGGCAGGACGATTATTTACAACCCATGCAATTGGTAAACTTAAAGAAAGACCTTGCGAGAAACTTCTTAGCAGTCACTTACCCGAAATATAATCGTACTGTCATCCCATTAACGGACGACACATTCAACTCGACCTCACTTACACCTGACGGAAATGAAGAGTATATCTTGGCACGCACTGATTTTGGTAAGCGAATAGCGAGTCAATGGGAAGGTAATACGAAAGACGATATCTATCTGGTTTCGACAAAAACAGGAAATAGAGAGTTAATTCTTTCAAACTTTTCTGGAAACGCAATCTTGAGTCCCGACGCAAAATACATCGTATATTTCGATCAAGATAAGGCTACTTGGAACTCCTATCAGATCAGTCTAAAGAAAAAAACAGTTCTGAATGAAGGTATCCCTGCGTCATTTGCTGACGAGGAAAATGATATGCCTACCTCAGCACAAGCATATGGCATGGCGGCCTGGAGCCCCGACTTTAAAGGTATATATGTCAATTCAAGATATGATATTTGGTATTTTAATTTGGACGGTTCCAACAAGTCAATTTTGACAAACGGCTATGGCGCAGCATCACAAGTTACATTTCGTTACTTATCCTTAAAAAGACCTGAAGATCGTGATCAAGTCACCACGCTCGACTACAAAAAAGGTGGCTTTTTATCCTCTTTCGACAATAAAACCAAGGAATCTGGTTTCTATCAATTTAAAGGACAACATAATGATCCAAAAAGCCTTCTAGTAGAAGCAAAAACTTTCA
>DKIT01000021.1:31249-92774 GCA_002454415.1 Sphingobacterium sp. UBA6711
ATGGACTATATAGCTACCAACCTCCTGCACCTACTCCATCGCGTTTAAACATTCCTTACTTTGTCAGCAATGAATATTTGGTATTTGCACCGAACATCAGTTATAAAACAGGACATCCCGGTAAATCAGCCGAAGAGTACATTAATTCAGGAATGAAATATCTGGCTCAAAATGCTTGGGTTGATAGCACCAAAATGGGCATACAGGGACAAAGCTGGGGCGGTTACCAAGTTGCTCACCTCATCACGCGGACAACAATGTATGCAGCTGCTTGGACTGGTGCCCCTGTCGTTAACATGACCTCTGCTTATGGCGGAATACGTTGGCAGAGCGGTATGTCGCGTCAATTTCAATACGAACATACCCAAAGCCGTATCGGAAAAACCCTCTGGGAGGCTCCTGAACTATATATCGAAAATTCACCCTTATTCCATTTAGATAAGGTAAAAACCCCGGTTGCTATCATGTCAAATGATAATGATGGTGCTGTTCCCTGGTATCAAGGCATTGAAATGTTTACCGCATTGCGCCGTTTAAACAAGCCTGTGTGGCTATTAAATTATAATGGTGACGAACACAATTTAATACAACGGCAAAATAGAAAAGACATTCAAATTCGAGAACAACAATTTTTCGATCATTTCCTGAAAGGCGCACCTGCTCCCAACTGGATGAAGAAAGGTGTCCCTGCGACGTTAAAAGGAATCGACTGGGGATTCGATTATAACTAAAAACAGTAAAAAAGGTGTTATTTTCAGAAATAGCACCTTTTTTATTGGATAAAAATCATGTTTTTTGAATTATTTCATAAAAAACATCAAAAAAAATTTCAGTTTTCAATAAAAACACAATATTTTTGAAAAACAAAATCAACAAAACTGTAATTTAACTACAAAATACAAATGTCGAACCTAAGATTCAAAGCAGTAGAAGCAGCAGGCTCACGCCAAATCGCTTCATTTGAAAAAGTTGAAACTAAAAAAGCAACTGACATCTACGGAAAGAATGTTTTTTCCGTAAACAAAATGAAAGACTACCTTCCTAAAAACTCATACAAGGAGTTAGTTGCATCCATTGAAGAGGGACAGATTATTTCAAGAGATTTAGCAGAGCATATTTCTCAAGCGATGAAAACTTGGGCACTTAATCATGGGGTTTCCCACTATACTCACTGGTTTCAACCTTTAACAGGTTCGACTGCTGAAAAACATGATGCATTTTTTGAGCCAGACGAAAATGGTGAAGCGATTGAGAAATTTACAGCTGACGCATTAGTTCAACAAGAGCCGGATGCATCTTCATTCCCTAATGGTGGTATCCGTAACACGTTCGAAGCTAGAGGTTATACAGCTTGGGATCCATCTTCTCCAGCTTTCATCTATGAAACAGGAGCGGGAAAAACACTTTGTATTCCTACGGTTTTTGTTTCTTATACAGGCGAATCATTAGACTATAAAGCGCCTTTATTAAAAGCAATCAATGCTGTGGATAAAGCGGCAACGGATGTTGCTCAATATTTTGATAAATCAGTAACTAAGGTAAATGCTTCTCTTGGTATCGAACAAGAGTACTTTCTAGTGGACCTTTCCTTATACAATGCTCGTCCAGACCTACAGTTAACCGGCCGTACTTTGTTTGGACATATGTCTGCTAAAGGACAACAATTGGAAGATCACTATTTCGGAGCTATCCCAGAGCGTGTATTGGCTTACATGGTAGACTTGGAAAATGAAGCTTTGAAATTAGGTATTCCTTTAAAAACGCGCCACAACGAAGTTGCACCTTCACAATTTGAATGTGCTCCAATGTACGAAGAAATCAACTTGGCAATAGATCACAACCAATTGTTGATGAACGTAATGGAACAAGTTGCTTTAAGACATAATTTTAAAGTGCTATTGCACGAAAAACCATATTCTGGTGTCAACGGATCAGGTAAACATAATAACTGGTCTTTAATCACCAACACTGGGGTCAACTTGTTATCTCCAGGAAAAACTCCTAAAAACAATCTGATGTTCTTGACTTTCTTTGTCAATACCATCAAAGCCGTTTATGAGTATGCTGATTTGATGCGTGCTTCTATTGCTAGTGCGAGCAATGACCACCGTTTGGGTGCAAACGAAGCTCCTCCAGCGATTATTTCAATTTTCTTGGGCTCTCAATTAGACGAGTTATTGGAAGAAGTTGAATCTGCACGTGTAGCTAAAAAAGTAAAAGCTGAAGCTAACTTATGGCACGGTATCCCTAAAGTTCCAGAATTGAAATTGGACAACACTGACCGTAACCGTACTTCACCATTTGCTTTCACAGGTAACAAATTTGAGTTCCGCGCTGTTGGTTCTTCCGCAAACTCAGCTTTGCCAATGACTGTGTTGAATGCAATCGTTGCAGCTCAATTGATCGAGTTCAAAACAGAAGTTGATAAACAAATCAAAAAAGGCATTAAAAAAGATCTTGCCATCTTAAACGTTGTCCGTAAATACATCAAGGATTCAAAAGCGATCCGTTTTGAAGGTAATGGATACAGCGAAGAGTGGGAAAAAGAAGCTGAAGCACGTGGTCTTTCTAATATCAAATCTACACCAAAAGCTTTGGATGTCTACGTTAAAGAAGAGTCCTTAGCATTGTTTGAGACATTGGGTATCTATACAAAACGTGAATCTGAAGCTCGTCACGAGATTTTATTGGAAAACTTCTATAAGAAATTACAAATTGAAGCACGTGTTATCGAAGAGATGGTTAACAATCAAATCGCTCCTGCTTGTTTCACTTATCAAAACGAATTGATTGACAATGTAAAAGGATTAAAAGATCTTGGTCTTGCTCCGGCTTCATTCAGCTCTCAATTGAACTTTGTAGAACGTATATCAACTCACGTTAATACAATCTTGGAACAAGCTGAAGCAATGCGTCAAGAGCGTAAGAAAGCAAATCAAATTGATGATGTACGTGAAAGATCTATTGCTTATGATGAATTAGTTAAACCATACTTTGATGTCATTCGCTATCATGTCAACAAATTGGAGAAAATTGTTGATGATAAAAAATGGCCTCTTCCAAAATTGAGAGAGATCTTATTTTTAAGCTAAGATAACTCAGCATAAACAAGAAAGGGGTATTCAATTGCGAATACCCCTTTTTATTCTCTTTCTAACTTCCCCTATTTTTCCAATCGATTACACTCGTTGTTATTACCGAGCTTTTTAGTAATAGACTTAATATTCCATATTTCCAAAGCGATATGTGAACGATCACTGTTCATGCTGATCTATAACAAAAACACGTAAACTTCCACTACTAGGACAATAAATCTTGTGTATCCATCATACCTTGACTAGCATAAATAGACCTATGGGCCAAAAAATTCGATAGATGACCTAATAATCTTGACGAACAATTTGACTGGACGACGCATTCCAATACACCATCAGGAAAGCGCCGATTTCAAAACCATATAAAGGTATAGCCTGCACAATCGTTCTCTCCCAAAATAAAAATTCAAAAAAACAATACAAATCAAAACAAATAAAATGTATGACACATATATTAAGCATAATATTTGTATTTTTGTACCGAAAATTAGTAAACTGATTGATGAGCATTGTGTCATTAAAGAAAAGATTCTACCGTATTTATATCCTTATGATCCGATTTATCCAAGGTGAACATACGGGCGATGCCTTGCGTAATACATCCATCAGCATTTTGCCGAGTTTGGCGATCTATCTGTTGGGTGCGCATCCCAGCACAGCTATCGGTATTGGGGTGGGGTCTTTATTAACTACCTTAACTGATCCACCGGGCAACCGGAAGGACAAATTTTCCTCCACGCTTGTTTGTATCCCGACTTTCTTTATTGCATCTTTTTTTACAGCCTTTGTTTTTCCATATCACTGGCCTTTAATTATTTTATTGGGTTCGGCAGGCTTTATCTGCACTTTCTATGGGATGTTCGGTCCTCGCTACGCTGCTATTGGCAATATGACATTGATCCTGATGAGTTTTATCATCGGCATGGCTCCCAAAGATCCGCTTGCTGTGGGCTTACAAATTACTGCCGGTTCCATCATCTACTATTTTTTTAGCCTTTTACAGACGTACTTACAGCCTTATCGCTCTTTAAAACACGCTATGGCCAATGGCTTTCACGGCCTATCCCAATTTCTACTGATACGTTCCGAATCTTACGACCCAGATATTCCACTAGAACTGACTTACAGTCGCGTAGGAAAAATTCATGGGCAGATTAGTGAACAACAGGAGCAAATCAGATCTCTTTTATTTAGGGAAGAAAAAATCATTAGCCAACGTTGGCATAAAAGCAACTATTGGCTCAGTCAAGTCTATGGATTAATCGATCTACACGAATTAATTATCGCACTGGATCATGACTACGATGCAATTAGAAAAAACTTACTGGACACCGGGAGTCTCCCTTTAATTCGTCGTACAATAAAACTATTAGCTCTGGAAATCGACAGTTTTTCGCAGCCTAATAAAAGGTTTCGTTATGCGCATCAGTTATACGACAACCATATTAAAATTCATGTACTTGTATTGGGCTTAAAAGAAATTCAAGAACAACAGACCGGTCCTGCAAATAGTATTCTTGCTTCGATCATCCGCAATATTGAAGCGTTAATCGAAGTCCTTAAGCGAATTCAAGTTGCTTTTTATCAAAATCAAGAAATCCAGGACAAAATAGACACCAATGAGTATCAGCAATTTATCAGTCGCCCCCCACGCGATCTAACTGATATCAAAAGCAGGCTCAACCTCCATAACCCGCTATTCCGTTTCGCACTTCGAATGGCCGTCTTATTTGGTACAGGCGCGTTAATAGGTATTTTATTTTTGGATTTTAAGTATACCTATTGGATCTTACTCACGATTGCCATCGTCGCAAGGCCCGCATTTTCAATGACCAAAACGCGCAATATAGATGNNGAACGCATTGTAGGTACTTTCTCAGGGATTATCGCAGGACTACTCTGCTTGGTGTCCATCGATTTTCTGCCAGTTCTACTTGTAATAGCCGCTATTGGACTATTTGGCTTTTTCCTATTCAACCGCGCAAATTATATGGTCAGTGTTATCTTTATTACCTTAGGGATAGTCATTGCGCTAAACTTATTTGAAGGCAATATTAACCTTATTTTGGGTTCTAGGGTGATTTTTACTTTAGTTGGTGCACTCTTGGCGATAGCGGGTTATTTTTTGATTCCTGTGCGTCAGAGCCCCAGTATGATTCATCTGGCAAAAGAAGTATACCAATTTAATCTACACTATTTCCACATTATAAATGGTCGTTTGTCCGGTGATCGACAAAGTTCATTCGATCTTCGGTTGGCACGAAAAAAAGCGCAAACGGCAATGGCTCTCTTTTCGGATTCACTCAATCAAATGAAGAAAGAACCGGAGCACAAATGGATAGACTGGTCTCATATCCATCATTTTCAAGCGCTCTCCTACCGCATCAATTCGCATTTGGTCGGCCTTTCGATATCGCTCAACAGAAAAGCGAATAGCGACATCCAACACGACATCCAAGGTAAAATTGACGCTTTGAAGGCTCTTTTAACCGATTTAAGTCAAATCGCAGAAAATATCAATTTAAAGAAGCCATAATTAAAGATAGGCGTGTATATCGAGCATTGGTGGTAAACATGCAATTGTAGCACAATTAATTTTCAAATTTCTTTTAACTAAAAAACAGCATTTCTTTTGCTTTAATAAAAAAGAAGTTTATATTTGTGTCGTNNTAATCAACACCTCCCTTAGTCAGTAGGTCTTGATTTATAAAGAAGTGGCGAGAGACTGGCTCTATGACCCACTGGCAACCTTCAATTTGCTTGAAAAGGTGCCAATTCCTGTCCAAAACAATATCGTTTTGGAGCATATAAATGATATAAGACAATGATTATTAAATTACTGAGATCCATTGAAAATTCAGGTTCAACACAAATGAACCAGACGACAAACAAAAGTGTAATTCATCGTATCAGCATATCGATGCGAATGCGTATGCATACACACTTCAGTGCTTGTTAAAAATCCTTTCCTTTTTCTTGGATAACGATTTGACAGACCCTACCAGTAGGTGTGTATGCTTCTCTTTACATTTGCAAATTCTTTCTTGAACCCTTAAAATCTGATATATTATGTCTTCTAACAAAAATTTAAAATTCGAAACACTACAGGTTCATGCTGGCCAAGTGGCTGATCCTACAACAGGATCCAGAGCAGTTCCTATATATCAAACATCATCTTTTGTATTTGAAAATGCGGAACATGGCGCCAATTTATTCGCTTTAAAGCAGTTTGGAAATATTTATACACGGATCATGAATCCAACTACGGATGTATTTGAACAACGCATTGCGGCTTTGGAAGGTGGTGTTGCGGCTCTGGCAGTTGCATCTGGTCAAGCAGCACAGTTTATAGCGTTAAATAATATCCTTGAAAATGGCGATAATTTTGTTGCAGGATCCAACTTATATGGAGCTACTTTCAACCAGTTCAAAGTTTCTTTCAAACGCTTAGGCATTGAAGCGCGTTTTGCCACAGATGCCGATTCAGATAAAATTGAAGCGCTCATTGATGATAAAACAAAAGCTATCTATGTCGAAACAATTGGAAACCCAAGTTTCAATATTCCTGATTTTGAAAAAATTGCCGCTGTAGCGAAAAAATATGATTTGCCATTAATCGTTGACAATACTTTCGGAGCCGGAGGTTATTTATNNAATATGGTGCGAATGTGGTTGTTGAATCGGCAACTAAATGGATTGGTGGACATGGCACAAGCATTGGTGGAGTCATCATTGATGGCGGTAATTATAATTGGGGCAACGGAAAATATCCACAGTTTTCCGAACCATCCGAAGGCTATCACGGATTAGTTTTTTCCGAAGTTTTTGGTGAACAAGGACCGTTTGGAAATATACAATTTGCAATCCGTGCGCGCGTCGAGGGACTAAGGGATTTCGGACCAGCTCTCTCTCCTTTCAATTCATTCTTATTGTTACAAGGACTTGAAACATTGTCTTTACGGGTCCAACGCCATGTCGACAACACATTAGAGATTGCTAAATGGCTTGAGGCGCATCCACAAGTAGAAAAGGTAAATTATCCAGGCCTAAAGAGTTCTCCGAGCTTTGCTAATGCACAAAAATACCTTAAAAACGGCTATGGAGCGGTACTTTCTTTCCAACTTAAAGGTGATGCGGCACAAAAAGCCAATGACTTTATTGATAGTTTAGAATTGATTAGCCACTTAGCGAACGTCGGCGATACCAAGTCTTTGATTATTCATCCGGCCGCTACAACCCATCAGCAATTGAGCGATGATGAGCAGGCAAATGCAGGCGTATTTAAGGGATTACTTCGCCTTTCAGTTGGAATAGAACATATCGATGACATCAAAGAAGACTTACAACAAGCTTTTGACAAAATTAAATAATCAGATTTAGTCGTTTTAAATTTAGACGTAAAATGAGTAAGCATATTTATCTGCACCCAGCGCCTTTTGTATTTGAAAATGGAAGAGAGCTTACTGATTTACAAATCAGTTATGAGACGTTTGGTGAACTTAACGCAGATCGCAGCAATGTGATTTGGGTTTGCCATGCCCTGACAGCCAATGCAAACGTGTTGGATTGGTGGTCAGGGCTTTTTGGGACAGATGATTTATTCGATCCAAACGACTATTTTATTATCTGTGCCAACGTCATTGGATCTGCCTATAATCATAGCAATCCTTTGTCTATCAACCCAGCTACGGGACAAGCATACTATCTATCTTTTCCTGAATTTACCGTAAAAGATCTAGTCAGCGCGCACCAATTTCTTGCCAGCCACCTAGAAATCAATAAAATTGACATTTTAATTGGAGGTTCCTTAGGTGGACAACAAGCATTGGAGTGGGCAGCTTCGAGCACGATAGCGATTGATCATCTGATCGTGGTCGGAACAAACGCTGTTCATTCTCCATGGGGTATTGCATTCAATGAGAGCCAACGTCTGGCGATTACTGCCGACCGTACCTTTTATGCGAACCATCCAGATGGTGGTGCTAAGGGCCTGAAAGTTGCCCGTTCTATAGCATTACTATCTTATCGCAACCATACAACATATAACAACACACAGCGAGAAAACGACAAGGATAAGATAGGCTACTACAAAGCTGCATCTTATCAAAACTACCAGGGTGAAAAATTAGTAAAACGGTATAATGCTTATAGCTATTATTTCCTGACCAAAGCAATGGATAGTCATAATCTGGGTCGCGGTAGATTGTCGGTTGAATCCGCATTAGCAAACATTAGTTGTCCTACATTGGTGTTAAGTGTCAATACAGATTTATTGTTTCCTCCACAAGAGCAACAATTCATCGCTCAACATATTCCCAATGCACGTTACCAAGAGATCGAATCGACCTATGGACATGACGGCTTTTTGATCGAGACAAAAAAACTAACGGAAATCATTAGCAGCTTTCTGAGAGAGCAGAAAGAGTACGTTCCCGAATTGGTGTAAAAGATTAAACAATATAATAAGAGATATAAGAAGAGATATGAGTAATAAATTAACTATAGGGATGTTTGGATTTGGTGTCGTAGGCCAAGGTCTTTACGATATCATCAAAACCAAAAATCTTAATTTGGAAATCAAGAAATTTGTCATTAAAAACGGTGATAAAAAACGTTCACTACCAGCGGACTTGTTTTCCACCGATGCCGAAGCAATTTTAGGTGATTCAGAAATTAATACGGTTGTCGAACTGATCGATGATGCCGAAGCAGCATACCAACTAACTGTTCGTGCTTTGAAATCGGGGAAAAATGTGGTATCTGCCAATAAAAAAATGATTGCCAGCCATTTGGAAGAGCTGGTTGATATCCAACATGAATACGGGACCAGTTTATTATATGAAGGTGCCGTTTGCGGAAGTATTCCCATTATACGGAATTTAGAAGAATACTATGACAATGAATTACTGCATTCTGTCAGCGGTATTTTTAATGGATCTTCCAACTACATTTTATCTAAAGTTTTCAACGAAAATCAGCAATATACAGATGCTTTAAAGAAAGCACAAGAACTTGGTTTTGCAGAAACAGATCCAACGCTGGATGTAGGTGGATTTGACCCCAAATTTAAGGTATGTATTGTTGCTTCGCATGCGTATGGAATCTATGTTAAACCAGAAGATGTCTTCAATATCGGTATTGACAAATTGGGACAGCAGGATATTCGTTTTGCGAAAGAAAAGAACCTCAAGATCAAATTGATACCGACGGCAAAAGAGATCGACGGCAACAAGGTTGTACTTTATGTATTACCACGCCTAGTAGGCAAAGACAGCATGCTCTATAATGTAGAAAATGAGAACAATGGAGTATTGGTGAAAGCGGCCTTTGCAGACGAACAATTTTTCTATGGTAAAGGAGCAGGTGGCCACCCAACAGGTTCTGCTGTGCTATCGGATATCGCGGCTCTTCGCGATGGATACCGCTATGAGTATAAAAAACATTTAGAATCCAGCACATTAAATTATAGCCAAGATTATTTAATTAAGGTTTATTTGAGATATACAGATGATACACTGATTGAAAAGTTAAATTTCAGTGAAATCACAGAACGATATTACGCACCAGATTTCAAATATGTCATCGGACATATTAATCTTCAACAAATCGCAGCTCACAAGGCTGATTTGGACCAAGAGGGCAATTTTATTGCTGAAATCGCGTAGGCAATCAACAAACCAACCTACCTTGAAAATAGCCCCGAATGGGGCTATTTTTTATTGCTTAAATTTAGTTGCCTTTCAACTTGAGATCTAAAATCCCACCTTCTACCAGGCGTTCAAAAGGAAGTTGCCAACCTTTCCAAAGACGGTCGTTAAACTGAATCCGATCGACACGATAACTATCAGGATGATCCTTTTTCACCTGAATGATAAATTCATTTTTTCGGAGTTCTTTTGGCAAGCGTATCGTCACGCGATCGAAAAGTGGCGCGCCTATCTGAAATGCCGGCTTCTCGGTTGTTAGGCTCCGCACATCGAATAGCCCTATACTGGACAACACATACCAAGCGCCGAGCTGACCTTGATCTTCATCTTGCCCGTAGCCATAACCATGTATTGCATCAGTTCCATAAAATTCATTGCAAATGGCACGTACCCATTTCTGGCTCAGGTCAGGCCTACCCGAAAAATAGAACAGCCAAGAAATATGCAAATTAGGTTGGTTCCCATGATTATAGAGACTTTCAATTCCTGCAAAAGCATCAATATGCGTACCACCACCAAAAACGTTCTTCTGGGACACGGTGAAAATACTATCTAAGCGTTGGTTGAACAGATCTTCCCCAATCAGTTTAACCAATTTTTCCGGGACATGCGGAACATAAAATGTATACTGCCAAGCATTTCCCTCCTGAAATCCACGCCACGACTCATTAGGGTTGAAGTTGGAAATAAATTTCCCCGAACTATCTTTTGGTCGCATAAACTTCGTCTCGGTATCATACAGATTGCGCCATCCATTGGATAATTCCTGAAATTTAACATAGTCTTTTTGACGCCCCAATGATTTTGCAAATTGCGCCGCCGCTCCGGCGGAAAAAGCATATTCCAAGGTATGCGAAGCGCCAAAAGGAGATCCATTGGTCATTAATTCGGGACTGCCATGATCATCTTTTATATACGGTGAGTAGCCTTTGCGGACGAAAACTCCCACATCTAACTTTCCAGCTCCAGGCAGACGGTCCTTCGCTTCCAATTCATTTTTGCGTACCGCATCATAGGCAAGATTCACATCATAGTCACGAATACCGACATTGTAGGCCGCTGCGATTGCCAAACCCGTAAAATTAGTTCCTACGCCCGAAACGTATTTACTGTTGGCAATACCGTCTCCTAACCAACCTGCATCGCGATAGACCAACAATTGACTCTGAATCCAGTCGTTGTAATAGTCTGGATACGAGATAGACCACAACTGTGTCAAATTCCAAAATGCGCCCCAAATAGCATCGGTATTATAATGATGATGAATCGGTTGCCCTTGCTTATTTAGGGCAATCTGCCNNGCCCCACCGAGCCGTCATTTTTGGGATATGCACCATTTACATCGCTTGCAAGCCCACGGCCAAGTAAAGCATGATACAATCCCGTATAAAATTTAATGCGGTCGTCCGCTTTGCCCCCTTCCACCAAAATTCTTCCAAGTTCACTATTCCAGGTTTGTAAAGCATCTTTCTTTGCAGCATCAAACGACATATCCTTCGCTTCTTTAAGCAAATTCAGTTGTGCGTTTTCTACAGAAGTATAAGATAAACCCGTCTTGATGTCTATTGATTCGCCTGCTTCCGTGCTAAATTTCATATATACTCCAGCTCCTTTTCCCTTTATGCTCGTATGTCGATCAAAAGTTATGGAATCTCTAAATGTCCCAAAAGACTTCGGTTGTTTGTTGATCTCCGCGAAGAAAAACATCTTGACCGTAGCGCCCTGCTGATATTTTTGTACGTATACAGGATGGGTAACCACATATCCCCAAACGTGCTGTTTGTCATAATTTACTTCGGCATCAACGACTGGGCCACTTTCTCCCATCACATGGCCGATATCGAAAATCAGGTTGGCTTCTTCCGTTTTTGGAAAAGTATAGCGATGAAAACCGACACGCTTCGTTGCCGTAAGCTCTGCAAATACATTATAATCTTTTAGCTTGACACGGTAATAGCCAGACGTGGCAAATTCATCCTTCTTGTCAAAATCGGAACGATAACCGCTTTGTGGACGATCAAGTTGACCGGGCATTGTCTTCAATTTTCCAACGGACGGTGCAAATACCACTCCGCCTACCTGAAATTCGTGAAAATTAGCAAAGCCTTCTATTGAGGTATGCCTATCGTCATAACCCACGGCCTCCCAACCCGACTTGTTCCCATAGCTTCCATTTGTGCTCGGAGCGAGCTTAGCCATTCCAAAAGGTACGGCTGCTGGTGTATAAAAGAAATACCGACTATGGACGGATCCAATATTAGGTTTTACAAAAACGGTCAAATCTGTTTTCTGCTGTGCGAAAACAGCTGCCGTACTCACAAATAAACTACAAAAATAATAAATGATACGCTTTACCATTGTTCTCTATTAGGTTCAATAGCAAACTTACAAAAAAATAGAGTATGTATAAACATGATTTAGATTTTCTTATTTAATTTAACGACTTAACAGATTGCATCGCAACGCCTAAATTTGTAAAATTTTAAAAAATAATCAAATAAAACACTATTAAAGCTTAAATACTGACATTTTTCCATAACTTTGATTGTACATACATATCAAAGTATAACCAGTAAATAAATTCAAAAAAATACACATCGAACGGCTAATCTTCGATCACAAGCCTGAAATAAATACAAATTAACGTTGAAATAAATACCAATGATTGACAGGTACACTTGTCAATCCTAATTAATTACAATACAACCACAATGAAAAAAAACACCACATTTTTTAGTCTAATACTTCTGTTACTCGGAACCCAACTATCAGCACAACAAACAAAACCCGACCGTATCGCGCAACTTAAGTTGGCAAAAAGCATTCTAGCGGATCAAAACCTAAAATATGTGGACAGCCTTGCCCGAGAGGTCATCAAAGAAGGTTTCAATGCGGGAAGTGGCTACTCACAAATTTGGGCCAGAGATCTCAATACATTCATCGAAACCGCATTGGAAGAGCGGTCTCAAGCGGACATTAGAGGGGCTATTTTAGTATTTTTTCAGATGCAACAGCCCAATGGCGAAATGGTAGACGGCTATGTACTAAAGAAAGACTTTACCTGGCATGATGATACACCCTACTATTCAAAAAACGCTCCTGATCATGTGGGTTTTAAAAACACGGTAGAAACCGACCAGGAAACGTCACTCATCCAACTGCTGGGTAAATACATTATAAAAACAAAGGATTACAGTATCCTGGAGGAGTCTATCGGTGGAATATCTGTCAAAGATCGTNNGAAAATTATCAGCTACTTTGGGGTGCGATGACAGCAGATTGGGGAGATGTACAGCCCAACGATAGCTTTGGTTGTGATTGGAATGACCAACTTTCCAATGAAGCAATCGATATTTATGACAACGCGATGTTTATTATTGCCTTGCAGACATTGATTGATATCCAGCCCAACTCTCCCAAGGTGGCGGAATGGAAAGGATTAAAAAAGAGTCTCGAAACAAACAGTAAACGTTATTTATGGGATAAGAAAAAACAAAAATTTATCCCACACATATATCCTAAGACATCACCTATTCCTAAAGAATTTGATGAAAATACGATTCATTATCATGGTGGCACCGCCATCGCTATAGAAGCGGGGCTACTAACACCTTCAGAAATAANNAGCATGCCGAGTATTGGATTGACCTTATACCCAACCTATCCAGTTGGATTTTTCATCGGCGGAATGGCTCAGCCTTACCAATACCAAAATGGTGGTGATTGGACCTGGTTTGGCGGACGGATGATCCAGCAACTCGTTTTAAACGGCTTTTATCAGGAAGCCTATACCGAACTTCAACCGATGATCGATCGGGTTGTGAAAAACAAAGGATTTTACGAATGGTATGGTCAAAATAACGTACCCAGTGGATCAGGAAAATTTAAAGGTTCAGCAGGCGTACTGAGTAAAGCAATAGCTCTCCTAGAAAGCTGGGCTGAAACTAGCCTAGAAAAGAATCATTAAAAGAATAAATAAATTAGCTATTCACTCATCCAATTGATCCATTCAAAAAGGATGAGTGAATTCCCTAATAATCTCTTCTGCTTTCGACAGTATAGGTAAAACTTTCCGCGCGGTAGAACCCCAAATTATATTCAATCGGCTTCCCAGATTGGTCAAATACAAAGCGCTTGCGGGACAGAATAGGATCACCGATATTAATCTCCAATTTATCAGCTATAAATTTATTTGCGGCCATTGCATCCAGCTCTTCCTGAGAAAGATCTGCAACGACATGATAATCTGCTTCTAAGATCTCATATAAAGGTCTCTTAAAATCTTCATCGCCGTTTAACCCTATACGCGGATGGAAGTAAGATATAAAATAAACAAATGGGTCATCTTTCTTTCCTCTCAAACGTTCTAGTTTTAATAGCTTCTGGTCCTCATCTACATTAAAAAACTTCGAGACTGCTTTGTCCGGAACAACCCAGCTGACGTGAAGCTCGAAATTCTTTACCTCAATTCCTCGGTTTTTCATCTCTTGTGAGAAACTCAGCCAATTCTTGGATTTGGAACTAAATTTGGAACTAGCCACCTTCGTGCCTATTCCCTTCTTTCTAATGAGCAACTCCTCGTAGACTAGTTTATTGATCGCCAAACGCAAAGTAGAACGGGAAATTGCCAATCTTTTTGCTAATTCAATTTCGTTTGGCAATAACTTGCCTTCTATATATTCTGGCTGTTTAATTAATTCGCGTAACAGATTCTCTGCTTGTATATGCAGCGGAACAGGGCTTTTATGATCTATTTTTAAATTCATCAGTTGGATTGCTTGTGCTAAAATAAGATTTTTTGCATAATTAAAAAAATAGATATATGTTTGTATGTATATACATATTAATATAGGCCGCAGATGTCAAAGAGATTTATCATCATTTTATGTATCGTTTCACTTGGAGGACTCCTTTTCGGTTTCGATATGGCTGTCATTGCAGGTGCATTGCCGTTAGTAAAGCAATTTTTCGGACTATCTCCTGCTCAAGAGGGCGTTTTTGTAAGTTCAGCCTTGCTAGGCTGTATTGTTGGCGTATTCTTCACAGGACCATTCACAGATAAATACGGCCGAAAACCACCTTTTGTCACTGCATCCCTGCTCTTTCTATGCTCAGCAATTGGTTGTGGATTCAGTTCTTCGTACAGCATACTGATTGTTAGCAGAGGCATAGGGGGGCTCGGTGTTGGAATTGCTTCAATCGTTGTGCCCTTATATCTTGCAGAAATATCGCCAAGTAAATTTAGAGGAAGGTCGGTCACCTGTTACCAACTTGCTATTACATTCGGTATCCTATTTGCCTATATCAGCAATTACTTGATTCTTGAATATAGCTCCGCACAGCAAAATGAGCTCTGGCGAAATATGTTTTTAGTTGGTGCAATACCGGCTTTATTATTATGCATCGGTGTTTACTTTATTCCCGAAAGTCCGCGTTGGCTCTCTAAAAATGGACGGAGTGCCGAGGTTGCAGCGATCGGTGCGAAATTAGGACTATCGGATATACAAGAGGTCAACACGATTTCCTCGAAAGGAAATCTACGAGATCTCTTCTCTCCTATTTATCGCAAGGCCTTTCTATTGGGCCTATTCCTCCCTTTGTTTTCATTGCTCAGTGGCATAAACGCTATTGTCTATTATGGCCCGAGTATATTACTTGAATCTGGTATTTCATTAAACAACTCCTATCATGCCCAATTATTCTTTGGAGCCGCGAATGTTCTATTTACTTTCTTTGCAATATGGAAGGTTGACAATTGGGGTAGACGTCCCTTATATCTTTTGGGAACGGTAGGTGCTACCCTGAGTTTGTTGGTTACTGGATATCTTTTTAATCAAGGTCAAGTCAATAATATCGCATTGATTATCGCTATACTTTCGTTCTTATTTTTCTTTGCTTTTTCCATTGGCCCGCTAAAATTTGTGGTCGCAGCCGAAATCTTCCCAAATGCCATCCGGGCGCGTGCCATGGGTATCAGTATTATGGTGATGTGGATTTCCGATGCTATCGTGGGACAACTAACACCCATTCTACTCGCTTCCTGGGGGGCCCGCTATACGTTCTGGTTGTTTGCATTTTTCTGTGCCATCGCATTTCTTGTTGTACTTGCATTCCTTCCGGAAACAAAGGGCAAACCTTTGGAAGAAATCGAAAAATTCTGGATCGAAAAACACAACAAAAAATCAGCAAACAAGTAAGCAAAAAGCTATTTCATCCAACATGATTCATGGGCAATAAATTACATCATATGCATTCTAATACTCAAACAAAACCTTTTCAGTACGAAATCTCACCGACATTTCCGGTTCAAGGAACATTATCGAATTCCTATCCGGATCTTGTTGCTCATCTCATTACACATCATATACATAGCATTGATGGTTTTGTAGGTGTAAACTGGGACACAATCATCACCAAGCTGAAACAAGAATTTGAAAAACAGGGTGTAACGCCAAGATTTATAGCCATGAATTCAGCTTTAAAAGCTGAGTCAGCGATCCAGGAGCTTGTCGCACCATACCTCGGTGGCAACGATCCATTATTTGGGAAAAAAGCGGGGATTCAGCTCATTGAATACTTTGATACCCAAAAGCTAGCGGATTTTCAAACAATACTAGCGAACTCAGCTTCAAAACAAGGTGAGTACACGATCTTTTATGGCCCTGGAGCATCGTTAGTCGACACGTCTAGTCAGCTAATGTTTATTGATCTGCCCAAAAACGTGCTAATTCAACGTATGCGTGCGGGACAAGCTTTAAACTTAGGTTGTTCAACACAGACCAATCAAAAGGAAACCTACAAACGTTACTATTTTGTCGACTGGGAAATATTGAATAGACATAAAAGGTCTATCCTTTTCCGTGTCGAAATTCTTGCCGATCAACAATCGTCCCAAAACCTACCATGGATCACAGGAAAGGATCTACATGCTACTTTGCTGGCCATGTCCCAAAATTACTTCCGCGTACGGCCAACTTTTGAACCTGGAGTATGGGGTGGGCAGTGGATGAAAGAGCACCTTACAGGCATTGATCAGGAGGTCAAAAACTACGCGTGGTCCTTCGAAATGATTGTTCCTGAGAATGGAATTTTGCTCGAAGCGGATGGACATACACTCGAAATTTCATTTGACCAGCTGATGTTTCAAGAAAGTGCCAATGTACTCGGTCATGCACAAAAACGTTTCGATGTTGAATTCCCAATACGCTTCAATTTTCTGGATACCTTCGATGGCGGCAACCTATCCATTCAATGTCACCCTAGTCCAGCTTATGCAAAAGCGGAATTTGGAGAAAACTTCACACAGGACGAATCATACTATATCGTTGATAGAAAAGAGGACGCTCAAGTGTATCTGGGTTTTCAGGAAACAATCGATGCAGACAAATTTCGCTCAGTGCTAGAAGATAGCTTCCACAGTGGAATAGCCATGGACATCGAGCAATACGTTCAAAAATTCGAATCTAAGAAACACCAATTATATTTGATTCCACATGGTACCGTGCATTCTTCCGGCGTGAATAATCTCGTGCTCGAAATCAGTGCAACCCCCTATAATTACACCTTTAAAATGTACGATTGGGTACGTCCCGATTTAGATGGGAAACCACGTCCATTAAATATTGATAGAGCATTCGCCAACCTCAATTTTAGCCGGAAAGGTGATGTTGTAAAAAACACACTGCTATCCCAGCCTAGTGAAAAAGTCCTTGATGCGCAAACAACAAGAATACATTTACCAACGCATGAAGATCATTTCTACGATGTTTTTAGATACGAATTCGATCAGGATGTTGCAATTGAAACACAAGGACAGTGTCACATCATGATGCTTGTGGAGGGGGAGGCAATTGAGCTTACGACAGCAAATGGCATGAAGAAAGTCTTTCATTATGCCGAGACTTTGGCTGTTCCTGCCGCTGCTGGATCCTATACATTGCGTAATTTAGGAAACGATAAGGCAAAGGTTATCCAATCTTTTGTCAAAGAATCCAAATGTTAATCAAACCATTTATTATAAACTAACAGCACAATGAGAACTATATTTTTTGCATTATCTTCGTCTCTCCTATTACTGTCCTGCCAAAATGCTGGCGGTAAAGTTTCGACAAACAATTTACAGGACAGCATCCAAAAAGACAGCAGCTTCACCCTTGTCAAAGATATGGCTACGAACGTCATTAAAAGTGGATTCAATGCGGGGGATGGATACAGTGAGGTGTGGATTAGAGATTACAATACATTTATCACCTTAGCAACAAAAGTACATCCCCATGAACAGATCAAAGATCAATTAGCTTTGTTTTTTAAGCTACAAGGTCCTGATGGTAATATTGCCGATGGTTTTGTCAAAAAATCCAGCTTAAAAAATGGCGAATCGGACTATTATACCATCACTAGTCCCTTAGCTCCTGATTATGCAGCACACAAAAATACAGTTGAAACGGACCAGGAGTCTTCTTTAATCCAAGCGGTACATAAATATATCGCTGCAACGAAAGATAAGGCTTTTCTCGATAAAAAAATTGGAAATGCGGCTGTAAAGGATCGCATGGAGCATGCTTTACAATTTTTATTGGACAAACGTTATAATGCTACTTATGGTTTGCTTTGGGGCGCAACTACGGTCGATTGGGGTGATGTTCAACCGGAACACGATTGGGGTGTCCATCTCGATGAAAATTCGCATATTGCTTTGGACATCTACGACAATGCAATGTTTTTGATCGCCCTTGATAATTACATGGACCTATTTCCTGATAAAAAAGAAAAATGGGGAAAAATTAGATCTTCCATAGCAAGTAATACCATGAAACACCTTTGGGATGAAAAGAATCAAAAGTTTGTTCCCCATATTTATATTAAGGGCTCTCCATTTGCGGCTGATTTTGATGAAAATCAAATCTATTATCATGGTGGAACAGCAATCGCTATTGAGGCTAATTTACTCAGCAAAGAGCAAATAAAAGTTTCGTTGGATAAAATGATTAAAAATGTAAAAGATGCCGGTGCAGCGACAATTGGACTTACCGTGTACCCGACTTATCCGGCAGGCTCGTTTAAAAATAAAGGCATGTACCCTTATGGTTATCAAAATGGTGGGGACTGGACCTGGTTCGGTGGTCGTATGATTCAGCAGCTTGTTAAAAACGGTTTTCAACAGGAAGCTTATGAACAAATACAGCCTATGCTTGCTCGTGTCATCAAAAATAAAGGTTTTTATGAATGGTACACAAAGGACAATAAACCAGAGGGTTCAGGAACTTTTAGAGGTGAAGCAGGTGTGCTTTACGATGCCATCGAATTACTAGAACATGCTGGCACAAAATAAAACCAGCCTATCGTGATGCAAAAAGAGCAGCAGAAAATTTCTGCTGCTCTTTTAATTGAAGTCTTCACCTGACCATTCCCTTCAATTTAAAGGGAGAAAACAGGGAGTTGACAATTACTTCGACATACACTAGATAGCATTGTGTACCGATTTTAACAGTCTCTCTAGAAAAAAAAGCTTCCATGAATGGAAAAGCTTTTTACATGAGAAAATTAGATTAAGCTAACTCTATTAAAAATTCTTCTTTTGGAAGTCTAAATTTTTTCAACTTCAACAACCAGTCTTCACCTTCCATGCGATATCCCAAGGGAAGCACAGTAGCGCTTTTTAATCCAAGTTTATCCAAACCTAGCAATTGATCCAATTCGATATTTGAAAAACCTTCCATTGGAGTTGCGTCAATACCCAATTCTGCCGCTTGAGCAATTGCCAGACCAAAAGCTATGTAAGCTTGCTTTGCTGCATGCGCAACCTGTTGTTCTTCAGTAAGACTAGCTAATTGTTCTTTCAGTCTATTTTTATACTCATCGGTTGTGTTTAGCGGTAAACCTCTTAATGTATTCATTTGGTCGAAGGTCCTGTCGATGCGCTCGTCAGTATACCTATCCCAGCCAGCAAANNAATAAATGCGAACTATCAGCGACAATCTGTTGTCCCCAAGCCACAGGCACAATTTTTTCTTTTAATTCCTGATTTGTAATGACAATTACACGGTATTGTTGAAGTCCAGAAGAGCTTGGAGCCATTCGTGCTGCTTCCAAAATTTTATCTACGTCTTCTTGAGCGATCTTTTTTGCAGGATCGTATTTTTTTGTGGCATATCGCCATTCGAGTGTGTCTAATAGAGCCATTTTTTTCTATTTTAATAATCAACAGCATAACGTTGCTACGTAAAGATACGCAAAAAACTAAATGTCTAAACATTAAAAACAACAGATTAAAGTAACGCTCGCTTTATTCGCTTTTTATTAGGAACTTTGCTAGGGTTTATGTTCCACCAAAACAATTCTATTGTTAATTGGGGACAAAACTACAAGCAGGAAACGTTCAACGAAAAAGAGCTTTTACGCTCTATTAAAAATTATTTAGCAATGTCTATAACAAATGATGCCGAACTAACAGGAATACAAAAAGCGAGTGAGGCTGTTGCTCGCACCTTAAAAGCAATGATTGATCACGCAAAAATGGGAATGTCCACCAAAGAGCTTGATGAATATGGCGCTGAAATACTAAGAAGCCTAGGTGCAAATTCTGCCCCGGCTCTTACTTATGGCTTCCCAGGCTATACATGCATCAGTATAAATAATGAGTTTTGCCACGGAATACCGACTGCGGAAAGATTATTGCAAGAGGGAGACCTCGTCAATATCGATGTATCAGCCGAACTTGATGGCTATTGGGCTGACAATGGTTGCTCATTTGTTATTGGGAAGGATATTCATCAACATGCGAAACTAGTAAATGCATCGAAAGAAATTCTGCAAAAAGCGATCAATAATATACGCGGGGGAATAAAAATAGCCGATATAGGACATCTCATCGAAACCGAAGCTAAAAAAAGGGGCTACAAAGTCATTACAAACTTGGGTGGACATGGCGTAGGAAAAAGCTTGCATGAAGAACCAGATGAATTACTAAACTATAAAAATCGTTTTGATCAACGGAGATTTCGAAAAAATACCGTTGTTGCAATAGAAACTTTTATTTCAACAACATCAACATACGCAACAGAGCTCGAAGATGGATGGACTATGGTCGGAGATAAAGGCGGATTTATGGCACAACACGAACATACGATCCTTATTACGGATGGTCAGCCCGTTATTTTAACCGAACAAAACGATATTTTTTAAAATACATAAAGCATTACCTGTATAGGAAAAAAAATAAGGGGCCTCTCGTAATGAGAAAACCCCCAAATAATATATCTTTATGGCTATGTAATTTTAATTACGGCTGTAAAAGTATACGATTCGGGTCAATAAAAAAGTGACGAAAATCACTTTTCGTAAAATATTTAAAGCTAAATTCGCTTAATATAATATTTGTGTATATACGATAAGATCGCAAGAGAAAACTATAATGACATTAAAAGAATTACAACACAGCAAAATATATGGCGCAGACAACGGTGGCACACCATTAATTGTTTTACATGGTCTTTTTGGCATGGCCGACAATTGGGGATCGTTTGGTCGTAGCTTTGGAGATAAAAGGCAGGTGCATCTTTTGGATCTTCGTAACCACGGCCGAAGTTTTCATAACGAGGATATGTCCATTGAAGTGATGGTAGATGATCTACTAGCCTATATAAGTTCAATTTCAGCAGATAAGGTATTGTTATTGGGACACTCGTTAGGCGGAAAAGTGGCTATGCAATTTGCTATTGATCATCCGGAAAAAGTGGAAAAGTTGATTATTGCCGACATCGCCCCCAAAGCCTATCCTCCCCATCATGAAGATATTTTTAATGCCCTATGCGCTGTTGACATTACAACGTTGGAAAATAGAAAAGATGTCCAAATTAAACTTGAAGAATATTTAAATGATCCAGGTGTTATTCAGTTTCTATTGAAAAACGTTTATATCAGAGACGATCGAAAATTAGACTGGCGCTTTAATCTAGATGTGCTAAAGCATAAATATACAACTTTTATCACTGTAGGTGTAAAGTCTGGTATATTCACAGGTCCGACGTTATTTCTCCCAGGCGAAAAGTCAAGATATATTCTGGATGAGGATAAAGTAAAGATTAAAGACCAATTTCCAAACGNNCTCCACTCACGTTGTTTGTCCGCAAAACTCAACATAAGCGGACATTCAATGTTATTATTTGAGAGCCTTTCCGTAAGTCTTTATTGCGCGGTCCCTTGCCATCGGATGGTCCACTATAGGCTCAGGATAATCTGATGTACCCAATTCAGGAACCCATTTTTTTATGTATTCCTGATGTTTATCAAACTTTTCCACTTGTAGTGTAGGATTAAATACCCTAAAATATGGGGCAGCGTCACAGCCACAACCTGCTGCCCATTGCCAGTTGCCATTATTGGCCGACAGATCGTAATCATTTAGTTTCTGAGCAAAGTATGCCTCGCCCCATCTCCAATCAATCAATAAATGTTTGCATAGAAAACTAGCGACAACCATCCGCACCCGATTGTGCATATAACCCGAAGCATTCAATTGCCTTATACCTGCATCCACCAATGGATACCCCGTTTGTCCATTACACCAGCGCTGGAATTCAGCCTCATTGTTACGCCACTGAATACTGTCATATTGTTTTCTAAAAGATTCCTTAACAACATGTGGATAATAATAGAGTATCTGCATAAAAAATTCACGCCAGATTAATTCCGATAGCCATGTTAAATTATGTTGTAAGGCAAAAGTAACACATCGACGTACGCTTATTGTACCAAAGCGAAGGGCTATACCCAATTTAGTTGTACCTAACAAAGCCGGAAAATCACGCGTTTGATCGTAATGATCGATAATTTTATCGTCCAAGTAGGGCGCCTCAAACACCATATCTGTCTTCACGAAGCCCAATGTTTCCAGAGAAATGATCTCTTTTCGATGCTGTCGAAAGAAATGGACTTTTTCACTTTTTACGGGACGATAATCTTCGGGCTGCAATTTTTCACGCCATTTTTTTGCATAAGGTGTATAGACTGTATAGGGCGTTCCATCATTCTTAAGAACGTCCCCTTTGTCAAATATCACCTGATCTTTGACAGCCTTAAATGAAAGTTCGATCGAACGACAAAACTCAAAAATTTCCTTGTCTCGGCGGATAGCTTCTGGCTCATAGTCTCTATTACAATGGATCCCGCGCACGTCATATTCTTCGATTAGCTTTTTAAAAATATCGATTGGCTTTCCATAGAATGTATTCAAGGTTGCGCTACACTTTTCTAATTCATCGTTGATTTGAGTCNNCCAAACGCAGGTCGCGGCGAAACCAAAATATGATTACTTTCTCTTTTTCCATAAAAATGTGTAGTACTTGCCCTAATAGCCAAAAGTACCCTTAGTTTTTCAAACTTGCCATATCGATTACAAACCTATACTTGACATCACTTTTTAACAGTCTGTCATAGGCATGATTAATATCCTGCATATCAATCAACTCAATATCAGAAGTGATGTTGTGCTGTCCGCAAAAATCCAACATCTCTTGAGTTTCAGCAATACCGCCGATCATGGATCCTGAAAAACTCTTTCGCATCGGAATTAGGCTAAAAGGAGCAACTGGAAGTGGGTGCTCCGGCGCGCCTACTAATGTAAGAGAGCCATCTCTTTTCAGCAGGCTTAAGTATGCGTTGATATCATGCTGTGCCGAAACACAATCCAAAATAAAATGTAGTGTTGCTGCATTCTCTTTCATCTGCTCTGGATCTGTTGATAAGATAACTTCATCTGCCCCTAAACGTTTAGCATCTTCAACTTTCGAAGCGGATGTTGTAATCACAACTACTTGAGCACCCATTGCTTTCGCTATTTTGACTCCCATATGGCCCAAGCCACCAATACCAACGATACCAACTTTTTTACCAGGACCTACGTTCCAATGTTTCAAGGGCGAATAGGTTGTAATACCAGCACATAGCAAAGGTGCTGTTGCTGCCAAATCCAAATTTTCAGGAATATGAAGCACAAAATCCTGATCTACCACCACACGTTCCGAATAACCTCCAAAAGTTTGTTTATTCAGATGTTTGTCATGTCCATTGTATGTTTGAATATTGCCATTTTCACAATATTGTTCCAACCCTTCCTTACAGCTTTCACATTCACGGCAGCTGTCTACCATGCATCCAACTCCTGCCAAATCCCCTACTTTAAACTTACTGACATCAGATCCCACTTTTGTAATACGTCCTACGATTTCATGACCGGGCACATTCGGGTAAACAGTCCCCCCCCATTCGTTGCGCGCAGTATGTAAGTCCGAATGGCAAACACCACAATACAGGATATCAATCTCAACATCTTTTGCGGTCACCTCACGGCGTTCAACAGCAATCTGTTTTAGATCTGCCGTTGGTGCTTCTGTTCCAAAAGCTCTAATTGAAAATGTACTCATACTTGATAAAATTGTAATTTTTGTTTTAGAATAAATGCTTAGCAATTTCCATGAAACAATTTAAATCCATGTGCTCGATAAAAATAACCATGCGATAGCAAAAATGTTTTGTGGAAACCTTTTCAAAAGTAAAAAGTAACTTTTGAAATTATTTTGCTACAAAGCTCAAAAAGATATTTCTTTACGGCTCATGTTGTGATTGGCTAAAAAAAAACAACTTGATGTCAGGCTAATTAACGAGGTTAGTATACGCCTAATCGGTATCTTCCACTTGAACAAATTGCATAGCGAGCCCCTCTTTTTGACAAATATTCAAAATGGAAAATTCCAGTCGACTGCTAATCCGAACAATCAGTAGAAATTGCTGGTCATCCAACAACAGGTCAATATTCTTTATTTCAGGAAAGCTCTGATATAAAAAATTATAAATCTCACTCGCTTTCCACTTAAGCTTACGAGATAGCGAATAAACAACTTTATACATAAAAGATTATTTCAAAATTTTAACAGCGATTTGTTGTAAATGATGGTCCAAAAAGTGCATCCCCTTTAGTTCCTCAAAATCCCTCGCTAATCGAACCTTCTTATTTTCCCTCTCCAACGCCAGGGCCAATCCATCCAGCTGCTCAACATCCCTATGTATCAATAGATAACAATCAATATCAGGATTCAGCACCCCACTTAATTCGGGATTGATCATTTGGTCCGTCTCAATCATTATTAACACACATTTCTCTATAGAAAAGCAATTTACGGACTTTCCGACTTTAGCATTTAACATCATAGTTTAAACCTTGTTTCCAACTTTACTAAATGAATTTCCTAAGGAGTATAGACATATTTTGTATTTTTGTCGAACTGTAAAACAAAAAAAAGAACAGTTCAGCTACTAACGCAGTCCTTTGACACAAATACTTGTCAGCCAGGCAAGTCTAGCTTCAAAATCCGGAAAACGATCGAACAGTAATACTTCCTGCTCAAAACAGCGAGAAGTGGTTACCAACATCTCTGATAAAAAAAGTACATCCTTTTTTTCCAGCTTCTGAATTTCTCTCTTTTCTACTGCTAATTCAATCATTCCACGGATCAACTTAATTTCGTCCTCGAGCATATAACGTGTTTTTGACACCATTAATGCCGGGTCAGATTTCATATCTTCAAATGCGAGATGAAAACGCTTGGTGATCAAATTAATCTGGCGGAGCTTGGCTTGCAAAAAGCCTACTAAATTATCTTCTAATGATGCATCTTTGCTGAACGTATCTCTTGCCACTACAAATACCTGCTGACATAGATATTCAGCAATTGCGTCAAAGACATCCATTTTACTGGTGAAATAATAATAAAGCGTACTTCTACCCTTTCCACAAGCTTTTGAAATATCTTGCATAGAAACCCTTGAATATCCATATGTTTCAAACACTTTCATGGATAATAAGATAATTTCTTCTCTAATATTTTCCTGTTGACCTATCATTACTCGACAAATTTATAAAAAATGTCGAAAACTCAATATAGACAACCATTTTTTTACAATTTATTTTTATTCCCAACTAAATTGGCCACCTTGTATTCGCCCCCTTCAACCTTTCTTCTGGAGGAAGAAACTATACACCCAATTAGCTGCTAATTTGGCCTACAACCAGGGGATGATACACAATATTTGATCACAAAGTAATGGTTTGCTGATATAGCATATTTATGAGGACCGCATCGACCAAGGCAAGGCGAATCGGGTTTTAGAATTTTGTGAACATTGAACAGTGTTTTTACCGTCTATTTTTGTAACTTTCCCCTTCAAAGCACAACCTCTACTTCATTTACAACCTCGCAGTGTCTTTTTTTATCTATTTGATGACAAAAAGACATCGGGCATTTTGATAGGATAAGCAACTATGAATATAACAAAAGCTTTTGTCGTTGGATCAGGAAAACTGGCGAACGCAATACTTACCTCTAATCTATGCATCTCCAAGGTACAACTTCTACCGTGGAGGGGTGCCGAGACATTAACGTCCCCGTCGATTATTATACATGCAGGATCTGGTCGGGAATTGCAAGATTGTCTAGATTTTTGTGAACGTACCGGCTCCGTATTAATCGAACTGTCGACAGGCTTAGAGACCGAAAAACTTGAGACCACTTTCCCACTGGTGATTTGTCCAAATACATCAATATTACTGCTAAAGACACTCCGTATGCTGCAACAATTTGGACATAATTTCAGAGACTATGAAATTTCGATTACGGAATCTCATCAATCCACCAAGACTACTGAGCCTGGAACAGCTTATCACATTGCCAATTCTTTAGCGGTATCTCATGATCAAATAGTCTCAATTCGTGATGCAAAAACACAAGCTTATAAAATTAACATTCCCGTCGCTTACTTAGAAAAGCACGCTTACCATCAGATTATTATTAAAGATCAAAATGATGAAATTAGGATCGAAACCAAAGTTTTAGGACATGATTCATACTCAAATGGTATAAAGAAAATCATTGAAGCATGTGTTGAGAATAAATTGGCCAATAAAAAACATACGGTGCTAGATTTAGTGGAGATGGAATTGCTATGATCAAGACTTTAAATTACAAGTCGGCCTCCACACGATAATAAGGGAGAAAACCAAACGAATATTTGGCCACTTTCTATTTAGTCTTTGATTTCAAAAATCGTTTGGCCAAATAATTTCTTAGGGGAATATCATATAATCTGAGACAAAAATAANNCCCGCCACAACCGCCAAAGCCCCGGGCAAAGATTCTTCAAAACTTAGATTGTCATTCTTGACCCAGGCATAGTATAAATAGATAAAGGGATAATGTACCATGTACAAAGGATAAGATATATCTCCTAAGAACTTGCAAAGCTGCTTGGTAATTCGATTATTTTCCCTTCCCGAAGCACCTAACACCACCAGTACAGGGAAAACAACAACGCAGCATACCGTGTCGTATATACCATTCATCCATAACTGTTCGGCACCAATACGTGGCATCGCCAAAAGCGGAACCAAGATTAAACTACACATCCAAAAAGCACCTTTTATTTCAAAAGACTTGAATATTCGCGACAGAAATAACCCTGCTGTAAATGCAAACAAAAGACGAAGAGAACCCGCTGCAAATTCCGTTTCCGTAAGTGAAAATCCCGCGCATATATCTCCAAGAGGTCCCAATATCGCAAATGATGCCAATCCTATACCAAATAGAGCGACGAATATGGCCAATACTTTAGTAGACAATTTGCGCATGAACAATGCATACAGCATATTGCCGATGTACTCAAAAAATAAAGACCAACTTGGTCCGTTTAATGGAAACATTTCACCCAGCCCTCTGATCTCATGCCCAGGGAGAGCAGGGATCAACAAGGCGTTCAATAATGTTGCTATTGCTAAAGATGTCAACGTCACCTTCGACACATCCCATACAGAGCAAACCTGAAAATAGAACATAATAGCTCCTATGATTGCCCCCATTACTACCATCGGGTGTAGGCGTATTATTCTACGTTTTATAAATTCTTTGATTGTCATCGTTTTCCAACGATCGTCGTAGGCATATCCTACAACAAAACCGGAAAGCATAAAGAAAAAATCTACTGCTAAATAACCATGATTGATACGCTGATCTAAATGACTGGTCGCAAATGCTTCAAAAANNACAGACAACAGTAATCGCTGCTACACCACGCAATCCATCGAGCACGTTATAATGTGGCTTGGTATCTGTATATGCGGAAATTGCTATTTGGGTATCGGACATAAAAAATTGATCTATTCGTTAACGGAAGGAATATAATCCGGAAGGTACACTTGCTCTTTTCGCATATTCTGGATATAAGTCTTACTATAAATTTCCAAAAGAATATCAGCGAGGTCTGTTGTCGTCGCATTTTCATCCCCGTCTTCCCCGAAAGAAAAGATCTGCTCCTCTCTTTNNGGCAAATTCACCATTTTTATTTTCTGCCATCGTTAAGGCGGGGAATGCTACACCGTTTAAAATGGCTAAGGTATCCTTCTTTTCATTGTAGGAAACCGTAGTATAGCGGTAGCCAAATTCTTTGACGGGTTGTAATTTTCTTGTTCCCCATTCGCCAGTAGATTCAATATAAAATGGAGTTGGTAGACTACCCTCTGAATTAAAAATGGCGAGTGTATCCTTTTTAAACATCGCGGTTTCAAAAGCCTTCTTCAACTCTTCTTTATCCATCTTTTTCACGTCTAATCCCAGCATTTCCTCACTTTTTTTCAATTTGGGATTGTAAAATTTTGAGACCTTAAATGTCTTGTCCAATTGATCAAGCACGATCTTATCGGGATCTTCTGACTGACAGGAATAAAAAAAAGTAGATAAAAGTAATAAACAGGATGTACTTTTAAATAAAAAATGAAATGGTATCATGAGGATAGTCGTTCAAATTGCCCTTAAGATTGTTTTCTTCACTTTCATCGTAAAGATTTTCAAACTAAATTAATTTTGTAATC
Organism: Sphingobacterium sp. UBA6711; assembly: GCA_002454415.1. Taxonomy (GTDB): domain Bacteria; phylum Bacteroidota; class Bacteroidia; order Sphingobacteriales; family Sphingobacteriaceae; genus Sphingobacterium. Next base: position 59,968 of record DKIT01000021.1, read on the forward strand.
ATTTCCAAATGTAATTGAACTAACATTACCGTTTTATCGAATTTATGGCTGCCAAGTTATCGGAAACTCAAAATTTAGATTAAGCGTAATCATATTGCATATAAAAAGCAATTNNGGTAACAATCGAAAGGAATTGGAAAAAGTGTTACTGGAGCTGCCTCAAGAAATGAAAGAAGGAGCAGCTTTCCTTATATCGTATATGCCTAAAAATGATCTAAGAGTGATAAAAAGCGATCTCCTTATGCACAACATAAAGAAGGCTTACCAAGCAAGATCAACGTTTTCATGGGCAAAGGAAATTCCAGATTCTATCTTTTTAAATGAAGTATTGCCTTACCGTGTATTTTCCGAAGATCTTGACGACTGGCGCGGAGATTTTTACGATCGTTTCTCAAAATATGTAACGAACAGCAAAACAATGAGAGAAGCTATTGCCGTTATAAACAAGAATATTAGAGATGAGGTAAAAGTTGACTATAATACGCAACGAAAAAAAGCAGACCAAAATCCTTCTGAGTCTATTGGTCAAGGCATGGCTTCTTGTACAGGCCTATCCATTTTACTGATTGATGCCTTGCGCTCAGTAGGTATTCCAGCTCGAATTGCGGGTACTCCAAATTGGCATGACAACCGTGGCAACCACAGTTGGGTAGAAGTATGGATAGAAGGAAAATGGTATTTCACGGAGTATTATCCAGATAAAGATCTTAACTACAGCTGGTTTTTAGCTGATGCTGGTAAAGCCGATCCGAATAGCCGTGAACATTCCATTTATGCGGCCTCGTTTAAACCAGCCACAACTTCATTCCCTGCTTGGAGTGACACAGAAATATATGCTGATAATGTATCTCAACGTTACATCGATCTCTTCAATCAACAATATAGCCAACAGCTAAGTGATAAAACGTTTACTCGTTTGAGCGTAACAATGTATACGGACCGTGAACAATGCCAACCCGAAGGTAGGACAAAATGTAATGTGGATATCTTCCAAGGCAATGATCAGATTGGTGGTGGATCTACTGCAACCAAATTACAGGATGCGAATGACCAGTTGACATTTATTGTTAAAAAAAATCAAACCTATACATTGAGATACAGTGATAAACGGGGACCTAATGAGAAAAAGGTCTCGATAAAAGATGAGCCCGTAAACGTAATTTTATATTACAACTAAGCTCGCAAAGATTTAAAAAAATCAGATTGATCGACTATAACATAAAACAAAAGAATTAGGCGAAGGGTATTTTAACGAAAAAGAATCACATATATTGGGCAACTTTAAAAGTTGCGAATGGAACAATATATAACAAATATTTTGATCATCACTTGACACACTTCGGGGTATAATTCAGGTTGTACTAGAATAGGGCCGTGGGGAATAAAAATAACCGACAGCCCTATTTTTGTGACCTTCTATTTCCACCAATGATAATAATTGTGGAGATCGTCATATTCAAATCCACATTTTGGATAAAGCCTGTTGCCAATAGCATTTGTTTTCTCTGTTTCAAGCATCAATCCGCAAGCTCCTGTTTCGGCACACCAGGCTTTACAACGATTGATAAGTTGGACGGAAAGGCCTTTACCACGGAAATCGGGATGGATAAATAGATCGCTCAAGAGCCACTGTCTTTGCAATTTAGTGTAATGAAATAATTTATAAAGTTGAACAAAGCCAACTGCCTTATTATCAATTATTGCCAAGAAAATCTCCGATTCACTGTGCAAAAATCGCTCTTTCAAAAATTCCTTTCCTTTTTCCAAATTGGATTCTTGTCTATAAAAAATTCTGTAAAGATTGAATAGCTCTGCTGTTTCATCCAGGTCTTCAAGACTGGCTTTTCTAATGCAGTACTTCATTGTGCTAAATATATTGGTCTAAACCGACAAATCTATCACAAACTTAAATGCCCAATCTCATCCAGAATGAATATGTCGGGTGGTCCAAGGCATAAAACAACAAGTTGTTCTCGTGCCAAAATATTTAAAAAATAAAGTTTACCACGATCTAATTTCAGATAGGGTAAACTTTATTTTGAAAACCCATGATATGTACTTTCACNNACGATTCAGTTCTCAAGGAACAACTGATCGACATATTCTCTAATCTCTTCCGGCAACATGAGATAAACCGGTGTTTTCAGATTATTTTTACTCGGTTCTCCATCAATGAAAATATTTTTAAACCCTTCATTGAGCCATTTACCTTCATCTTCGAGATATGTACGATATTTCTCGTCTAAATTGTCAATAATATTCTTATTGTTTTCCATTTGTTCCGTCATTTATTCTAGTTGTAAACTGCATCTAAATATTTGACAGGGAAACATCAACATTGGTGCCACTCCCATTTGGATTGAGAAATTCATCTTGCGAAATCGCATATTTTAAGTTTTCTTAACATTTTCTTATTGGAGAATCAGGAAATGACAATACACTCATAATAAACGCACTAACTAAAAACAAATCAACTTCATTTGTTTTAATTGCTATTATTACCGATTTTTATGGAAACAATTTTAGTTTAGTATTTTTTTAACAACCCGCTCTAGATATGATATTAATAGCAGTATTACTTCCTTGGTTATCGTTTTTTTTACGCGGTAAAATATTTAGTGGTATTCTCTGTTTAATCCTTCAACTGACGGTTCTCGGATGGATTCCTGCTGCCATATGGGCCGTCGCATCCCGCGTTGATGGAAAAAACAAACACCGTATACGTCAATTGGAGCGAAATATGCGCAATTATCGCTAAGCCTATAGATAAATGTCATTCCATAGCATACGTCATATAAAAGTCTATATTTTTTTAGCAATATCTTTTTTCAAAAATATGCCTTCAATAAATCCCTTCAAACGAGGTAAGACCAGTCTCTAAAAGACTGCCCTTGCCCAACGTAAAAGTAGATAAGTGGTATATTTATTGTAGTAGAACCATGTAAAATCCGATTCAAATGGGAAAATTAGCATATTTAGTGATGGGCCTTGTTACTTTTACAGCCTGCAGCAACGGTTCTAAGTCCAGTGTTTCCGAAAAAACAACTGATCAACCCAAGGCAGAAATATCATCTATCGGCGGGGAAAAGGATGATCATGGTTGTATTGCTGCTGCTGGGCAGACTTGGAGCGAAATCAAGCAGGGATGTATTCAAGTATTCAATGTTGGTTTTCGTTTGAATCCGACGAAACAAAGAGAAGGGGAAGCTGTCATTAGTGCCTTTGTTGTACCAAATGATGATAACTCAAAATTGGAATTATTTCTACCAAACGATAGCAAAAAAACAATTATTTTAAACAAGGTCGAGAATGACATTTACCAAAAGGATAGCTATAAATACGACGCTATAAAATCTGAGCTATATATAGATAATAGTATTGCCTACAAAGGAAATGTTGAATAAGTGAAGAATTTAAAGTTTTCGCTTTAAATAATCCTATCGGACAATCGGTTCAATGGACACTTCATATGGACCTGAATAACGGTTGCCAACCATCTTATTCTCGTTAACGGTGATACGATATTGGCCAATTTCCTTAAACTTATAGGTTAATTCTCGGCCGTAAGGACCATCGGCAAATCCATTGGGAGTGAAAAGTTGACCAATCCGTATATTAGCAGAATCCTGGGGTGCTTTTAAAATGATACGTACCGAATCAATCTGGTGGACTGAAATAAAAATAGTGTCTGTTTTACCAGCGACCATCTCCATTTTTTTTGTCTTTCCGCCACCAAAAAAATCGATATTGGTGTACCCTTCTTTCACCATACTATGTTTAGCGTCAGACTTCTTTTGATCCGTCGGATTCCGAGATGACTGACAAGCGCCATACACCAATAAAACAGCCAAAGCGAGGAAGAATAGCAAAAGATTGCGCATAGTACTTTATTCAAATAACAAATCGCCGCACTTAAAGTTTTTTTCTTTTCGCCTCTAAATCATTTTAACACATATTCGCATGAATGTAACAAAATCGACAGCAAAGTATTTCCTCTCGAATTTAAAACTTTCTAAGGCCAAAGAAACTCTTATTTCAACCAATCGATATTATTCCAGGGGCTTCCCTTCTTTTCTTTTAAATATCCGCTATACCTTTTCAAATAAGATTTGCCTATTTTACTATTGAGGCCGACATGATTTTCTCCTTCTAGAAGTCGATCCGAAAATAATGTCCAATTGCTAAAGTGCTTTTTTGCATACAACGACAATTGCTTTAGAATCTCTAAGGCTTCTATTTTCGAAAGAAACCTTACGTCGGTAGCGGCTGTTGTAACATAGCTTGCGATAGCGACGGCAAAAGCATTTACCCCTGGTTTGGAAATATCCCATATTAAGAGATTAATTTTTCCGACTTTTCCTTCTAGTGATTTCGTCGAGCCTGTTAAACCAAGTACTGTAAAATAACCAGCCAAAACAGCCAGACAGGTATCCCGATCTTCAATAGCAAAATCTTTTTTTAATATTTTAGCAAAGTCGTCCCGATATTGATCAATTTTGGGATAATCACCAAATTGATAGAGGTGGATTGGATGACGACCATCATCTTCAGTACTTCCAAATACAGTAAACCAATCACCAAAAACAATCACCCTCATGGCGGCCCCAAGTGCATTACCAAACTGTTCTTCATAGGGAATACTCAACAACAGCTTTTTAGCTCCCAGTTGGATCTGTTCAGAATCATTTCTCCTCAACTCTTCACGTACATCAACTTCCCCTTTTGAGTCGCTGACATCATCTTTCGTGGTACTAAATAATTCCTTAAAAAACTTATACATCATCCTTGAGGCCATTTAATTCTTTAACAAAAATCCCTACTTGGTATACTTTTCAAAAAGAGCATAATCGTAAGGAATTTTCATGGATAGATCTCTTGCCTGCCATATATCACCTTCGGAAGCTTGATAAAAATCGTAGGCATTTTTCATAAAATTCTCACCATTCGGTGCCTCAACCCAATGTTTTTTATCTCGATTATAAAGTAAAATCATGCAGCTTACACAACGGTAATTGTCATCGGTTTGCGGATTTTCATAACAAGTCCCAATTTTGACATTTAACTTCTGATCGATGATGACATCAGTCAATTTTCGTTCTGTCCAATGAATCAAAGCAATTTGAGCATCCTCATGATCCGGAGAAGATTTCGAAACAACTAATCGGCCGAAATCAGCTCTTTGAGTCCTTTCTATTTCCGCAGCCTTAAATTCCGGTGCTATCAAATTTGTGTCCACGGGATAAAGATTGTCCTGTATTACCGCCGCCGCTACCTCCGTGATCGCGGGTCCATCGGATACATCTGCAAGAAGCTTCTTGTTTTTTTCATAGTTGTCCCAATCAGCTTTATCGTAGGTAATCCACTGCTGTATTTTGTACAACAAGGTCTCTCTTTTATTTACCTGAATAAAAAAAGCTGCGATTAAAAATGAAACAACTAAAATAAGTAGGATGAGTAATGCTCTNNGGAAAATCCTCAAAAATATTGAAAACATATCTATTTTCAATTGCTTTCGTAAATTTGATCATAATTAGGCAAGAAGACAATCTAAAATCCATAATAGATCAGTAATTGACAATATTCGAAGCTCAATAATCAATATTTGATAAATGCCATACAATTCATAATTTCGGCTAATCCGCAGATATTAATTTGATACACGTTTTTATGCTCAAAATCATAGATCTCATCACAGCTAATGTTTTCAAGAAGGAAGTATCGTTGCTCAGTTCACCAAAAATAGGCACGAGCCAGTGTAACACTTAAGTTTACTTATCAGACTTTTCAATAAGTGAGATGACCTTTTCTATGGGGCGACCAATTACAGCTACGCCATTTTTTACAACAATGGGGCGTTCAATTAAAATGGGATATGCAGCCATGACATCGATCCATTCCTCATCGGTCAGTTGCGAGTTCCGAAATTTTTCTTGAAATAACAACTCCCCTTTTCGGATGAGATCTAGTGGCTTTATTCTAAGCTGAAACAAAAGCTCCTTTAATTCGGCTTTGGTAGGAACATCATTTAAGTATTCCCGCACTTCAATCTCATCCGCCTGTTGTTGCAAAAATTCTAATGCCGTTCGGCTTTTACTGCAATTTATATTATGATAAATTTTAATCATGGTTTGGTAAGTTGATTGAGTTATTCTTATGAAAAAAATGAGCTAATTGAATACAGTCAAAAATAACAACTAAATTCCAAAACATTCAGATAAATCAAACTCATATTGTCATAACTAAAGCCTTTATTTTTTGGAAACTGATTCACTGATGACTTAGGATTATTTCTATTTCACTATTTTAGTCACATGAAATCAGCCGAAAGTGTCACAGATTTTTACAAGAGACAACCTGGATTATCGAATTTAGATATGACGTTAAATAATACTGGAATAGGACATTTTAATGTTTTTAGTCGGGAATCCTGCACCGTTGTATCACCTTACAATCGCCGCGATTTTTATAAAACGTCTCTCATTATTGGACGAGGAAAATTATATTATGCAGATAAGTGGATACAGATCGATCGACCTGCCGTGTTATTCGCGAACCCAGTTGTTCCCTATGCTTGGGAACCCGAGTCTACAAACCAATCGGGATGGTACTGCGTCTTTACGGAAGAATTTATACTACATAGTGAGCGGATCGAAAGTCTAAAAGATTCTCCGCTCTTTAAAATGGGTAGTAATCCAATCTACTTTCCGGACGAAGTCCAATTGAAGGAAATCTCGTCTATCTTCCAAAAAATGATGATCGAAATGAACTCCAGTTACATCCATAAAGATGATATACTGCGAAGCTATTTGCACCTCTTGATTCATGAGACAATGAAGTCGAGTCCCGCAGAAAGCTTCGGATCTTATACTAACGCATCAAAACGGGTTTCGGGACTTTTTCTTGAATTATTAGAAAGGCAGTTCCCAATCAATGCACAACAACTTAGCCTACAATTAAAGAGCCCGGCAGACTATGCGCATGCGCTTTCGGTACACATCAACCATCTCAACAGGTCTGTAAAAGAAACAACAGGTAAAACAACCAGCACACACATAGCAAATCGTATAGCCCAAGAAGCGAAAGCGCTATTATTGCACACGAATTGGAATGTATCGGATATCGCTTATAGCTTAGGATTTGAATACCCTTCTTACTTTACTAATTTCTTCAAAAAACAAACTGGAATGTCACCAAATCAGATGAGAAGCAATACTGTTTGAATTGTGTAATAATCTGTTTGATTGTCTTAAGTCTTTTCCTTCCTTCTGTAGTTAATTTTGTATTGAATAAAACGTAATTATTATGAAGTATAGAAATCTCGGAATCACAAATGAAAAACTCTCCGCTATTGGATTAGGTTGCATGGGAATGAGCTTTGCTTACGGCCCGACCGATGAGCAAGAGAGTATTGCTACATTGGAAAAGGCTTTGGATCTTGGTATCAATTTTTGGGATACAGCAGATATGTACGGGAACGGAGCCAATGAAGAACTTATCTCAAAGGTACTCGTCCCCAATCGCGACAAAGTGTTTATAGCCACCAAATTTGGTTTCCGTTTTAAAGATGGGATCGCGGGGGCCAGTGGTACAGCAAGTACTTATTTCGATGGCTCGCCGAGATGGATAAAATCAGCAGTAGAAAAAAGTCTGAAACGTCTTGGGATCGATACCATAGATCTTTACTATGCACATCGCATAGATCCGAACGTTCCTATTGAAGATACTGTGGGGGCTATGGCCGATTTAGTAAAAGAAGGAAAGGTGAGATACCTTGGCTTAAGCGAGGCCTCTCCTTCCTCCATTATTAAAGCGAATGCAGTACACCCCATTGCAGCATTACAAAGTGAATATTCGCTGCTTACACGCGATGTGGAAAAAGAGATTTTACAAACTGTCCGTGAATTGGGTATTAGTTTAATTCCATATGCTCCATTGGCACGCGGACTATTTTCCAATTCACTGAATCTTGAAAACCTTGCTGCAGACGATTTCAGAAGAACATTACCACGTAACCAGGGAGAATACGCACGCAACAATGCACAACTGGTTGCTGATTTTTCCATATTGGCAAAAGACAAAAACTGCACGCCGATCCAACTGGCTTTAGCATGGGTATTATACCAAGGCGACGATATCATTCCTATTCCCGGAACTAAGAAAAGGAAATATCTAGAGGAAAATGTTGGCGCTCTAGAGGTAAAATTGTCAGCATCAGATCTAAAAAATATAGTTGAAATACTGGATAAATATCCAAATGTCGGCGCACGTTACAGTGAAGGCGCTATGGCTTTAGTAAATCATTAAGCCGTCCCGGTTCAGGAGTTTCTATTATTGGCAACTCCTGATTCTCATTCTATTAAATTTTGACTTATGTGTATATCCTAGTCGTAGCCTACACCTGCTCAACTTTGCCCAGAATAATTCATCGTTATTTATACCATATCGTGTTAAACCATCGCTATGATCAATGCAACTAAAATAACTTTCGCTATATTAAAATGATAAATCATATCCTCAAAATGAGATTGTGCGTAGAAAAGACGTGTAACAAGTTTGCAAAATAGCATAAAATTATTGTTGAAAGTTCACATTAAGGATTATTTTAGTGCACACATTCAACTAAAACATTCATACAATATAAACTATGATAAATTTAAACCTATTCAAAAAAATCGTCTTATTAGTCTGCATGGGCTGTATGTTTATTTCTTGTCAAGAAGAAAAAGGCGTTCCAAATACATTAACAGAAAAAGAACAAAGTGACGGCTGGCAATTGTTATTTGATGGTACCACTCTTAATAACTGGCATACATACAACAATACCAAAAACGCACCGACTGCTTGGGTGGTAAAAAATGGAGCCATTTATTGTGATCCAAATAATGAGGGCCAAAAATATGACCTGGTGTCAAATAAAGAATACAAGAATTATGAATTTAAATTTGAATGGAAATTGGAAAAAGAAGGAAATAGTGGTGTTTTTGTCAATGTGCAACAAAAACCAGCGATCAATGCCACCTATCATTCGGGACCTGAATACCAACTATTAGCAGATTCACATCCTGATTTTGATAAACCTTTAAAACGATCAGGATGTCTTTATACTTTTTTACCGCAGCAAAACTTTGTCAATATTAAAACGCATGATGATTGGAATGAATCTACGATTATCCAAAAAAATGGGAAAATCACTTTTTATCTCAACGGGAAAATAACAGCTGAAATGGATTTTAATTCCGATAAATGGAAAGATTTAGTTAAACATAGCAATTTTAAAGATTATCCTGAATTTGGCAAACATATTAGTGGGAAACTCGCGCTACAAGACTGGTCAAGAGGAGTCTCTTTTAGAAATCTGAAAATTAAGCAACTTTAGTAAAAAAATCCTTAGCAAATGCTAAGGATTTTTTTACTAATTTATACATAAGCTAGAGCAACTTACCCCATAGCATATTATACAACTTTAGATAGCTCATATTTTCCAAAGTATATTTTGCTCCATACCGTCTAAAATCACGGGAAAGAAAATGGAAACAAAAGATTTATTATCTCAGTTCAATACGGGTATCTATCCAAAAACAATCCCTATTCCGTCGAAATAAATCCTCTGGTTTTTGATGATTGTAAATAAGCTCTTCCAATGCATTAAAATTATAACGGAACATATCCACATCTTTTGATTGGGNNCATCCGATTCAAAAAAAATAACTCCATGACTATTAACCCATGCAATTGCTGTTTCTTTAGTCATTCTTTCCAACGCTTTAGCCGTTTCTTGATATTGCTTCATCTCCCAAGGCAGATTTTCGGGATAGTGTGACGCAATATAATCTTGATATAATTTTATATCACCTTCACGCAGACATTCATTACGAAGCAAAAGCCTTGTCGTATCCCTAGCAAAGCTAATATATTCAGGCCGCATAAATAGCCCGTAACGTTTACTGTACAATTCTATCTTTTCTGCTAGTTCTTGCCTCATAATTTAATTGCCCCGCAAAAATCATCCCAACATACTGTCCTATAGATCGTTTTAACTAAAAAATATGATATCCATATCAACAATAAAACAACAAAATAGCTCTTTTCACACTTTTTAGTCCACTTTGCGGTTTCCGTTCTTTCTAAAATATCTTTAGACCAATAATACCTGCGACAATTAAAGTTGCCGAAAGCAATCTAAAAATACTTGCGGAATCTCCAAAGAACACTATTCCAACTAATAACGTTCCAACAGCGCCCAAACCAGTCCAAACGGCATAGGCTGTACCGATAGGAATAGCCTTTTGAGCATAGAACAATAACCCACCGCTAATACTCATTGAGATTACGGCTACCACGATCCAGCCTAATTTATTCGATTCTGGCTGTTGCGCCATCTTTAAACCCAAAGGCCAGCCAATTTCAAAAATGCCAGCGACAATCAATGCGATCCAATTCATTTTCAATCATTTAAATTTTCAACACAAAGGTAATTGCTATAAACAGTCCTTTTTTTGACTTATATCAAAATCGGCCATTATCGTCGTATTCTGCTCAACGTCTCTTGTGTTATTCCCAAATAAGATGCGACATGTCCAAGACTTATTCTATTTAATAATTTAGGTTGCAGTCGTATCAGCGATCGGTAACGCTCTACAGCTGATTCGGTATGCAGTGACATAATCCGCTCTTCAAGAATGATACACACCTCCTCAGCTATTTTCCGTCCAATAAGATTTAACTCTGGGTGAATTCGGTACAATTCATTTAAATCACCCACAGAAATGGCATAGATCTCAGAATCTTCTAAAAATTGAATATTTTCAAACGAAGGTTTTTCAGTATAAACCGGTAAAATCGATCCGAAAATTTGATTTTCCTCTCCAAACCAACTATTCATTTCGCGACCATTCTTTAGAAAATATGCACGAATTAGTCCTTTGCTTAACACAAAATAGCTGGATAAATGCTGTCCTTCCTTCAAAAAGTGTTCGCCTTTTTTCCTAGAAAAACGGCGCGTTCTATTTTGGACCGCCTGCTCAATTACATCATTGAGATAACCATACTTTTTAAATTGTTGAATTAATGGGTTCATTCTTTTATTTCCTTCAAATAGGCTTGAATATACAAAACAACAAAAGCAATACCATTATACATCATAAAAAAATTAAGGTTCATCTATATTTATCGCCTTCACGAACAATCAACCAATAATTCAACTATTTGGATATCTTACTCCCCGATCTGCTCTTGGAAGAATTTCAAAAATTAAAAGAGATAAACTGCACAAAAAATAAGTCTAACTCGGATAGAAAAAGATGAAACAGATCATGGTTTCATCTTTTTTAGATTATAACGTCTCAACAACGTTTTCTAAATTCAAACGTGATTTTGCGGTAATTGCAGGTTGATTTGCGTCCTCAGCATGCCGATAACCAATCGCAACAGCAAATAGTGTTTGATATCCATCTAGCCCCAATATTTCATCATACAATTCATTTTCAATACCTTCCATAGGTGTGGCATCAATATTATTTTCGGCACAGGCCGCAAGGAAAAATCCTAAAGATAGATAGACTTGTTGTTTCATCCAAGATCGAACATACGATTCTCCTCTCGGCTGTAAAAATTGCTTATAGTAATTGATGGATCCCTCAGGAAGGGTCTTTTCAATTTGCTCTTCAAATCTTCCAATATCTGTAAGTGCGCTGAAGACTACCAAATGGCTGGCTTCATTTATTTTCTGTGCATTCCAATAGGAAGCATTAGCGAGTTGCTGTTTCATATCAGCCTTGGAAACAAAGAAAAATTTCCAAGGCTGACTATTGATTGAAGATGGGCTCAATCGGACTATTTCCTTTAATTCAGCGATCTTTTCCTCAGAAATAATCTCTTCTGAGTTGTATTTTTTTGTTGTGTAACGTTGCTTTGCAGTTTCTAAAAAAGCCATAATGTACAATATTAAATTAACTATATTTTTTATAGTTGCAAACTTAAATATAGTGTTATATATTTGCAATAACGGTCAAATTTGATAGTAACAGATGTATTTGATAGACAACAAACAATACCCTTGTAGTACAAGCCTGACAATGAAATACATAGGCGGAAAGTGGAAAGCAGTTATACTGATTCATTTAATTGAAAAAAAGCGTTATAATGAACTAAGAAAAGAGTGCGCCTTGATTACTGAACGGACGTTAAGCCTGCAATTAAAAGAGCTTGAAGCAGATGGTTTAGTAAAACGTACGGTACATACCGATAAGGCACCGTTAAAAGTAGACTATGAACTTACGCCGTTTGGTAAGACACTTATTCCACTACTGGAATCTATTGCTGAATGGGGTCGAGAAACGGCAGCCAGAACAGAACACATCCAACAAACATCATAATATCCCCTCTGTAAAATTAATTTCATTAGAAAGTCTTAGCCGTTGGCATGCTTTCTAATGAAATTAATAGGATATCTGTTGGATCAAAAAAGTCTATTTTGCTACTAAAAGTTTTCGTCAATTAGCTCCTTATTGACCATGGCGCCAGCCAGATTTCCCGCTGCTACTGCATTGGAAACAGAACGCATCATACTGGAATTATCACCACATGCGAAAACTCCCGCAATCGTTGTTTTTTGAAAATTATCTATTTTGAGATGCCCCTGTTCAGTCAATTCGCATCCTAATTCAACAGGAATAACCGAATGTTGTCTGAATGGAATAGCAGCATAAACGGCATCAAAGGCGAGCACTGTGCCATTTTTTAGGATCACCTGCTGAACCCATCCATTCTTATGTTGAATTTCACCAATTTCTTCCTCTATAATCTCGATACCGTAGACCTGCAATTTAGCTTTCTGTTTGAAATCTAAATCAGCTTTACCAGAGGTCAATAGTGTTAAGTCGGCCGAAAGATTATTGACCAACCCAGCTAAGTGAAACGCTCTTTCGCCATTAGCCATAATTGCGGTCTTTTTATTTTTAAATTCATAACCGTGACAATATGGGCAATGGATAACTGAAATACCCCAACAAGCTGAAAACCCTTGAATACTCGGTATGATATCCTCCACGCCAGTAGCAAAAATAAGCTTTTTCGCATTAAATATTTCGCCACTCTCAGTCGCTATTTCAAATCCTACACTCGTTTTCTTGCCACTGACAGCTACTCCCTTATGCAACTTGACACCAGTATAATTCAAAACCTCTTCTCTTGCCTTTTTTACAATATTCTGCGGCTTTTCTCCATCATGGGTGATGAAATTATGCGAGTGCGGAGTTTGTCTATTACAGGGAAGACCGCTATCGATAACTAATACACTCCGCAAAGAACGTCCTAATGCCATTGCTGCGGAAAGCCCTGCATAACTTCCTCCGATAATTATTACTTCATAGCTTTTATCATCTTTCATATATATAATTTTAGTTGTCATTCCTCTTTTGACAAATGATTAAATAAAAGGGAAAATTCTCCTCGATTTCTCTAATCTCCAATAAACCGTAATGATCGAATTCTTTATGAATAGNNTGTATATTCACTCCTCCAAACATTGCAAATCGGTCGGAACCTATTTCCTCCCCTTTCCTGTAGATACTTGCTTGCTTTGACACAGCTGTAAAAATCATATAGCCTCCTTCTGACAGTTGGTCAAAACAATGCCGTATAAATGTTGTACGTTCATCTGCATCCAAAAGATGAATTAATGCATGGCAAAAGATTCCGCCATAATAGTTGTGATCAAAAGGCATATCAGCGACTGAACCATGATAGATAACCGTATCGGGTCCGAAAGATTTTCTAGCAAATTCAATGGCAGTTTTCGAAATTTCAATTCCGGTAATTTTTAGTCCCTTTTCAAAAAAAACACGCCCATTTCGGCCGTAACCAAATCCTGGAATCAGAACTTCTTTTACATTCTTATCTCCAAAAAAATCCATTGCAAAAATTGCCGACTGCGCTGGCTCGAAGCCCCACATTTCTTTTTTTTCTACAAAACTCTGTTCCCAAAATTCCATGATGTATCTATTGTGTTTCCAGTTGATATGTATGTAAAATTATTTATGCCTTTGTGGCTATTACATTTACAAGGCGAAGATACTACATATTATTATTGCAACTATGTAGCAAAAGAAGTAAATGCAATTTAATTGCAAATAAATTACATTTGAACAAGCTATTACATTTTATGGTTATTTATCAGCATTGAAAACATCGGATAGCCTTAGATATCTTTGTCCATCAAAATATATTTAAATAATTATACCATGAGAAGCTTACAGACATTTTTAACGACGTCACTATTTTCATTATTCGCGATACAAGCCAATGCACAAAAGCTAGAAAAGATGACTTGGTTTAATGAACCTGCGGAATGGTCTNNGAAAAGTGATTATTGGCGTATTTCACATTATGGTTTTACAGTAGATGATGCCCCATTTTTCTACACAGTGAGAGGTGGAGAGTTTGAAGTTAAGGCAAGGATATCCGCTAAATACCAAACCCGTTTTGATCAAGCCGGTATCATGTTGCGCATTGATCATGAAAATTATATAAAGGCAGGAATAGAATTTGTAGATGGAAAATACAATTTGAGTACTGTCGTCACACATAAAACAAGTGATTGGAGCATCATCCCAATAGAGAAGGAAATCCCTTATATCTGGATCAAAGCAGTCCGTAGATTAGATGCTGTTGAATTTTTCTATTCATTTGATGATAAGAATTATATCATGATGCGAAATGCCTGGCTACAGGATAATCATCCGGTGATGGTAGGATTGATGGCAGCCTCACCAGACGGAGAGGGATTTTGGGCTAAATTTGATTATTTTAACGTCAAACATCTTGCAGATCAACGAAGAACTAAGTGGTTAAAAGAAAACAACCAAAAATAGCTTCAATCGAATCATTGTTATACTCGTCTAAGAAACCTATCTTAGACGGGCTTTTTGATTTAAATCTTATCAGTGCCCTCTTGATGCACCGTATTAAAAATACGGACCGCCTCATGTGAATTACGAACTCGTAGTTTTTGCAGAATATTCTGCCTATGTCGGTTAATTGTATTTATACTCAGCCCCAATTTTTTCGCTATATCTTTACTGATCATCCCCCTCTTTATACAGTTCAAAATTTCTTTCTCGCGGACACTAATCGACGTTTTGCTTTCATTTCCCTCCAGGGAATAAATCGCACCCGTTACCTGATTTAAAATATAATTTCTGGGATGGCCAGCAATTTCAGTTTCTGGTAATATGGTATAGCTGCACAAAGCTAATTGTGGAAATTCAGTCGAGTGGGTATTCAAATAAAAAATTTGATGTGCCATGACAATTGTTTGGCCATCCTTACCTTCGACCCGTAGTATACTNNTATGCTGCTATTTCGCAGTTCCCGCTCCGCGAAATTTTTATCCAATTTTTTTTTGACTTCTGATTTCATTTCAATTCATGGTTAAAAACCTCTATTTCGATTCCTAAAAAGAGAGTCCCACCCGAAGATAAGGCAATGTTGCTTCTTTACTGAAGCCAACGACCCCCTGAATGGTGAGAAGGTCTCCAGGCATAAAGTAAATTCCACCACCGTAGCCCATATGCCAATCATTGGAGTTTTCATGGCTCATCCATACCCTTCCGACGTCATAAAAACCAATTGCACCGACTGTTCCAGGAACAATATATGACGAATAGCTGAATAATTTCAAACGCATGTCAAAATTGTTATAAAGGGCTGTTTTCCCAGTAAAACGCCTCGAGTTAAATCCTCTCAAACTCATTTCTCCCCCAATTTGAGCATGTTGGTAAAAATAAGGATCACCCCATACGGCGTCCAATCCTATGCGATTGGCAAATGTGATGTAGTTTTCAGCAACTGTTTTATAAAAACTCATCGTATGCTGTAACTTGGTGTAATTCCTTCCTTCGCCGCCAATTTCTGCATTCCAGCCCATTCGCGTATGAAAATGTACACCTGATTTAGGATTAGCGATATTATCACGAGTGTCATAATCTATACCGGTCGTAATCCCCGTAAAAAAATTGCTACCATAAATAGGTTCAGAAGGGTAGTTTTGACTAAATTTTTCAAAATATCTTCCAGCATTATTTGATTGTTTACTATTGTAATATTCAGAAGAGGAACCGTAGAATAGCTTTAATCTCGGCTCTAGGTATTTTTCCAAAAAAATATCCCCACTTACAAGGTCAAATCGATTTCGATAATAAGAAATACTTTTTGAATCCGATTTATCGAAAATAGTATTATTACCGTAACCAAAAAAGTTGCTCAGATTTTTGGGCCCAAGAGAAGAAAGATGTATATAAAGATCATGGCCCGCAATGAGATCTTTGTAATTGCCCTTATAATCGAACATAAATGACTCGCGACCTGTCAAATAACTACCAAGAATTTGATGTCGATAAGCATAAGGCTTTTTTCTGAAACCTTGATTTTCGATCAGATAACCTAATCCAAAAATAAGTCCACGATCGACTCCATAATCCAGGTTAAAAACAACCCCTTTACGATCGTAGAGAAAATTATCGTGCTCAAATCTATGAATTGCCGTATCTCTGCTCAGCTTTAAATGAATGTCATCATCGATCTTCAGATCATTGGATGTTGGACCTTTGGAATCATAAATATAAACTTTATTTCCATTTGCAAATTTTTCTGTTGTACGATAAAGATCGTTATCGTCTCCACCAATGATACGAATTTTGATAGGCGATTTACCTGAGCCATGTAGTTTATATTCATCCCGACCAGATAGTCCATATATTCTGACTTCTCTGGTCTGTTCAGGTATAAAAGTTCGTTTCAATAATTTTCGCCCCTCAGTCCCATCCTTTTTCTTGTTGTGAATATTAACGGATACAGATCCATCTTTATTGTAGTCGATATCCACAAATTCGGATTTGGCAGATAACGGCAATTCTACTACACGAGCTAGAAAGCGGTAGTAAGTTAACCCACTTTCCATCAGTTCGTCCCTTCTNNAGATCGAATATTTGTTTCTAACTCATTCGCACTCAATTTTACGATTGTATCGGGCATGGCCAACATCGCTTGATGGATTAGGGTATCACTCAGCGTGCGCTGAACAAACTTTATTTCATCGATCCATTCATCTTCTGTAAGATGCGTAAGAAAAAAATGATCAAGATTACTTGCATTAAAATTCCAGTGTGGTACATTTCTTATATGCGGACTGAAAGGTTGTAAATGGGCTTTTAACCATTGATAAGAAAGTAAAGTAGGAAATATTCCCGATGTCTTGTAATACACCTTATCTCTATCCCGAGGTACAGGTGTATAGATTTTTTTTCCCTTTTCTTTTTCTGGATCCCAACGCCAGTTGTCTTTGTGTCGGTCCCAATCACCTAAGGTAAAGTCAAGTAGTCTTGCGCGCAAGGTTAGCTTCTGATCAATCTGTGTATCATTATCTGCTAACACCTTACGCANNAAGACTCGCCGGTAGACTGCGTTCTGGATATTTTTGGATGGAACGCAACACCCATTCTCTTCCTGAAGAGTCTGCCAGTCGAAGTGACTGGGTTTGCATTCCACCGCCCAACTTTACGATTTGGAGTCCGCCATGTTCGGTCGCAAGATTCATAACACGCATTTTTACAGGTGTGTTATACAACTTACGATAGCTATCCCCGAGCCAAAATCGATGAACCAATCCTACTCGATCGTACTCTGGTGCTATAACAGTAGTAATGCTATCGACCTGTTGAGCATGTGAGTTAACTAAAAAACAACAGGCGATTAAAGTAAAGATTCTTCTCATTTTATCGGATCAGTCTACAAGAAAATCAACAATCCATTCTATTGATTGTTTCACTTCTACATGTCTAATTGCGGCTAAAGTTCCTCTTTTAAAGCAAAGAATCAAAGACTTTCTATTCGTTTTTTAGAATAATAGCTAAATTATATGAAATTTACAGCTCGCCATCCCATTCGCATTGCACCTAATAAGCAGACAATGGCAATTTTTAGGAATTGCTCATATTGATACATATTACAACAACAATCCTATCCTCCTATCCAGAAAGATCAACGAAAACTAAACCGATGTTTTCTAAATATGCCTTGATCTCCATGACTGCTAACTAGATGTCCTTGAATCCAACGAGTAATCATTCCGCCAATGGTTCCGAAGAATAACTCGTTACCCCTCAGATTGATCCAGCAGTCGTCGATGATAGTTTATTTGTCCAAGGTGATATGTTAAATGCGTGGTCAAATGTACAAGCAAATATTGCGTAGTTGTCTTCTCCTCAAACACCAAAATGGGATATATTCCTTGTAGTTCGTCTTCAGATAATAGGTCTAGAGATCGGGCAACGACCTCCATTGTATCGTTAATTCCATCCAACAACACCACCCGCGAAATATCCTTTAAGGAAAATTCTGCGGGCCTGTCCCTAATATACCCTGTCTTTCCTATCTCCGCCCCAATATACGTCTGTAGATTGCCAATGAGATGCAGGCATAAATTACCGGCTGAATTGGCAATGTTTTTTTCAATGTGCCATATATTTTCTTCCTTTTTATATAACGAGATTTCTTCCTTCAGCCTATTTAAATCGCGTTGGAAGAGGCTTTTTAAAGTTTCTATTAGCATAGACTAAATTTAGTTATATTTCTACCAATCATATAACTTATTCAAGGTGATTTTTGGTAAAATATCGGTCGTATTAATAAAAATACAAATTATAAATGATTAAATTCGAAAGACGCATTTTAACTATAAAATACATAATCAACAATAATCATGAGAATATCCCGCCATACACCTCAAACTTGGTTGATTTTCAGTATAATTACAATGACTATCACGCTTATTTTTGCGAAATGTGATAGTCCCGCGGACGGTAACGACGAACTTGGCTTTCCATTTCCCTTCTATCAATATATTGGTGGCAAGCTATCAGTAGAACCCGAGAATCGAAGTTCTTTTAATTTTATCTATCTTCTCTTTAATCTTCTTATCTATTTTGTGTTCGCTTATTTTTTCGCACATTTGATAAAGAGATCAAAAAATAACGTACATTGATATAGAAATAAATAACTAAATATTTCAATTGTTTAGATACGAATTTTATGCTGAAAAGCCCTTACTATGAAAAAAAGCACCAAAATAACTAATCAGAGTATAGAATCAGCGGGACTTCCTAAAGATCCTAAACATGCCATTGCTGAATATATCTGGAATGGATTTGATGCTAAAGCGACCCGCATCGATCTCTTTATCGAAAGTAATGAATTAGGCTACATCAGTCATATCGGTATTCAAGACAATGGAGAAGGCATCCCTTTAGAAACGCTTTCCTTTTCATTTGGAAATTTTTTGGATTCTATAAAAAAGAACCGTCTCAAGCGTAGTTCTTACACAAGGGGTAAAAAAGGAAAGGGCCGGTTCTCCTTTTCACTGTTTGCGACACGTGCTATTTGGAATACAGTCTTTCAGGAAGATGGGAACTTCTTAAGCTATCGTATCCAAATCGACAGAGAAAGTAAAGAGCAGTACGATATCGGCGGAAATAGTAAGGCTGAACATACAAATACAGGTACACAGGTCATACTTGAAGGTGTCTTTGGGCTTAATGCAGCATTTTTCGAAACTGATGAATTTAAAAATTTCCTTGCACAAGAATTCGGTTGGTTTCTATTTCTGAATAAGGTACGAAATTATGCCATAAGCATTAATGGAAAGCTGCTGGTTTATGAGCATTTAATTCAGGAAACAGACTTGTTATCGTGGACAGCCTATAGTCCAGATGGAGACGTTTCCTATAATTTTACAATAAACTATATTCGCTGGAACCAACCGATTGGTGATCGATATTATTATTATCNNAGCGAAAAAAAAGAAATTGCGAAAATACTCAGCAGTTTCAATAACAACGCAATCAATTTCCACCATTCTGTATTTGTCGAATCCACATTTTTTGATCATTTCGAAAGACAAGATATTATCTTATCTACAGATGATAATCTTTTTTCCGGCAAAGCCAAACAAGTTATATACTNNATACCGTAATTTACTGCTTGAGTTGCGAGATTTACTCGATAGAAAGCAAAAGAAATATGTGCTAGAGCACGCTGTTTCGGTCAAACTTACAGATTTGGAAAGAAAAAGGCTTTTGCCTGATTACACGGATTCAGAAACGGATGTAAAAAGAAAAGATGTGTTATTGGCGCTTATAAAGGAAATTTATATTGTCGATCCGCGCATTTTCTTCGGTATCAAACCAGAACTTGTTCGCACCTATCTAGGATTTATCGATCTTTTATTGCAATCGAAAAAAAGCAACGACATACTTCCTATCATCGATAAGGCACTTACTTTGACAGATAAAGAAAGGAATCGAATCAAGGAGATTTTACTAACGTCGACAAATGATGAAAATCCGTTTCCTAAAGAGGAAAAATAATAGGTTTTTATTTAATGACTTTTAGATGTCAAAAAATAAAATTAAAAGTTGGACTTTTGCTTAACACTGTTAAATTATTTACACATTAACCATGGGTAGTAGAGAACGTATACAACGGCTAAAAGATGAGAATAGAAACAATATTCTCGATGCTGCGCTCCGGATCGTAAAAGAGGAGGGTTGGCAAGCTTTAAGTATGCGTAAAATTGCGGATATCATTGAGTATACTGCTCCTATGATTTATGAGTATTTCGCTAATAAGGATGCTATTCTCACAGAACTTGCCAACCAAGGATATCTTCTGCTTGCCAAGAAAGTAAGGCAGGCCAAATCAACTGAAACCGATTTAGAAAAACAATTGGAGGCCATGTGGTTTAGTTATTGGGATTTTGCTTTTGAGGAGCGGGAACTATACCAGTTAATGTTCGGTGTTGGAACTGCATGTTGTGGATTTGAAAAAACATATAAATGTGCGGAATCTCATGGAAAGTTAATTAGTGATGTCATCCGGTAAATCATGAAAGATAAAAAGCCATCGGAAGAATTGATCTGCAGGAAGTATTTCACCTACTGGTCAATCATACATGAGCTGATCTCCATCAATCTGGTAAATCAGGGCAATGGCGACAATACAAACCAAGAAGTATTAAAAGATGCGATCTATGGCATTACTCGATCGCTAACTGACTAATTTTTTTACTTTAAAAAATACAACGTTAAAAAATCTAACACCGTTAAATACACCAAAACTTCAATTTTTAATATCACATGAAAACAAATTCATCACTTAGTCTTAAGAGGATTTACGTTCCGACACTTAACAGTGTTAAACAAATTAATATCGTAAAGACTGCATATTTGCTGAGTGCAATCTTTCTGTACAGCTGCTCCACAGGAACCAGCAAACCTATCGACCAGCCACCTGTTAGCTTACCTGTAATGGCGATAGAAAATGGTAACGAGACAGTTTACCAAGAATACCCAGCTACCATTGAGGCATCTGCCAATATTGAAATCAGACCCCAAGTAGAGGGAATATTGGAGTATATCTATGTCGATGAAGGTGCCAAAGTCAACAAGGGCCAAGCGCTTTTCAAAATTAATGACCGTCCTTATCAAGAACAGCTTAACCAGGCAAAAGCTAATTTACTGGCAGCAAAAGCGGCATTAGAAAATGCCGATTTAGAAGTCGAAAAGAAAACAAAATTGGTCAACACCAAGGTGTTGACGGAGTTTCAATTAAAAACTGCAATTAGTGCCCGAAATGCAGCCAAAGCAAATGTACTATTAGCTATATCTGCTGTTGAAACTGCAAAAATCAATCTTGGATATACATTGATACGTGCCTCTGCCGAAGGTTATATCGGAAGATTACAACGCAAACAAGGTAGTTTAGTTGGGCCAACAGATTCTCAACCATTGACTGCGCTGTCCAATGTAAAGGATCTGCATGTTTATTTTTCATTAGGAGAAAATGATTTTATTGCATTCAAAAACAATACTGAAGGCAATACTTTGCAACAAAAGCTTCACAATCTCCCTCCTATCAGCTTGGTCCTTTCAGACCAAACGATCTATGATCAAAAAGGAAAAATAGACATGGTCGATGGACAATTCGATAAAAACACTGGGGCTATTACTCTTCGTGCGACCTTCAACAATCCAGAAGGTGTTTTACGTAACGGAAACACCGGTCGTGTAAGACTACAGAAGAAGTATACACAAGCATTGTTAGTACCCCAGCTTGCAACACTTGAAATGCAAGACAAAATTTTTGTTTACACAATTGGCAAAGAAAATAAAGTTGTTCAACAACCCATTACTGTTATTGGAAAAAGTGGCGCGAATTACCTTGTAAGTAAAGGGTTAAATGCCGGAGATAGAATTGTCTATAAAGGCATAGATTTACTTCAAGACGGCCAGAAAATCACGCCACAAGCTTTAGCAAAAGATAGCATAAACTCATTATAATTAGAAAAACCAGATGCTTAAGAAATTTATAGAAAGACCTGTACTAGCGACCGTCATCTCCATATTACTAGTAATATTGGGTGTGATAGGTATCCTAAAGCTGCCTTTACAACAGTTTCCAGATATCGCACCGCCGGCGGTCCAAGTAACCGCACTGTACCCTGGAGCCAATGCCGAAACAGTTCTCCGGGCTGTAGCGCCCTCCCTCGAAGAGTCTATTAATGGTGTTGAAAACATGAGCTACATGAGTTCTACAGCCAGTAATGATGGTTCTTTAATGATTACTGTATATTTTAAACTTGGTACCGACCCTGATCAAGCAGCCGTCAATGTTCAAAATCGCGTAGCCCAAGCCACCAGTCAATTGCCCGCAGAAGTTGTACAAGCTGGTATCACTACAGCTAAACAACAAAACAGTCTAATCATGGTATTGGATCTTTACACAGAAGATGAAAGTAAATACGATCAAACTTTTATTACTAACTATGCACAAATCAATATTATCCCTGAACTTAAACGTATACCTGGGGTAGGACAAGCATTAGCATTTGGCGGTAGTAAAGATTATTCGATGCGTGTATGGCTCAATCCAAACCAAATGGCGACCTATAAACTAACGCCTGAGGAAGTAATGGCGGCGATTCAAGATAAAAATGTCGAGGCTGCCCCGGGTAAATTTGGGGAAAGTAGCCGTGAGGCATTTGAGTTTGTCATCAAATATAAGGGAAAACTCAACCAACCAAGTGACTACGAAAATATCATTATTCGTTCCAATACAGACGGTTCTGTATTAAAACTTAAAGATGTCGCACGAGTTGAATTAGGCTCCTATACCTACGCGAGTCAAACCCGTATCAATGGAAAAGCAGGATTGAATATTGGGGTCATGCAATTGGCAGGTTCAAATGCAAACGAAATCCAAATTGCAATTCAAGAGTTTATGGAAAAAGCATCTCTAAGTTTCCCAAAAGGTGTTAAATACCTTGTGTTATACAATACGAAAGATGCGCTTGACCAATCCATCGACCAAGTAAAGCACACACTGATCGAAGCATTTATATTGGTGTTCTTANNTATTCAAGATTTTAGATCGACACTGATTCCGGCTATTGCTGTACCGGTAGCTATCGTGGGAACGTTTTTCTTTATGCAGCTCTTTGGCTTTTCGATCAACTTGCTTACCCTATTCGCGCTCGTACTCGCCATCGGTATCGTCGTAGATGATGCGATTGTGGTAGTAGAGGCTGTCCATGCCAAAATGGAACATGAAAACCTTTCGCCCAAACTTGCAACAACATCGGCAATGAGTGAGATTACTGGAGCAATTATTTCCATCACACTGGTAATGTCCGCCGTATTCCTTCCCATCGGTTTTATGGAAGGTTCTACAGGTGTCTTCTATCGGCAATTTGCTTTTACATTAGCAATTGCTATCGTTATTTCAGCAATCAATGCATTGACACTGAGTCCCGCTTTATGTGCATTGTTCTTAAAACCAACGCACCATGCTCATTCCAATACTAAGAAACTTAATTTTAAAGAGCGCTTCTTTGCAGGGTTTAATGTTGGATTTGATCGGCTAACTAAAAATTATTTAGGCAGTCTCCGATTTTTAATTCGTTACAAGTGGGTTGCATTTGCTGGACTGGGTATTACGCTGCTCTTGACAATTTTTATGATCCGTAAAACACCTACAGGATTTATTCCATCGGAAGATCAAGGATTTATTGCGGTATCACTATCCATGCCCGCCGGAGCTTCTTTAGACCGTACTTCAAGTGCATTGGCTGAAGCGGAAAAGCAACTTCAACATGCTGATTTTACTAAAACTTTAAATGTTCTTGCCGGCTTCAATATTTTAACACAGTCTACAAGTCCATCAGCCGGTGTTGCATTTATCCTTCTTAAGCCACATAAGGAACGTGGCAATATAAAAGATATAAATGCAATTATGGCGGATGTTAATCAACGCCTAGCCAATATCAAGGGGGCAAATTTCTTTGTCTTTACCTTCCCGACAGTACCCGGATTCAGCAACGTAGACGGTCTAGATATGGTGCTCCAGGACAGAACGGGCGGACAACTTGGAAAATTCAGCAGCATCGGACAGAATTTTATTGGCGAATTGATGAAACGACCGGAGATCATGATGGCCTTTACAACCTTTAAGGCAGACTATCCACAATACGAGCTACAAGTAGACGATATCAAAGCCGAGCAACTCGGCGTAAGTACAAAAAGCATACTGCAAACCATGCAAGCTTATTTCGGTAGTGCACAAGCCTCAGATTTCAACCGTTTTGGAAAATATTACCGTGTTATGGTTCAAGCTGATGCCAAAGATCGAAGTGAGCCCACTTCCATGGATGGAATTTTCGTAAAAAACAGATTGGGAGACATGGTTCCCATCAACACATTGGTCAAATTGGAACGTGTATACGGACCAGAGACAGCATCACGTTACAATTTATTCAATTCGATTGGAATAAATGCGATTCCTAAGCCAGGCTATAGCTCTGGAGATGCTATACGTGCCGTTGAAGAAGTTGCAAAACAACAATTGCCGACAGGTTTCACCTATGAGTTTTCCGGTATGACCAAAGAAGAAATTGTATCTGGAGGGCAGTCTACTTTAATCTTTATTCTCTGCCTAATATTCGTTTATTTTTTACTGGCTGCGCAGTATGAGAGCTATATTATTCCATTGGCTGTCATTCTATCTATTCCGACCGGTATATTTGGTGTATTTGCAGCAATTAGCCTCACAGAGATTGCAAACAACATCTATGTTCAGGTAGCATTAGTTATGTTGATTGGTTTGCTGGCTAAAAATGCTATTCTGATCGTAGAGTTTGCTATTCAGGGACGTAAGCAGGGACTTTCCATTCCGAGCGCTGCACTTAAAGCAGCAAGACTACGCTTAAGACCCATTATCATGACCTCCCTCGCCTTTATCGTGGGTATGATTCCAATGATGACTGCGGTAGGTCCCTCAGCCCAAGGAAATCATTCCATTAGTATCGCCGCTGCGGGCGGAATGCTCACTGGAGTCGTTTTAGGGCTTTTTATCATTCCTATCCTTTTCATCTTCTTCCAATATATACAAGAAAAAATAGGACGTGCTCCACATCAAAAACAGCTTGAAAACGATACCGTTTCGTTGGAAATTCCTGTACACACAAACAATTAGTACATGACAAAATTTAAATATATGAATAAAAAAGCAAAATTACTGACGATTTTCATCTTATCTTTTGTCGCGTGGTCCTGTAAAACAGATAAACTGGTCAGCAATAAACAACTTGCCCCCAATCTCCCTGAACAATATCGTGATCAGGACGGAGCACCGCAGGAGAATAATATAGGATCTATTCCCTGGCGTAACTTTTTTAAAGATCAGGTCTTGCAATCCTTAATCGACAGCGCAATCCAACACAACTTGGATATGCAGTTGGCTATAAAAAATATTGAAGCCTCACAGCTTAGCTTAAAACAAGCAAAAGCCAACTATCTTCCCACAGCACAGTTGCAAATTAGGGGAAATAGCACAAATCCATCCAACAATAGTATGAATGGTTTAAGTCTCGGCCAGTTTTTGGGTCAACATCACGTCGAAGATTACACGGCATCCCTAGGTTTATCCTGGGAAGCTGATCTATGGGGTAAAATCAAAAATCAAAATGTCGCCGCATTAGCATCTTATTTGCAAACAGAGGAAGCAAAAAAGGTAATCCAGACCCAATTAATTGCTCAGGTTGCACAGGGCTATTACCAACTTTTGATGCTGTATCAATTGCGCGATATTGCACAACAAAACTTACAACTAAGCGATACAACTTTGCGTATTGTCCAGCAACAGTATGAAGTCGGTGATATAACATTGCTTGCACTAGAACAAGTAGATGCCCAACGTTTATCGGCTGCGGCTCTTATCCCTGATTTTGAACAACAGATCCATATTCAGGAAAATGCCATTCAGATTCTCAGTGGAAAACTTCCTCAAGAGATTAAAATAGAAGAAAAATTGGGAAATATCCGATTTCCGGAAAATCTGGCAACGGGGATACCGGCCGATTTACTCAGTCATCGCCCCGATGTTAAACAAGCTGAACTGGCAATCACCGCTTCTCAAGCTTATCAACAGGTTGCAAAGGCAAGGATGTATCCTTCCTTAGTTATCAGTGCTGAAGCGGGAGTAAATGCATTTAAAGCTAGTAATTGGTTTAATTTGCCCGCTTCGTTATTCGGCGCGATTACAGGCAGTATCACGCAACCTATTTTCCAACGTAGAGAATTGAAAACACAGTTTGAGCTAGCCCAAGTCGAACAAGAAAAAAATGTTATGATTTTCAAACAGAAGGTAATTTCTGCGGCTGGAGAAGTTTCTGATGCTTTAGTTTCCATTCAAAAATTGAAAGAAAAACAAAAAATTACGTTGGATAGGACAAATCGTTTGAAGGAGGCAATTAAGCATGCCAATTTACTATTTGAAACTGGAATGGCGACCTATCTGGAAGTGATTACAGCGCAAAGCAATATACTGCAAAGTGAACTTGAACTTGCGCAGGTGCAAAAAGCGGAGCTTTCTGCTGTTGTTGAGCTCTACCGTTCATTGGGTGGTGGATGGACCAAAAACTNNAAAACTAATACCTACAAACTAATTTTCTAATTTTATTATACATATCTGGTAGATGGGGGCCGCTGATGGCCCCTATTTTTTAACCAGTCACAAACCCCTGCCTTAATCGAGCCTTAATAATGTACGGTGAAGCAAAAAATCATGGTTAAAAACGCTTTAGAAGTTGGGATAAAAAGGATAAGTGTAACGACAATAGTGAGATTATTTTTGTAAAATACTAAATTTATACAAAATGCAAGGTTGGAAAGATATGAGTGGATTAATACAAAATGACATTTGATCTTATTATGCTGAAAAATTAGACACTCAGCTATGATCATACACCTGAGCGTATCAAATTGATATTTCAGTAAGAGCTTTATACGCTTCGGCATAAATTTATCGCACAATAGTAAAGGAATTACGAAATTTGTATAAATTTCATCCAAACACATAAATTCACGGAATGCCGGATATAGCGATCTATAAAAACGAAAAGAATCTCATCAGCACCAATAAAAAAAGACTGATATTTACTTTTTTATCCTTTCTTCTCATTTATCTCGTGGCGTATATTATCGATCCATTTTCCAGTTGCTGGGATGGCTATTTTAACCGAAATATGTTTGAAATATTGGGAGAATGGACCTTCACGATCCTATACAGCTTTATCATATCTGAATTTAGCATTATAGCCCATAATAAACTGGACAAATTTTTAACCTGGAAAGATACCCCAACAGAACGGCTCCTGCTCGTAACAGTTATTAATCTTTTTGCCGTACTCCTTATCAACTTACTTTTAGAGTATCTTATCTCAAAATATTATTTTGGTCCTCAAAATGTAACAATTGCCCCATCTTTAGAGGAAAAAAGGGGAATGATACAAAATATCACAATTAGTGTATTGATCGCCCTAATGATTATGGGGATCAATATTGGCAGTCATTTAATTACAAATTGGAAAAATGAATCCATGCGTGCCGCAAAGCTTGATCAGGTCGTTCTTGAAACAGAACTTCAATCGTTGAAGCTACAGATCGACCCCCATTTTGTCTTTAACAACCTAAGTGTGCTTTCAGAAATTATACTTGAAGATCAACAATTGGGTTACGAATACGCAGAGAACTTTTCAAAGATATATCGCTATCTTCTCGTCAATTCAAAAAAAGATATCATCTCACTAGAAGAAGAGCTAAACTTTCTGAATTCATACATTTTCCTTATTAAAAACAGATTTGGTGACGGAGTAACCTTCGNNACCTTCGAGATAAACGTCAATCCAGCAAAGCGTAATTTTCAATTACCTCCACTCACTTTACAATTATTAGTCGAAAATGCCTTAAAGCATAATCAGACAAATAAGAAAAGGCCTCTTAGAATTAAGGTGTATACCAACTCCCAAAGCCAACTTATCATTGAAAATTTACTAATTCCGATTGAAAATGTATCCGAATCATCGGGGATCGGGATCTCCAATATTATTAAGAGATATGATTTGCTATCCAACTTACAACCTCAGATAAAGAATGATGGAAAAACATTTAACGTTATTCTGCCACTATTAGAACAAGCATAATGAATATTACCAAAGTATTGATCATAGAAGACGAAAAACTAAATGCAGATCGTTTAAAGCGTCTCCTGAAAGAGATAAAATCATCCATTATCATTTTGGACGTACTGGATAATATTGCTGACAGTATCAACTGGCTCAATACTAATGACCTGCCAGATCTTGTTATGATGGATATTCGTCTATCTGATGGTTTAAGTTTTGAAATATTGGAAGCAATTAAAGTAGATTGTCCAATTATATTTACAACAGCATTTGATGAATATGCTGTTAGAGCATTTAAATTCAATAGTATAGACTACCTGCTTAAACCTGTCGAAAAAGACGAATTAGAACATGCTATCCAAAAACTTGATCATTTGAAGGATAAACAGATAAGTCAACAGCCGCTCCAAGGATTACTCGACTTTATCTATCCAAAAGACTTCCGGTCACGCTTTCTACTTCCTTTTAAAGACGGATATAAAACTATTCTTGTTGAAGATATACTATTCTTCTATTCTGAATTTAAACTCACCCATGCACAGCTCAAATGCGGTACTATTGAAATTGTCCCACAGACAATGGAGGAACTTGAGCAGCAATTAAATCCGAAAGTATTTTTTCGTGCCAATAGACAATTCATCGTTCACATTGATGCAATAAAAAGACTGCATAATCATTTCAATGGAAAACTAAAAATTGAAATAAAAAATAACAATCAAGTAGAAGTCCTTGTGAGTAGAGAAAAGGCTCAACTGCTGAAAAATCGGTTGGACTATTAGCCTTTTTCATAACTACATCTTTCCATACCAATGTTACTGATAAGACTCCAATTCGTAAAGCGATAAATTGAACAAATCAATAACCTGCTTGATTTAACCTCATAAAATTCAGGTCATCACTGCTACGTTTCAGAACTCAATTGTAACGTCTCGGTAGATTTCTTTAGCGTATGGCTTAGTAGAATTCTTTTCTTTGCTTCATTATAAAATGATAAAATGGCACAAAGAACGATGACTTTAAAACCTTTCCTTACATTTATTACAGCAGCAACATTATTATCGTCCTGTGGAGGCAAGCAAGAACAAGCGCAAGAGCAGGCAGTTACTGTTGATTTTATCGAACTGTCTCCTACTCATGCGGAGACTGAAAAAAAATATCCTGGTACATTAGAGGGAACCGTCAACGTCGATGTCAAAGCGCAGGTAACAGGTTACCTAGAGCAGATCTTCGTGAAAGAAGGAGACTATGTATCCAAGGGGCAACCTCTTTTCAAAATAAAAGCTGATGTCTACAACGAACAGGTAAACAACAGCAAGGCAGCCTATCAAGCGGCATTATCTGCCGAACAGAATGCCAAATTGGAAATTGAGAAAATCAAGCCACTTGTCGAGGGTAAAGTATATACTGAACTACAGCTGAAAACTGCTGAAGCCAGCTATGCAGCTGCAAAAGCGCAGGTTGCTCAAGCACAGGCCGCACTCGGTTCGTCTCAAATAAATGCCAAATTTACATTGATCAATGCCGCGGTGAGTGGTTATATTGGCCGCATACCCAATCGAATAGGAAATTTAATTACCGCAGCGGATGCAACACCTTTAACCACGCTATCAGAAATCAATACCGTCAATGTTTACTTTTCCTTGAGTGAAGCAGACTTTATAGCCTTTATCAAGGACCAAAATAACAAAGCATCCAATCAGCAAGCAAGCTGTNNAATTAGCCAGTGGTAACATAGACAGAACAACTGGAAGTATGGCACTTAAGGCAAGTTTCACCAATCCTGAAAAAATTCTCCGTTCGGGTGGCTCAGCCAAAGTAATCTTGAAAAAAGCGCATGAAAACGTATTGTTGGTACCTATGGCCGCTGTCAAGGATATTCAAGACCGCTATTTCGTTTATGTTATTGGTGAGAAAAATAAAATTTCCATGAAACAGATTGAAATTGCAGGAAATACAGCTAACGCCTATTTACTAAAATCAGGACTCACAGCTGGTGAAAAAATCGTTATAAATAGAATTGACATGCTTAACGATGGAATNNATCTAAAGAAACCGCAAGGTAAAAAGGATTACACGTATGGCAAAAGTTGAGTCCTCAAAGATGATGCAGTTAGGATGTTTCGGAAAAATCCAAACAACAAACATATACATTCATTATTCACTTTTGAAAAAAAAACGGTACCAAAAGCTTTATTAAATTTAAACTAAAATGTTGAAGAACTTTATTGACAGGCCAGTTTTGGCAACTGTTATATCTATCATATTTGTCATACTGGGGATAATCGGCCTCTTCAGGCTTCCTCAGACACGATTTCCAGATATCGCTCCTCCTACGGTACAGGTTACCGGGAGCTACCCTGGTGGAAATAGTGAAACCGTATTGAGATCAGTTGTTACGCCCCTTGAAGAGCAAATCAATGGTGTGGAGGACATGGAATACATTACATCTACTGCAAGTAATGATGGTACATTCTCTGTACGCATTGTCTTTAAGGCAGGTGTAAATCCAGATCAGGCAGCGGTAAATGTGCAAAATAGAGTACAACAGGCTACGCCTATCCTGCCACAGGAAGTTGTCCGAATGGGATTAACCACCTCCAAGCAACAAAATAGTATGATCATGATATTTAATATCTATACAGAAGATAATAAAAAATATGATGAACTATTTTTACAGAATTATGTGAACATCAACTTGATCCCACAGATCAAGCGTGTACCTGGGGTCGGTCAGGCCATGGTATTCGGTTCCAAAGACTATTCGATGCGTGTATGGTTGAATCCGCAAAAAATGGCGAGTTATGGACTTGTGCCACAAGAAGTCATTGCTGCAATTTCCAAACAAAGTCTGGAATCTGCACCTGGAAAATTAGGGGAAGAATCAAAAGCACCACTTGAATATGTCATACGCTATAAAGGAAAAAAGAACCTCCCAGAACAGTATGAGAATATTATTATCAAAAATAATGATGTCCAGATTGTACGTTTGAAGGATGTAGCACGTATTGAGTTTGGCTCGATCAGTTATAGTGGTAATTCGCAAAATAACGGCCTCAATACCGTTACAATTGGTATATTCCAGACATCAGGCTCCAACGCCAATGAAATTGAAATTGGAATCGATAAACAGATTGAAATAGCGCAGCGCTCATTCCCTCCTGGAATCAACATTTTTAAATTGATCAGTACCAAAGAGCGCTTGGATGAAAGTACAGCCCAAGTACGCTCGACATTAATTGAAGCCTTCATTTTGGTTTTCCTCGTTGTATTCTTATTCTTACAAGACATACGATCGACTATTATTCCAGCAATTGCAGTCCCTGTAGCTATTGTAGGTACCTTCTTCTTCCTGCTTGTATTTGGCTTTACCATCAATATATTGACGTTATTTGCCCTCGTACTCGCCATTGGTATTGTTGTCGATGATGCAATTGTCGTTGTCGAAGCAGTACATGGAAAGATGGAGACTTCCAATTTAACAGGTAAACAGGCTACCCATAGTGCCATGAGTGAAATCACTGGAGCTGTAATCTCCATTACCTTGGTGANNTTTATTCCAATTGGATTTCCGACAGGTTCATCGGGCATGTTCTATAAACAGTTTGCCTATACTCTTGTGATCGCCATTGTGATCTCTGCGATCAATGCATTGACGCTGACACCCGCACTATGTGCATTATTGCTTAAAAATACACATGCCGAAAATCACGATGGGCAGACCCCAAAAACTGGGTTTTCTCAGCGTTTTTTCAAAGCATTTAACGCAGGCTTCGAAAACATGACCAACCGATACGTTGGTTCATTAAAATTCCTGGCAAAGAAAAAATGGATATCGGCACTTTTGATCCTGGCTACAATTGGCGTTGCGGGGTACCTCATGACAAGCACTTCCAAAAGNNNNAAGTTTCGTACCAATGGAAGATGATAACTTTGTCGTCTACAGTCTGGAAATGCCCCCAGGAACGGGACTTGATCGAACCACAAAAGCAGGAGAAAAAATCGAAAAACTACTTACCGATATTCCTTCTATTGAAAGTCATACGAGTATCACCGGATTCAATATGATCGGTAACAACTCCAGCGCAGCCTATGCAACAGGATTCATACGCCTGAAAGACAAAAAGAAGCGTGGCGAGATGAACGATATCGATCAGATTCACCAAGTGATTTCAGAAAAATTATCCAGTGTTAAGGAAGGTAATGCAATGGCTTTTCGCTCTCCTCCAGTGGATGGTTA
>DKIT01000039.1 GCA_002454415.1 Sphingobacterium sp. UBA6711
GTTCCTGGGTCTGAGTATTGTTGTTTTCTGGTTCCGAGTTTCCGGTTGCCGTTGAACTGATGTGCTCTTTTGGCCCAGGTTGCGATACCTGTTCGGAAGTGTCCGTTTTCGTTACACCCGCCTTAAACCGTGGTTTGAATCCTGTCGGTTTTGGCGCCGATGCTGCAGTTTCATCCGTCGTTTCTCCTTCAGTGGCCGTGTTCGCCGTTGCGTCAGGTGTTTTCGTTACACCTGCCTTGAATCGTGGTTTGAATCCTGTCGGTTTTGGCGCCGATGCTGCAGTTTCATCCGTCTTTTCTCCTTCAGTGGCCGTGTTCGCCGTTGCGTCAGGTGTTTTCGTCACACCCGCCTTGAACCGCGGTTTGAATCCTGTAGGAGCAGAGTCAGACTCAGTTTTTGCCGAATCAGCGGCTTCTGATTTGAAGGTGGTTTCGCCCTCATCCACTGCAGGTGTAGTTGCGGCTTTGAAGCGGGGTTTAAAGCCAGCTGGTTTTGCCGTCTCGGCAGTGGAAGTATCGGATTGAGTATTAATTACAGCATGTTTTACTGTAGGTTTTGCAAGTGAAGTTTCTTCTTCAGACAAATGGTAGCTCTTTCGAAGCTTATTGAACCAAAACTTTTTGCTATGGTCAAAACTTTTTTCCCCCATAGCAGAATAGTGTGCTCTGAACTCCTCAAATAAGGGTTCGTCTGCAGCTTTTAAAGCTTTTAAATCAATTTTCTTTTTTATGAAAAATTCTTCAAAAGTCATTCTGTTATGAGTTTTATATAGTCTATTACAAATGTAGTAATTTTTCTGACGGCGCTGTGCGGCGTTTAAATAAAAAAGAGCGACCAGCGCTCTTTTTTATTATTTGATAAATTCAACAGCCTAAGCCATGTTATGGTATACAGCTTGAACATCGTCATCTTCTTCGATTTTATCGATCATCTTCAATACATCAGCAGCTTGTTCCTCCGTGATATCCGAATGCGATAAAGCGATACGTTCCAATTTTGCAGATGTTACTTCGATACCTTTTTCTTCCAATAATTTTTGCATATTACCAAAGTCTTCAAAAGATGTTTGAACGACAGCAACGTCATTACCCTCTTCATCAGATTCGACGTATAATTCTTCTAAGCCTCCATCGATCAACTCCAATTCAAGTTCCTCCAGATCCAATTCATCTGTAGCTGCAAAACGGAATATCGATTTGCGATTAAAAATAAAATCCAACGAACCTGTTTTTCCCAAAGAACCACCAGCTTTCGTAAAATAGCTACGTATGTTTCCAACAGTACGATTGGTGTTATCTGTTGCTGTTTCGATTAAAACGGGTACACCATGAGGGCCATAGCCTTCGTATACATATTCCTCATATCCTTTTGAATCCTTTTCCGAAGCACGTTTAATTGCGGCTTCGATACGGTCTTTAGGCATATTGACAGCTTTAGCATTGTGTATTGCTGTACGAAGTCTTGAGTTAGTTTCTGGGTGAGGGCCGCTTTCTTTAACCGCCATAGCGATTTCTTTACCTAAACGTGTAAATTGAACGGCCATCTTGGCCCAGCGTTTGACCTTCCGCTCTTTTCTGAATTCGAAAGCTCTTCCCATTGTTATATTTTGTTTTTAAGATTCTCAATCATATCGACTGTCATCTTCTGGATGTCAAATTCTGGCTTCCAGGTCCAGTCTTTTCTTGCATAAGAATCGTCCAAACTCGCAGGCCATGAATCGGCAATCTGTTGTCTTGGATCGTTCGCTACGTAAGAGATTGCAAAATTAGGAAGAATTTTTTTAATTTCTTGTGCAAGTTCTTTAGGAGTAAATGTAATACCACCAAGGTTATAACTGTGGCGAATGCTCAAGTTTTCTTTCGGAGCGTCCATGAGCTCAAGTGTACCGCGGATTGCATCGTCCATGTACAACATTGGCAGGGCCGTGTTTTCAGATAAGAAACATGCGTAAGTGCCAGTTTTTAGTGCTTCATAAAAGATGTCCACTGCATAATCTGTAGTTCCGCCTCCCGGTTCAGTTTTCCAAGAGATAATGCCTGGGTAACGGACACTCCGGATATCCAGGCCGCGGTGTTCCTGATACCATTCAATGAGACGCTCACCAGCCAGCTTGCTGATACCATAAATAGTGTTCGGATCCATTACGCAATATTGCTCAGTGTTAGTTTTTGGGGAGTGAGGCCCAAAAACGGCGATAGAGCTTGGCCAAAATATCTTTGATACTTGATATGTTACGGCTAGGTCGAGGACATTCAACAAGCCATTCATATTCAATTCCCAAGCTTTTTCAGGATATTTTTCACCTGTTGCAGAAAGCATGGCTGCCAATAAATATACTTGAGTTGGCTTATATTTTTGAAACAATGTTTCCAGACCATCTTTGTCAAGTACATTTGCGATTTCAAAAATTTCGTCAGGGCTTTTAATTTGTGGTTCTCTAATGTCAGTAGTTACGACATTCTCCGCACCAAATTTTTTACGCAAAGCGATTGCCAATTCTGTGCCGATCTGGCCATTTGCACCAATGATGATAATGCTTTCTTTCATTTGTAAGTTTTATTTTATGAAGCATCTGCGTCCATCATTACGAGTTTCCATACTCAATAATAAAAATGAATCGCTCCGCTTGTTGCTCCCGACGATAATACGGGTTTTGCCATGGCATAATTTACGTTTCATGTAATGATCAAAAATGAAATTTCAACCATGACGGTTCATGATGCAAATATAGCGGCTTTTCAGTATCTAGCAACTCTACGTTCATCAGGACAGGTTGCAAAAAATGTTAATTTATAGACTCTTGGGGCTGTTTTTATGAGATTTTAAACCGTTTCAATCGTTTGTTCTTTTTTTTTGAATAAGCAGGGAAAATTTTTATTTTTTTTGAATTTACGTAATCACAATTTTTGAGAACATGGCTTCTATTAATTATATAGTTTGAACATTTATAGCGTAAAAAACTCAAATGTTGTGACATTCCTAGTATAAGCAGTAATATTTTGTTATTTTAATAGTGGAATTGGGGAATATTTTTTAAATTTGAAGAATTCATTCTTCGAGAATCAACTGAAAACAAAATCAAATAACAAATTTATATACACAATTTAAACACAAACAAAATGAAAGTGGCAGTAGTCGGCGCAACAGGCCTTGTAGGTACTGAGATGCTAACCGTGTTGGCGGCGCGTAATTTCCCAGTAACAGAATTAATTCCAGTAGCTTCAGAGCGTAGTAAGGGTAAGGAAATTGAATTCAAGGGAAAGAAGTATAAGGTGGTTACTCCATCTGAGGCTATTGCATTGAAACCTGATGTGGCATTGTTTTCTGCAGGTGGCGATACTTCCAAAGAATACGCTCCTAAATTTGCCGAAGCTGGCATTACCGTAATTGACAATTCCTCGGCTTGGCGTATGGATCCAACGAAAAAATTGGTGGTTCCAGAAGTGAACGGCGATGTGTTATCTGCTGAAGATAAAATTATTGCAAACCCGAATTGTTCGACGATACAGATGGTTGTGGCGTTAAAACCATTACATGATAAATATAAGATCAAACGTGTTGTAGTTTCTACTTATCAATCTGTAACAGGTACTGGTGTTAAGGCTGTCAATCAATTAATGGACGAACGCGCTGGAAAAGATGGTGAAAAAGCTTATCCTTATCAGATTGATTTAAATGTTATTCCTCATATAGATGTTTTTCAAGAAAACGGCTATACAAAAGAGGAGATGAAGATGATTTTGGAAACAAATAAAATCATGCGTGATGATTCTATTAAGGTGACGGCTACGACTGTACGTATTCCAGTGATGGGTGGACACTCTGAGTCGTTGAACATAGAATTCGAAAATGATTTTGATTTGAATGACGTACGTGCGGCTTTAGCGGCACAAAGTGGTTGTATTGTTGTTGACGATCCTGCTTCTCTACAATATCCTATGCCAAAAGATGCGCATGGTAGAGATGAAGTTTTTGTCGGCCGTATCCGTCGCGACGAATCACAACCAAATACCCTAAATATGTGGGTGGTAGCAGATAATTTGCGTAAAGGTGCTGCAACCAATGCGGTTCAGGTCGCAGAGTTATTAGCGGAAAAAGGTTTGATCTAACTCAGTAGATTCCATAATAAATATTATGCCCCTATGAATTAATTCATAGGGGCTTTTTTTTAGAATTATCAGTGCACTAAATCATGTATTTTTATATTGTTGATACATCAGTATCACATGATTTAGATAACGCCATAAAAGCTTTTTAGAAGGTTATTCTTGAAAGGATATTTACGGGGTCAGTGTTTTTGGCTGAATGGAAAATTCAATTTTGTCATTCAATGGTGCATAAACTTCTTGGCTTTGTTCTTCTAACCGGTCTGGAAATAAGATGCCAAACAGATGATCCGTTTCATGTTGAAAAATAACAGCGGTAAAGCCTTCGATATTTTCTTCAATAACTTTCCCCTCTTTACTGATATATTGTAGTCTGATGGCATAACTCCGTAATACATCTTCTTTACGGTTAGGAATAGAAAGGCAACCTTCAGCCCCTTTACGTTTCAACTTAGAACGCCACAAAATTTTCGGATTTATATAGAACTCAAAAGGCTGCTCAGCTTTATCAAACCGCTGTACCCAGATTAGATTCTTATTTATGCCGATTTGAGGTGCTGCAATACCTACACCGGGATGATTGGGGTCACGTACCGTCGCGAACATCCTTTTGGAAAGCGACTCAAGCAATGGATCGTTGTATTTGACATCGCTGCTTGTCGCCTTTAGAACTTTCAGATCTTTGTCGTCCGTTGTTTGCAATACACGAAGAAGCGCATTTTCATCGCCTGATAAAATGATTTTCTTGTCAGCAGCACTGAACTCCTGACCCGCATTAAGATTGACCGGTCTTTCGTTTTTTGACTTATGAAATGCTTTTTCTCCTGCCATAATTTTTGTTTCTAAATTGTTTTCAACTGGGGGAACGGGACAACGGTAGCCGTTACTATAAGCGCAATAGGGGTTATATGCTTTGTTAAAATCTATCTCAACGTTGTCCCCTTTTATATCGTCTGTGGATAGATCAATATATCGGCCACCACTATAGCTTTCCTGACCATTTGTTAAGTCTAAAAATGGCAAAAATAAATGTTTTTTGTATGCAGGATTTTGAAATAATGCGACGCTTTGGTAGACATTCAGTACACGTTCTTTGCCTTGAAGGATAAATGTTATGATTCCGTACCGTTTGTATTCATTGCTTGTACCATCGTACGTCGGCATGCGGAACACGGGTTCATCAAACAAAACCTCGATTTTTGCCTTGACTTTATAGTTTGCGTCTACTGGAAAGTAATCCAAAAATGCCACTTGATCTGCTTTCAGCGGGCCATATTGTTCTTTTGCCAGTTCATTGGCTTTTTCTTCGCGAAGGGCTACAATTTGTTTCTCATAATTACTTTGGGCATGGAGATTGAAGCAGCATGCTAAAAGAAAGCTAGCAATAAGTGTTTTTTTCATTTGTTAAATATCTTTCTGTCGGGTTTTTATGATTTAATACTGTGACGCTTCTTGCAAACATCAGACTGTGACAAAGCGCAAAGGAAGATTATAGTTTCAAAAATCAAGATCGTTTGTAGTAGCAAAATCGACTATCAAAGTTATTACTTGATTTCGATTATTCAAAACGTTGTTTTTCATTGCTTATCACCGTACTGCCCAACCTTAATGCGTTGAAATTTGATGTAGTCGACGATCCATTTCCATGCAATTGCTGTATTCATTTTCTCAGTCGGTCAATTTCACTCTCAAGATTAATGTCTCCAAGGCTAAAATCATCGTTGGGATTTGAGCGGGTATAAACCGGGATAGCAAATATCTATAGGCTTTTGTATTACCTTAGGTTTTATAGCGCTATAAGTTAGATTTTAGTTAGGGTTTACATAGGTTTAACCTATACTATACCTAAACAAAACCTAACTAAACCCTAAACAAAACCTAAGTAAACCCTAAACTAAACCTGGGTAAAAGTCGAACTAAAGAGCGTACAAAGGAACCGCTATTTGGGTGTAAGCAATTTAGCTGGAGTATGCTAAAATATAAATCGAACTTCAAGCATATATCTCAATACTCATATCTAAATTGTACTTTTGTGAAAAAAACATATCCATGAGATTGATGGCATTTGATTACGGAACAAAACGAATCGGGGTTGCAGTGACCGATCCCATGCAAATTATTGCGACGGCATTGACCACTGTACATCCGCAGGATATCTGGACATTTTTAGCCGATTATTTACAGACAGAACAGGTAGAAACTTTTGTTGTCGGTAAGCCCCGTCAGCTGGATGGTACTGACTCTGAATCGGCATCGCATGTGGTTGGTTTTGTCCGTAAATTGAAAAAGACTTATCCTACAATTGCTGTGGCGGAGATCGATGAGCGTTTTACGTCTAAGATGGCATCGGCAGCGATTGCCCAAAGTGGAAAAAAGAAAAAGGATCGCCAACAAAAAGGATTGATTGATACCGTATCGGCAACGATTATTTTGCAAAGCTACATGGATAGCCGTAATTTTTAAGTAACAGCGACGGATAAGTCAAACAACAAATGAATAAAAAGACAAAAGCATGAAGAGTATATTATTTTTTACTGAGGATACAGACTTCAAATTAAAGGAAAAAGGGAAGATTCGGCAATGGATCGCTGATGCGATCAAAGCCGAAGGATTTAAACGCGTAGGTGAACTGAGCTTTATCCTCTGTTCGGATGCTTACTTGCTAGAGATCAATAAACAATATTTAAATCACGATACCTATACGGATATTGTTACTTTTGATTCCTCTGAAGACGAGGATACCATTGCAGGCGATATTTTTATCAGTGTGGAACGTATTCAGGAGAATGCCGAAAAATTTAAGGTTGATATGCGTGATGAGCTACATCGGGTTATTATTCATGGAGTCATGCACTTATGTGGTTATCCAGATAAAAAACCGGCGGATAAGGCTAAGATGACAGCCAAGGAAGATGAGTATCTCGGTAAAAGAAATTTTTAACAATAAAACCTTCTGCCTTCACAAGCTCTTGCGGCCATGAAGGTGACTTTAGGTCCTTTTTGATGAAAAAACAGCATACCATAAAAAAAGCGCTTTTTTTATGGTATTTCTAACGACTAGAATCTTTCAAATTGAGAGAAGAAGAAGTTTCCTTCAATAGCAGCATTCTCATCTGAATCAGATCCGTGGATAGCATTTGCATCGATTGATTTTGCGTATTTGTTACGGATTGTGCCTTCAGCCGCATCAGCAGGGTTAGTAGCACCGATCAATGTACGGAAATCTTCAACAGCGTTGTCTTTTTCTAAGATTGCAGCAACGATAGGACCCGAAGTCATAAATTCGACCAACTCACCATAGAAAGGACGCTCTTTGTGTACAGCATAGAATGCGCCGGCTGTTTCTTTAGAAAGTTGAATGTATTTCATTGCAATGATTTTAAAACCACCAGCAATGATATCGTTTAAGATTGCACCGATGTGACCGTTTGCTACTGCATCAGGTTTGATCATCGTAAAAGTTCTGTTAGTTGCCATTATTTTATTTTTTTGCAAAATTAGATAAATTGCTTTTCATATGCAATATCCCTTAGTGCGATATCGGCACAATTTATCGCTTTATGTGTGTACATCCAAGGATTTCGCAATATCCCTTTTTTTGCAAATCAATGCGATGGTTGCGTTATAATAGCCTGATGTTTCCAACGTTCCAAAAGAACCCATTTATAGCGTTTTAATTTTTGGTATTCCGTATTCTATGTGCTTTTTTATAGAATGTAACAGCGTGCTACGGAATTGAATCTATTTTGAGACTCTTTAAAAAATTAAATACGGTAGACAGATCGATAGGATCCATCACGTTAGGAATGTTGAAAAGATCGATATGAATATGTAACTTTGTTATATTATGGCATTAAATCTAACAGTAGACATCGATAAAGATTCGGGCTTTTGCTTCGGAGTAGTATACGCTATTGATATGGCGGAAGAGATCTTGGAAGAGGATGGTTATCTTTATTGCTTGGGAGATATTGTTCATAATGATGAAGAAGTTGCGCGATTGAAAGCAAAAGGTTTGCGGATCATTGATCATAGTGTGCTGCCGACATTAAGTAACGAAAAGGTATTGATCCGTGCTCACGGTGAAGCACCAGAAACGTATCGTATCGCGTTGGAGAACAACATTACATTGATAGATGCTTCTTGTCCGGTAGTGCTTAAGTTACAGAATCGTATAAAAACATCGTTCGATCAAAAGGAGAGAATTTTAATCTTTGGGAAGCATGGACATGCTGAAGTGATCGGTTTGCAGGGGCAGACAAATAATGAAGCCTTAGTTTTTCAGGATATTTCCGAATTGGATCAAGTTGAGTTGCCGGCCTCATTTACCCTATACAGCCAGACAACAAAGAGTGTAGATAAATTTTATGCCATCAAAGACGAACTGATCAAACGGGGATATGAGGTGAAGGCCAATGATACCATTTGCCGACAAGTTTCCAACCGATATGAAGATCTTGGTGCTTTTGCCAGACAATATGATAAGATCGTTTTTGTGTCGGGCAAGAAATCCTCCAATGGTAAAGTGCTGTTTGAAGTTTGCCAAAATGCAAACCCCGATAGTTATTTTATTTCTGATCCGGCCGAATTGGATGCAAAGGTCTTTGCAGAAAACGACCGCATTGGTATTTGCGGTGCTACTTCAACGCCAATGTGGTTGATGAAAGACGTAAAAGCAAGTTTAGAAGCGTTATAGACGCAATTACCCGTCACAGATATTTCATAATTCCACGGTTTAGATCCGGAGTGCATTCTTTTTTGCGTAGCTTTGTAAGCTATGAGCAATAAAGGCAAAAAAGGAATTCTTTTAGTACAATTGGGTACACCTGATAGTCCCACTACTCCAGATGTAAAAAGATATTTAACGGAATTCCTAATGGATCCGCGAGTCATTGATATTCCTTATTTTCAACGAACCTTATTGGTAAAGGGGATTATTGCACGTACACGTGCTCCGAAATCCGCAAAAGTATACGAAACGATCTGGGATAAAGAAACGGGTTCGCCTTTGATGCACTATAGTATTTTGCAACGTGATCTGTTACAGGAAGCATTGGGCGAAGAATACCATGTTGAATTAGCAATGCGTTATCAAAATCCTTCGATTGAGGCGGCATTGAAAAATATGGAAGGCCTATTTTTGGAGTCCATTCGCGTCATACCTTTATTTCCACAGTATGCTTCCGCGACATCAGGATCAGTCATTGATCGCGTGATGGAGCTGATTCGCAAATGGAATTACCTGCCGGAAATCAGTTTTGTAAGCAATTTTTGTACAAACGATTTAATGGCCGAGACATATGCAGATCATGCGCGTAGGCACGATTTGGGAAGCTTTGATCATTTTGTATTTAGTTACCATGGCCTTCCGGTACGACAGCTTGGAAAAGTAGATCCAACTGGTCAGCTTAAATGTCCCGAATCAGGCTGTGATTCCTGTAAATCAGCAGTCAATTCATACTGTTATCTCTCCCAGTGTTATGCTACAACACGAACGATAGCTGCAAAGCTAGGTTTAGAAAAAGAGCAATATTCGCTGTGCTTTCAGTCACGTCTTGGCAAAGAGCCCTGGATACAGCCCTATACTTCCGATTTATTGCATGATCTAGCTGCGAAGGGATATAAGAAGTTATTAATCTTCAGCCCTGCTTTTGTCGCGGATTGTATCGAAACCATTGATGAAATTGGCGTGGAATATGCTAATGAATTCAAACATTTAGGTGGGGAGGAAGTTTGTTTGGTCGAGAGTCTTAATGATGATCCTAAATGGATTGAATCTTTAAAACAATTGGCACTTAATGCCAAGAATTAAATAGAAATAACATGCTAATTGTACATATTTGTTTTTTATTGGTATTGGATTTGTATATCTTTTTTGCGTTGAGAGCAACGAAGATTAAATTTCCAAAAACAAAAATGTTTGCTTTTCTTTGGTGGGGATATTCTTTTGCCATGCTATTAGGCATGTTTGTCTCGACCAAGTTTAATATTCCTTTAATCGCACGCTCGGTTATTTTGGTGGCTTATTTTCTGACTGGCGCCTCAAAGATATTTTTCTTTTTGATTTTATTGATTGATGATATCCGACGCGGGGGGGTCTGGTTAAAGCGACTTTTTTCGAAGAAGAGATCTGTTGAGGACGTCGTGGAAGATGCTGGAGATCCGTTACCTGAGAATCCGGTAAAAGGAATTAGTCGATCAGAATTTTTAACTAAGGCGGGTATCCTCGTTGGAGCGTCTCCGCTTGTTCCCTTGAGTTGGGGTATTATTTCGGGGGCTTATGACTATCGAGTAAGAAGAGTTCCTCTGTATTTGCCAAATTTACCCAAAGCGTTTCATGGAATGACCATCGCGCAGATTTCGGATGTGCACTCGGGGTCTTTTTATAATAAAAAAGCCGTTAATGGTGGTATTGATATGCTTTTAAAGGAAAAAGCTGATGTCACGTTCTTCACCGGCGACATTGTGAATTCCCAAGCGTCTGAAATGCGTGGTTATCAAGATATTTTTGCTCGTGTAAAATCCGATTTAGGCGTATTTTCTACATTGGGTAACCACGATTATGGTGATTATTATTATGGCAAAGAAGATTCGCCCGCAAAACGCAAGAATCTTCAGGATGTTATCGACGTTCATAAAGTGATGGGTTGGGATCTTTTGATGGATGAAAATCGTAAGATTAAAGTTGATGGTG
The DNA here is from genome assembly GCA_002454415.1 of Sphingobacterium sp. UBA6711. GTDB lineage: Bacteria > Bacteroidota > Bacteroidia > Sphingobacteriales > Sphingobacteriaceae > Sphingobacterium. The sequence continues at coordinate 10,801 of DKIT01000039.1, forward strand.
AAGAACTTTGTATTGTCGGTGTTCAAAACTGGGGAACAGGACGTTTTCCAAAACATGGTGATATCAAGAAAGCTTTAATGGGCACCGAAGAGCAATCCGTTAAGTTACTATTATCTCATGATCCTTCTCATTGGCGCGCTCAGGTACTGGATACGGATGTGGATGTGATGTTTGCCGGACATACACACGGTATGCAATTTGGTGTAAGGTCCGAAATGCTGCAATGGAGTCCAGTACAATATATCTATAAAGAATGGGCAGGGCTTTATCGTGCGCAACAGAACAAACGATTATATGTTAATGTCGGCTATGGCTTTTTGGGATATCCCGGACGTGTCGGAATTCTGCCCGAAATTACCATATTCGAATTGTTAAAAGCACAGGATCCAAAGTTTAAAGCATAAAAAATCTCCTTTGAGTTTTGAGTTAATATAGCTATAATTGTGTATTCTGTACACCAGTTATACATGATATGCAATCAACTTTAAACTTTGGGGACTCTCCCCACACACGTGTGAATATTCTTACCGGGGAAAAAGTACTTGTCTCTCCGCATCGTAGTAAAAGACCTTGGCAAGGCCAAGTAGAGGATCTTCCTGGAGATAACAGACCGGAATATGATCCGCAATGCTACCTATGCCCGACCAATAAACGGGCTGACGGTGACGTTAACCCGGATTATAAAGAAAGCTTCGTTTTCGTGAACGATTTTTCAGCTTTATTAAAAGATACAAGCCAGCAAGAATTTAATGAGGACGAACTGTTTGTCGCAGAGACCGAAAGAGGGATCTGTAAAGTCATTGCATTCACTCCACGTCATGATCTTACACTGCCAGAAATGGATCAGGTAGCTATAAAGGCTGTGGTTGATCTTTGGCAGAAAGAGTTTGTGGAACTATCCAAGGTTGAATGGATCAAATACATCCAGATTTTTGAGAATAAAGGTGCAATTATGGGATGTAGCAACCCGCATCCGCATGGACAGATCTGGTCACAAAACCATTTGCCTGTAGAAATTCAAAAAGAATGTGTTCAGCAACAGCACTATTTCGATAAATACCAGCGCACCATCCTGTCAGATTATGTGAAAGCCGAACTCAGAAAAGAAGAACGAATTATAGACGAAAACGATTCTTTTGTGTCTTTAGTACCTTTCTGGGCTGCTTGGCCTTATGAAACGATGATTGTCAGCAAACGGTCTATTCAGAATATTTTTTTTTTTTAAGAAAAAAAAAAAAAAAATATNNATATTGCCGGATTTGAAGAAAAAGAAAAAGAAGATTTTGCAGCCATACTCAAGCTATTGACAACGCGTTATGACAATCTCTTCAAAACATCTTTCCCTTATTCCGCTGGAATGCATCAGGCGCCAGTAAATGATGGCGATCATCCGGAATGGCATTGGCATATGCACTTCTATCCACCATTGCTGCGTTCTGCAACCGTGAAAAAATTTATGGTTGGCTATGAGATGCTAGCAAATCCACAACGAGATATAACACCAGAAGTTGCCGCAGAACAGTTGCGAAATTGTTCGACAATACATTATAAATCTAAATAAGATGATAACAAAGGATACAATTGTAAATAAATTTAAAGAACACTATCAAGAAGAACCGCTTGTGGTTTCTTCCCCCGGACGCATTAATATTATCGGCGAACATACAGATTACAATGATGGTTTTGTATTGCCTGCAGCGATTGATAAAGCAATTTATGTTGCTGTGAGCAAACGTGCGGACGATACGATCGTATTGTATGCAGAAGATTATCAGGAAAGCCACGAGGTGAAATTAGCGGAGATCGCTATTTCAGAAAAACATTGGCCANNCGCAGGTCGAACGACTGGATATTCCGCAGATAGCTCAAAAAGCTGAACATACGTATGCTGGTGTAATGTGTGGTATCATGGATCAGTTTGCATCGGCCTTTGGGAAAGAAAAAAATGTGATCAAGTTGGATTGCCGTACATTGGGATTCGAGTATGTTCCACTTGATCTTAAAGGATATGAAGTGGTATTGCTGAATACCAATGTGAAACATTCTCTGGCTTCAACGGCATACAACACACGTCGCGAGCAGTGCGAGCAGGCATCTGCCTGGGTGCGGGAAAAGTATCCAACGGTAAAGAACTTGCGTGATGTAACTGTCGCGATGCTTGATGAATTGGTTAAGGACAAAGATGCTGACATTTACGCTAAGGCAAGCTTTGTTGTCCTTGAGAATGAGCGTGTAGAGAAATCTTGCGATGCACTCCGTTCAGGAGATGTTGTTCAGTTGGGACAGTATATTTTTCAGAGCCATGAGGGGTTGAGCAAAGTATATGAAGTCAGCTGTCCGGAATTGGATTATTTGGTAGATTATGTCAAGCAGTTTCCTGAGGTGATCGGTGCCCGAATGATGGGCGGTGGTTTCGGTGGCTGTACGATCAATATCGTCAAAGAAGGTGTATTACCTTCAATTTTGCCAACACTCGAAAAAGAATACAAACAGAAATTTGATAAAGAACTTTCGGTCATTCAGGTCAGGATTGCCGATGGTACCCGAGTACTTTAATAAAAAATGGTACAGTAAGGGGAATAACATTAAGGTGCTATTCCCCTTATTTTTTTGTATTATGTGATAAAGACTTATTACATAAGTTTTAGTTAAGCTGGTCTAACGCCTGTTTTAAATCGGCAATTAAATCATCGATATGTTCGATCCCAACTGAGATGCGCAACATGCCCTGTGTAATTCCAGAAGCTTCTTTCTGTTCCTTCGTATGATGCCCGCCCCACATACTGGCCGGATGTACAATAAGGGACTCTACGCCACCCAAACTGGCTGCGTTGATAAATATATGCAGGCCATTAATGAATGTCTGTGCATTTGAAAAGGCTTCTTCTTCATCTTTACCGTTCAGCTCCATACAAAGCATACCCGAAAATCCGCTCATTTGCTGTCTCGCCAGCTCATGTTGGGGATGATTGGGTAACCCGGGGTAACTGACCTTTTTGATTTTTGGATGCTGATCCAAAAATTCAGCCAGCTGAATGGCATTTGCATTAATCTGTTTCACACGTAGACTTAACGTTTTCAATCCGCGTAACAATAACCAGGAGTCAAGCGGTGCAAGTGATGCCCCCAAAGCGACCGATCGCTTCCATACACGGGCAATATAGTCCCGCGTACCGCAGACGACACCAGCAGTGAGATCACTATGTCCGCCTAAATATTTCGTAGCGCTGTGGACAACGACGTCAATTCCATAATCTGTCGGTGTTTGGTTAATAGGGGAGGCAAAGGTGTTATCGACCATGCTCTGAATTCCATGCCGTTTGGCGAGTTCTCCGATTGCTTTTAGATCCGTGATATGGAGATTAGGATTCGATGGAGTCTCGATATATATCAGCTTGGTATTTGCCTGAATCGCTTCTTCAAACGCTGAAACATCTGTCTGATCCACAGCCGTAACTGTGATGCCATAATCCGTTAAGAACTCCTTAAAGAAAATAGCTGTTCCGGAATAATGTGCATGTTGGGCGACAATATGATCTCCCGATTTAACGATAGCCAATATGGCGGTACTGATCGCTGCCATACCTGTTGCAAATACCAGTGCATCTTCCGTCTTTTCTAATTTTGCTAGGATGGTCGCTACTTGGCTATTCGTCGGGTTACCGTGACGATGATAGAAATAAGGGTGTTTCGGTTCGGTAGCAGCCTTGATGTATTCCGCTGGGTCAGGATCTGCTATGTATGTGGATGTCTGATAGATTGGAGTCGTTACTGCAGATGTCTGGTTGAATTGCTGTCCTTCATGGACGAGTATCGTTTCGGTATTGGTTGCCATACTAATAATGTTGATTGATGCTTGTATTGCCTAAGTCTCCATAATGCGAACTTGTCGCATCTTTGACTCTAAGGAACCCTTAGCTCGTTTGAAAGCACTGTTGGTGCTAACGGTTCGTAGAAGGCTTGTCTTGTCTATCAAATATAAATAAAATCTACTCAAAATGTAGATTTTATTTATATCGGATGCATCCATATATCTTACAACATTTCTTTCAGAAGGTTCAACGCATATCCAATGGTATTCACATTATTTAGCGCTAAACGTAACTGGCCTTTCACTTCTTTGAGGTTGCTTATTTCGGGATGACTTTGTACAAAGGAAAGTACGCGGCCAAACTGGTCTGATTCAAAGTAGCTGGATTTCGGATTGTTGACGAAATAACCTTTTAGCGTATGCTTTTTATACGCGATTTTTTCAAACCCGATGGTTTTGCCAAACCACTGTAGACGAAGGGTATTGAACAGTTCGAAAACTTCCCGAGGGATAGGACCAAAACGATCCTCAAGCTCTTTCTCAAACGCAGCCAATTGCTGTTCGTTCTCCAATTTGGAGAGTTCAGTATACAGATTATACCGTTCCGTAATATTTGTTACATATTCATCGGGGATCAATACCTCGAGGTCTGTGTCAATCTGTGTAAAGGACACGTATTTTCGTTCCTTCTCATCCGCAAATACTTCCGCAAATTCATCTTCTTTCAGTTCCTGAATGGCTTCGTCCAAGATTTTATGATACATTTCGAAACCGATCTCAGCAATGAAGCCTGATTGTTCGCCACCCAACAGGTTTCCAGAACCACGTATATCCAAATCGCGCATGGCTACATTAAATCCAGAGCCCAGTTCTGAAAACTCTTCTATCGCAGAAAGTCGTTTATAGGCTTCCGATGTTAAGGTCGACAGTGGCGGGCTCAGCAGATAACAGAAAGCCTTTTTATTGGAGCGGCCGACCCGACCCCGCATTTGGTGCAGGTCACTGAGGCCAAACATATGCGCATGATTAATAATAATCGTATTCGCATTTGGAATATCAAGACCCGCTTCAATAATCGTTGTTGCGATTAAGACATCGAAATCATGATTAATAAACTTGAGCATCACATCCTCAAGCTCATCTCCTTCAAGTTGACCGTGTGCAACACCGACACGGGCTCCTGGGACCAGTTTACGGATCAAATTGCCCAGCTGCGGTAGATCTGCCACACGGTTATGGATAAAGAATACCTGTCCGCCGCGATCCAGTTCGTAACTGACGGCTTCACCGATCAGCGTTTCATTGAAAACGTGAAGCTCTGTCTGCACCGGCTGCCGGTTGGGTGGCGGAGTTGAGATGATACTCAGATCGCGGGCACCCATTAATGAAAAGTGCAATGTTCTCGGAATTGGGGTTGCTGTTAATGTCAGCGAGTCTACATTCGCACGCATCACTTTCAATTTTTCTTTTACCGAAACGCCAAACTTTTGCTCCTCATCGATAATCATCAGACCAAGATCTTTGAACTTGACATCTTTGCTAACGAGGCGATGCGTACCGATGATAATGTCTATTTTCCCTTCAGCGAGCCGTGCTAAGGTATCTTTAATCTGTTTCGTTGTCTTGAAACGGTTGATGTAGTCGATTGTACACGGGAGACCTTTTAGTCGCTCCGAAAATGTCCGGTAGTGCTGTAATGCCAAGATAGTAGTCGGTACCAGAACGGCCACCTGTTTGCTGTCCGCTACAGCTTTGAAAGCCGCGCGGATGGCGACCTCCGTTTTTCCGAAACCAACATCCCCACAGATCAGGCGGTCCATCGGATGCGGCGATTCCATATCTTTTTTTACGTCGGCAGTAGCCTTTTCCTGATCGGGTGTATCTTCATAGATAAACGAAGCCTCTAGCTCATTCTGTAAGTAACTATCAGGTGAAAATGCATTTCCATGCTGCGCTTTCCGTTTAGCATAGAGCATGATCAGGTCACGTGCGATATCTTTGACTTTTTTCTTAGTCGTCTTTTTGAGTTTGTCCCAAGCATCGGTACCCAGTTTATTCATTTTGGGAGCGGTGCCCTCTTTTCCGGAATATTTCGAAATGCGGTTTAGGGAATTGATGTTTACATATAAAAGATCATTGTCCGCATACATTAAGCGGATCATTTCTTGAGATTTCCCGTTGACATCTACTTTTTCCAAGCCACCATAACGGCCGACACCGTGATCAATATGCGTGATGAAATCACCAGGTTTAAGATCCCGCAAATCTTTGAGCGTAATTGCCTGTGAACGCTCGTAAGCCTTTTTGCGTTTGTATTTATAATACCTGTCAAATATTTGGTGATCCGTGTAGCAGGCCAGTTTTAAACTGTCATCTCTAAAGCCTTCCCGTAAAGCTTTATGAACTGGAATAAAGGTTGCCGATTTATTGAGGTCATCTAGAATCGTATAAATACGCTCAACCTGCTTTGTTGAATCTGAAAAGATAAGATTCTGGATGCGCTGACCTTCATTCTCTTTGAAATTATGAATTAAGAGATTAAAATCCTTATTGAACGAAGGTTGTGGATGNNAATGATTGGGAACTCAAAAAATAAGGCATTGAGGTTTTTCTCGTCTGTAAACTCATTCGCTGGATTATGCCATTCTGGATTGTCCTTTTTCTGCTTTTCTGTTAGCCCTGCCCATAATTGCTGCGCTTTCTTTAAGCCATCTTTGACGATATCTAGTGTAAACTGTGCATCCTTGATCCAAATTGAGGCATCTTGGTCAATATATTCTAACAAGGAAATGTGTTGTGATGTCAAGAATTTTGCTTGGACATTTGGTACAATCGTGACCTTGTGTATTTTCTTGACGGAAAGCTGGGATTCAATATCAAATGTTCGTATGCTTTCGATATCGTCTCCAAAGAACTCAATACGGTAAGGAAGATCATTGGAAAAAGAAAATATATCCACGATACCACCACGGATGGCAAATTGCCCTGGCTCGTATACAAAGTCGACACGCTCAAAATCGTATTCGATCAAAAACTCATTGATAAAATCAATACTTAAAGCTATATTCTCAGTGATTTCCAACGTGTTTTTATCGAGGTCGTTGCGGTTGATTACTTTCTCTGCAATTGCTTCAGGATACGTAACCACCATTTTTGGAAGCTCGGATGTATGGTTAAGCGAACTTAACGTCTCGGCACGTTGCAATACATTAGCAGAGTCAGTTTGTGTAAAATCAAATGCTTTACGATAAGAAGACGGAAAAAAAAGAACTTGCTTATCCAATAGGCTTTCTAGATCACTTAAAAAATAAGAAGCGTCTTCATGAGTCGGTAAGATAAAGACCATTGGACGTTCTTGTAAATTGTAAGAAGATACGGCTACAAATGCATCCGATGATCCAACAAGTCCTTTCAATTGAATTTTTGGATTTTTGGATTGCATAGCCTTGGTAAGCGACTGGATAGATTCGCTTTGACTGTATTTTTCTAATATTTCTTGAATTCCCACGAGCAAAAATTTCGAATAAATGCGAATTTAATGAAATAGTATTAAGTATGGGTACGAAGTGCTAATTTTTTTGGTAAAAAAAAATGTGATTTGCTCGTTAAGAACAAGATGGCTTTGGCGCGGTTCAGAGCGATCAACAGATCGAGCTGTGAAGGAATTATTTCGTCAGGTAAAAGGTATAGGCAAAAGCGAGCAACACCAGCAACGTAGCCAAGTAGATTAATTTATATTGCTCGTAAGCCGTAACACGAAAGGATCCAATTTTAATGCGGTTTTTGCTATTTCTCATGATTAATTTAGGTCGATATCTATCTTCTGTTCACTAATATAGCTTTTTAGTGTTGTATTAACAAAAGCATCTAGCGTATTTTGAAAATCTTCCCGATAATCGAACTGAAAGTCCTCATGAAGTTTACTGTATTTACCCACAGCGTGTTTTATTCGGCCAGTAATATATTTATGCAATTTATGCGCAGCAGACTGGTAGGAGGAGTCAAAGAGCCTGTCGTAGTCGGCAATAGCACGCTTCAGGATATAACATCTAAATTCTACTTCGCTGTTTTTGTCTTTGGTCACTTTTTCGTGCTCATTCACTAAACCACTTGCCTGTTTGATAAGCTTGCTAAGCGCGATAAAATTACTGTGTTGTGGCGTATTACCAATTTGACTTAAACCAGTATCGAACAATTGCGCCAGTTGCTGGCGTAGTTTCTCAATACGATCTTCTAAATCATATTCGTTTTCCAGTAACTGGAAATGCAATTGCTTGATCAGCATTTTGTCCTTACTTATCAGGCGTACGAGGAGCTTATCTTTTTCCTTTTGAGGCAGGTCAAGGACAGCTTTCTTTAATTCGGCATCTTGATGTAAGGACATAATCTGTTTTTTAGTGTAAAAAGAGTTTTTGAGCGAAAATTCAGGCACACTGAAAGCGTACCTGAATAAATTTCTCGTTTCATAAGCTGGAATTTATGTAGGCAATAGCTGTCCACATAGTTACCGCCGCTTGCTATTAATACAATATCCTGAATTTAATTGTATTGTCGATCTGTTTGAGTTGTTTCAATAGATCTTTATCATATTCACCTTGTATATCGGTTACCGCATAGCCAATGTCACTTTTGGTCATTAAGAATTGGGCAACGATATTGATGTTATTTTGCGCATAGACCTTATTGATCTGCGCCATAATTCCGGGAACATTTTGGTGGATATGCAGCAGTCGTGTCACCTGTTTTACTTTTGGTAAAATTAGATTTGGGAAGTTGCGACTTAAGTAAGTATCACCATTGTTGATAAAATCGGCCATCCGACGCGGAATAAACTCTGAATTTTTCTTTTTATTTTTCTTATCATCGAAAACGACAATACCTTTAGCATTGCAGATATCCTTATTGATATGCCCTTTGATATCGCCCAAATATCCGATCGTTTTTAATTTGTCGGCCTGCTGAAGCTGTTCGTCACTGATGTCGATATTGTCGCCCAGGAGGAGCATGCCGACATCTTTTACATACTTTTCTTCGAAAGTGTCTTTTGTCCGGATAGAAAACCCGTCTCTTTTCAGGATATGAGCTGCTATTTCTGGCACATCACCCACGATCAAACAAAGGATACGGTTTTTAGGATAGGATATTGCACGGGGCAAGTCATTTACATATAAGAATTCATCAAAACTAGGCGTAATGAAATCTGCTTTTTCAGTCACGCTTTTACGTTGGATATTCTCTGTGAATGCAAAGAACTTTTCAATTAAACCCGATTCCTTCAGTTGAAAATCTGAATAGCCGTCGCCAATGCCAAATAGTCTTCCTTCAATGTTTAATTGCTTTAATAACTGCACCTTTCCACCTTCATTTGATAGGGGATTCTCCTCATCAAACCCGATAATATTACCTTCTTCATCAAATCGGAATGTATTGGCATAAATATTTTCAGTCTTGATATGATACGGAGTAACAACGGGTGTAATAAATTCTTTAAAACCTCCTGATACGATCCATGCGGTGTCAGCATGTTTTTTGAAGAACTCACGGTTTCGGGAAAAAGATGTTGAAACCTTTTTCTTAAGATGTGAAACAAGTTTATCCAGATGGGATCTATTGGCATTCAAGAGCTTTACGCGACCCGCCAGCGCCTCGCGGAAAGAAAGTTTACCTTCCATAGCAAGGTTGGTGTACCGCTCGATTTCATGATAGATCGATTCGCGATCCGGATGGTTTTCGAGGGAGATCCGTGCAAGTTCATCAAGGGCCTCTACTTGTGTAAATGTACTATCAAAATCAATGATGTAATAGTTTTTCATCTTATTATTTTTTTATGAAACAATCATGAGCAATAGAGCTGAATGTTGATCTCCAATATAAATAGGTTGCTATTGCGCTTGCTCACGATGGGTTCAAGGTTTGGTTGTTTATTATGTTATAGTCTTACTGTTTGTTATATAAATCTGCAATTTCCTTTAAAGTCTGTTCCAAAGGACGATAATGATGGTTTAGAAGTGCCTGTATTTTGGCATTGGAATAGTGTAATTTGGCGCTCGATGCCGTTGCAGTCTCTTTTGTCAATGTAGCATCTGATTTTTTAAAGACAGAAAGCATGCTGGAGACTGTTGAGGCAATTTGAAGCATCGTTTCAGAAACTTCTATACTCGGTTCAGGTTTCTTCATCAATACACTTGCGACACTGAGCAGATCCTTGTTTAGTATATTAAGGTGATTGATAATATAACGTTCGGCTGTAATATCTCCTCTTTCCATCAACTGAATCATGATAGTGGCAACATCTTCTACATCTACAATTCCAACACTTCCTTTAGGATAAAATCGCAGACCTTTGTTAATCCTAGAAAAAATGGCCCCTGAGCCCTTATCTTTTGCTGCAGCTCCGAGGATGACCGAAGGGTTTACAATAACTGCATTTAAGCCCTCCGTAATACCGCGCCAGACCTCCATCTCTGCCTGGTATTTTGATAATGAGTAGTTGGAGGTCAGGTGATTATGTTCCCAATGATCTTTCTCGGATACAGGCAGGTTGTCCTTATTTGTACCCAAAGCAGCGATCCNNGGCGAATGCCCTTTTCAAGACAGAGATTAACCATGTTCGCAGTCCCCTCTACATTTACTTTGAAGAGCGATTTAGCGTCTTTTTTCTGATAGGATACTAATGCTGCACAATGATATACTTTGGTGACGCCCTCGAGCGCATCTTCTAATTCAAAATAATTGTTGATATCTGCGTCGATCCATTGAACCAGCGAAGAGGCTAACAACGGAGCCGGAATAGTCGAGTGTGCTCTTTTGATAGCAATGACGTCAATTCCTTGGTCTATCAACTGCCTGATTAATGTAGACCCTAAAAAACCTGTTCCTCCAGTTATTAATATCACTTGATAAAGATACTGTTAAAAATAATGTTTTCAAAAGTTAGTTAATAAATGGATATTTGTGTGAATTGCATCTTGAAAATAAGAGATTTTACAAATTAGAACTTATGTCATCACTGTCCGTATTTTTTAGTCCAATTTCTATTGCTGGTTTTGCTCCTGAACATGGCTTTTTAAGTTCTCAGCTGGGAAACGTTATTCAAGCTTATGAAACGGATTTTCCATTCTGGGAGGAGGGTAAACAACCCCAATTGGCGATTGTCGGCGTTGAAGAAGATCGGGCATCCCTTAATAATAACGGAACGGATAAAGCACCCGATGCCGTGCGAAAGCATCTTTACGCACTCTATCAGGGCGATTATAGGATGAACATCGTTGATTTAGGTAATATCAAGGCGGGCAATACAATTCAGGATACCTACATTGCTTTGAAATCTGTTGTAGAGGAGCTGGTCAAAGAAAATATTCTCCCAATTATCATTGGCGGTGGGCAGGACCTGACTTATGCACAATACTTAGGGTATCAAAATCTAGAGCGAAAAATAGAGCTGGCAATTATAGATGCACGCTTTGACCTTGATCAAGAAAATGCTGAAAATGTAAGCCTGAATTCTGGATCTTATGTGAATCATATTATCTTGCATCAGCCAGACTATTTATTCAATTTAAATGCCATAGCTTATCAAACTTACCTTGTCAGTAAAGAGTCTATCAATATGTATGATAAACTATTCTTCAATGCGACACGATTAGGTATGATAGCCGGCAAGATGGATCAATCAGAACCTTTAATACGTGCCGCTGATTTGATAAGTTTTGATATTGGAGCTATTCGGGCATCCGAAGCACCAGGAAATGCCAATGCAATGCCCAATGGCCTATATGGCGACGAGGCTTGTCAACTTGCCCGCTATGCGGGGATGTCGGATAAATGTTCTTCCATTGGTTTTTATGAATTCAATCCAACATTTGATCCCATGGAGCAGACTGCGATGCTGGTATCCCAGATGATCTGGTGCTTTATTGATGGTTACTATAATCGGAAACAGGATATGCCTTTGTATCCCAAATCATCTTATATCATTTATCGCACGACACTCGACAACGAAGAACATGAATTGGTCTTTGTGAAAAGTAAGAAATCGGACCGCTGGTGGATTCAGGTGCCTTATTTCGGATCCAAATCTGTTAATGAACGCTATTACTTGGTGCCTTGCCGTTATGAAGATTACCAACTGGCTGTTTCGGGCGAAATGCCTGATCTATGGTGGAAAACACACCAAAAGCTGCAGTAGCATTAAACGATGAACGGTTATAGCGTTTAATTAAACTCAATGATGGCAAAACAAACCTGTTAAGGTAAGTAGGCATCATCTTCAGAAAATACAAATCATGGAAATATTTTTCTTTGCGGGAATCGTCTTGTTATTGGTCATTTTGATTGTATTGGTGCTCAAAAAGAATACCGACACGATCGCAGGCCCCGGATACAACAAAGAGGTGGAATCACTGAAAATTGAGCTCGCTAGATCACAACAGCGCGAACAAAGCTTGCTGGAAGAACGTATCATGTTAAAAAATGAATTGGATAAGGAACGAGAGAATCTTCTGGTTGCCGAACGTTCCTTAGAAAGTACACGTTCTTTTTACGAAGCACAACTCGATAAATTTCAGGAACAAAAAAATGAAATTGCCGAGATTAAACGACAGTTCAACAATGAATTTCAGGTCATCGCCAATAAAATACTGGAAGAGAAAACACAAAAGTTTACAGAGACAAATCATCGTTCACTGGGTTTGATCCTGGATCCGTTGAAAGAAAAAATCAAATTGTTTGAAGAGAAAGTCGATAAAAATTACAATCAGGAAGCGGCTGAAAGGAATTCTTTAAAGGGTGTTGTCCTTCAGTTGGTCGAACAGAGTCTTAAAATTAAAGACGAAGCCAATAGCCTGACCAAGGCATTAAAAGGGGATACCAAAAAGCAGGGAAATTGGGGCGAGGTGATCTTAGAACGAGTTTTGGAACGTTCGGGACTTATGCGCGATCGGGAATTTAGACTGCAGGTGTCTCTTATGGATGCCGAGGGCAGAAGAATGCAACCCGATGCGATCATTGATCTCCCTGAAGATAAACATTTGATTGTAGATTCGAAAGTTTCATTGATTGCCTATGAACGATGGGTCAATGCTGAGACAGACGAAGACCGTGCAATTTTTGCAAAACAGCATGTACAGTCTGTGGAAAACCATGTGAAGGAACTTTCTGCAAAAAACTACCATGAATTGTATGGTATCGAATCACCAGAGTTTGTATTGCTATTTATGCCAATTGAATCGGCTTTAAGTATGTCTGTGGCGCAGAAGCCAGATCTGTTTAGTGAGGCCTGGGATCGCAAAGTTGTTATTGTTAGTCCCTCTACATTATTAGCAACTCTTCGTACGATAGCAAGTATCTGGAAACAGGAACGTCAGACCCGGAATGTGATTGAAATAGCGAAAGAAGCCGGAAGCCTTTACGATAAATTCGTGAGCTTTCTGAACGATATGGAGCAGGTACAAAACCAGTTGGAACGCGCCTTAAAAAGCCATGAAGATGCGACTAAAAAGCTTTCGACAGGTGCGGGGAATGTGATCGGAAAAGTGGAGAAGTTGAAACGATTGGGTGCTAAGGCAAATAAACAGATAGACTCCAAATTTTTAGATGAGGAAGATTAACGAAAACGGGCCTACCATTTGGTAGGCCCGTTTATAATTTTTATCCGTCGGACCTCAGGTCTAATCTTCTACCTAACAGGTCTGATTTTCTAACTGATGCTAGCTGTTTTTATTAAAGCTCTTTCATTCGCTTATTGATGGAAACATCAACATACGTATCTTTTAAACGATCTACGGCTTCTTTTTGAACAGTGACATTGGTGTCTGACTCATAATCATGAATAGTTCTTTGATTTTGAACTTCATTATCATAAGGATCTTTTCCTGCTAGCAGCTTGACAATTACAGGTAAACATTCGAGGAAAACAAAAAGTAGCGCAATGAAAAATACGGCATTTGCATTCGACTCGTTGACTTTACCATTGGCATCATATCTGAGGTTGCCTAAGGCGGAGTTGCGGTCTGCAAAACCAGCCACATTCACAGCGCTATCCAAAGAAGCGTTCGATAAGACTTTCTGATCTAATATTCCTTCGAATTTCTGTTTTTGGCGTATCGCGTTTTGCTGGTTCGTTATTTTACTTCGCAATGTATCCAAATAGCCCTCTTTTTTCTTCAGCTCTTCTTCTTTCATTTTGGCATAGGGGCCATAGCCCATTACACCGGATGTTTCAGTCGTTTTATTGCCGAAAATTTCGTAATTCAATTTTGTGCGGTCATTTTTAATACTGGATTCCAATGAATCGCGCTCTACCGTAATGGCTTTTAAAAGGGCCACCTCATTGGCATATTTCTTATTGAAAGTACTATTAAGGGTGTCAATTTTAGCCCGCTGATCGGCGAGGAATCGTACACGGAGATTTTCTCGGATCTCCTTATCGAATATTTTTAGCTCCAAAGGTCTCGAGATAACCAAACCAATTAAAATAGCCAGCAAAATACGAGGAAGCGCTTGCAAGATCTGCATGAAACCACTTTTGGATTTATTAATGCTAAGGACAATATAGCGGTCCATATTGAATATCGCCAAGCCCCAAATAATACCGAAAATGATGGCCAAAAGCCAGTCAAATGCTCCGCCACTAAATACGAAATACATCGCATAGCCCCCCGATAGGCTAGCAAACAACCCCGTGAAAAAAATAGTAGCACCTATGGCTGTGTACTTACTATGTTCTTCCGGATATTTTTCAAGAGTTTCTTGATGCACCCCCGCACATCTCCAAAAGAAACGGTTAATATCGCTCATTAAAATATTTTTATCCAAATTGACAGATTATTTTTAACAAGGTTTATGAATAAGTTTTTGTTTTACAATAGGATGACGATTTTCCTGCTCGTTCAAACTCCCTCAACTATAGCCTGTGCATTTGCCTAATTTTATTATCTTTGGGAAAAAATTAGGAATAATCAGATAATATGAAGAAAAGACAACTTTTGCCATTTTTTTTAATTGTGGCAACTGCATTTGTTGGTTGTGAGGAAAAAAAAGTGATGACAGATAATCCTCTTTTATTGGCTTACGAGACCCCGTTCAATGTACCTCCTTTTGACAAAATTAAAACGGAGCATTTTAGGCCAGCTTTTGATGAGGCTATAAAAATACATAATTTGGAAATTGATACGATAGTCAATAATTCCGATAAAGCAACATTTCAAAATACCATAGTCGCCCTCGAAAATGCGGGTGGATTGTTAAATAATGTATCTACAATATTCTATAATTTAAATAGCGCCAATACAAATGACAGTATACAGGCGATAGCGAAAGATCTGGCGCCGATTTTATCGAGTCATTCTGATGAGATTTCGATGAACGCCAAATTATTCGACCGTATCAAAACAGTTTGGAGCAGCCGAAGTACACTTGGATTGGACGAGCAGGACAACAAATTGCTTGAAGAAACCTATAAAAGTTTTGTCCGTTCGGGAGCAAATCTTAAGAATACCGATAAGGAAAAAATGAAGAAGATTAATGCTGAGCTTTCAACATTAACTACCCAATTCGGGCAGAATCTATTGGCTGAGACGAATGCGTATACACTTGTTGTTGATTCTGCTAGTCAATTAGAAGGTCTGCCGGAATCGTTGAAAACGGCAGCCGCAGAAGAGGCGGTAGCCAAAGGAAAGAAAGATAAGTGGGTATTCACCCTACAAAATCCTTCCATTATGCCGTTCTTACAGTATGCAAAAAATCGTGAGTTAAGAAAACAGCTTTGGGAAGCCTATCAGCTGCGTGGCAATCAAGATAATACCAACGATAACAAGGCGATTATCCAAAAAATTGTGAATCTTCGTCTTCAAAAGGCCAAATTATTAGGTTATTCTTCACATGCAGCCTATGTATTGGAAGAATCGATGGCGCAAAAACCAGCAAATGTTTATGCCTTATTAAACAAACTTTGGACACCGGCTTTGGAAAAAGCGAAAGGTGAAGAAGCAGATATTGCGAAGGAAATTAAAGCCGAAGGTGGTAATTTTGCTGTTGCTCCTTACGACTGGAGGTATTATACGGAGATTATACGGAAAAAAAGGTTTGCATTGAATGAGGACGAAATTAAACCATATTTGAGTCTTCCTGCAGTTCGTGAAGGCGCGTTTGCCGTAGCCAATAAATTGTATGGTTTGACATTCGTAGCCTTAAATAATGTCCCAACTTACCATAAAGATGTGGAAGTGTATGAAGTAAAAGACAAAGATGGTTCGCATCTAGGTCTTCTATATGCAGATTTTTTCCCACGTGAATCGAAACGTGGTGGCGCTTGGATGACTTCTTATCGCAGTCAGTCAACAAATGATGGTAAACGTGTTGCGCCTGTAATCTCGATCGTATGCAATTTCACAAAACCTGTGGGAAAAAATCCAGCTTTGCTCACGTTTGATGAAGCAACAACCCTCTTCCATGAATTTGGACATGCTTTACACGGACTTCTTTCGAATGTAAGATACCGTTCAATGGCCGGAACTTCTGTGCCACGGGATTTTGTTGAACTCCCTTCGCAGGTGATGGAAAATTGGGCGGCAGATCCCGAAGTGTTAAAAACGTATGCTAAGCACTACAAAACCAAAGAAGCGATGCCAGATTCATTGATTCAGAAAATGGAAAAGGCCGGTACCTTCGATCAAGGCTTTGCAACCGTTGAATACCTTTCTGCGGCCTTGTTAGACATGGATTATCATGCGACCACCAAAGAAATTTCAAAAGACATCAATGGTTTTGAAAAAGGCGCAATGAAGAAAATTGGTATTATTGACGCTATTATCCCACGTTATCGAAGTACATATTTCCAGCATATTTTCGCCGGTGGATACTCTGCAGGCTATTATGCCTACATTTGGTCTGAAGTGTTAGACTCAGATGCTTTTGCAGCTTTCAAGGAAAAATCATTGTACGATCAAGCTACCGCGGATTCTTTCCGTAAGAATATTCTTGAAAAAGGTGGTACAGATGATCCTGCTAAGATGTACCGTACATTTAGGGGAACAGATCCAGATCCAAAATATCTGTTGAAAAAAAGAGGATTAAATTAATTCTTTCCGAAACAAAAAAAGGTGATATAGAAATATATCGCCTTTTTTTGTTTTAATACTTGTTATTCTAAAAACTATTCTTACATTTGGATATTATTTATAATGAGTCTAAATAAATGTAGATAGTATGTGTGATACAAAGATCCTAAGCCAAAGGGGGGATACCCATATCAGTGTTTGTCATAAGTGCCAGACCTATTATATATGGCAACAAAGTTTTGTACTGACATTTACGAAGAATAAGTTCTTCGATTTTCTGAATATAACAAAAAGTAATGGGGACGAGCTTTTCTTTAGCACATTTCCAGATGGCGAATTTCGATTGATTATGAAAACGCCTTATCCAGATATCGTATTTTCCTTTGACGAAGAACAATGGCAGAATTTTAGAGACGCGCTCCAAGAATCTTATTATATGAATGAGTTCTATGGCATGCTGAACAATTAAGATAAAAAGTCCTGTTGCATCGCTTGTGTTTCATCTCTCTTTCCTTATGCGTTGACAACAGGCACAAATAAAACCCTCAGTTATATTTGCATTTACTCGTGCGAATATAATTTGAGGGTTCTTTTTTCCCATCAATTGATCTTAATATAAGTTCCGTTATGTAAGAATCAGGCCTGTATATATTAACAAAATATAAGCAATTCAGATAAATTGAAGATAGCTTGTTATCTGATAGCATAGCATTTAAAACATTTTATCTAATTTTACAATAAAAAGGAACGGTTTGATAAAGCAGGAAGTTATTGATAAAGTACTGGAAACGGCACGGATAGAGGAAGTGGTGGGAGACTTCGTTGATTTAAAGAAAAGGGGCACTTCATTAATTGGAAATTGCCCTTTTCATCATGAGAAAACACCCTCATTCCACGTTTCGGTTGCAAAAGGAATCTATAAATGTTTTGGTTGTGGTGTAGGGGGAGATTCGTTGAAGTTCGTCATGGAACTGGAAAAATTTTCCTACCCAGAAGCGATTCGTTATTTAGCTGATAAATATTCGATCCAAATCGAAGAGGTTGAGCGTTCCCCAGCCCAGCTTGCCGCCCAGGATAAACGAGAAAGCTTATATGTGCTAAGTACATGGGCAAGTAAATTTTTTGCGGAGCAACTCTGGAAAACTGAAATGGGACAGGTCATCGGACTTAACTATTTCAAGGAACGCGGATATCGGGAAGATATCATTAAAAAATTTGAATTAGGCTATTCGCCAGAAGAATGGACCGCACTGATCGATAAAGCACAGATAGCCGGTTTTCACCCAGATTATTTGGCAGCGAGTGGTTTGGCTATTGAACGCGACGATAAATCTTTATATGACCGTTTTCGCGGGCGGGTGATGTTTCCGATTCATAACCTGACAGGACGGGTTATTGGTTTTGGAGGGCGAACACTAAAAACAGATAAAAAAGTCGCTAAATATGTAAACTCTCCCGAAAGTGAAATCTACCATAAATCTAATGTACTCTATGGATTGAATTTTGCCAAAAAGGCAATTATGGAAGAGGACAATTGCTATTTGGTGGAGGGGTATGCTGACGTCCTCTCTGTACATCAAGCTGGAGTTGAAAATGTTGTTTCCTCTTCGGGAACATCTTTGACTACAGGCCAGATCAAGCTTATTTCCAGATTTACAAAGAATGTTACGATACTTTATGACGGGGATGAAGCGGGTATCAAGGCCTCTTTACGAGGAACAGACATGCTGCTCGAAGAAGGGTTAAACGTTAAGGTATTACTCTTTCCCGATGGGAATGACCCCGATTCTTATGTGCAAAAGTTTGGTGCCACAGCTTTTAAGGAGTATGTCAAATCCAAGCAGCAGGATTTTATTTTCTACAAAACAAATATTCTACTTCGTGATGCCAATAATGATCCAATAAAAAGGGCTGAGGTAATTCGCGATGTTGTCGAAAGTATTGCGTTGATTCCGGATGAGATCAAGGTGTCTGTTTTTATTCGGGAATGTAGCAGTCTGTTAGATATTGAGGAACGGATCCTATTGGCAGAGCTCAATAAGATCAGGCTCAATAGAGCCAAGAAAGCAGATAAAGATGCTAACCGTAAATCACAGCATTTTACTCCAAGTACAGGGATACCTCCTTTTGGGATGGAGGGGCCACCGCCTGATTTCTTTATGACTGATGATGAGCGTGGCGGTATGGCACCGATAGAAGTCGTTGAGCAGCCGACGCAGCTTACCTCAGAAATTCTTCAGGAACGTGAGATAATACGCATTCTGATCAACTATGGAGATTATCTTGCAACTTGGGAGGGAGATGGTGATATCCCGGTCGCTGGAGTATTGTTAAGCAATATCAGTGATATAGAGTTTAAAGATAAAGCAGCGGCCTTTATCTTAAAGGCCTATAGAGACGCAGCGGAAAAGTTTGAAATTCCAGACGCAAAACAATTTTATTCTAATCCCGATGCGGCAATATCAGATTTGGCAATTAATAGCGTTGCCAGCAAATATTCACTCAGCGAAAACTGGAATGACGATAAGCGCAAAATTTATGTAAGGCAAGAATATGAGCACTTGAAGCCGCTCGTCATCACAGCTATCTATCGCATAAAAAAACGTAAGATCGACGCTGAAATATATAATATACGCGAAGAAATGAAACACGAACAAGATGTGGCGAATTTGGAAGTGCTCATTTTTAAATATCAAAAGCTAAAAGAGGCAGAGCGTTTATTGGGTGGTTTTTTGGGGAATACTATTGTGAAATAATTAACAGATATGGCTGGTCACCTTGAAATAGGAGAGGAAGGAGAACAAATGGCTTTGAAATATTTGATAGAGCAAGGCTGTAAAATTGTGTTAAGAAATTGGCGATTTAAGAATTTAGAAGTAGATTTGATTGTCATGGATAAGGATACATTGGTATTTGTTGAAGTGAAAACACGTTCGAGAACTGCATTCGGAGAACCTTATGAGTTTGTAGATATTAAGAAACAGCGAAGGCTGATTCGTGCTGCGCAAGCTTACATTTTAAAAACGGGTTATAGAGGTGAACTTAGATTTGATGTTGTTGCTATAACAAGATCTCCGAAACTAGTCTTAAATTATATCAAAGATGCGTTTTGGGATAGTTAATGCCAAAATTAGCATAATCATATCTTAGAACATACGTACTCATAATAATTATACATAGATGAAAAAAATCACTTATTTTATGGCAATTGCTGCGCTAGCTTTTGCTTCTTGTAAGTCAAAGAAATCTAGCTTGGAGTTTGCTTCGCCGGGAGCAAATCAAGCTGTTTTAAAAGGAAATCAATTACAATTAAAATTGAAATTTGAGTCAGTGTCAATGGATTCTGTAGCTTATTTTGTCGATGATAAGCATGTGGGATCATCGACAGATACGACTGCAATTACGGTTGATACAAAAGATATGGCGTATGGAACGCGAAATATTTCTGCCCTGGTATACAATGCTGGTAAGTCAGATTCTGTTGCGAGCACATTTTATGTCGTTCCTGCTAACGCGAAAAACTATGGTTTTGAGGTTATCAATAAATATCCTCACGATACTACAGCCTTTACCCAGGGATTACAGTTTGCAGACGGTATTTTATACGAATCGAATGGTCGATATGGCGAATCAAATCTTAGAAAGGTGGACCTGAAAACTGGGAAAGTATTGAAAGAGCTTAAGTTTGATGAAAAGACTTTCGCTGAAGGGATGACATTGCTTGGAAATAAACTATTTATGTTGACTTGGCAACAAGGCGAGGGATATGTGTTCGATAAGAACTCGTTTACTAAAGAGAGCTCTTTCAAGTATGAAAATAGTAAGGAAGGTTGGGGAATTACGTATGATGGCAAGCGATTAATCAAGTCAGATGGCTCAAATAAATTGTTCTTTCTAGATCCTAATACCGGAAAGGAACTAAGCTTTATTGGCGTGTACGATGAAAATGGACCTGTAGATGAACTTAACGAGTTGGAATATATTGATGGAAAGGTTTATGCAAATGTTTATCAAAAAGATATCATTGTTATTATCGATCCAGAAACGGGTGCGGTAGAAGGTCGTATAAATTTGGTCGGTATCTATGAGCATACTTCTGCTTACGATAACGAATTGAATGGAATTGCCTACGATCAGGTAGGAAAACGTCTTTTTATTACAGGTAAGCTGTGGAATACATTATTTGAGATCAAAACAGTTGAAAAATAAACTTTTTAATTCAGGATACTATAAACATAGTTGACAGAATTTAGGATAGATAAAGTCCTTGTCAGAATAGTCTGGCAAGGACTTTTTTATGCAATTCTATTTGCTTTGTCCTTGTCCTTTGTGGGTTATGTCGGCAGGTTGATATTCTTGTTCAATAGTGATTTATACAATGTGAAAAAATGACCATATAGCACACATGCTTTTGATGGTGTTTTTAGGATGTCAATCCGCAATTACGTTATAAGAGCATCCATAGGTGTTGTAAGATATATTTTCGTTTTTAATAAAGGAGAATAGGTTAAAAACTGAGAACTTGTAGAGGATGTAATTGGTAATCTGAACCTATGACAAACAAAAAGGGATGAAGCTCAAGCTTCATCCCTTTTTCTATAATGATTTATTTCGACTAGTAAATCGGAGTAAACATCCATGTATCGTCATAACGAGTTGAAGACCCATTAATTCCTGTGGTAATGTAACCATTATTTCCAACAGCAAAACCAATGGCATCTTTACGAGCAGGACCAGCAAATACACCATTATCATTTGTCCAGTAATCACCACCAACGTTGTACTTCCATGTTGTATTGATCACAGATCCGTTAGAACCACCTACTACGAAAGGAGTTCCGTTGATTACAAATGCTGATGCATTTGATCTAGCCAAAGAATAAGTATATGAGTCGTCACTTCTATTTAGATCATTCAATTTAGTCCAAGGATTTTCTTTACTTGGATCGAACTTATAAAAGTCTTTGATAGCAGCACCACCAGCCGTTGAACCACCACCAACATAAGCTACGTTATTTACAACAAAGCTAAATGCAGCATTTGGTTTTTCAGTGTAAGGGATATCAGCGATAGTCTCCCAAGTATTTGAAGAAGCATTGTATTTATAGAAAGCTGTAGTATTCTTTTTTCCACTTGACGCTGTTGTTGTCGAACCAGTTCCAACATAACCTACACCATTTACTGTGAAAGCAACAGCACCATTAACCGCGATTGGTAAAGATGCAATTTGGGTCCAGGTATTTGAACTCATGTCAAATTTGTAGAAATCACTCAAGTTATCTGTACCGTTGTTGCCAGCTCCTACGTAACCAACATTTCCAATCGCAAAACCTACAGCACCGATTCTAGCTTCGCCTGGGAATGCTGCTTTTTCCGACCATGTATCTGAAGCCGCATCATAAGCGTATGTATCTTTAATGTATGCAGTTTTTCCAGCAGCATTTGTCGTCGCACCAGTCGTAATGTAAGCTATATTGTTTATTAGAAAACTCGCAGCCGATGAAGTTACAGGTCCTTTAAATGCAGCTTTTTGAAACCATTCATCTGATTTGTCAGTATCAGAGTCACTTTTTTTACAAGAAGAGAAAGTTGTAACTGTAAATACAAAAGCTAATAAAACGAGTAGCCAATTTTTCTTGTTCATAAATTATTAAAATTTAGTATAAAGGATGTTTAATTTAATGTTTGGAGTATCGCCATCTTTCGCCAAAATTAATCTGTTACCTGTTGATAACAATCCTGATGTTGGTAAAGATAGATATAATGAAGTGTTTTTGTATGCTGTTGTTTTAATTTTTGTTAAATATTCGATCAGATTGAATGTATAAGTACCGTTGCTTCCAAAATCATTTCCTGGAACCAATACTGCCTGTTGAGTCTGCGTACTATAAGGCGCTGTCATCATACTGACCGGAGTACCGTTTGTGGCTCCTACCATCATGATGAGACTTTGAGGCTGTGTAAAGATCGTTGACGCGCCATTATTTGCTTCAATCACGAGTTCAGCTTTATTTATCGCAATAGTTGGGTCATTCACTAAAGCTAATAACGTTGGAAACTCAATTTTCGCTACAACACCAGTCAATCCTTCTAAAAATGTATCGCCATTAGTTTGCGAAGAGCTAATTTCGGGATTTGTCAAATTTAAAGAAGCAAATTTGGTTGCTGACCGATCAGCGTCAATTTGGTTATATTGATAGCTTCGATTGTCAATGGAAAAATATTGTTTATTACTTGATCGAGTACCTTCACTATTGACAAATGTATAATGAACTTCTAAGTAAACAGTATCTTTAAATCCGACTAAAGTTGTATTATTATCGTCAGGAACAAGAGCTAGACCTTTGAAATATTCCTGAAAATTGCTACTACTCTGAACTCTACTGTCCTCATTTTTTATCATATTAAATAACTCGTTGCTAATCGTATTGTTGAATCTAATATGCAGCGAATCAATAGAGTTTACATGAGGTTTAAAAGAAATATTAGCTAATGATGCGTTATCGTAGTTGAATTTCTGATTGCTAAAGATGTTAGCGGCTGTAGTGACGTAATAAGGAATCTCTTCTAAAGGTTTATTTTGAGTGATCAACGTCTGATTAATATCTTCCGAAACACGGTGAACAGAAATCTTTTGAACTTGTGTAGTATCGCCGTAATAATATTTATTTAAAGGTAGAACTAAAGTTACAGAATCCAAGATTGCATCGTCCGGCATAGACGCACTGTTAACGGTTCCAATTCCCAAACGCATATAAGAAGTCGATTTGACACTTCCTGTAATGGCATTGCTGTTCTTTCCTACTAGTATTGTTCCTGTTCCAGAAGTTGGAATATCATCCAATTGATACGTGGAAACTTTCACGGAAACAGTATCAATAGGTACTACACCAATAGTCTCATCTCTCGAATTATCTAGGGAGAGTGAAATATCCTTATTACATCCAACAAAAGCAGCCAATGTAAAAAGCGGAAGTAAAAATTGAATACTACGTCTCTTAAAGTTTTTGATCATATTAATTTTTGAATAGTGCAAAAGTAATCAATGCTTACTGTTAATCAGTGTTATATTTTGTTAAATATGGTTAATTACCACAGCGATTGCAAATCTAGTAATTTAAATTTGTTTTAGTTATGGGTAGAAGATTTAAATTACTGATCAGTTTGATCGTTTTAATAGGGGCAGGAATAACTATTGTGCTGGGTATTTGGCTCTATGGAAGTTATACGAATCGGCGCGATTTATTTTTGTCTACCGCGGAACGTTCGCTTTTCAATGCGGTACAAGAG
Organism: Sphingobacterium sp. UBA6711; assembly: GCA_002454415.1. GTDB lineage: Bacteria > Bacteroidota > Bacteroidia > Sphingobacteriales > Sphingobacteriaceae > Sphingobacterium. The sequence goes on from DKIT01000039.1 coordinate 34,960, forward strand.
GCGTACCAAGCCAAAAATGGTGATCGGCAATTAAGCGGACCTGAGGAAGATCGTAATAGGCTTTTGCAAGAAGTTAAAAAAGAGCTAGCACCATTACTTCCTGCTGCAGAACTAGATAAAGCCTTGAAGCGTATTCGTGCCGAAAGGCCAAAAGACGATCGCTTTGACCGGAATAACCACTTTAGAAGAGATAAGATGTTTCCTAAGGAACGTGAAGGCCAAGGGGCAATTATCCCACCGTTCTTATTTCGTGATTTTGAAATGAATCGAGCAAACTTGGAGCTTATCGAAAGGAAGTTCAGTGAATCAATGAATAATAAGAGTATATCCGTGCCTTTTGAAATAAGCATTGTGATGATTCCACACGAACAGATTAAAGATGTACGACGTCAATATCGCGAAGCTAACCTTGCCTGGACGCGCCCCATGATGGTCAATCCCGTTAAAAATGAGTTCCTTGTTGTCAAATTTCAAGAAGATTGGAAATATCTGCTGTACAGCTTAAGCTGGCAGTTATTGATCTCGTTCCTTTTGATAGGTCTACTATTGGGTACTTTTTTTTACCTCATGAGAACCATACTCACGCAAAATAAAATGGCCGAATTGAGGAAAAACTTTGTCGATAATATGACGCATGAACTGAAAACACCGGTGTCTACAGTCATGGCTGCAATAGAAGCAATACAATTGTATGGAGTACAGGACGATAAAGAAAAAATGAATCGCTATCTGAATATTTCCAAAAAGGAACTCGAGCACCTATCTAATATGATTGAAAAAGTTCTTCAAATGGATATAGACGCTACTCGCGGGATTGTATTGCAAAGGTCCGATTTTGATATGGTCGCCATGGTAAAGAGCGCTATTGAGGTGGCGCAGTTAAACAATACTAAGAAAGTGGAATTTCGTTTAATCGTTGACCAAGATAAAATTATGGTAAATGGAGATGAAGCCCATTTGAAAAACGTGATCAATAATTTGCTTGAAAATGCGGTGAAATATGCCGGACATATAGTTCATATTGAGGTAGAAGTAAAGACAACAAAAGAAAATGTCCATATTCGTATTACTGATAACGGTAAAGGAATAGCTGCAGAATATCATAACCAGATTTTTGATATGTTTTTTAGAGTGCCGTCCGGCAACTTGCATGATGTAAAGGGTTTTGGTTTAGGACTAGCTTATGTCAAACAGGTTGTAAAAAGACATGATGGCAAAATTGTTGTAGAAAGCGAACTGGAAAAAGGAAGCACTTTTAGCATTAAATTGCCTTCTTAATTTTCCGCTAGATTTCACTTATTTTTGATAGTGCAGAAGCCTACTGAAACAATCTATCCTTGTAGAAATGTCTCTATTTAAGGCATAAATGTATATTTTGACTGAATAACAAAAGTATGATTGATATTTTATATGTAGAAGACGAGCCAAGTCTAGCCATGATTGTGGCGGATAGTTTGGAAGCAAATGGGTTCCGTGTTACACACTGCGATAATGGATACGAAGCATTGGAAGCTTTTGGGAATTCGAGACCAGATATTTTAGTTGTAGATGTGATGATGCCCGTTATGGATGGTTTTACTTTGGCAACTAAAATCAGGGAGTCAGACACACAGGTTCCTATTATTTTTCTGACCGCTAAAGTTCAGACGGAGGATGTTGTGAAAGGTTTTCGTTTGGGAGGAGATGACTATGTCAAAAAACCGTTTAAGATTGAAGAACTGGTCGTTCGAATAGAATCTCTATTAAAAAATAGTCCCAAAATGTTCTTTGGGCAGAAACTGATGATTGGCGATTACAGCCTTGACAGCTTAAAACACCAGTTAACTTACCAAGGAGAAGTGCTCAAGCTATCTTTTCGCGAAAGCGAACTTTTGCGCAAGTTATATGAGCAAAAAGATAAGGTTATTCCCCGGGAGGATATTATGCGTGCCTATTGGAGTCACGACAAATACTTTACTGGGCGCAGCCTAGATGTATTTATCAGCCGCATTAGAAAATACCTTAGTCAAGACAGCCGTGTGAAGATTACGAATGTAAGAGGTGTTGGTTACATGCTAACTGTGGATTAGAAAATGCGTTCTACCTGACTTTATGGAGATGGCTTATGATTATCGTTGTGTTTTCATACCTCCTTTTCCAAGTCCTCTGATATGGTAAGTAAAACTGAGCATAGCATATCGTGTTATTGCATTGGATTGTGATACGCGTACCCATAAGTCATTTACTTGCTGATTAATGTTTTTATTGTCGTTAAAAATATCAAATACTGTCAGATTGATTTCAGCATTTCTACGCTTAAATAGTTTTTTTCCTAGCGAAACGTTCCATAATAAACTTGTCGTACTGGACGAATTCAAAATACTCCCATTGTATAAATAGTTGAATGTAGAATTGAATGTCCAGGTTTTCAACAATGTCAGTGCAATGGAATTGCTGACGGTATGTTTATATACTGAATAATTTGATTTTTCTGTAGCGGAGTTCTTCGAAAAAGATAGGTTACCATTATAATCCAATCCGACGACAACTTCTTTGCTAAAAGCCGTGTTTACACCAATGCGTTGGCTCATTCCGTAGGTCTCGGCATTTACCTTTTCTAGATTTAACAAGGTGTAATTCTGGTTGAAATACATGTTGTTATTCAGGTTGATATTTAATTTCAGGGGTTCAATACGATAACCGAGACTATTGTGCCATTTCAGATTGTATACGCCATTAAAATTCGCTGGTTTTATAAACTGCCCTCCAGGTCCCAGTGTAACGTCTTCGGTAATTGAAAAGGCTGAGTCTGTTGTAAAAATTGTATTTGAAATTTTATTCTGGATAAAGTCTGCCGTGAAATCCGAAGTGAAGCTTCGGCCAGAGACTTTGTTGATTGACCTAAATTGGAGAACGAGGTTGTGATCGTACTCCTGTTTGAGATTTGGATTCCCAGAGCTGATCCGTAAAGGATTTTGGTTGTCAATAAAATCTTGTAGCTGTTCGATGGAAGGCGTATTGGTTTTTGCATTATAACGCACCTCGAGGCGTGTGTCCTTGTTGAAATTGTATTGGAAGTTTAAATTCGGGAGTAGACTATTAAAATGGCTGCGCGTGGTCAACGCGTTTGGAAATAGTTTGTCATTGACCTGTACTGCCGTCTGATAATCTAGACCTACTTGAAATCTTAAGCTGTCCTTCCTGTTAAATAGATACGAAATGCCGCCACTATGGTATACGAAATCATTCCGGAATTCATTGGAAAGTCGATTCTTCAATTCACCCAGTTGTCCTGTTTCAGATAAAAATTCATAGGTCTTACGATCCGAATAACGCGCAGTATTCCGAAAAGTATAGTTCCCTTGCAACCGGGAGTATTTCCCGAACATTTCTGTATACGCTATTTTCGAGCGAAGGCCATTATTGTCTCCAACGGTATAATTCCTATTATCCACGGTATCGATACGATTGAATATGCCATTTTTGTAATAGGAGTTTAATGCATAGTTTGCTGCGTGGCTTTTATTGGTGCTGAAGGAACTATTGACATTCAGGCTGATGGTACGTCCCGGCTTATTGAGCCGTCGCATATAAGTGAGATCACCACCCCAATTAAAATTTTCTCCAAAACTTTTGTTCCTCCGCGTCGAACTATTGAGTGTTTCAACTAAATTAAGTAGCGTATTGCCATCCGAATACGAATTTCTATCATTACTTTGATATGAAAAATTGGGTTCAAAGTCCAGCTTTTGAATAGAGTCTATTTTCCAATTAGCGCGAAGCGATAGCGCATGATTGTTGGTGTAGGTACTGCCGTCTTGCTGTTGGTTATTGATTTGATTAGCCCGATTTCCAGCGGTATATTCCGTCTTGTTTTGACTGATAACGCTATTGTCTGTATAATTATATGTATAATTCGTGTTGAAATCCAGCCGATCATTTAAAAAGCGGTCAAGGTAGTTGAATCCCGCATTAAATCGGGTCGTGACGCCTTGTCCTGTGCGTCCTCTTATATTTCCCCTAGGAGCAAAGCCATTTGGCTGATTGACATTATTTGTATTGATATCAATCGAATATTGGCGCTTGGGATTCATCTTGGTTATCTGAGTATTGACGGCATATTTGTGATCGGGGCCAGCGCCGCCGGAGATTTTTCCAAAGTAGGATTTTCTTTTATCGGGTTTCGTGACGATATTGATTACCTTCATCCTTTTGCCGTCGTCGAATCCGCTAAACTTTGCTTGTTCTGTTTTATCATCAATAATTTGAACTTTCGCAATAACGTCAGCAGGTAAGTTCTTTAACGCAACCTTTGGGTCTGTACTGAAAAACTCTCGCCCATCTATAATAATCTTATTGACGGCTTCTCCCTGAGCTTTTACATTGCCATCCTCATCAATTTCAACACCGGGGATTTGCTTGACCAACTCGTCTGCGTCCGCAAATTCTTGAGTGACATATTTTTTTGCATCAAATTCCAGTGTGTCACCTCTGACTTGTATACTGCTTGGCGAAATATTGATTTCATCCAATACGATTTCTGAACTGGTCAATTTAAATATCAGGTCAACGGTTTTCCCCTGCAATTTTACCTTGCGAATATCGGATGTATATCCCATTGGTTGGACCGTTACCAAATAATCCCCATTGGGAAGTGAATTGCTGCTAAATTTGCCTAGAATGTCTGTTGGAACCTGAAATTTCCTGGAATCTTTTGCCGCAATGATTGTAATACTCACACTTCCGAGTGGTTGGGATGTTGTATTGTCAAGTAACTTGCCCGTGATATATTGCTGTGCTATAACCTCTGTTCCCGATAGTATAAAACTAGTGAATAGAATAAAGGCGGTCCAAAAGAAGGTCTTCATTGGTTGGAGGTAATGTATGGTTGACGGTTATAATCTTTTTTTTGTCAAAAATATGGTACTATTTGTTATGAATTATTATCATTTTAGTTACAATAATCCTAAGTGAATAGAAAGATTAGATATATTTGCAGTAGGATTAAAAATCAACTGAACTGAGTCATATACAAGGGTAAGCAAGTATATGGATAATTGATTAATAAAATAGAAGATGAAAGAAAGTGTTTTGAGTAGGAAAGAGCGTATTATGAAGGAAGCGTTGTTGCTTTTTTCAGATCAGGGCTATACCAATACGTCTACCAAAACTATTGCCCAGAATGCAGGAGTTTCAGAGGCACTGATTTTTAAACATTTCGGAAATAAAGATGCTCTCTTAGTCTATCTGATTAAATCTGGCTATCGAAAAGTCCTTACCCATCATAGAGGAATGATGACCTATCGTGAACCAAAGGAGTTTTTGCGTACCATGATCAATCTGCCAAATAAATTGGTCAGTGCTGAACCCATATTTTGGCGACTGCAGGAGCGTTTGTCCCATCATCCGTTTTCCAAACAGCAACATGAACAATTCATGAAACCTGTACAGCCCATTATCCATCGCGCTTTCAAAGAATTGGGGTATGAAAGCCCTGACTTTGAAACAGAGTTTCTCTTATTGATTATTGATACTTTATGGAAAAAGGAGGCCATTGGCGAATTGGAACATACCATGGAACTTACCCTATTCTTAGAAAAGAAATATAATTTAATTTAAGGATATCCGTCGTTTCTCATTACGATCTTCTAGTGCTTTGGCTTTCTTTCCCAGTGCGGATGTTTTGTAAACTTCTTGATTGAATGTCGATCAATATGATAGAAGGTCTTTAATATTACAAAATGCATTTTCATGCATGTTTATATTATATTGTTGCAAAAACAATTTCATTTTATCCAAAATTATAGCGTTATTAGTGCTTCTATTTTAATACTTTATACAAACTAATTTATGTTCAAAAAATTCGGTCTGGGAATATTGGCATTAGTCGGCACAATTTCATTTTTGAAAGCTCAGGACAAAAAAGATTTTGTGAAGTACATCAACACCCAACACGAATGGGTCGATGCGGTGTTTAAAACGTTGACGCCAAAAGAAAAAGTTGCGCAATTATTTCTTGTTAGAGCACATACCAATCTAGGTCAGAAATATATTGATTCTGTGGCACAAGTTATTCAGGATGAGCACTTAGGGGGACTGGTTGTTTTTCAGGGTGGCCCTGTACGTCATGTGGATATGTTTAACAAGTATCAATCTCTTTCCAAAGTTCCGTTGATGATTACCTTCGATGGCGAATGGGGTTTAGGTATGCGGATGCCAGATTCAACATTGTCATTCCCTTATCAGATGACATTGGGAGCGGTACAAGATAATCAATTGATCTATCGCATGGGACGTGAGGTGGCATTGGACTTTCACCGCATAGGTATGCACTTCAATTTTGCGCCAGATGTTGACATCAACAATAATCCTAAAAATCCCGTCATCGGTATACGTTCTTTCGGAGACAATAAATTCAATGTCACAAAAAAATCGAAAGCTTATATGGATGGTATGGTCGACGGTGGTATATTAGCTTCGATCAAGCATTTTCCTGGACATGGTGATACCGATGTAGACTCACACTACGACCTGCCACAGCTCCCTTTTGACAAAAATAGATTAGACACCCTGGAGATGTATCCGTTTAAAGAACTCATTAAAGCCGGAGCACCAGCAGTAATGGTTGCGCATATGAATATTCCAACCTTGGATGATACACCCAATATGCCATCTTCTATCTCTAAAAAGGTTGTCACGGATCTATTGCGAAATGAACTCGGATTTAGGGGATTGACTGTAACGGATGCTATGGATATGAAAGGCGTAAAGAAGTTCTTTCCAAATGGAGAAGCAGATGTACAGGCTATTATTGCAGGACACGATCTACTTGAGGTTTCCGAAAACAGCAAGCGTGCAGTTGATTTAATTTTAAAAGCAATTGAAGAAGGACGTATTTCACAAGCTGATATCGATGCTCGTGTGAAAAGAGTCTTAGCCGCAAAGTTGTGGTTGGGATTAGATAAATATCAAGCGACTGCACAGCAAAATCTTTATGGCGATTTGCATCGTAGCTCGGCCACTCAGCTGATTGATGAGCTGTCAAATGCGGCCATTACCGCTTTGAACTCGACGGAAAAATTGAAATCCTTCAACAAAGAATTGCCTACTGCTATTATTAATATTGGCATCATCTCGAATCAAACTTTTCAGGATCAATTGGCAAAAAACCTGACACAGGAAACACAATATTTCATTACAGATAGCATGAGCAAAGACGATATCAAGCGTCTCATAAAGGAAATCAAAAAAAATAAACAGTTTATCATTGCCGTGCATGACACAAGACTTCGTCCGCGTCCAACATTAGTGCTGAATAAGGATATCCAAAGTTTGATGAAGAAATTCGCGAAAAAATCCATCTTAACATTATTTACGAATGCATATGCGCTGGATGGTTTTGAAGCAACAAAAAAGGCAAAAACGATCTTGTTAGCCTATCAAAATGACGCATTTATGCAACAAGCAGCTGTAAAAACTATCTTGGGGCAGAATATTCCAAAAGGAAAATTACCTGTTACGATCAATAAAAAATTCAAATACGGGCAGGGTAAATAATTCGGTACAAAATCAGACGTAAAATAAAGTCCCCCTGAAATATGGCTTAATCAAAAACAGTGTGACCATACTTCAGGGGGATTTTTATGCGCTCAAATGCTATATTTCGTCGTTAGCAGCTTTACTGTCCGAAGGTTTACTTTCATTCTTCATTCGGTCTATTGCGGTTACTACATATTTATACTGCTGATGTTGTTTTATGTCATCACTTNNATCGGAGTATTGGAGTTTATTTCCATCAAAAGTTATAAATATTATTTTACTGGGGTCTTTGGTATTGACTTTTTCACCTATCGTAAATCGATAGACAACATATCCGTAAGCAGAATCCCCATCGCTTGCCACATCCGGTTTTTGCCAAAAGAGGGTATTAATTTTTCCATTGGACGTGTTTTTTACCAATAGACCAAAAGGTGCATTGGGTGCAATACTGTCCAGCCAGGGCATTGTAGGCGGCAATGCAGGCGTGCGGTATAGGTCATTACGCATAGAATCCTGTATTCCGATTAGATTGTCGGTCAATGATTTGGAACTGAAATAGATACTTCCCTCTACATTGTGTTGCTCTCGGAGATGACGTACTTGCCTAGGTAGTTGACTTCGGTCTGTCCAGCCTATTTTATTTTCCGTTACCCGATAGGCTCCATGTCCTACGTAAAAATGTCGGCCATAAGTGTGATTTTGCCACCAAGAAACCAATACCTCGTACGCAGCAGCACGATTTTTAAACGGAAAATAGATTTGAGGATTGATATAGTCTATCCAGCCCTCCTCCATCCATTTTACACCATCAGCATAGAGTTCACGGTAAGCACTTAGTCCCCGAGTTTCGGAGCCTGCACTATTATTTTCTTTATTGTCCCATACACCACAGGGGCTGATGCCATATTTGACATAAGGCTTGATCTTTTTGATTGCGATACCAAGGTCACGCACGAGCAGGTTGACATTATTGCGTCTCCAATCGTCAATTTTTTCGATTCCGCTATTATATTGCGCAAAAGTAAGCCGGTCCGGTACAGGTGTGTTTCTGCTATCGGGGTATGGATAAAAATAATCATCAAAGTGAATTCCATCCACATCATAGTTTTTAACGACATCCATGATGACATCGATAATGTATTTGCGGACCTCTGGAATGCCGGGATTGAAAAGTTTTTTTCCAGCATAGGTAAAGAACCATTCGGGGTGAAGCTTCGTGATATGGTTCTCCGAAAAATGGGCTGGATTTAAGGTGGTAGACGCCCTATAGGGATTGAACCAGGCATGAAGCTCCATGCCTCTTTTATGGGCTTCTTCAATGGCAAATTCTAGAGGATCATAAAATGGACTGGGTGCCATTCCTTGTTTTCCGGTCAAATACCTGCTCCAGGGTTCTCGCCCCTTCGCATAAAACGCATCAGCTGCCGGACGAACTTGTAGGAGAATTGCATTGAGACCAGCACTTCGATGCTGTTCCAGTAAATCAATAAATTCTTGTTTCTGTTGTGCGACATTGTTGGCCGCTTTTACAGAAGGCCAGTCTATATTGCCTATAGTTGCTACCCATACCCCGCGAAATTCCCGCTTAGGTAGTTGTTGGGAATGTGATCTCACAGAAAATAAACAAATAACAAAGGCAAAAAAAGAATATAAATATGTTTTTCCCGTCATTCTATAATTTATAGCCAACAAAGATAGGGAAGCATTTCTTACTTTTTCCCTAAAAAATGTAAGATGTTTGTTGGATACTTGTTAAAAGAATGTGAGCTTAGTTTTCAAATTGATAATAATGTAAAACAGGTAACATTGTATACTTATTTGTGCTAATTTAGATGCGGTTTTCACAAAAGCAATAACTTGACGAGCTAACCGCAACAATTAAAATTATGAGCAAAGAACAAATATCCGTTTTTGATATGTTTAAGATTGGTATCGGCCCCTCGAGTTCGCATACCTTAGGACCTTGGCGTGCTGCCCAACAATTTACTAATCTACTTAAGACAAAAGAAGTTCTCCATGACGTCGATCAGGTCAAGATATTACTTTACGGATCTTTGGCTAAAACAGGTGCCGGACACGGTACCGATATTGCAGTGTTGCTCGGTTTGAGTGGAGATGATCCTGTCACATTTGATGTAGATAACGTTACACCTAAGGTTGAGCATATTAAGACGGTTGGCGAACTTCAAGTTGCAGGAGAGCGGACAGTTCCTTTTTCCTATCCAGAAGATTTATTGTTTCTATATAGTGAAAGCTTGCCTTTTCATCCCAATGCTGTTACTTTTCAGGCTTTTTTGTCCAATGGTAAAGCAATTACCGAAACCTATTATTCAATAGGTGGTGGTTTTGTCGTGCAGGAAAATGATACCGAAAGTGTATTGTCTGAAGTAGATCTTCCTTTTCCGGTAGATACAGCTCATGAATTGCTCCATTGGACGATGAAAACTGGTTTGAAAATTTCTGAACTTGTACTGGAGAATGAATGTGCTTGGCGTGAAGAAAGTGAAACCGTTGCCGGAGTATTGAATATTTATAAAACGATATACGAATGCATCTATCGTGGATGTCACACAAGCGGGACATTACCAGGAGGATTGAATGTTGAACGGAGAGCGGCCAAACTCAATAAAAAGTTGATGCAAGGGCGTACTTATCAAGATTATGAATCCTGGATTACGGCCATTCGCGAAGGTGGCCAGAATTTTCAATACATACTCGATTGGGTGAGCTGCTTTGCACTAGCGGTGAATGAAGAAAATGCCTCATTTGGTCGAGTAGTAACGGCGCCGACCAATGGCGCATCGGGGGTCATTCCTGCCGTTTTACAATATTATATTACCTTTCATGATGGAATGCGGGAGAATAAAATCATTCAATTTATTCTTACAGCTTCTGAAATTGGATCAATATTTAAGAAAAATGCAACCATTTCAGCCGCAATGGGTGGTTGTCAAGCCGAAATTGGAGTTTCATCTGCGATGGCAGCAGGCGCATTAACCGAGGTTTTGGGCGGGTCACAACGTCAGGTTCTTATGGCGGCAGAAATAGCCATGGAACATCACCTTGGACTGACATGCGATCCAATAGGCGGATTGGTGCAGATCCCATGTATAGAACGTAATACGATGGGGGCCATTAAAGCTATTACCGCAGCACAATTGGCTTTACAATCTAATCCCGATAAAGCTAAAGTTAGCTTGGATACAGTGGTCAAGACAATGTGGGAGACTGCATTAGATATGAATGCCAAATATAAAGAAACTGCCGATGGTGGTTTGGCAGTGCATATTCCTTTGAGTTTGCCGGAGTGTTAAAAAACAATTGTGTGGCACGAAAAGACCATCTTTTAAAAGACTTTTTGCTAAGTTTGTTGGCATGAAATATTGTGCAATAGCTTCTGGTAGTAATGGTAACTGTTATTATGTCGCCAAAGACGATTCGGCGATATTGATCGACGCTGGAATAAATAGCAAACATATCCATCTTAGAATGTATAATCTGGGAATACTTCCTACTCAGATTAAGGCAATTTTCATTACGCATGAACATTCAGATCACATCAGGGGGCTGTCAGTCTTTAAAAAAAAATATAATCTACCAGTTTACATTACAAAAGGGAGCTATGATGGATCGAAATTACATCTTCCGGCGCATTTGGTCCATATTATTATGCCCAATGATGTAATTGAAATAGGTGGGCTTAAGATTTATGGTATTCCTAAATATCATGATGCAAAAGAACCCTGTAGTTTTTTGGTATCTGATGGTACCCACAATATTGGTGTGCTAACGGATATTGGCCGTCCTTGTGAAAATGTACAACATGTCATTCAACACGCTGATGTACTGCTTTTGGAATCCAACTATGATGATGAGATGTTACAAACCGGACGATATTCTTATTTTTTAAAAAATAGAATTACAAGTGGCTGGGGACACCTTTCCAATCGTGTAGCAGTCGAACTATTCAATCAATATAAAACAGATAGACTTAGGCACCTTATACTCACTCATCTTTCTGGTGAAAATAATACAGTGGAGCTTGTGCACCAAACCTTTGAGCCACATTGTGAGAATATTCATCTGCATGTTGCGACGCGCTATCAAGAAACAGAATTATTTGATTTGGGGCAGGTTCTAGCGAGCAAAATAAAGGTTCTTTCCGTTTCGTCAGCCTTATCTTCTTAATTGATTTTCTTTGTCTTACATGTGGGATAAATGCCTTCGTGCCGCTCAAAATATCCTGAGAATACTATAAAATAAAAAATATAGTTGATTTAAAAAGAATTCCTGTTATATTTGCTTTGTTTTTAATCAGTCTAAATAACTCGCTATGGGCTATATTGGACGGTTGACAACAAAAAACACCATGCGATAGACGGCAATCTATCACATGGCGTGAACTACATACAGCGGCAACTGGATGTAGTCGACTGAAACAGGCAAGCTGCTTCAGTTGCTCCCGATACATGATATGGAAGAATTTGCAAGATAACGAATTTTATGGTGCGATTTGCCAAAACCTCGTATTCACCTGTAAATTCTCCCATAATAGGTTGAAGAACTATAAGCATCAATCAACATATTATGAAAATTTTAATTTCGCTCTTTACATTTCTAGCTGTGCTTTTTTATAGTCAAACTAGTTATGCACACGCACTCTGGATCGAGTCTTCTCCTTATGGAGCACTAAACCAGGCTCACGAGGTCAAAGTTTACTACGGTGAATATGCGACCAATGAACGGGACCAAGTTGAAAAATGGTATTCCGATGTCAAAGATTTTTCATTAATGCTCCATGTTCCTGGAAAAGAACCGGTAAAGCTTCAGTTGACCAACAAAGGAGATCATTTCAGTGGTTCATTTCAACCTGCTGTACAAGGCACCTATTTCTTGTCTATTGTCAAAGCGCCAAAAGATTTAGGTGGAAAAACGAAATATGAGTTTTCATCCTTGGTACCTGTTATCGTTGGTAAATCAGCAAAAATCGATTATAGTGCGATTAAAAATCCATTGCAAATCGAATTTCTCAATGCGTCAAATGCAAAAAAAGGAAGTAGTCTTCAGGTGAAAATCACAAGTTTGGGAAAAGTTGTTCCTAATGCAAAAGTTTCAGTTTTTTCATCCACAGGTTGGGGTAAAGAATTTGTTGCTGACGCAAATGGTCTGCTTACATTCGATGCCATCTGGTCTGGACCGTATGTATTGGAAGCAAGCTCATTTGAAGAAAAGGCTGGCGAACACGAAGGAAAACCTTATGCCTCCGCATGGCAAGGAAGCACAGCCTTCTTGGAAGTAAAATAAAACTGTCAATACCCTTANNCGCTATCAAATGGATCCTTTCTACTAAAAAAAATCTACCATACTACATTCATGAATAAAACTTTATCCTTTCTAGCGATCCCCATGATGAGTTCGATTTTTTCTGTTGCACAGGCGCAGAGTAATCTCACGATCGATGGTACGCTGATTAATGAAAAATCCGAACCTATTTCAGGAGCCACAATCAGATTGACAAATACAGGTCTTTCAACAAGTACAGATCAAAATGGGCATTTTATCTTTGATAAATTGAAGCCTAATACCTATCAGATAGAAATCAATGCGTTTGGCTACAGCAAACAGAAACTTAAAGTGAGTCTAAAAGATGAAGATTCACATTTAGGTGAGGTTAAAATAAACAACCAATGGGAGTCTATCGACGAGGTCGCTGTTTATGGTAAATACTATGAGCATTATAAGTTTGACAGTATATCGGGATCATTACGTCTTAAAACACCAATCTTAGAGCTACCTCAAAATATACAGGTGATTTCTTCTGATTTAATGGCAGATCAACAGGTATTTGATATCGTTGATGGCATTACACGTAATATCAGTGGGGCTACACGTCAGGGGCATTGGGACAATCAATATGCAAATATTCGTATGCGTGGCTCTAAGATTCCAGCATTCCGTAACGGTATGAATATCGAAGCATCTTGGGGGCCCACGGCCGAAGATGCGAGTATGATTCAGCGAATCGAATTTGTAAAAGGGCCCGCTGGATTTATGTTGGCCAACGGAGAGCCGGGAGGATTTTATAATGTCGTAACCAAGAAGCCGACAGGCAATACAAAGGGGGCTGTGACACTCAGTACAGGTAGTTTTAGTACATATCGTGCTGCGGTCGATCTCGACGGTAAATTGCGTAAAGATGGTAAGTTATTATACCGTTTAAATGTGGCTGGACAACAGAAAGACTTTTATACAAAATATAACTACAGTAACCGTGTTGTGGTAGCTCCAGTTGTAACCTATAAGTTGGATTCATTGACTTCATTGACATTTGAGTACACTTATCAAGGATCTACATATTTAGCTAATGGTAACTACGCTTTCTCGCCAAAAGGATTTGCGGATCCTGGGATTGCCAATGATTTCTTTGCTGGAGATCCTTCATTTGCGCCAAACAAAATCAAAGACCATAGCACATACCTATATTTAGATCGAAAACTAAATTCCAAATGGAATTTCCATGGACAACTTNNCTAGGTAGGTGCGATGCGTGCCAATGGTGATATATCTCGAACCTATAATATGGCTGATGAGGCTGGGGAAAATAAATTTGCTCAATTTTCGTTTACCGGAGAAGAATATACGGGTAGGGTTCGTCATCGAATATTGGCTGGTGCCGATTTTGGTGTTAAAAAATTCTGGGGTGATTTTTCTGTATTAGCAAAAGATTCATTGGTTACAAAACCATTAAATGTATATAATCCTGTTTATGGAATCGCAGCATCAGCGATACCTATTCCCGATAGATCCAAAAGTGTTAAAGTAAGAGCTGGTGGGCAAAATTATGTTAACTCCGTATCTTATTCGTCATTATATGTACATGATGAAATGGCGTTTTTAGAAGAGAAACTACGTTTGTCTTTAGGCTTGCGTTATACGATAGCTGAAACTGTAGGGAAAACTGCTCTAGCGGATCGGACGGATAAAGCATTTACGCCGCGTGTCGGATTAAGTTACTCATTAGACAAATCAACAAGTGTTTACGGATTATTTGATCAGTCTTTTGTTCCACAGGCAGGTACTGATTGGGAAGGAAATGCTTTTAAGCCTGTTAGAGGGAATGATCTAGAGGCGGGAATTAAGAAAGAGTGGGGAGCAGGGAAATGGATTTCTACATTAAGTGCATATCAGATCAAACGTAAGAATGCTTTGGTAGAAGATGTGGAGCATTCAACAAGTACAACGAAGTTCCAAACGCAGCTGGGCGAAACAACATCCAAAGGAATAGAGTTCGATATTACTGGTGAAATTGTCAAGGGATTAAATGTTAATGCCAACTATGCATTGACAGATTCCAAAATATCGAAAGATACAAAAGAAGAAAATATCGGAAATATCACGCCGAATACTGCCAAACACACTGCAAATGCTTGGTTAACTTATCGTTTGCAACAAGGTGCACTAAAAGGCTTGGGATTAACAGGTAGCGTACAGGGAATCTTCGACCGTGCTATTGGTACAACAAAAGAAAGTAATTTTAAGAATTATTTACGTACCGATGCTGGAATTAGTTATCAAAGTGGAAAGTATAGTATTTCTCTGATGGTGAATAACTTATTGGATAATAGGAAGCTATTGACAGCGGGATCGACCACCGCAAAAAATGCAAGTATTCCTGAAAGTGTAGGTTATTACACTTATATCGTAGAAGCAAGACGTAATTTCCGAATGGGAGTTACTTATAAATTCTAATAAAGAGGTCGGCTAAATTATTAAAACGATGTATAGTACACTGCTAATCGTTATACTTTTTGGGGTCTATCTTTTTTACAATACAAGTAAAAAAGTGAAGTTTGGTCCCAGACCACAGTGGCTTGAAAAACTGTGCGCACAAACATTGTTTGTGCGCACTTTGAGCATTGTGCTACTTTTATTTCCATTCGGAGCAGTCTTGTATTTGCAAGGATTAGCGGCAGGTTTTTTTGCCTTTTTTGCATACTTTATGTGCATGATGAGCCTCGTCGTATTATTAAAACCATATCGCTATTTTAAACTATATCCTATATTGGGACTATATTTATTGAGTGTTTGCATCGAATTGTTGATATCATAAGTGATTAACTATGCCTGCTAATAAAAAGTATCTTAGTACACCTTTTCAGCGATTTTTGAAAATCACTGCTGGATTTATAGGTGGTTATGTTGTTATGATGTCATTCCACGTTTTGCTCACGCAACTTTTCGAAAAGAAAAATGTTGTCATGACAGCTGGATTTACAGGTTATTTGCTCTGGACTATCTTGTTACTCGTGGCTTTTCTTTCCAAAAATGGATGGAAAATATGGGGAATATACTTACTCTTGGCTGCAATCTTTTCCCTGCCCCATTTCTTAAAAATGTAACCGATCATGAATATCCGAAATTATAATATCTATTTCAATACCCATACTATTAGCGGTATTATTATCTGTGCTATTCTGTATGTGATATTTTTTGCAGGATCATTCGCGTTTTTTAGAAATGAAATTGCTGCATGGCAGAGCAATACATCCTACAAAACCTATAAAGAAGAGCATCAAAGTTTTGACCGCTTAATTGATTCACTTCAAGGTGAAACAAACTTACATGGACGGGATATTACCTTTTACATGCATCGGGAGGGGACTTCGGCCTACGTGGGATTGAGCGCATCCAATGATAGTATCCTAAATAAGGAAAATCTCGCAAAAATTAAACCCGAACACCAAGCCGCAAAAAAGAATAGCAGAAGAAGAGGCGGGGGTGATGACTCCAAAAACTTCATGTATAATTTTGCGAATAAAAGCTCAGGAGATTACGTAAAGAATTATGACATGGGCGAATTTCTGTTTCGTCTTCATTTTTTGGCTCAGCTCAATCAAGTGCCCATTCGCGTGGGTATTGCTCCTTTTGGATATCTTGTGGCTGGAATTGTAGCATTTATTTTTCTATTCGCTCTTATCACAGGACTGCTGTTACATTGGGATAAGATCGTAACGAATTTTTTCGTGTTTCGACCTTTCAATAAATGGAAGACCGTATGGACCGATATGCATACCGCATTAGGAGTGATTGGTTTTCCCTTCCAGTTTATCTTTGCGGTGACAGGAACATTTTTAATTATCAATTCTATCCTCGCTTTACCTTTTAGTAAATTGCTTTATGATGGTGACCAAAAAAAAATGTATCAGGATCTCGGTGCCGCCGCGACTACGGATTATCCATATAGTTATAAACCGTTACAGAAAGAAGTTAAGATCGCACCATTCCTGGATTTGGCGAAATACAAGTGGCCCGAATCCGATTTCCAACGTATTACGGTGAAAAATTATGCAGACTCCAATATGCACGTTGTTATGGAGCTGGAACCACATTTTAACAAGAGTTTTGCCGGTTCGGGGGTATTGACCGTCAAGGTCGCTGACAATAAAATTATCAACGAGAAATCACCTGTAACGGATGCTACCTATACAGACAAGGTTCGGAGCTATTTGTATCGGTTACATTATGGCGACTATGGCGGTTATCCGCTCAAGAGCGTTTACTTTATTTTAGGAGTAATGGGCTGCTTAGTCATTATCTCTGGTATTTTGATTTGGTTAGTTGCTCGAGATAAAAATAATGTTATTCCACGAAAGCGCAAGTTTAATTTTTGGGCAGCCAATGTTTTTACCGCAATATGCCTGACTATGCTACCCGTAACGGCACTGACTTTTATTGCAATTAAATTGAGCCCAGAGGTCAATCAAGATTTTATATACCGTGTATATTTTTACAGTTGGTTGGTGTTTTCAGTATATTACATAATCCGAAGAAGTATTCGAAGAACGAATCGTGAGACATTGCTCGTTGGAAGTCTTTTGGCATTTTTCATTCCAGTAGTCAATGGTTTTATGACCGGTAAATGGATGTGGGAGACCTTTGGCAATGGACAGCGTGATATCTTTGTTGTCGACTTTTTATGGCTGATGATCGGTATCATAGGCGTATTAGCCTATAGCAAAACCAAGAAATTCTTTGAGACTATTCGTTAAATAAGATTCTTTTCTCTCTGCGAAACAAATTCGTTTCGTCGTTCATGGGCGCCCTTAAAAGTGCCCATGAATTGTATAGCGCGAAAAATAAATTAAGCAATCGGCGTATAGCAATGTAAGTGGGGCAAATTAACCTCGAGCAGTTTGATTGCAGCACTCATAGTGCTGCTTTGAAGAATCTCCCGAGACGCATGAGATCATGTGCGGTTTTTTCATTCCAATCCACAGCATAATTTAGCCTAATGCAGTTTTTAAACTGATCGTGTTGTGTAAACATCCTTCCTGGAGCAAAGCTCAGCTTTTGTTTGAGCGCATAGTCATAGAGAACTGTCGAATCTATTTTAGGATCCATTTCCAACCATAATACAAAACCGCCTTCGGGTTGAGACATTTTCGTGTTGTCCGGAAAATGAGCTTCTATGCTGTTTCGGAAATTGATGTAATTACTATATAATTTTTTTCTGAAATTATTGAGATGGTGATCGTAACGACCAATCTGAAGGAACTTTGCGACAGCCTCCTGATATACTGCCGGTTGGGAAATAGTCTGTATCAGTTTCTGTTTTAAAATCCTGTCTTTGTATTGTCCAGGTTCTACCCATCCAATACGAAAGCTTGGCGCCAATACTTTGGTGATTGATCCGCACCACATGACTAATCCCTCCTCGTCGAAGTATTTACAAGGCTTAGGACGTGATGAACAAAAATAGACATTGCCATACAGATCATCTTCAATCAACGGAACATGGTGATGAGACAAGAGTTTGACAAGTTCCTTTTTATGCTCTTCGGGCATCAAGGCTCCCAATGGATTGCTGAAATTGGAAACAAAACAGCAAACGTCGATCTTATGTATAACTTTTTTCAGCGCATCGAGTTCAATGCCCGTAATCGGGTGTGTTGGGATTTCGATGGTCTTTAAACCGAGTACCTGAAAAGCCTGGATGAATCCAAAATATAATGGACTCTCCACAGCAATGGTGTCTCCGGGTTTAGTCACCGCACGTAGGCAACTATAAATCGCATTCATCGCCCCCGATGTGATAATAAGATCTTGGTCACTTATTTTTCCTTCCAGTACCAGCGACCATTTCGCAATTTCTTTCCGTAGGTTAGGACTACCTTGGACTTGTCCATAATGATCTCCATAGTCATGCATTTCTTGAACGGATTCCAAGATACAACGGTTGAGTTTCTGTATGGGGAGCAATGAAGGACTGGGCAGACCCAAAGAGAACCGCGTAATTTCTTTGTCTTCAAGAGAGTGGAATACTTTGTCGATGAGCGCAGCCGGAGCATGCTTTTTCTCGTCAATTTTAAATGTGGAAATTGAGGGGATAGACATCCTGCGCTGTCCGGCCTGGCTGACGAAAAACCCAGATTTTGGGCGGGACTCTATCAATGACCTGCTTTCTAATTCCATATACGCACTTTTGGCCGTATTTAAACTTACATTATACAGCTTTTGAGCACTACGGACGGAGGGTAAGCGGTCTCCATAGGCCAGAGAGCCATTTTTGATCTGGTTCTCGACAATATTTGCGATTTTCTTATAGAGCTGTTCCATCCTTATGCTAATTTACTGTTTCCATTTTGATTTATCCAATCGCTGAACCTTGATACCCCTCTTTTCAGGGATTCTTTGGAACCAAACATAGCAATCAGCTGCTGATCGAAAAACGATTGTACCTTATCGCTAAATGCTTGTGAAAGCGTATCAGGGATCGTATCGTCGTAAGATATCTCCACTCCAAGATCATGCTGATCAGAGATCGTGACAGATGAAAAAGCCGCTATGCGATCGTTTTGAATAAGTATAAGAAAAGGCATATGTTTGAAGTCTGCCTTCTTTTGTTTCTTATTCATAATTTCCTTCAAAAGAGCTAAATCAGAAAGATCCACTTGTCTGATCCGATACGGTGGATTTGCGGTTGTCGTCATAAGAATAAATCTTTTTGCTAATTTAAGAAGGGTACAGGATGCAGTTTAGGTACAGAGTGCTGCTAAAACAGGGGTACAGAAAAAATAAATTCTTACAGGCTAACTCTATTAAAAACATTGTTATGGTGCTTTTGAGCCTCGCTATAGTTAACAATGGATTTCCATAGAGATGAATTCTCTAATACTTTCAGACCGCTATTTTCAATGGTCTCTTTTATTCAATTTGCTCCTGTAGCGTTTGGCATGAAATTTTTTCAAAATAGCTTTCCATTTCGCTGTTGCATTTTTCTATAAACGTTTTTGTGCGTTGTTGCAATGCTATTATCGTTAGTGGATCTCCTTTATAATTTGCGTTGTACCTAAATTCCTGTTGTGCTTCGGTAATGTTCTTAAAAGCAGTGAAATGATTCTCATGGTCAAGGCAGAATATGGCGTAGGCATCAGGAACGATTAATTTGCAGAGTTTTATCAGAAAAGTAAGGTTGACGCGTTGTGGTTTGTATTGGATGACGGAATTGATTACGCCCAGACAAATTTGTTCTAACACTTGTGAAAGGGTGTAATATACTGCCTCTACAGCAAAGGAGCAACCCTCTTCAAAAGCGTAAAATAAGCAACGTGCATTGTTATAGCGCGTCTTCCATTGTTGATGTACATATTCAAGATCAAGCAGCGGGGCAACGAGACTTTTCCGATCGATACTTGTTATTGATTGGTTTTGAAACCAGATGTCACCCGCCTTCAGGAGCGAAAGGAAAAAGGGGTGTCCCTTTGAAAGCTGTTTGGTGAAAGTTGTCGTATTTTCCGTGAGCAACGTAAGCGATACATTGCTAGGCAGCATATCCGTAATGAGCTGCGTTAGATTATTAATCTCGGCGTTTAATGTATCATAGGCGACAAAGATATAGTAAGCGTGTGTGATGCGGTCATACTTTACCCTTTGTAGTGCATTTTGGTATTTATGATGATCGGAGTTGTAACCAAAACATGCTACCAGTGCAGGTGTACAATAGCAGGCTATAGCATTTAGAATGAGGTCACGATAATTAGTATTACAATAATGTTTATTGTATAATTCGTTTGCGTCTTTGAATTTTTCAATGTAGTTGTCTATAGTAGGGATTGGACTAAGTTTTTCTTTAATTTCTTTGAATAAAATATTGGAATAATCGTAGATCCAGTTTAATGCATTTATAGCAATTTCGTAAGCAGTTACTAATAAGCTTTCTTCAACACTGTAGTCTTGATTGTAACGATAATCGATATATGCTTTTTCAATTTTTTTTAAGGCTCGTTTCTTTTCGTCCGTATCTACTAATTTAGCCAATCGAGAATCAAATGTTTTGAGATAATTGATATTGCCTTTTAACGAATGCGATTTCTTCTCGTCGCTGATTAGCAGATTTTCTGCCGTTCGAAGGGATAGTTCTAGCGCCTGATGGAGCATAAAAGCTGCGTGTGAATAGTCTTTATGCTCCCGATAGAAATTATAACCATCAATAAAGGAACGAATTTTAGTTGTCTCCTTATCTATATACAACCGAGTCTGATTTATGATCTGTTCAACAGAATCACTAGGCAATGTAAGCACTGTCTCCAGTTTCGGATTTTGATAGATACGGTTTTCGGGTCGACAGATAAGATAAGTTCGGCCTAGTCCTTGATCTATCTTTTTCTGTATCTCACGGGGGAAATGTATATTGAAATAGATGTTGGAATAGTTTTCAATTGCTTTGTTGATGAAAGTTCGTGCCCTGTCAAATCGGCTGCCTGAATTTGACGAAAGGTTAATCTGTAGCATATGATACTTTTTACCATCGTGGTCAAAAGTCCATTGGTAGATTTCATCGACAGCAACAGCACGAACTATTGCTTCGACAATAAGGTTAATATCGGTGTTCATAATATGGATTGAATAAATAGGATTTATATTGCTGCTTCTAGAAGGGCTGTTTGTTTTTGATTAGGAAATTCTATCTCTTCAGAAAAAGCTGTTAAATAAGCCAGTTCTATTATTTTGATCATAATCTGATAGATTCGTGTACTGTAAACTGAATAGGTGCCCGTGTATCGGTTTTTCGCGAGTCCATAATTGATCCATTCATACAAGATTTCATTCCATTCTTGCTGATTGTATGTTCCAACTGTTGCCAATAGTGCTGCGAACGGATTGTCCAGTTCTTCATTCGACACATAATAAAGTATCATCTGCTCTTGTGCATGCCTAATCAAAATTGATTGGCATTCAGGCAATATTGAAAATGAATTCTCCATACTGATCGGAAGGCTTGGAGATTCCTCAGGTTTATTAGATAACATTTCCAATAGCGAGTAAATACAGGCATAGTTGAAGAGTAGATTTGCGCCAGAATGTTGACGGCTTTCATTGTCAGCCGACCAGAATTCTTTTTCGTCGATGACCGTGTGGTACCAATATCTGATATTTTCTCGCCAGCCATTTAGATCCTCTTTGTCAAAGAAATCTTTTAAAGCTGAGATGGAATAAGGTTGTGAAGCAAGCCAGGAGGGCAGTATGATACGTTCTTTAGGGTGAAATATCTTGTCTTTTCTTTCTTCCAAAGACTGTTGGGGTTGGCGCAGCCCATTTTCAATATTTTCTTGATTTTGTACAACATTGTGTGGAAGCATTTTACTTTCATGGATTTTATGAAGAGATAAGGCTAATCTTTGTAATAATTCTCTAGCTGAAAGGATTTCTTCGCCCTCATTCCCTAGAAATTCACCATTTCTATCACTGATATTTATCCAAATAGCATCTAAGGTCTCATACCATTGCCTTAACGATTGATGTGAGAAGAATCGGCTGATTCCATCTGTTGGTGATTCGATATCATTTACAGTGAGACGTTCCCCGGACACGTAATTCCAATAATCTGAATCACATTGAATAAGACTCAAGGGCTTTTTAAGTTTTTTTAATTCACATTTTTTGAAAATGACATACGCTATCTCGACAAGCGTAATTAATTTTTTTGTGTTGTATCCTGAATTTGAATACGGGTAGTTCATCTTTACACTTGAAGCGGCATTAATAAGGAGGTTTATATCCATTAAAAGATAATGAATGTATGTTTCTTGCACGAAAAAATCGTCGAGATATTGCATCGGGTTGTCGATGTAATCTTGGCTTAAATAGCGAAAATGTTTCGCTTTTAGTTTCTTTTGCGTATTTTTCATCAGATTATATTTTTTAGTCGATGAAACTGCTACTAGGGCAAATACCGATCCGTGCACTGATCTAAAGCCTTGTCGGTTTCATATATTTTTTTGGTGAGTAAAATAGTTTATAATTGTCTTCGTTAGCACTAAATTAAGAACTATTTTTCGGTAAAACAAATATTTTGTATTAAAATTTTCGGTAATGAGTTCTGTTTTGAAGAGAATTAAGATTGTGGCGGATAGGGAGGGGATGAGCGTTTCGGCTTTTGAGGCGACTATTGGTGCTAGCAAGGGCGTTTTTACACGTGCATTGGCCAATGGTACCGACATTCAATCTAAATGGTTAATCAGCCTAGTGGAGAAATATCCGCAATATTCTTCTGAGTGGCTATTAAAAGGTGAAGGAGATATGTTGAGACCGATATCAATAGCAAATGAAGAAGAAGAAAAGTATCTAACACCAGAGTTAGAGGGGATACACAATACTATCATTTATACATTAAAGCAAGTTGTCGCATCACAAAATGTAACCATAAAGTCTCAAGAGAAGACAATTGTGTCTTTGGAGAGATTATTATCTTCTTTGGAGCAAGAAATAAAATCTTTAAGGAACAAATAAACAACAACATTTTTAAAAACGGGCAAAAGTGAATGTAAAGGAACGGGTGCTGCTTATTGCTGAAACTAAAAGGATCAGTAAAACCGAATTTTTCAAAGATGTGGAACTATCCTATGCAAACTTTAAGGGAGGTCAGAAGAATACAGCCTTGAGTTCGGATGCCATGATTGCCATATTGATAAAACATCCGGATATCAGTCCTACCTGGTTATTAATGGGCGAAGGAGCTATGATGCGGAAGAATGATAGTGGGGATGTAAGTGCACCGACTGTCGAAACAGCTCCTGCCACTGCCGAGGGCCTCGCAATTTATAAGCAGCTGGTCAATGCCTTAGAACAAACAATTAAGGCACAAGAAAAGACAATCCTTTCATTGGAGGGACAGGTGAGTTTATTAAACAAAAAGTAGCCTCAATCCCACAGAAGTGTGGAGTTCTATTTGATACTGTCCCATATATTCTTGGCTGTTACAGTTTTTGTCTTCCCTTCCTTTAGGTCTTTTCTCCCTTCCTCGATCAGTTGTGATAGATCGGATGGAAGTTCTTTTTCCTGAAAAGGGACATTTTTCACACCAAGAGCCTTCAGAACAGCAATTATTTTTTTTCGTTCCGAAGAACTGGAAGAATATTCAAATGAAAATACAGTCGTTGTCATAATCTTGCCTTTTTAATTCTAACAGTCAAACTTTATACTCTACTTACAAAGATACGAAAACTATTTTGTTAGTTTACAAACGAATAGCTTGCCGCACAGGCGGGTTATGATAAAAATACCTGATTTCGGTGATTTCATTGGCCTCTTTTTTGTTTTAATTTCGTTATTGAAAAGGTGTTTGTTTAGCCGGCATCTGGTAAGGCTTCTTTTGTATTTGTGAAAGGGCGTTGCCTGCCTGTTGATCGATTTACATTCGTTAGCTTCATGTATTCAAAGAATTAAATGTTATGTCGAAAAAAGTATTTGTAATATGCTGTCTGCTTTTCGCTTGTTGTGTATATCAGGGTATTGCGCAGCCAGCAGGCCAGCGACCACTTTATACCTCAACATGGGGGCACCTTTACCGTGAAGGCGGGAATAATAAGGATCTCTTGGGCGTTTTTCCGACAGAAGCTCCTGTGTATCTANNATTCCTCCGATACACAGTATAAGGTGCAGGTGAGTAATGGGGATATTGGTTTTATAGACCGTCAGCCTTTAAAAACTGCTATGTTTGGGAAGAAGTCGGCCGGAGAGCCGCAGCAATATTTCTATCGTGGAACATCCGGTGCTCAATGTCCACATTTCTATGTACAGGTGGCACAATTGCGTGTACGTAAGGCTCCCAATACAGCAAGTACTGCTGTACGTAGGGCCGGACTTAATGAAATGGTGTGTATCGATTATGTGCCGCTCTACACAGACGGTTGGGTATATATTGGTGATCATTTTCATGAGCGGCCTGCATATATTCAGATGAAATTTTTGGGGGGTGAATTGACGTATGACAAGGTGCTTAAGGAATATTTGGCCGTAAAAGGAAAAGATCAGGAAAAAGAGCTGGCGCAGGTCGGCCGTTTGCGTGAAATAGGCTGGACGAAGTATCCCAAATTAAAACAGGCGCTTACCTATTGGAAGGAATCCTACGCTAAAGCAGGCTTAGTAGATCCCAAAGTCGATATAGATTTTGAATTGGTCTTGGCCGATAAGTTCCAACATGAACTCCAGTCCGAAGTTTACGCAAAGAAATTGAAAGCGCTAAATTTCCATTTCGAGTGGAAAGGGCTGTCCCTATTTGACGGTAAAATTACAGACGCACAGATGAAGCAATTGGCTTTGCAACGGGTTTCCGAAATTCCAGATATGCCCGAATGTGGTTGGGAACCGCGGTATTATTACAAAGCGTCAAATATGATCATTGCTTTCGAAGAAAATTACAAGGGAAAAGTGGTCGGTACTTTTTATAAGATGCTTTTTAGTGATGGCGAAACCATCGTCATGGGCAATCAGCGAATGGATGCCAATTACGCAGAAAAAGACTTTGTAAACCACTTTGGTGAACTGCTTTCGGCAGATTGGATATCAACGCCACATACTTACTATATTCAAAATAGCGATGCAGGATTATTTATTTTCAGATTTGTCGATGGGAAACTCGCCAGCTATGAGTGCATGTATTACTGTTAATCCTGGGTAATGGCATCGGAGAGGGGGGCAAGGAACATTTTTAAGGGCTTTTCTAAGCAATAGTAATAGGCGTGCTAAAAAAATAAGGGCCTTTGGAATGAGCATTAAACTCTATTTCCAAAGGCCCTTAAGTTTTATGGAAGTCTCCAATTAGACGACCTGCATGCCAAACAATTGTGCAATATGGCCTTTCAATTTTTCTTTCACATCTTCCATATCGACTTCTTTGCCGAGTTCTCGCTTTAGCGATGTGACATCTTTATCATCGATACCGCAAGGGATGATGTTGCCGAAATACTCAAGATCTGTGTTGACATTGAATGCGAAGCCATGCATGGTCACCCAGCGGGAAGCGCGAACGCCCATCGCACAGATCTTGCGAGCTGTTGGTTTATCAGGCTCAATCCATACCCCCGTGAATCCAGGATATCTTCCAGCTTCGATGCCGTAATCGGCACAAGTCAAGATGATGGCTTCTTCCAGTGTGCGCAGATAAAGATGTATGTCCGTAAAGAAGTTGTCGAGATCCAGGATCGGATAACCGACAATCTGTCCCGGGCCATGGTAGGTAATATCCCCGCCCCGGTTGATCTTATAGAATTTGGCATCTTTCTCCTCCAGGCCTTTCTCATCTAATAATAGGTATTCCTCATGCCCGCTTTTCCCTAAGGTGTAAACGTGGGGGTGTGCCGTAAAGATTAAGTAATTTGGGGTACTGGTTGTTGTTGCATTGACCCTATTGTCATGCTTGATGTCCAATACTCCCTTAAAGATGGATTCTTGTCTGTCCCAGGCTTCTTGGTAATCGACAAGGCCCCAATCTTGAAACTGCACCTCTTTGTTCATCTCTTATTTTTTTAAGATCTGAATGGACGTTACACATTCAGATCATTGTTTGTCAAAATTAATACAATAAGTTATTGTATGGGTAACGCTCATTGTGCATCTTCACAATGATATCGTAAAGTTTCTGTTTGAACTCTTCGATATTCGTTTTATTTGTTGCTGACAGGAAGATGGCAGGATCTGAATTTTTTGCCATCCAGGAATTACGGAAATCATCCAATGTGACCTCGATTTCCTCTCCATCGTGTCCCTCTTCGATTGCGGGTTTATAAAGGTCAATTTTATTGAATACGGTAATCACCGGTTTGTCCAACGCTTTGATATCCTTCAATGTTTCGTTTACCGCCTGAATATGGTCCTCAAAGTTGGGGTGTGAAATGTCGACCACATGAATGAGGACGTCTGCTTCTCTAACCTCATCCAGCGTAGATTTGAAACATTCTACCAAATGGTGAGGTAGTTTGCGGATAAAACCTACTGTATCTGAAAGTAGGAATGGGAGGTTGTCAATGACAACTTTGCGCACCGTCGTATCCAATGTTGCGAAAAGTTTATTCTCGATCAATACGTCAGATTTGGAAATCATATTCATGATCGTCGATTTTCCCACGTTGGTATAACCTACCAAGGCAACACGGATCATCTCGCCACGGTTTTTACGCTGTGTCTCATTCTGCTTGTCGATTGCTTTTAGACGTTCCTTGAACAAGGAAATCTTGTCCAAAATAATCCGTCTGTCGGTCTCGATCTGTGACTCACCCGGACCACGCATACCAATACCCCCACGCTGACGTTCCAAGTGGGTCCACATGCGGGTCAAACGGGGTAAGAGGTATTGCAGCTGCGCCAATTCCACCTGTGTCTTTGCCTGTGCGGTTTTGGCATGTCGGGCAAAGATATCCAGGATCAGGTTGGAGCGGTCCAATATCTTGCGCTTCAATTCTTTTTCAATATTGCGCAATTGCGACGGAGAAAGCTCATCGTCGAAAACAACAATATCGATTTCCTCTGCCTCTACGTATGCTTTTATCTCTTCCAGCTTTCCACTACCAACAAAGGTAGCACGGTCCGGGAAGCCTAATTTCTGTGTAAACATGCCTTTGGTCTCGCCACCGGCAGTCTGCACCAAAAATTCCAGTTCCTCCAGGTATTCCTTTGCCTTTGTTTCCGTCACGCTTGGGGTGATAACACTCACCAAGACGGCTGTTTCGGGTTTTATTGCTGTATCGTGTATTTTAATTCTGGCCATTTTGTACTATTAAGTCTTTCAAGTGAAGTCGGTAGGTCATTACGCTATGAAATAAATCTGAGCTCTCGCCTATCGCTTGTTATACGTTCACCTTTTAATCATTTTCAATGAGCTCGTAAGCCCGGTTTTTGTTTGAGAAGGTAAATTTAAGAATTTATGCTTTTGTACACCACACAAGACTGATGCCGATTATGACATAATTCTTCATTAACCAATAAATTTCCTGTGATTTGCTTACCAGGGCAACTCAAAATATGTAAGCGTTCGGTCGCCATCTTTTGCCTAGTAAAAGAAGGGATATGTGTCTATATCATGTTCATAATGATGCAAAAGTAAATAAATTTGGTTTTATATACAAAAAAGATAAATTGTCTTCAAGAGCTAATTAACAACAATTCGTATCCTATTTATGTTGACGAGCGGCCTTTAGATTCCACTGTGCTCTGTTTATTCACTTAAACACGTTGTTGATTTATTTGCTGACCCCGTTTTTTATTTCGAAAATGACATCTGGTTAAGAAATCTTGTCCCAGGCGATGCCATCTGACTTTCTTGCAAGGTAGCTTCGGAGCAACTGATTTTTTTCGCTCTGGAGCGTGGGGTCTTCTTTGAAGATCTCAATGACGGTGTTGCGGCATTCGGTGAGCACAGCTTGATCCGTGGCAAGATTTGCCATCTTGAGATCAAGTAAATNNCAGGATACAAAAAGATTGTTCGGCCCCACGGCCTACGCGCCCCCGCAATTGGTGCAGCTGAGACAGTCCAAAACGTTCTGAATTTTCAATGACCATCACCGACGCATTAGGGACGTTGACCCCCACCTCGATAACGGTGGTGGCGACCATGATCTGTGTTTCGTGTTTGACAAAGCGCTGCATCTCAAAGTCTTTGTCTTTTACCGGCATCTTGCCGTGAACGATACTGATCTTGTATTGTGGAAGTGGGAATTCACGCTGTAAGTTCTCCAAACCTGCTTCTAGATAGATGAGATCCAGTTTTTCGCTTTCCTTAATAAGAGGGTATACCAGATACACCTGCCTGCCTTTGGCGATCTCCTCACGCATGAAGCCAAACATCCGTAGGCGTGAACTTTCAAAAAAGTGCACGGTCTTGATGGGTTTACGCCCTGCAGGTAATTCGTCTATGACGGAAATATCCAGGTCACCGTACATGGTCATGGCCAGCGTCCGCGGAATGGGCGTTGCTGTCATGACCAGCATATGAGGCGGGATGACATTTTTGCGCCAGAGTTTGGCCCGTTGTTCCACACCAAAACGATGCTGTTCGTCAATAACAACAAAGCCGAGGTTTTTGAACCGTACTTTATCCTCAATCAGGGCATGGGTACCTATCAAGATATCCAAGCTGCCATCTTCAAGTGCCTGGTGGATCAAACGACGTTCCTTTGTGCTTGTAGAACCTGTGAGTAATTTAATATTAACGATATCATCGCCGACGAGCTGTTTGAGCCCATGGTAATGTTGTGTTGCCAGGATTTCTGTTGGGGCCATCATACAGGCCTGAAATCCATTGTCTACGGCAAGCAACATGCTCATCAGGGCAACCACTGTTTTGCCGGATCCAACATCGCCTTGCACAAGGCGGTTCATCTGCGCACCTGTATTAGTATCGATGCGAATTTCTTTCACGACACGTTTCTGTGCGCCTGTCAAAGGGAAAGGAAGTCGCTCATTGAAGAAGGTATTGAATTTTTCGCCGACTTTGTTGAAGCGCTGGCCTCGAAACTTCTGGGTATTGAGCTGCTTGTTGTTGAGCAACTTGAGCTGAATAAAGAATAGCTCTTCAAATTTGATGCGTTTGATCGCCTGGTTCAGTTCCTTTTGATCGCTTGGAAAATGAATCGACGCAAAAGCCTGCTGTCGCGAAATGAGACGGTGCTTGGTCAATACATCTTGAGGAAGTGATTCGCCAATAGTTCGGAATACGGTTTCCAGTGCTGTCTGCTGTAAACGCTGTATTCCTTTGGTATCCAGGTTGAACCTTTTGAGTTTCTCCGTTGACGAATATACTGGCTGTAAGCTCATATTGCCCACTTGTTTTACCTGTGGGTTGTACAGATCCATTTCGGGATGCGTAATAGATAGTTGCCCATTAAATTCGCTCGGCTTGCCATAAATAATATATGCCGAACCTACTTTGAGTGATTTTTGAAGCCAGGGGATGGACTGAAACCAGACGAGTTCCATGGAGCCGGTCTCATCCTTGAATGATCCCACTAGCCTTTTGGTTCTTTTCTCGCCCACAAGCTGTAGGGATACCAGGCGGCCAAGCACCTGTGCCGCCATCATGTCTGGGTGGAGTTTCCTGATTTTATGAAACTCTGTCCGGTCGATATAACGGAAAGGGTACTGTGTCAGTAGATCGCCAATGGTAAACACCTGCAACTCTTTTTTGAGCACATCTGCCTTTTGTGGCCCTACACCTTTGAGGTATTCTATGGGGGTAATTAAACTTAATTCAGCCATTCTTGTAGAATGGCTAAATTACGAAAAATTTAATTTTTAAGATTTAAATACTTCTATAAATGGCTTCCCATCCCTGCATTGAACCGGACTGGCCATATTTGGACAGTCACCCTGACAATTCGTTTTATCCAGATGAAGCTTGTTTTCCATGAGACGATTGTAGAGCTGTATTTTTTCTATCATCTCGTTTGATCGGATCGTTTTGTGTACCGCGATCCCCTCCATACAGCAGCCCGTGCGTAAAAAATGACTGGTCCAATCGTTTGGATTTGAGCAGGTCACATCTTTATAGAACTCTTGTAACTCCTTGAGCCTCTTGGGCAATTCTGCGTTGACTTCCTCAAGCGATAGCTCGTAGGCAAACCGGAGCTTGGCTTTACCATTGTGACAGACTTTTCCCACTGGTGGGTTGGGTGCTGGCATGGAGAAGCGTTGTGCATCATTGAAAATTTTGCCTTCACGTTCAGCGGCTTTATTTCGCTCACCCTGGAGATGATCTAATTCCAGTTGCAATTTTTCGAATTGGTTTTTCAGTGAAGAATGTACCAAGTAATAGGTATAATAAGGGTGTTGTATAATTTCAAACTCTTCGATATTTGTGCAGGGAACAGATTCAAGTAGGGTGTTGAGTTCCTGCGCTTTTGCATTAACTTGCTCATTCCAGTATTCGTAGGATTTTGAACTGTCTTTTGAACAGGCAAAAAATAGCATAAATCCAATAATCGGAACTAAAAAAGTGATTTTTTTCATGTTTGGCTAATCTAGGTATGTTATTTTTATTAATGGTAGTAATTTTTCTATTCGTATTGAATGTCCGCTTTTCCTTCTTTACAAGTCACATGCAAAGGTTTACGATAGGCGATACAATTTATTCTTGGAGCGATCATTGGACGGTATATCTCCATCAGCCTGTTGTTGTCATTGATCATGTTTTGTAAAGATGTTTTATCAACTGATTTATGATAAGGAATATAGCTTGTCCCGCAGATTGTTTGAATCTCCTGTATCTCCCATTCCGAGGCATCATTGCATGCCTTTGGGCTGGCAAAAGCAATAATTTTGTTATACTTTTCGTCTGAAAGCGGTTCAAGTTCCTTTTCTGTTTTGTTTTTATAGGGGTTTTCCAGATGGGATTCCGATTTACAGACAACAAAAAGCATGCAAGACGTCATGAGGGTGGTCATACCCAAAATGGAAAGATTTTTCATAATATTCTTCTTGGTTTTTTTAATCAAACGGGTAATTCTTGATTTCTGCTACAGAAGATTTCTATTAAGTTGCTGTTAAGACACAAAAAAATGTTTATAGCTGGTTCAGATTTTCGTTGATCAGCTCATAGGGAGGAAAATGTCTGCTTTGCGATAACAAAAAAGGTGGCTTTAATTTTTAAGCCACCTTTTAAGATTTATTCGAGATAATTTCGATCTAGAAATTCCCTTTGTTCACATCCCACCAAAGTCTGGTTCCTCCATTGTCAGGGCCACCTAACAAGGATATTGCAGTTTGTACTTCGGCTGCATTGGTGTTATACTCGTTTTGCGGGAACGGTAAACGACGGATCTGTATTTTGGTATCGATCAGCCCACCGCTATTGTTTACGACAACAGGAAATAGACGTGGATAGCCCGTGCGACGGAATTCACTCCAAGCTTCCTGTCCTTCTGGAAAGATTGCCAACCATTTTTGTGTAATGATACGTTCCAATTTCACTTCGTTGGTAGCAGCATCATCCCATTTGATGGTCAGTGCACTTGGTGAATCTGCATTGTTTTTCGCGTTGAAAGGATCCACGTAAGCTGCTGCTTTGTTTGTATTATCATTTAAGTATGTACTCAAACCCGATGTTACGCCCCATTGTGTGAAGGAAGTCTCCACCCCTTTTTCATACAGTGATTGTGCCGTTCCCCCAGCATTGTTCCAACCTCTTAAAGCTGCTTCTGCCCGAAGGAAGTAGACCTCAGCTGCAGTCATTAATACCGGTGCCGTCGTTGCTACGAAAGTTGGCGTTGTACCTTCGGTGTTCAGTGCAGAAAGCTTTTGGTATTTGTCTTTTTCGATACCATCAGCTCCTGTACGGATTCCGATGTATTGACCTGCGAATGCAGCAGTCGTCGCATCATTAGTTACCGGAGCCATATATTTGGAAATCCGGGGATCCTTCAACCCAACCATATAAGATGAAAGCGTCGCATTGATACGTGTGTCAGCCCAGTTTTTGGAAATAAACCACAATGGATTACTATAAGTACCATCTGTAGGTACGGTGATTTTGAAGTTTTCGTTATTGCTCTCCATGACACCGCCGTTTGCTGGATCCAATGCTTTTTCGGCTTGTGTTTTTGCCAATGTAGCATCAACTTTTACTAGACGCATAGCCAAGCGCAGACGCAGTGAATTGGCTATTTTCAACCAGTTCTCAAAACGTACCTTATTGTCCATATTCGGAAATACAAGATCGATTTGGTCTATTTTGGCAGCCATTGGACTATCGTNNTAATGCTGTTACAGCCTCATCAAGCTCTTTGAAAAAGGCCGCATACACATCAGATTGCTTGTCGTAAGGAACCGTGTTCGACGTGCCAACTTTACTGTAAGGAATAGGGCCGTAGATATCCGTAACACGGCTTGCAGCCTCTACTTTGATCACCAAAGCCGAGCCCCATAACGCTGGATATGTTTCGGCAAGACCATTGCTTTTTAGTTTTTCAATGGATTTGATAACGTTAAGATATAAGACCTGGAACGGTTCGCCATTCCATCCATTAACCATCGCATAATTCAGGTTGTTTTGTCCGCTGTTGAAAGGCGTAGGTGACATGAAAAAACCTGAAAAAACGTCTGCATTGAGGTTTTGTTGTACCTGATAGGAGTTCGGATCTCCAGCACCGGAGAAATTATAGATAGACATTTGTGCATTTCTAAGAAAAAGCACAAGATCTTGTCCATCACCTTTTAAATCTTCATCGGTCAGCCCAATATTATTCTTATTGTAATCTTCGAAATTCTTTGTACAGCTACTCATTGTTGCGCCAGCGAGTAAAAGTGCAAGAGAGAATTTGGATATATGTTTGATATTAAATTTCATTGTTAATCGTTTAGAAAGTTGCATTTAATGTAAGACCGTAATTACGAGTTGCAGGCATCATAAAGATATCCACTCCGCTCAACGAATTGCCTGTTGACATGGTTACCTCTGGATCGAAAGGAGCTTTTTTCGAAATATAGAATAGGTTTCTACCTACGGCATTTACGCGCAGTTTTTTGAAAAAGCTGTCTTTGATATTGAAGTCATAGCCAAAAGTCAATTCACGTAGTCTAACAACCGTTCCATCATAAATATATTGGCTGCTGACAGGGCCTATACCACCTGTTGATGTATACCATTTCTCTGCATCAACGACAGAAACAGGTGTGCCATTTGGCGTGACACCGTTTACGGCAACACCGCCATTTGCACGTGCGGCTCCACTCGCTTCCGATACGCCATAACCATCCATGACAGACTGAGTAATTGACATTACATCATAATTAAACTTGCCGTCAATCAAGAAACTTAAATTGAAATTTTTGTAATTAAAACTGTTGTTCCAGCCCATTTGCCAAATTGGATTTGAATTTCCTAATTTAGTATAGGCGTTGGTTTTTTGAGGGATACCATCTTCTGAAATAATAATCCTTCCCTCACCATCACGAACAAAATCCTGGCCGTAAATATCACCAAAAGAGCCGCCAACTTCAAGTTTGGATGCAAAGTTATTTTGGTTTTCTCCTGTTAAATTAAATTCAGGAACAGCATCAGCAAGTTTCTTGATTTTGTTTTTGTTGTAGGTGAAATTAATGCTGGTCGTCCATTTGAAATCATCATTTCGGATCGCATCTAATGATACCAATGCTTCAACCCCTTGATTTTGGATGTCACCGGCATTAATCGCATATTGCTTGTTTAANNGCTTGGCTAGCAGCGACTTTAAAGAACTGATTCGTGGTGTTTGTTTTGTAGTAGGTCACATCAACATTCAGACGGTTGTTCCACATACGCCATTCTGTCCCGATCTCGAAAGATTTGGTCTTTTCTGGTTTTAATGTTTCTAAGAACGCAATGTCATTAACAGTCAATACAGCATAAGGACTCACAGTATTTGTTAATAAACTTGTATAGGGAGGTAGGTCATTACCTACTACCGCATATGAACCGCGAATTTTGGCCATATTGACAAATTCAGGTAAGTTTAACTTGTCGTTCAATACGATACCCAATCCCGCAGAAGGATAGAAGAAAGACTTTGTTCCTGTGAATGCTAATGTACTCGACCAGTCATTTCTAGCGGTCAGATCTAAGTAGATCCAATTGTCATAAGCTAGATTTGCAGAAGCAAATACCGATTGTAGCTGTCTGCGATTGGCCGACAATGTCGACGTCACAGGAGTTGTTGTATTTTGAATAAAAAATTGATTTGGAACTTTTAGTCCATCAATACCAGTATTAAAATCTACACCTTCAGTTTTCCAGTCCGTGATACTTGTTCCAACCAATCCATTGATCTGAAATTTATCGCTGACATTAAAGTTCATGTTGGCAACGACGTCACCATATTGTTGTGTAATAGTGGTATTCGTGTAGTTATAGTTACCATTTGCTTTTCCCAAAGGATTTGGTGTGCTCGCATAGACTTTGCGGTCCCAGACTTCTGAAGTACGGTCTACACTTCCTCTCGCTTGAATGCTGATCCATGGTGCTACCTTATATTTTGCGCTACCATTTAAGAGCAAACGGTTTCGTGTGGAGCTTGTCGGGTTTCTATTGACAATCCACCATGGATTTTGTTGCGTTGTGGGGCTATCGCTTAGACTGAACCAGTTTTGCTCATTCAGATTGCGGCCGGTATTAAAGGTCTCGTAATTTTTGTAATCTGCAATATTTAAGCTACGAGGTAATAAGTATGTTCCGACCAATGGGTTGAAGTAAAAACCTGCAGTAGGTGCATTGTCCAATTTCTGTGTAATATAATTGGCGCTTCCCTCAACGGTCAACTTATCATCAAAGAATGTAGCACTTTCTTTGAGGTTGAAGTTGTGACGCATAAGATCATTCTCGGGAAGTATACCTTTTGCGAGAGTGTTGGCATAAGAGAAGTACGTTTGATTTTTTTCGTTACCTCCAGATAATGTCAATGAATTGGTGAAGTTGCTACCTGTGCGGAAGAATTCACCCACATTGTCGTAGTCAGTGCCATTTGTTTTGTCGCCCCAGCTAAATACACTGGTGTTACTGTTTTTGCCACCCGAACCTTGGCCATACTGATTTTGGAATTTCGGTGTTGATACAGCTTGTTCGATCTGAGCACTTGACGAGAAGTTGATCGTTGTACGACCTTGTTTACCTGATTTTGTTGTGACCAAAATAACACCGTTGGCTGCCTGGCTACCATATAATGCAGCTGCAGATGCTCCTTTTAGTACGGAGATGTTTTCGATATCTTCTGGATTGATCAATGAAATAGGATCGCCACCATCGCGCTGTCCGCCAAAAACGTTGTCTGGCTGGCTAGCCAATGTCTGGTTATTGATAGGAACCCCATCAACAACGTACAGTACCTGGTTGTTGCCGGAAGCCGATTTGTTACCACGTAAAATAACTTTTGCTGAACCACCTGGACCGGAAGAGCTAGAGGCTATGTTAACACCAGCGACTTTACCGTTTAAATTATTGGCCAAGTTGGTGCTTTTAACTTTATTTAATTCGTCACCATTGACCTGTTGTGTAGAGTATGTTAATGATTTTTGCGCACGACTAATACCTAAAGCAGTAACAACCACACTTTCTAGTTGTTGTGTCTGCTCGTCCAAGCTTACCGTCACTGTCGTTTCACCAGGGCCGAGTGTGACTGTTTTATTTTCGTAACCGATAGTGCTGATATTAAGGATACGATTCTTGTCATCAACATTGATTTGAAATCCGCCTTTGGTGTCTGTAGAACTTGCGTTTGAAGTGCCCAGCACCTTAACGGTAGCACCCGGAATTGGGGCTTTGGTTTTTGCGTCGACAACCGTTCCCTTAACTTGGTTGCTCTGCGCATGCAATAGAGATGCTGAAAAGAGCATTGCCGGAACAATACTCAACACCCTTAATGTAGTGTATAATTTGTTATTCATATAGTATATGTGTTATATTCAGTTTTTTACATACATAATTTCATAACGGTAAATTTTCTAATGCAATGGGCATGCACATCGCTTTGGATACGTAAGAGCTCCAAAACAGTGTAGCTAATTCCATTTAGCATTTTGGTTAGAACAGGAGATATCGAATAATCGGGGGGTGAAATAAATAATTATTTACAATAGTTATGTGCTATTCAATACCTAAATTTTAGGAAGAAAGAGCGGTGTGATTTCCCTTAATAAGGGTCTAATTTACTATTGTTGCGCAAAAATCAAAAATTTAATGAAACGGAAATGATACAAGAAAGCTTTTTTATTCAATTAAGTATTTGATAGTTAATTATATACGACTTTTGTCATTTTTTTATCTGCTTGTTCCTTAGGGTGCTGTGCGGATCATATAGAAAGGGTTAAGCCTTTTATAAAGACCGGAGTCAATGGCCCCTAACCTCCTGCTGGTTTGAAAAACGTCTGTTTGATTGCGTTGATATTAAAAATGACAATTGCGACGAGAATTATAGAATACGCGACGTATTTGATAGGAGACACCGGTTCTTGGAAATAGGTGGCGGCCAATGTGAATGCAATCAAGGGATTGATGTAAAGTAAGACACCCGTAGTCGTTGATGAAATTTTAATCAGCGCATACATACTCAAGAATAGTGGAATAATGGTGAATAGGGATGCAATAAGCACTATTGTGCTCCAAAATATCGGAGTAGTGGGGATGTCGTGATGGTTGTAAAAAAGTTTTGGTATGACAAATAATGCGCATATACTGAGCTGGATGACTAATTGATTCAGTTTGTCGAAACCTGTTGATATACGCTGTATAATGAGGTAAAAAGCATAACAGACAGCAATGGTGATTGCCCACAGGACATCGATCAAGGAACCATTGGCAAGTATGCAAACGCTCCCGAAAGCGACGAGAAGGGCGATCTTTTGCCAAGATGTCAATTGTTCCTTGAGCATAAAATACGCCGCTGCAGCAGTAATCAAAGGACAGGTGAGATAAGCCAGGGCCGCGGATTGTATGCTGATGTGGTTGACAGCATAAATATAAGTGAACCAATTTCCAAAGATCAGTAAAGCCGCAAGAACAATAAGGCCAGTTTGACGGATCTTGCCTTTTCTCGAAAGACTTTGGAATTTGTGAAAATCCAATAACAGCGATTTTCTTCTAAACAGAAGAATATAAAGCCATAAGACAAGCAAAGCGGTTACAATCCTGAAATAAAGAATGTCTTCGGCGGGATAATCTCTTATCCATCGAACAGAAATAGACATAAACCCCCAAATAAAAGGAGCCAAAAAAGCCGCGAAAAGATATTTTCCGCGGCTTTGAGTTTCGTTGTTGTTTTCCACGGATTAATCTTTCCAGGCAATGACCGAAATTTCGACATTAACGTTTTTCGGCAGCGTCTTGACAGCGACACATTCGCGTGCAGGTTGGGCTTCCTTAAAATATTCCGCATATACCTCGTTGACAAGAGCAAAATTATCCATGTCGCTCAAAAAAATGGAAGCTTTGACGACGTCTTCAAATCTGTATCCTGCATTTGTCAAGATGGCTTCTACATTTTTTAATACTTGATGCGCTTCGTCTTTCACTCCTGACGAAATTAATTCCATCGTTTCAGGAATGAGGGGGATCTGGCCAGAAACATATAAGGTATTGCCTGCTTTGATCGCTTGGTTGTAAGGTCCGATCGCTGCAGGGGCTTTGTCCGTATTTAAGATTTCTTTTTTTGACATGGATAACAGTGTTTAGGATGTAAAAAATATTTTATAGATCAGCCCCAATAAAAACACAATAATTGCCGTTGCATTAATGATATGCATAGCTTTAATACTGCCGTTGGTAGGACGATCTGCGTTGCGCTTTCTAAAGAAGTACATGGAACTAAGTTACAACAGTAAAGTAGAAAGTTAAAATGAAAAGATATTTTTTTTGCTAAATTGCTAAAAAGAAAATACAGCTCTTATGGATAGAATAGCACTAATTGGTGGGAAAATATATACAGGCAACATGGTCCTCGAAGGCAAAGCCTTATTGTTGGATCAGGGAAAGGTTGTGGCGACGGTCGATAGTAATGAGTTACCCTCAGGATATCATGTGCATGACGTACACGGAGCAAATATTTGTCCAGGCTTAGTTGACTTACAGTTGTATGGAGATGGATCGGATCTCTATTCAGCCGAGCTGAGTATTCCTTCATTGGAGCGTATCAGTGCGGGTTTGATTAAAAAAGGGACGACTTCCTATATGATGACATTGGCAACCAATACGTTGCCCGTATTTAAAGAAGCTATTCGGGTGGCGGAAAATTTCAAGCACGACGCTTTCTTGGGGTTGCATTTGGAAGGCCCGTTTTTGAATCCGAAAAAGAGAGGCGCACATCCCGCTGAATTGATCATTGAACCGACGAAGGAACGTATTGGAGATTTACTTGATGGGGCTGATGTCGTGAAGATGATGACTATAGCACCGGAATGTATTGCTGATGACGTGTTGGAATACCTGCAAGGATACGGACTGCTACTCAGCGCCGGGCATAGCAATGCAACTTTTGAGCAAGGTATCCGGGCTTATGATTTGGGCATCCCCACAAGCACCCATTTGTTTAATGCCATGTCTCCATTGCATCATCGTGAAGTCGGATTGGTGGGGGCTATTTTCAACCATCCCCGGGCCCAGGCAAGTATCATCGTCGATGGGCATCACGTCGATTTTGAAGCCGTGAAGATTGCAAAAAAACAAATGGGAGAACGCCTGTTTATGATTACGGATGCTGTGGCAGCTTGCAATAAGGGCATTTATCAGCATGTGTTGAACGACGGGTATTATTCTTTGCCTGACGGTACAATTTCAGGAGCAGCAATATCGCTGTTTGAAGGAATTAGAAATTGCGTAGAGCAAGTTGGCATCCCGCTGGACGAAGCAATTCGGATGGCAACATTGTATCCAGCAAATTTATTGAAAAAGGAGGATATCGGTAATCTTAACAGCGGAAGCATAGCTAATGTTATTGTATTTACAGATGATTTTAAGTTGAAGCATGTGATCTTCAAAGGAGAGATAAAGTTCTGATCTGTTTTGGAGAAGATCGGTCAGCTAACGGAGAATGATTAATATTATCTGTATCTTCGTTGTTATTTTGAAAAAACACTATTTCTATAGATTAATGAAACGTTCCCTGTTATTTTTAGCGACGGCATGTATTGTTTTATCGTCTTGTTCATCCAAGAAAAATAAAAAACAA
The DNA here is from genome assembly GCA_002454415.1 of Sphingobacterium sp. UBA6711. GTDB lineage: Bacteria > Bacteroidota > Bacteroidia > Sphingobacteriales > Sphingobacteriaceae > Sphingobacterium. The sequence goes on from DKIT01000039.1 coordinate 74,436, forward strand.
GAGCCCGTCAACACCACTACAAATGTCGAAATTGTAAAAAAAGATCCTCCTTCGGTTCCTAAACGGGAACGGGTGAAGAGTACAATAGAAACGAAAGCACAGCCGGTCGCCGAAAAGAAGAAGGAAATTGTCGTGGATCTTCCGGCGGTGCCCCGTGAGTTTCGCGCGGCATGGGTTGCATCCGTTGCCAATATCAACTGGCCCAGCAAAAACAATCTAAGTACAGCTGAACAGCAGCAGGAAGCGATTGGTATTTTGGATTTTTTGAAAAACAATAATTTCAATGCGGTTATATTCCAAGTACGTCCTTCAGCCGATGCATTTTATAAAAGCGATCTTGAACCTTGGTCCTACTTTTTGACCGGTACGGAAGGACAGGCGCCATCTCCATACTATGATCCTTTGGATTTTTGGGTTGAACAGGCCCATAAGCGGGGAATTGAACTTCATGTCTGGTTGAACCCCTATCGTGCTCACCATACAGCTGGAGGAGCTGTCTCTTCAGCTTCAATGGTGCGAAAAATGCCCGAATCGATCGTCAAATTGAAGCAGGGATATTACTGGTTTGATCCATCCAAACAATCTACGCAGGATCATGCCGCACGTGTGGTAATGGATATTGTCAAACGTTATGATATTGATGGTGTGCATTTTGATGATTATTTTTATCCTTACGCGGAATATAATGGCGGCCAGGATTTTCCCGATTCGGAAAGTTACAATGAATTTAAGCGTAATGGTGGTACCTTGTCTAGAGGTGACTTCCGTAGAAATAGCGTAAATACATTTATTGAACGTATTTATAGACAGATCAAACAGGAGAAGAATTTCGTGAAATTCGGTATTAGTCCTTTTGGTATCTGGAAGCCGGGGTACCCCGTAGGAATCCAGGGGTCAAGCCAATATGATATGCTTTATGCAGATGCCAAATTGTGGCTGAATAAGGGCTGGATTGACTATTTTGCGCCACAGTTATACTGGCCTATACAACCTGCAAAACAGAGTTATACAGCGCTACTAAAATGGTGGGAAAGTGAGAATACGTTGGGGCGGCATCTTTGGCCTGGTATCAATACTGTTGGCAGACGTGGACCCGAATACGTACAGGAAATTGTCAATCAAGTGGAGGCTGCCCGTACCTTATTGCCTGACAATCGCGATGGTGTCATCCATTGGAGCCTTGCAGGGCTCACGAAGAATCCGGCGATGACACAGGCTTTGGTAAATGGCCCTTATCAGGTGAAAGCATTGGTGCCAACAAGCCCTTGGTTGAATGCAAACCCCTTGTTAAGACCGACTTTGTTGTTAACTCCGCAAGGGAATAATGTTTTTGTAAAATGGCAGCACCAGCAAATTGATCAGGTTTCTAAATGGGTTCTCTATCTAAATTATGGTGGTGAATGGAAATATGAAATCTTGGAACCAGGGGTAACGACGAGAGATATTCCTACTACATTGAATAACAAAAAATTACAATATGTTGCGGTGAAAGCTGTTGACCGTCTGAGCAACGAAAGTCCTTATAGTGCAGAAAAAATAAAATAGTAAATTTTGCATTTAGCAAAATGTTAAAAAGGATAGCAGAACTTCTGCTATCCTTTTTTGTTTTGAATTTCAATCTATCCAAGCTAAATTTATAACTATGGAAGAAGTATATAAAACCGTAAGCGACTCCGTGATTCGGATTTCGCAGTTGATGTTGCCTTCGAACGCGAATTTTGGCGGTAAGATTCATGGAGGATATATTTTATCGCTGATGGATCAAATCGCCTTTGCTGTAGCATCCAAGTTCTCTGCCCATTATTGTGTGACAGCTTCTATTGGGAAAGTTGACTTTCTAAAACCAATTGAGGTCGGGGAACTGGTCACGCTGATTGCTTCGGTGAATTATGTAGGCAACTCCTCCATGGAAGTTGGTATACGGGTAGAAGCCATGAATATTCAGACCGGTGAAACCAAGCATTGCAACTCGTCTTACTTCACGATGGTGGCAAAGGATGAAGCCGGTAAGCCTACCCGTGTGCCAAGGTTGATATTGGAGACCGAGAAAGATATCTTCCGTTTCTATCGCTGTGTCGTAAAGATGGAAGTCGACAAAGAGCAAAATCGCGCCATTCATGACCTCGAGACAGATTCTGCCGAGCAGCAAGCTTATATCACACAGCATTTTGATGTAAAGATCAACCTGGCAACCTAGGGGTTTGTTGTTGTTCTACCATTCGAATGTTCCGAGATATTTGCTGTCGGTGCATTCACTGCTTCCATCTGGTCTGTAGAAAAATATATATACATGATAATCGCCGACAGTTTGTTGGCGGTATAGGTTGACATGCTGTTTTTTATGAATAAGTGGGTTCATGCTTTCGTTTGTGAAAGCGCACACTCCAGGATTGTATAAGAACAATCGGCAATTGCTTGAATTAATGTTGTTTAGTGATGCCATGTCTGCATCATATTCCCATGAGATATTAAATATTCCATTCTCTTGATCTACCTGAAATGTATAGGAGGTAATGGGATTAGGAGTGCCCTTACTAACGCGGAAGTTTTCATAATTGATGCTATAACCCGTTTCGGTTTTTTCTACGGCATTGTTGAGGTTGTAAGACATGGCGTTACCATACGCTTTTTTATCGGGTTTATAGTTCTTGAATCCGACCTGTATTAGGCCAAGCATGTGAGAGAGAAATTTTTGGACCAGCGTAAAACGCGTGCGTGATTCAATTTGCTCCGCTGTCGGCTTCTTTTTGCTTTTCTGTGGTAATCCTCTTGCGTAGGTTGTATTCCCATTTGTTACGAAAACCACTGAACCCGCTTTACCTGAAAGCGTTCCATTTGCGCCATTTTTTATGATTGCCATAATCTAAGTTATATGATTTTTATTATCCCTTAAGTTACATAATAAATCAATATTAATCAATAACCAAATTCTCCCTTCAGTCGGATTTTTGACGGAGCTTAAACGGTATTTGTTCGGTACTGCTTCGGTTACAACCGAAGCAGTACCGAACGAGCTCCGAAGAAGTACCGAACAAGCTCCGAAGAATCTCCGAAGTTGAGGTTTCATTGTTATACTTATCTTACGCTGTCTTCTACTCAAATACGTTTACATCTACCGAACAGATTATCGTATAGATTTTACACCATAATTTTTCTACTCCCTATGGTTGTCATTGTCTGTTTTCATATAAGTATTGCATGCTTATTTACATACAGCTTGGGATATTCGTCTGTGCACAAATTTTTGAATTGCTATCGGTAATAGTTTTGTTGCATAATTGTTCTGCTATTTGTTGGCTTTTGCGTGCTAGTGGTAAATCTAATGCTTATTGCCGTCATATTTTAGGTTAAATTATGGAGAATTTCCTTGCTAAATGCTTTTACAAGATGTTTTAGATTTGATTTTGCTGTGAAATGCGTTTTTGTATTGTTTTACCACCGTTAATTTATTTTTTTGACGTTTAATCGTGCGTTAGTTTGTTTATTTTTATTTCTTTTTCAAATAATTACGCATAAACTTGCATAAATACGATGATTTTCATAGTATTGTGTAACAATTGATATAGACCTCGGGTTGGAAACTCCCGTTATAGACAATTATTAACAACTAACTAAAAACCATGAATAAAAAATTACTCTTATTCTGTTCTGGAGTGATGCTTTCGACCAGTTTATGGGCGCAGACCAAAACTGTTACGGGCAAAGTTACGAGCGCTTCGGATGGTGGGACAATGGCAAATGTTACTGTAAGCATCAAAGGTAAACCGGTCAGCACACAAACTAATCCCGATGGAAGTTTTACAATTAAGGCGGATCCGGGCGATATTTTGATTTTTAGAGCTGTTGGCTCTAAAGAGCGTCAGCAGATCGTTGGTTCAGATGCTACCATTAATATCACCCTTTCCGGAAGCGAAGAAGCGCTAGAAGAAGTTGTTGTGACAGCAATGGGTATCAAGAAGGAAAAGAAAGCGTTGGGTTATGCTGTTCAGGATATCAAATCTGATGAGTTGATGAAGAATAAAAATCCAAATGTTATCAATTCATTAAATGGTAAAATTGCGGGTTTAAATATTACGAATTCGGGAGGGGCTCCCGGAGCTTCTGCTTCTATTATTATCCGCGGAGGCAGTTCTCTTGAAAGGGATAATCAGCCCTTATTTGTAATAGATGGGATGCCAATAGACAATTCTACGGGTGTGGGGGATATGTCGGCATTTGATGGTTCTACAAATATATCGACAACTTCTGGAAATAGAGCTATGGATATTAATCCGGAAGACATTGAGTCTATTTCTGTATTGAAAGGACCTACTGCCGCGGCTTTATATGGTATTCGAGCCGCTGCTGGTGCAATAGTTATTACAACAAAGAAGGGTAAAGACGGGGCAGTGACTATTGGGGTAAACTCCCGTTTAAGTGCAAATTGGGTAAATAAATTGCCGAAGCAGCAATCGATTTATAAACAAGGAACTAGTTTGTCAGGTACTGTAGATCCAAATAGTAATTTTTCTTGGGGAGATAAATTTGCCGAAGGTGAGACTATCTATGATAATTTAGAGGATTTCTTTAAGACTGGCTACACTTATGATAATAATTTCAATGTAACGGGTGGTAATAAAAATGGCAATTTTTATTTATCAGGCGGTAATCTCAAACAGACCGGAATCATCCCAACGACGGATTATGATCGAACTAATTTTCGTTTGAATGGAGAGCAGCGTTTAGGCATAATGACTTTTGGTGGAAATGCCGCCTTTTCGCAAAGTAAAACAACTAAGACTCTAACAGGTACAGGTTTATGGGGGACGGGAGGAAATGGTTATTTAGAATCGATTATTGCTTATCCCCGAAATGCTAATATGAAGAACTGGCAGAATGCGGATGGTAGTCAAAATTTATTGCTACCTGCTATTTCTTTAGAGGCTAATGTTGATAATCCATATTGGACGGTAAACATGAACCCACAAACCGATAAAACAAATCGCTTTTTAGGGACCTTTTATACGAATGCTAAATTTACGGATTGGCTAGATTTTACTTATCGGTTAGGGTTAGATAATTATACTTCAACTTATACTTCAAGGATTTCATCTGGGTCATCTGTTGTCGAGCAGTATCAGAAAGGTATGTTGTCCCAAAACGTTACTCAATATACCTTTACGAATCACAACTTTTTACTTAATGCCCATAAAGTAGTTGCTCAAGATTGGGACTTAAGCTTGTTATTAGGCGCTGCGACCGAAGATTTAAATACAAAAACCAATGCAGCGAAAGCACAGAATTTTATTCTACCAAATTTTTACGCTTTCAATAATGCAGCGGATAAAGATAAATTCATCTATGATAATCTGACTCAAATTCGCCGATTAGGCGTATTTGGCGATTTCAAGGTCGGTTATAAAAACCTAGCCTACTTAGGTGCAACATTAAGGAATGACTGGTCGTCAACTTTGCCCGAACAAAATAGGTCTTTCATGTACCCGTCTTTTAGTGGAAGTTTAATCTTCTCCGAATTGCTTCCGAAAAGTGATGTTTTTACATACGGTAAAATACGTGCGTCTTGGGCAGAGGTGGGTAAGGATGCGCCTGCTTATCAAACAAATTCTTATCTTGAAATTCCACAAAATACCATAGGGGGTGGGTTTCGCAATTCATGGACTTTAGGGAACTCAAATCTTAAGCCTGAAAAAACCCAATCGTTTGAGGTGGGTACAGATCTAAAATTCTTGGGCAATCGTTTGGGGGTTGAATTTACTTATTATAACAATAAATCAGTTGATCAGATTCTTTCGCCAAGGGTAGATAATGCAACAGGCGGAATTTTTCAATATGTAAATGCAGGTAATTTACAGAACAAAGGTCTGGAATTAACAATTAATACTACTCCAATAAAAAGGGAAAATTTTTCTTGGGATCTAGCTTTGAATATGTCCCATAACAAGGGTAAAGTAAATGCTTTGCCTGGTGGTTTGGCTATTCTATACGTGACTGATGTTCAGGTTGCTGATGGGAAGGCTGCGTCTTTCAATGATGGAGACTTTATGGGAATAAGCGGTAAAAAATGGCGAACAAACCAAGAAGGGGAATTGTTGCTAGATTGGACTACTGGATATCCATCATCAGATGGTAATGCAACTTATCAAGTGGGAAATCGAGAGCCTAAGTTTCTAGGAGGTTTAAATAACAGTTTTACATATAAGAATTGGAACTTTTCATTCTTATTTGATTTTAGAAAAGGTGGTGATATTTTAAATGGAACAGAATATCAGCTAGCTTATTACGGTCTTAGCAGAAATACTGAAAACAGGGGTGATAAAATGTTGTTAACAGGAGTTTCTACCAATCCAACAACAAATCAGGTTGAACATGTTACAAGGGAAATTACCTTAGACCAATATTATTATCAAAATATTTATGCGCAACAAACAGCTAATTTCGTTGAAACTGTGAATTGGCTACGTTTGCGTTCTGTCAATTTATCCTACGATTTGCCAAATTCTGTTTTCCAAAAGGTGAAGTGGATTAAAGGTGCAAATTTTACGTTGAATGCGACTAATTTGTTATTATTTACTAACTATTCTGGAATGGATCCTGAAGTTAGTGCGGCGGGCGCTGGTGTAAAAGGTTCTGGATCAGTTGGTATCGATTATGCCGGTGTGCCGAATACGAAAAGTGTGACATTTGGTGTTAATTTAAAATTCTAGACTATGAAAAGTAAAATATTGTTATATATAATGGTGGGAGGGGTCTTACTTACTTCATGTAAAGATTGGATGGATATAAATGATAATCCAAATAATCCAAATACTTCTGTTCCCACAGCTGACCTTAGACTTCCTTCGATTTTAGCTCAATTTGTAGATGGCTATGAAAGCGCAGGAACTCGTGGGGCAATTTTGTCACAACAACTTGTTTCAGCTAATAATTCCGCTAATAACTGGAATCTAACTCAATGGAATATAACCAGTGCATCAATTAATTGGCCGTATCAATCATGGTATGTCTATTGTGCGGTAAATATTCCTGATATGCTAAAAGCTGCTGAAAAAGTCGGTGCGAATCATTATTATGGTGTGGGTAAAGTGATGTGGGCGTGGGGATTTGCTAACCTTGCTGATATGTATGGGATGGTTCCATATGATGAGGCATTTGTTGGAGGGAATATGACGCCAAAATATGATCAAGGTGAGTATATTTATGAAAAAGCATTGCAGGAATTGAATTTGGGAATTGAATATCTGCAGAAAAATCAAGATCCTGGAGCTCCCGAGCTTTCGAAGGGAGACTATCTATATAGTGGTGATGTTCAAAAATGGATTAAATTGGCTTATGGTTTAAAGGCTAGAATGTTAAACCACTTGTCTAAAACTAATAAATATGATCCTGTAGAAATTTTGGCAAATATTGATAAAGCTCCTAAAACTGTGGCTGAATCTGCTATATATCAATATCAAGATGATGCGGTTTCAACTAATGTTGCAACAATCTCTTTGCAGTATAGCAACAACAATACAAATCGTCTGAGCCAACTTTATCTTAATTATATATTAAACAATTATACAGGTGCGCCGAAAGGGAGTAATAACGTGGAAGATCCCCGTGCTCCATTATTGATTCCGAACATTATAACAGGTGATAGTCAGTCTCGGACAGAGGGTGTGAATTTGGCCACTTTATCTGCTAATGGTTTTCCTTCATCTGAGCCTAAATATGGTGCTTTGAGGCCGTCCTCTACAAGTACGGGTACCTGGTATACCTTCAAAGGCGCAAAAGGTCCCTTGTTGACTAACTCGGAAATGTTCTTTGTCAAGGCGGAAGTTTATTATAAGCAAGGAAATAAAGTTCAGGCTTTGCAAGCATATAAAGATGGTATCAAAGCTAATTGTGATTTATTGGGTGTTAATTCAAGTGCTTTTTTAGCAAGTTCATCTGTTGTGCAAGATGCTAATGTTTTGACCTTGAGTCATATTATGATTCAAAAATATATTGCTTTATCTTATTCGCCTGAAATGTTCAACGATGTCAGGCGTATGGATTATTGTACGGATGCCTCTGGTGCTTACAATGAAGCGCAAGGAATTTATAAAGGATTTATTCGTCCTAATTTTGCTTATTCCATTGCTTTTCCTACACAGGATTTGTGGCCTAGAAGATTTAATGTGCCGACATATGGAATTCAATATAATTATGCTCAAGTAATTGCCGCAGATCCAGATGTTAGTGCGGTTACATATACCGCGAAGCCCGTATTTTGGGACAAGAAATAATGCGTCATAAAAAAGGCTTGAATGTTGACTTTCAAGCCTTTTTTATTGCTACGTGTTTTCGTTGGTCTAAGTTTGAAATTGCTAAATTTGTATGATGAGAACTTTATTGTTAGTTATTAATTGTCTTCTTGTGGAAATATTGCTCGCTCAATCTCCCAAGATCATTCAAAAGCCTATTACTTGGGACAAGGAACGTGTTCAGCTTTCGTTAGATTACCTCAAAAATAGGCATGGCCTGATACAGTCATCTCCGGTTATTCATCCTAAGATGATTGTAGTGCATTGGACAGCTAATAGTAGCGTGAAAGCAACATTCAATACATTCAATCCCGTTAGGCTGCCCGGGCGTCCAGAGTTGACGAAGGCTAGCGCGTTGAATGTATCTTCACAATTTGTTATCGATCGTGATGGTACTATTTACCAATTTTTACCTGATTCTATATTTGCAAGGCATACGATTGGTTTGAACTATTGTGCGATTGGCATCGAAAATATAGGTAGTCGTCAGAACCCTTTAACAGCGGCTCAACTGAAAGCGAATGAAGAGCTTATCCGTTATCTCCGTAAAAAATATCCAATCGAAATTGTAATTGGCCATCATGAGTACCAACGCTTTAAGAAAACAACTTGGTGGAAGGAAACCGATCCCAATTACATCACAGGAAAGGATGATCCTGGAGATAAGTTCATGAATACGCTTAGGGCACATCTGCAGGATTTAAAGCTGAAGCCCTTACCTTAGGTAATTTGATGCTCTTTTTAATGGGGATTTTATCCTACCGAAGTTCTATGAGCTGTTAACAGCGCTCGCAAAAAATGATCAATAGGTAATATTGCGGTTTTGCTGTATTTTGCTGTGTTGTTAGCGAAATGTAATGTAGCTTCCTTGTTACACTATTTTGTCGAATGTAAACTTATCTTTTGCTTTTAGTTTATTTTTACAACAGGTTAATCGTCTTTCTGTTAGTTGTTTATATCGTATTTTGACGGTGATGATTATCTCTATTTAATAAATGTATAGATTATTTTGTTAATCTAAAGTAAGTAAACACTTACTTTCTTTTGCGTTTTTATGAGATGTTTAGTTTTAAAACCGAAAAGTTCTACTTACTTTTATTCTGATTTTCAATTATTCATGCATAAAGCTGCAAGGTGTGCATGATTTAAAGTCTATTTATGATGAAAAATGCCTTACTAAATTTAGTTTCTGTATTCTCGGTTATTACTTTTGTTTCCTGTGGAACTTCCATGAAATCTGTACAGACAGCTAAAAGTGCTGAAGACAGTACTTCTAGAAGCGTTTCGGCCAATATTGTGCTCCCGGGAGCGGATCAGCTCAGCTCCTATTTGCCAAAGTTAAAGGGCAAGAAAGTGGGCATAATGGGAAACCAGACCTCAATCGTCGGTAAGGATAAGCAACACTTGGTTGATATTTTAATTGATAACAAAGTTGATCTAAAATTTGCTTTTGCTCCCGAGCATGGTTTCCGTGGAAATGTGGAACGGGGGGAGAAGTTTGGTAATGATATCGACAAAAAGACGGGCCTACCATTATTTACATTATATGGCGGTAACAAAAAACAAGATTCCATCGTTAATTCCATCGATGTCATGATTTTTGACCTACAGGATGTAGGTGCACGTTTTTATACCTATATCACCTCCTTACACCGCGTGATGGAGCTCTGTGCAAAGCACAATAAAAAGTTAATCGTGTTGGATCGCCCTAATCCAAATGGCGATCAGGTGGATGGTCCGGTAAGGCATGATGATAAGTTTAAATCAGATGTTTCCTGGCACAAAATAGCAATGATCCATGGTTTGACTATCGGTGAACTTGCGCAGATGATCAATGGGGAACGCTGGTTAGAAAATGGCCGTCAAGCAGATGTGCAAATCGTAAAGGTGCAGAACTGGGATCATAATACGATGTATGAATTGCCTGTAATTCCTTCTCCGAGTCTGCCAAATCATCTTTCTGTACGTCTGTATCTTTCACTTTGCCTGTTTGAAGGAACGGATATTTCTGTAGGGCGTGGAACAGATTGGCCGTTTCAAGTGCTGGGGTATACTAATTCTGTATATGGTTCATTTACATTTACGCCCGGCGAACGTCATGGGATGTCTAAGCACGTTGAGGGTAAAGGGACGATAAATTACGGGATTGACTTGAGAGGTTTGGATGCAGCCAATCAGAAGTTTACGTTAAAATATCTATTGGACTTTTATCAAAAAACGCCTGACAAATCTAAATTTTTCGCCCGACCCGAATTTTTTGACAAGCTCGCCGGAACGGATCAGTTACGTAAACAGATTCTTGCGGGCGAGTCTGAGGCACAGATCCGCGCTTCTTGGTCCGATGATCTGAGAGCCTACAAGCAGATGCGCAAGAAGTATTTGCTATATACTGACTTTGAATAACGAATAACTAACAATATTAACTAGATCATTTATTTTAAAACTCTATAATCAATGAGAAAATTTGTACTATTTTCTGTTGCTCTTGGATTGAGTTTTCCTTCTGAATCCTATTCTTTTGTAAAAGAAGAAGGTTCTTTGAATAGCGGTAAGTTGACCAGTGCTATTCTAAGATCTTCATCAAAAAGTGCGGTTCAAAATACGGTGCAAGGTACTGTTACGGATGGAAAAGGTCCAGTCTCTGGGGTAAGCGTGTCTGTGATTGGTGGTGGTGCCACAACGAAGACCGATGAGCAGGGGCATTTTAAAATTGCGGCTTCCATAGGGAGTAAGTTGCGATTTTCATTCGTAGGGTACGTGACAAAAGAGGCGACTGTTACTTCAAGTTTGCTTAACGTGACTTTAGCGGATAATAATCAAGCACTTGATGAAGTGGTTGTTGTCGGCTATGGCACCCAGAAAAAAGGTAACTTAACAGGTGCTGTTTCCACTGTTAACGTAAAAGATAATCTCCAGGGTCGTGCTATTGCAGATGTTGGTCGCGCTATTCAGGGTACTACACCTGGTTTGACAGTCGTTGTGCCAAGTGGTGAGGTAGGTTCTGATCCGGTGATGAAGATACGTGGTCAGATGGGGTCAATAACAGGTGGGTCAAGTCCGCTTATCTTATTGGATAATGTTGAGATTCCAAGTATTCAATTGGTTAATCCTGCGGATGTTGAATCTATTTCAGTGTTGAAAGATGCCGCCGCCGCCTCTATTTATGGAGCTAAAGCAGCCTTTGGTGTGGTATTGATTACCACAAAAAAAGGTGCGCAAGGTGGTGATACATTTAATATTAATTATTCCAATAACTTCTCCTTCCAGAACTCAGCTGTAGATTATAATATGGGTGATGTTAATGCGCTTAAATATTCTTTGGAAGCTGCCGAACGAATAGGTGAGTCTGAGACAGGAGCATTTTATAAAATCAACCGCGAAAGTTACCAACGGGCGTTGGACTGGAAGCAAAAGTATGGTGGCTCTATCGGTGCTAACGATCCCACCGTCTATGGTCGTGATTGGTATGTTAATCCTGCTGAACCTACTAAAAAATATGGCGTGCGTACTTATAATGTCGAGGACTATATGATCCGTAAGGCGGCACCTACTTCTCAGCATGATTTAAGTATTTCAGGGACCTCTGGAAAGACACAATACAACTTGAGTATGGGATTGTTGAATCAATCCGGTATGATGAAAACGACAGATCATGATAAATTTAACCGTACAAATGCGGCATTACGTATATCATCGGAGATTAATAAATATTTGACTGTGCGTGGTGGGGCTATGGTGTCGCGCCGTAAAAAGGAATATCCTTATACGACCAATTCAACAACAGCGGATCCATGGTTGTACCTTTATCGTTGGAGTTCTCTATATCCGATGGGATATGATGAGAACGGTAGAATGATTCGGAGCCCTTGGAGTGAAACTTCATCTGCAAATACGGCGAGCTTTCAAAATAACTACATCAATCTGAATTTGGGAGCTACGGTAAATATCATGAAAAATTGGAAGTTTGATTTTGATTATACGTTCTCCAATCAAGAAGAAATTACCACACAGCCTGGGACTCGTTTCACTGCCGCGGATTCTTGGGTAGCCGGTGTGGCGAGAAGAGATGTTGCTGGAAACCCTATTTATGTGAATTCGGATGGGCAGGTTGTTGCTGCCGGAGCTGCTGGGGCAATGGCTGCATATGATCTAAATTATTATACATATACAGCCAATGGCGCTAATCCGGATCATTATTTAAGGGCTTCGGGTGCTCGCCGTAATAATACGATCAATGCCTTTACGACATATAATTTAAATTTGGAAGATGATCATGATTTCAAATTTATCGCAGGTGTTAATCGCGTGACGTTAGATTATGACATGAACTCTTCGCAGACCTTTAACTTGCTGGATATTCAAAATCCACAATTAGGTTTTGGTGTAAATACTGCTGCCCAACTGGCAAAAGGTGACGCTGCGTGGGAAGCTCAGTTAGGCTATTTTGGCCGTGTGAATTATGCTTATAAGAATAAATACCTTGTTGAAGCAAATATTCGTTATGACGGTTCCTCTAAATTTCCGAAAGATTTGAAGTGGCAATGGTTCCCATCGTTCTCTGCGGGTTGGGTGGCTTCGGAAGAAAGTTTTATGGAATGGGCCAAACCTGCGCTTAATCAGTTGAAGTTTAGAGGTTCGTGGGGTTCTATCGGTGACCAGACTGTGGCTCCAAGTTTATATACATCAACCATGATTCCAGGGGATGTTGCTTGGTTGGGTGCAGACGGTAGCCGTTATTTCACGATCGGAACTCCTTCGGCGGTAAGAAGTTCATTGAAATGGCAACGCATTGAAACGACAGATGTGGGTTTGGATATGCGCATGTTTAAGAATAAATTCGGATTGGTATTCGATTGGTATAGAAGAGATACCAAGAATATGATTGTTCCGAGTGGTGATGTTAGCGCGACATTTGGTGCGCCTGCGCCACAAAGTAATTTCGGTGCTTTGCGCACGCAAGGATGGGAGCTAGCGCTAGATTTTAACCATCGTTTTGAAGGTGGTTTCGGCTTTAATGTCAGAGGGACATTGTCAGATGCTAAAACTACAATTTTGCAGTATACAAATACACGTGTAATTTCAGATTACTATAATGGTAAAGATGTTGGTGAAATCTGGGGCTACCGTACTGATAGATTGTATCAGGCAGGTGATTTTGAATATGGTTCGGATGGTAAACCACTCCGGGTAACTGTTGCGGGAAAAGAGATGAACAAACTTTCAGATCCAAATGGTGCTTATAATACTTTTCCAACAAGCAGTAATTTTAGATTTGGTCCTGGAGATGTGAAGTTTGTGGATCTGAATGGTGATAATCAGATCAATTCAGGAGCAGGTACGCTAGAGGATCACGGTGATATGGAGATTATTGGTAATGAAACTCCACGTTACGAATATGGATTCCGCTTGGGAATGGATTTCAAAGGATTTGATCTTTCTGCTTTTATGCAAGGTGTGGGAAAACGTCAGATCTGGGGAAATGGTTTCTTAACGATTCCGGGATATAATGCTTCAGATGGCGCTATGCCTTCGGCGATAGCTGATAATTTCTGGTCTTCAGATCATACGGACGCATTTTATCCTCGAGCATATAACAATGCGGCTAGTAACGATGCGAACAATATGGTAAAGCAGTCCCGTTACCTGTTGGATATGTCATATCTAAGGATTAAAAATATCACGTTAGGATATACACTTCCTTCAACATTGACAAAGAAAGCATTTATTAAAACGGCAAGAGTTTATACTTCGTTAGAGAATTTCTTCACATTTGACAAGCTGAATGGTTTGCCAGTGGATCCTGAAGCAATCAATGGTTTTTCAATATTTAACGATAAGAACTATAATTCTGGTAGAACGGGTGTTGGTACGCCTATGTTTAAATCTGTGTCGTTTGGTGTTCAGGTTAATTTTTAAAATTTACAACAATGAAATTTACAAAGAAAATAGCATTTTTGGCGCTTGGAGCAACGTTGGTGCTATCATCCTGTAATAAAGATGTGCTTGATCGTAATCAGCTAACAAGCTTGGAAGACGAGAAGGGATGGGGTAACGAATTGGCGTTGCGGTTGTATGCCAATGGGTTTTATGCGAATTATTTTACAGGATATAATACAGGGTACGCAACAGCATATGCGCCTGTTACGGGTTATAATTTTTCGGATGACCTGACGAAGAAAAATATTCAGGATAATTTTGAGAATACGATTCCTACAAGTCGGAAAAATCAGTACTCCAGTACAATAGCTTTGATGGAGACGCCTGAGATGATTCGTGAATATGCCGGTCCTACCTGGAGTTTTGCGTATGTACGTAAAGCAAATATTTTTATCGATCGTATAGAGAATAAAACAAAGCCCAATATCAATGATGAAACCTACCGTCACTGGATGGCAGTAGCTCGATTTTTCAGGGGTTTTGAGTATAGCCGGTTGGTTGAGGTGTTTGGCGATGTGCCTTATTATGATAAGGAACTGAAGGATACAGAATTGGATTTGATGTACAAGGATCGGGATAGTCGTGCGGTTGTTATGGATCATGTATATGATGATTTCCAATATGTATTGGACAATATGCGCACAAATGATGGTAAACAATATTTGAATAGATATGTAGCCGCGTCATTTATTTCTAGACTGATGTTGTTCGAAGGCTCTTTCCTTTATTACCACAATCTGGATAAAGATCGCGCTAAAAAGTATCTGGAGATGGCACAGAAAGCATCAGAGATTGTTATGAATGCTGGGGCTTATAACTTTACCAGTGATTTCAAAAGCTTGTTTGCGTCGGATGATTTGAGTGCTAACAAAGAAGTGATCATGTACCGTGCTTATGACGCGACTAAAAGTACAACACATAGTGTGGGTTCATACAGTAATGGGACCGAATCGCAAAGTAATGCGGCAAATTTGGTATTGATCAAATCATTTATCTGTAATGATGGTAAGCCATGGCAAAACTCTTCAGTGGCAAATGCCAACAGTTTTACGCTAAAAGATCTAGCTGTTACCCGCGACCCGCGTTTTGAAGCTTCGATCTATGAAAAGCCATTGACTTCTTCGGCTACACTTTTCTATGCTTATAAATTTGCGTCAAGGGAAGCATTGACTTATCTAGGGAAAACTTATCCAGCTGCTTGGGCATCGAATACAAATACATCAGATGCTCCTGTAATTCGCTTGGCTGAGGTCGTGTTGAACTGGGTCGAAGCAAAACAAATCTTGGCTGAGGGTTTTGGCGCGGTAGCTGTAACGCAAGGAGATGTCGATAAATCTATCAATGCTATTCGCAGTCGTCCACTTGATGCCGCGGCGACAGCAAAAGGTGTGAAAAAAACCGCTTCGTTGCAAATTGCCGCAATAGCAGCCGATCCTTCCCGGGATGCTGATGTTTCCCCTTTAATGTGGGAAATCAGACGTGAGAGACGGATGGAGTTCGTATACGAAGGATTGCGTTTGTTGGATATCAAGCGTTGGAAGAAATTGAATTATATGGATTTCAGTAAAAACAATGATTATTTTCTAGGTCCTTGGATCAATGTGAAGCAAGATATGCCGGCGTTATTGGTTGATAGTAAAAAGGGTTTATTAAAGGTGGTGGACGCGAACGGTAATGTCATTAGTTATGATGGTACAAACGGTGATAAGTTAATTGGTTATTACCGTGTCGAGGATGTGCAAAATCGTGAGTCATTCACTGATCGTTCTTATGTTGCGCCTTTAGGATTAGAACAGGTAAATGAATATGCTGCTAAAGGGTATAAACTAACCCAAACAAAAGGGTGGTAGTCCAATTCTTTATATGTATTTGGCCTTGTCTAAGTTTTTAGGCAAGGCTTTTTTATTAACCGATTCCAGCTGTTTTGATTATGGGTAACTTTTAAGTAAAGGAATATAATGCATAAAAACGCATTTTAATTTTTTAGTTACGCATAAAAACGCTATTTTTAAGAAAACTTAAGGCATGAAGTACCCAATTATTACCTTTCTAATTGCATTATTATGCATTTTTCGCGCTGCGGTAGCACAGCATCCCTTTAAATTCGCTCATGTGACGGATACGCACGTGGGCGGGGCAACTGGAGAGGAAGATCTGCGACGTACCGTGAAAGATCTTAATACGTTGAAAGATATTGATTTTGTCATTCTCTCGGGAGATATCACCGAATTTGGCGCTGATCATGAACTGAAATTGGCAAAACGAATACTGGATAGTTTGCAGTTGCCTTGGTATGTTATTCCAGGTAATCATGACGGAAACTGGTCAGAAAATGGAGCGAATACTTTTCGTACGGTATTTGGAGGGGAGACCTTTTTCTTTAAACATAAAGGCTATGCCTTTATAGGAACCAATTCGGGGCCCAATATGCGGATGAGTCCGGGGCAAATCCCGCGTGAGAACCTCGTGTGGATGGATTCAATTTTTGCAGCAAACCCAGATAAGCAGACCCCGTTAATATATATCAACCACTATCCACAGGATTCTTCATTGAACAACTGGTTTGATGCGCTAAAACGTGTCAAGACACGCAATGTGCAGTTGGCATTGTGTGGACATGGGCATATCAATAAGCTGTATGATTGGGAAGGGATTCCTGGCGTAATGGGAAGGTCCAACCTTCGCGCCAATAAAGAAATTGGGGGATATAATATCGTAACCATCGCTGATGGGAAAGCGATTTATCAAGAGCGTAATCCTGGGACTGGTACGATAGAAAAGCCTTGGGTGGAAATTTCCTTGGTAAATCATCATTTTGAGACTGAAACTGCGGCTTATCCAAGGCCGAGCTATGCTGTAAATGCAAGGTATGCGGATCAGGTTAGGGTGAATTGGACATTTGAAGATGCTAGCGACATTGGAGCCGGACTTACAATCTATCAAGGTAAAGTGATTTCGTCAAATACAGGGGGGGAGATCTTTGCTCTTGATCTAAAAACAGGCAAACGCTTATGGTCGTTCCGTACAGGAGGTNNAAGGTCTATTCTACGCCAGCTGTTTGGAAAGGGGTTGTTGTGGCAGGTTCTTCTGATCATGCGATCTATGCGGTCGATGTACGGGATGGTAAATTATTGTGGAAGGTGCAGACAGAGAAAGCTGTCCTAGGATCACCATTACTGCATGATGGTGTCGCGTTTATCGGTGGTTCAGATGGTAAGTTCAGGGCGTTGGATATCAGGACTGGTGCTATAAAATGGAGTTTTGATCAGGTCAAAGGATTTGTGTCTACACTGCCAACGTATTATTTGGGAAATGTCATTTTTGGATCTTGGAGTAATGGATTCTATGCTTTGGATGTCAAAACAGGAAAGCTATCGTGGGAGTGGAACAATGGGCAGTCAAACCGCATGTTTTCTGCTGCGGCATGTAATCCTGTGGGAGTGAATGATCGTATTTTTGTAGTAGCTCCAGATCGTTTTATGACAGCTTTGGATGCAAAAAAGGGCACGGTCATATGGCGTGAGAAGAAGGATTCTATCCGTGTACGTGAGTCCATGGGGCTTTCCGTAAATCATAAATTCGTTTATGTAAAGACGATGGATGGTGATCTTTTGGGTATTTCTAGTACCGAGGACAAGATGAAGGTGGCCTGGAAGTCGACCTTGAAATTGCCTTATGAACTGACTCCATCAGCGATCACGACAAATCGCAAATTGGTGTTTGTGCCGAGTCATTCGGGTTTGCTGTCGGCGGTAGAGGCCAAAACAGGCGTTGTGGTCTGGCAATATAAAATATCCAATGGAATGGTTAATCCAGTGGCTCCAAACGGGCAGAACTCGGTGATCGCAAGTACAATGGATGGCAAAATAGTTTCATTACAATTTTAGACAATCGGTTGAAATGATCTTTTTGAAAATAAATGCCTTATTATGATAAAAAAATGTCTAAACTTCTTAAATTTACATCAAGCTTTTTTGCTTGTTTTTGCATGTTTTGTTTTTAACTTTGCGAAAGCACAGCAAAATGCTTGGATTAGAATAAACCAATTGGGCTATACTCCGGCAGGTAAAAAGGTCGCAGTATGGGGCGGGAAATCAATCAGGCAGCTTCGTTCTTTTGAGGTTAAAGAGGCACAGACAGGCAAAACAGTTTATTCTCATCCTGTTGGTAAAGATTATGGTGCTTATGGCCCGTTTGCTCAGAGCTTTCGCNNCACCTGTATTCAGCGTGTCAAGGGATGTATATAGGGGAACCGCGGATTTCGTATTACGCTATATGCGACAACAGCGAACGTTGTTCAATCCTTTTTTGAATGATAGTTGCCACACACATGATGGATTTACACTTTATGCTGGAAAAGTAGGTGTTCGCGATAGCGCTCACATTGATGCAGGAGGTGGGTGGCATGATGCTTCTGACTATTTGCAATATGCCACAACATCGGCAAATGCAACCTTTCACCTACTGGCGGCCTATCGTGATTTTCCAAAGGTGTTTGCTGATTCGAAATTGGCAAATGGCCTAGAGGGAAAAAATGGACGTGCTGATGTGTTGGATGAGGCTAAATGGGGTTTGGACTGGTTATTGAAAATGCATCCAAAAGCCAATCAAATGTACAATCAAATTGCTGATGATCGGGACCATGCAAGTATGCGGATGCCTAAAGAGGATCCTTACTACGGCCGTGGCTTCGAGCGTCCTGTTTATTTTATTGATGGCGAGCCGCAACAAAGGGGCAAGTTCATGAATAATACCACAGGTACAAGTTCCACCGCAGGGAAATTTAGTAGCGCTTTTCGTTTAGGAGCAACATTGTTTGATCGAGAGGATCGGAAATATGCAAAGTTTCTGTCTCAAAAAGCGGAAACAGCTTATGCCTATGCCAATTTAAAACCTGGAGTGACCCAGACAGTTTCTGTGAAATCGCCTTATATCTACGCTGAAGATAATTGGGTCGACGATATGCAATTGGCTGCGGCGATGGGATTTTCGGCAACAAAAAAAAGCAAATTTGCCCGAGAGGCGTTGAGTTACGCCCGGCAAGAAAAAATTACACCTTGGATGGTAACAGACACCGCTGCACATTATCAGTGGTATCCATTTATCAATCTTGGGCATTATGAATTGGCGAAAGCATTAAAGGGGCAAGATCGCGAGGAGATTGTTTCCTATTATAAACAGGGAATCGAAGCAGTAAATCAGAGAGCGGAGCAAAATGCCTTTTTAAGAGGAGTTCCTTTTATCTGGTGCAGCAACAATCTTACGGTATCGTTTGCGATTCAATGTCTCTGGTATAAGGAGTTGTCAGGAGATGGACGTTTTGACGAGTTGGCTCAAGCGAATGTGGACTGGCTTTTTGGGACAAACCCATGGGGTACGAGTATGGTCTATGGACTTCCTGCTGAGGGGGATACGCCGATAGATCCGCATTCAGCTTTTACTTATTTGGGCAAGCATCCGATTGATGGAGGTCTGGTAGATGGTCCTATTATGGCTTCGACCTATCGTAATTTGATCGGTATCAAGTTGAACAATCCGGATAGCTATGCTGATTTTCAAAGTGATTTGGCAGTTTACCATGATGACTATGGGGATTACAGTACCAATGAGCCGACGATGGATGGTACAGCTTCAATGGTCTATTTGCTGGCGTTGAAAGAGGGCAAGGCCATGGAGGAGCCTGCAAGAAAAAAGTAACAACGGATGCTTATGGTGCGATCGTTCGTGCTGATTCAACATGGAAGAAAGTGGCTTTTGTATTTACGGGACATGATCTCTCGGAGGGGACGCCGTCCGTTTTAGCGAGTTTGAAAAGAAATCATGTTAAAGGCTCTTTTTTTCTGACAGGTGATTATTTGAGAAATCCGGCATTTAAACCTTATGTCCAACAAATGTTATGCGATGGGCATATGGTATCGGGTCATTCTGATAAGCATCTTTTGGTTAGTGATTGGGAAAGTAGGGATGAGTTACTGGTTGATCAGGATTCTTTTTTAAGTGATCTGAACGCGAATCTGAAGACTCTGGACCGACTGGGTGTTGATAAGGATCTTGTGGAATATTATATACCCTCGTATGAATGGTATAATAGGCAAACAGTGGAATGGGCGAAGGAGCTCGGGCTGTATTCAATCAATTACACGCCTGGAATCCGGACGGCAGCAGATTATACGTATCCTGAAATGGGAAAGCGTTATCTGTCAACCGCTGCAATTTTGGAGAATATGTGGGCCTATGAGTCAAAGTTTGGTCTCAATGGTTTTTTAATATTGATCCATATGGGTACTGATGTTCGGCGTAAAGATAAATTATATCATCAATTGGATGATATTATCAAGATATTAAGGAGGAAAGGGTATCAACTTGTGTCTGTACCCGAATTATTGAAATAAAGAATTACAATATATACTAATAATGGTTATTACAACGGAGAAAGATTCGAATTATCAGGATTTGGACAAGATGTCTGTGCATGAATTGTTGACTAATATCAATAATGAGGACAAATCTGTCCCACTTGCTGTGGAGCAGGCGATACCTCAGATTGAAGCATTGGTTAAAATTACTGTGGAGAAAATGAAAGCCGGTGGTCGAACTTTTTATATCGGAGCTGGTACGAGTGGCCGTCTTGGGGTGTTGGATGCATCTGAATTGCCTCCAACGTATGGCGTGCCATTTGAGTGGATCATCGGGCTGATTGCTGGTGGGGATACCGCCATTAGAAAAGCGGTTGAATTTGCTGAAGACGATTTGGAACAGGCGTGGAAAGATATGGAAGCCTATGATATTGATGAACATGATGTCGTTATCGGCATCGCAGCTTCGGGAACAACTCCCTACGTCATCGGTGGTTTGAAAACGGCGAATGAAAAAGGTCTCGTAACTGGATGTATTGTTTGTAACGGCGGTTCTCCGATTGCTGATGTTGCCCAATACCCAGTGGAGGTCATTGTAGGACCAGAGTTTGTTACGGGATCTACGCGAATGAAATCTGGAACTGCACAGAAGCTTGTATTAAATATGTTTAGTACAGCTGTGATGATTCAATTGGGCCGGGTTAAGGGCAATAAAATGGTCGATATGCAATTGTCTAATCATAAATTGGTCGGTCGCGGTGTCCGTATTATCATGGATCAGACCGGTGCAACAGAAGATGAAGCGGCTGCTTTGCTTGAACAATTTGGTAACGTAAGGCAAGCAATCGAGGCTTATCAGGCGACACATTAAAACGAAACCTACTTAAATCACCTATTTAAAAACAAACTATGTCACCAGTAATATTATTATCCTTTATAATAATCTATTTTGCGGTTTTGCTTGCTGTGGCTCACTTTACTTCAAAGGGGGCTTCCGACAACTCAACTTTTTTCGTCGCTAATCGCAATTCAAAATGGTATATGGTCGCCTTTGGGATGATCGGTACTGCATTGTCGGGGGTAACGTTCATTTCTGTGCCAGGTGCCGTTGGTGCGTCAGAATTTAGCTATTTCCAGTTCGTTCTGGGGAACGCTGTGGGTTTTGTCATCATAGCTTATGTATTGCTTCCCTTGTATTACAGAATGCACTTGACTTCGATATATACCTATCTCGAGGAGCGTTTTGGACATACGACTTACAAAACCGGTGCGGCTATTTTTTTGATTTCACGGACAATTGGTTCGGCTTTTCGTTTATATCTCGTAGCGATCGTTTTACAACATTTTATTTTTGACGCCTGGAAAGTTCCTTTTGCGATTACGGTAGTAATCTGTTTGGTCTTGATCTGGTTATATACCAATAAAGGCGGTTTAAAGACAATCATTGTGACCGATACCCTACAAACTACTTTTTTAGTAACTGCCGTTATTCTTTCGATCTATTTTATGGCAAAAGGATTGGATTTCGGTATCGTCGATACGTTTGAAGCAGTGAAGGAAAGCAGCTACTCGAAAATCTTTTTTTGGGATGATTTTGTTGGCAGTAAAGCGAATTTTTGGAAACAGTTCTTGGGAGGAATTTTTGTTACCATCGCAATGACGGGGCTTGATCAGGACTTAATGCAGAAGAATCTATCCATGGGTACCATCAAAGAAGCTCAAAAAAATATGATCACCTTTACAAGCGTATTTGTGGTGATCAATATTTTCTTTTTGGCTGTGGGCGCCCTTCTCTATATCTACGCTGAAAAAAATGGTATTGATGTGAGCCAATTGGCTACACGTGATTATTTGTATCCGGAGATCGCATTGAATCATTTGGCTATTGTTCCGGCGATTATTTTTATGATGGGATTGACTGCCGCAACTTTTGCGACGACAGATAGTGCACTTACGGCATTGACGACTTCTTTTTGTGTCGATTTCTTAAATTTCAATAAAAAGGAAAATCCCAATGATCCAGCATTAGTAAAGCAGCGTAACTATGTGCATTTTGGCTTTTCCGTAGTAATGTTACTGGTTATTCTGATCTTTAAATTGATCAATGATGACTCGGTTGTAAATGCCATATTTACAGCCGCCAGTTATACTTATGGGCCATTACTCGGTTTGTTTGTTTTTGGAATTTTTACAAAATCTGCCGTTAGGGATAAAGCGGTGCCCTATATCTGTGTGCTTTCGCCAACCGTATTGTATCTGCTTAAAACTTATGTAATAGAAGTTTATACGCCTTATGTGATCGGATTGGATCTGATTATTCTGAATGGTCTTATTACGTTTTTGATGCTTTTGTTGAGCTCTCCGGGTAAAGCAAGTGAAAAAGCGTTGTCACATAACTAATATAGCGGAATCGTCTCCACCTAAGGCTTTTTAATGGTCATGTGACGACAACTATAAAGAGCTAAGTTTTGATTTGTACGTACAAAAAAATTAAGTTAAGTTTGATATACTTAGTTTTTTTGTACGTATGTATCACAGCATAAATGAGACTACGGAATTTATCCGTAGAAAGATTGGAGAATTTGCTCCAGAATTTGGTATCATCCTAGGTACCGGTTTAGGTAAGTTGGTCGATGAAATTGAGGTTGAATATCAGCTGATGTATTCCAATATTCCTAATTTCCCTATTTCCACTGTAGAATTTCATTCCGGCAAGTTAATTTTTGGAAAATTGAGCGGTAGAAATGTAGTTGCCATGCAAGGTAGACTTCATTACTATGAGGGTTATGATATGCAGCAGATTACATTTCCAATTCGTATCATGAAGGTTTTGGGCGTGAAAAAGCTATTTGTTTCCAATGCTGCAGGCTCCTTGAATCCTGAAGTAAAGAAGGGAGATCTTGGTATTATTGAAGATCATATCAATCTTTTGCCAGACAACCCATTGCGTGGACAAAATCTGGCAGAGTTTGGCCCGCGCTTTCCGGATATGAACGAGCCCTATAACAGGACGATGATTGAACAGGCTCTTGAGATCGCAGCTAAGCATCATATTGCAGCGAAAAAAGTAGTTTATGTTTCTTCTCCTGGACCAAATTTGGAGACGAAAGCTGAATATCGATACATGCGATTGATCGGTGGCGATGTTGTTGGCATGAGTACGGTGCCCGAAGTCATCGTTGCAAACCATATGGCTCTGCCAGTATTTGCTATATCCGTTGTTACCGACGAAGGGTTTCATGAGCAGCTCAATCCGGTGTCTTTGCAGGAAATCGTAGCCATGGCGGAGAAAGCGGAACCTAAGATGACATTAATTTTGAAAGAATTAATAGCTTTGCAGTAAATTTGCTCTGTATTGCGGGTTCCCTGCCTTCACTGTGCTTTAGTTTGATTTGGATACAGGGAAGATGTTATTGGGTGAGTATATCTTTTTGGTTTTTATATAATTTTAGATGAAGTTTATCGTACGCGTATTAGCCGCATTGTGTTTCTTGATAGTCTATTCGGTGAATGTCATTGCCCAAAGCAAGGATGATTGGAGTAGCGCACTGGATTCTGCCCGAGCGAAAGAAGATGGGAAGAAAGATTCCGTGATCTTAACGTCAAAATATATTCGATATGCAACATTGGATATGCTCAAAAAAGGAACTTATACTCGTCAAATCGATACTTCACATCACAATTATCAATATTATAACCCGCAGAATTTACCATGGAATCCAAGTATAAATCTTGGAGCCTATGGTTTGGCTACACGGGATTTACTGTTCCAACCTAAAAAAACAATAGGTTTTCAGTCTGGTTTTACGGCTTTGGAACGCTACCTATTGAACCCTGATTCGGTTCAATATTTCCGGGCCCGGGCCCGTTATTCGGAGTTGTCGGCGGTGGGATTCTTTTTTAATGATCAGGTTTTTAGAGCCCGGGTTGCCCAAAATATCAATTCGCAATGGAACATGAGTGTCGATTTCCATTCAACAAAAACGGATGGTTTCTACCTGAACCAAAATTACTCAGACCTAAGGGCGTCGGTTGCTTCTTGGTATGAATCCAAAAACAATCGCTATAACCTCTTGATCAATGGGGTATTTAATCGCTTGGATGCGATGGAGAATGGATCTATCATAGAAAATAATCCATTTGATCCTGAAAAGAGACAGGCGCCAGATCGGTTTCCGACAAAATTTAGAGACGTGAGTAAAACAACCGTGCCCCGGTCAAAGTGGTGGGATAATTCTTTTTTCTTGCGTCAGTCGCTCTATCTGGGGCGCTTAGATACAATAGATAAAGGAAAGCCAACCATGCAAATCCACCCAACGAATAGCATGGCCCATAACACACGTCTGAGGAGGCAGACATATAATTTCTTCAAGAATATGAATGACGATTATAATGCCTTGCCCTACAACAATAATGCGATAACGCTCAATAACGATAGAACGTACATTACCAATGTATCCAATGAATTTGAATACAATTTCTTTTTGCGTGGTAAGTCCGTTTTTAAAAATGAGGCCAAGTTAAACCTGGCATTTCAACATGATATGAACTGGGTAGAGCAGAGTCAGTTAGATCAGCTGAGATATGATACCAATAAAGCAGCATATCCTAATCCGCTTAAAAAACTTCCTGATAGTACTACATTTGATCGCTTCTATCAAAATGGAATGATCAAAGGAGAATTGGGGTATAAGTTTTCAGATCGTCTTGATTTCAGTTTGAAAGCAAATCAAATCGTATTTGGACATAATATTGGCGATTTTCTGTACGAAGCGAAAGCGGATATTTCAATGGGCGACAAGATAGGGAAGGTTACGCTTTCTGCCTACTCGCAGAATAAGTCTCCTGAAATGGTTTTTGAGAACCTAAATTATACCTATGGAAAATGGAATGATCTGGATTTGAAAAAGACTAAAATTCAGAATCTGGGCTTTCAATATGCTAATCCAATGTTGGGTTTTCATGGAAAAGTGGAGTATTTTTTAATGAATAACTACAGCTATTTTCAGGAAATATCAAATGCGCAAAACGACCCAAAGAAAGATAAATGGATAAACCCCGCGCAACTGGATAAAGCTAATTTATTGAAAGTGACCGTGGGCCAAAAATTCAAGTTCAATCGTTTTACGTTCGATAACCTGGTCGTTTATCAAAAGACTGATCAACAAAATGTTTTGGCTATTCCTGAGTTGTATACCTGGCATAGCTTTTATTATAGCAACCTTTTTTACAAGGTTATTGATTACAGTATCGGTATTGATGCTAAATTTAATACGCCTTATGCCAATCCCAACTATTCCATAGGGACGGGACAATTTTATAATGCTGATCAGCAGATCGAATTTTCGAGCTATCCAGTTATGGATCTTTGGCTGACAACAAATATTCAGCGTGTAAATATGTTTCTGAGCTATAATTTCTTAAATCAGAACTTCTATCCGCACGGCTATTATACAGTGAGACGTTATCCAATGAATACAGCTAACTTTAGATTTGGTGTTTCTTGGAAGTTCTACGACTAATTTTTTGAAAAATTATATCGGTGTTTTTTAGCTTGTTGTGATGTTTGCGGCGTAAAATCTTATAAAATAATTTTGAGAATAGAATTTTTAAGCTATATTTGCACACGCAATTAGGGAACGGCGTTCTTTAAAAAAGTATGGAGGCTTAGCTCAGCTGGTTCNNTTAGCTCAGCTGGTTCAGAGCATCTGCCTTACAAGCAGAGGGTCACTGGTTCGAATCCAGTATTCTCCACCAATCCAAAACGGAGGCTTAGCTCAGCTGGTTCAGAGCATCTGCCTTACAAGCAGAGGGTCACAGGTTCGAATCCTGTAGCCTCCACAAAAGCATCATCCAATGGTGCTTTTTTTTCGTTAGGGGGTTTAGCTCAGCTGGTTTAGAGCACTACCTCGACAAGGTAGGGGTCACTGGTTCGAACCCAGTAATCCCCACACTAAAAAAAGCGTTCTTATGAACGCTTTTTTTATATACCTCGATTAAGTATTTATTGTTTCGATTCTCTTGAGCTTTCCATTAAGAAGTAAGTCATCTTGATTAGAATATCTAATTTCGTTCTGGATTCGCCTGTTTCTTGCCGAGCTTAAACCCATAGCCTGTTGTCCATTCAATGAAGTCTGCTTTTCCACCATGTGCTTTGATGGACACACCCGCAAAGAAATCTTTATAGACCTTATAGCGAACCCCTGCCCTTAAAAATACAGGCATGTTTTCGCCGTTGAATTTGTTTTTGTGTAGGTATACGCCAACATTTCCGTTGATATATAATCTCGAGTTGAGCACATGGTCTATATAGAATGCTGGGCCGTAAGAAAATAAGGCTGAAAATTTGCCTGCTTTGTCACCAGCGACTTCGGTATCATTTCCACTCGCTGAATAAAAGGCGTCCATTCCTGCCCCAAGACGCCACTTGTAGCCTAAATGTTTGCTATAGTATGCACCCAGTGTCGATTTAAAATATTGGCCGTCATGTTCGCGGTCGATCTGTTTAAACCCAAAGGCGTAATTAAAATGGAGCTCTTCGGTTTCCTCCATTTTTGGAATTCTGCTTTTTCTATAGTCAAATGGCTTGTTTGTCGGTGTATACGCTACCGAAAGGCTCAACGGAAGCAGATTTATTCCTGTGTTCGGTAGTGCCAATGCGCCATTACTGAAATGGTGAAAGGCGATACCAGCGCCAACCTGAAATTTTTGGCTTAGGCGGTAGTTGGCCTGAAGGCCAAGATCAATAAATACATTGTTTTTACTGCCGATAAGAAGATTGAAAGGGTTGTCTTCTTCATTGTAGGGATTGAACCGGCCAGAGAGACCGAGTGCGATGCGATAATTGAAATTCCATTTCGAATTCACTTTCGGTTTGATGGGTATCGCTACAAAACCATAGAGCGCGAAGGGGTGGCCAAGGTGCTCCTGTCCGAAAGTGCTGCTGTAAATTCCTATTCCGTAAATTGGATAATTGTAGATCTCGTTGTAAATACTTCTTAAGGAGTCCTGAAACTGTGTTTGGAAACCAACGCGAAAATTAAGCCCGCTATAGTAGGAGTCGGCAAGGGTTTCTTTGGAACGTTCATTAAATTTGAGCTCACCACCGCTTTCATGTTCTAGTTGAAATATAAGCCTAGTCTTTGCCGGAATACGGCTTTCTAAACTGTCTTTTGGATTTTTTATTCGGGGTGTGACCTGTGCTATCGTACGGACGGAGAGTAGTGCAAGGATCACAAAAGCAAGTATTCTTGATCTCATGAAATAAAACGTTAGCGTTTTTTTAAATTTTTGCAAAAATAAGAATGATAAATCATTGTAACAATATTATTTAAACAGGAAAGAAATACTTATAGTTAGAACAAATTGTTGTTTATGTCTATGGCGTGTTGTATTTAAAGCTCAATTTATCTAAGTTTGAGATGAAAAGAAAAAGGAAAATATGATTAAAAACCTATTTGCAATGACTGCTGCACTGCTGCTACGATTGCTTTAACAACAGCAGGTGGTACTTTGTTTGCCCAAAGTGCCAAATTTGATTGGAAGGAAGCGTCTGAAGGTGGATATACCTACAAGTATGTGACCAATGATCCCACCCATTCGAGGTTTTATAAACTGAAAAATGGACTTACCGTAATTTTGAGTCCAACAAAAAAAGAACCGCGTATTCAGACTTACATCGCTACAAAGGCTGGAAGTAAGACAGATCCAAAGGATCATACGGGTTTAGCGCACTATTTAGAGCATATGTTGTTTAAAGGGACGGATAAATTTGGCTCGAAAGATTGGGCGAAAGAGAAACCGTTATTGGATCAGATTGATGCACTTTATGAAAAGTACAATGGCACAACTGATGAAGTGCAGCGAAAAGAGATCTATAAGGAGATTGACCGCGTATCAGGTGTGGCTGCAAAGTTTGCTATTGCCAACGAATATGATAAATTAATGGCTTCGATGGGGGCAGAAGGTACCAATGCCTTTACATCATTTGAGCAGACGGTGTATCAGGAGCAAATTCCAAGCAATGTAATGGATAAATATCTTGCGGTACAAGCCGAACGTTTTAGATATCCTGTATTGCGTTTGTTCCATACGGAGCTCGAGGCTGTTTATGAGGAGAAAAACATCAGTTTGGATAAAGATAATCGTAAAGCTGTAGAGGCGATGTTCTCGGCTGCTTTCCCAAATAATAATTACGGAAAACAGACGACTATCGGTACAGTGGAACATTTGAAAAATCCTTCCTTAAAAGCAATTCGCGAATATTTCAATACTTATTATGTTCCCAATAATATGGGGGTGATCATGTCCGGTGACTTTGATCCTACAGAGGTTGTGAAAAAAGTGGATAAGAGTTTTGCTTTTATGCAGAAAAAAGAGATTCCTGCTTATACTTTTGATGCTGAGAAACCGATTTTGACACCTGTTGTTCGGGAGATAAAAGGTCCGGATGCGGAGTTTATGCTGATGGGATTTCGTTTTCCGGGGGCGGCAACGAAAGATGCGCGTATGCTTAATCTGATGAGCCAGATACTGACGAACGGATCGGCGGGTTTGATTGATCTTGATTTAGTGAAAAATCAAAAATTATTGGGAGCCGGGGCTTTTCCGTATGTATTAAAAGACTATTCGTTGTTATTGCTACAGGGGAATCCCGGTCAAGGACAGAGCTTGGAAGAGGTTCAACAACTGCTTCTGCAAGAACTGGCCAAATTGCGTAAGGGAGAATTTTCAGATGACTTGATTACGGCGATTGTCAACAATGCCAAAAAAGATGAGATCAAGCAAAACGAAAGCTATGGTGATCGCGCTGAATCTTTGATGGATGCGTTTACATCGGGGCAAGATTGGGCATCTGTTGTCGGGTATTCTGATGAATTGAACAAAATTACTAAACAAGATGTTGTCGATTTTGCCAATAAGTACTTAAATGACAATAACTATGTTGTCGTATACAAACGTAAGGGAATCGATAATAGTGTTGTTAAGGTTGTGAAACCTGAAATTACGCCTGTTACTGTAAATCGCGACGACCAGTCGGACTTTTTGAAAAAGGTTGAAGCAATGGCAGAAGATAAAATTCTGCCGGTATGGGTAGATTATGATAAGGATGTTCAAAAAGCAACCGCAAATGGCCGNNCAAAAAATACAGACAATGAATTATTTTCTCTGTCATATCGCTTTGATATCGGGAAATGGAATAATAAACTGCTTTCTTTGGCTGCGGGATATCTTGAGTTCTTGGGGACAAAAAATAAATCGAGCGAACAATTTAGTAAGGATTTTTATCAATTGGCTTCTGATTTTTCCGTTTCAGCAGGAAATGAAGAGACAATGGTATCTATCTCTGGTCTGAATTCAAATTTTACGGCCACGTTAGACTTGATTCAAGATTTATTGCGTAATTGTGTTTCAGATCCTGAGGCGTTCAAAATGTACATTGCACGTCTGAAAAAATCAAGGGCGAATGCGAAAGAGAATAAAGGGGCTATTATGGAAGGTTTAAAATCGTATGCGAAATATGGGGCTAAAAATCCATTCAATAATGTATTTACTGATGCGGAATTGGATGCTTTAAAAGCGGAAGATTTGGTTAAAGCGCTGCATGATCTCGCAAATATGAAACACACAATGCTCTACTTTGGTCCGTTAAATGCCACAGAGTTTGTTGCGAAGGCTAAGCCTTTGAAAACTGGAAGTGCAGATTATGTGCAAGTAAAAAAAGGATTGATGTTCACTGAAATCCCTACAGAAAAAAATCAGGTGCTTTTTGCGAATTTCGACATGAAACAAGCGGAAGTGTTTTGGTATAGGACTTCGGGTACATATGCAAGTGCATTAACGCCGACAGTGTCGTTATTTAATAATTACTTTGGTGGCGGTATGGGAAGTATTGTGTTCCAGACAATTCGTGAATCGAAAGCGTTGGCGTATTCAACGTATGCTTATTATGGTCAGCCTTATAAAAAAGAAAACCATTATTCAGTGGGGGCTTATATTGGAACCCAAGCGGATAAATTTAATGATGCCATCAAGGGAATGAATGAATTGTTGACTGTTTTGCCTGAAAGTGGAAAGAGATTAGATATCGCAAAAGTAAGTTTGCAAAAATCCATCGCAAGTGAGCGCGTGTTGAATGCCTCTATTTTGGGAAGCTATCTGGCGGCACAACGCTTAGGCAACACAACGGATATCCGTAAGGTTGTTTATGAAAAGGCTCCTCAATTAACGTATGGTGACTTGAGTGTTTTCCATAAGAAAGAAATGAGTCAAAAACCGTATATATACTGTATAGTAGCCAAAGAAGATAGCCTCAAGCCTGAAGATCTGGCAAAATTGGGGGAGGTGAAAAAACTAGATTTGAAAGAAATTTTTGGGTATTAACATTCATCTAATAATATCTCGGTAGAGAGCTTGAAGAAACCTCCGGCATTGCTGGAGGTTTCTTTTTTTATGGCGATCAAGTTTGCTGCTCCTGAATTTTACTTCAATCTTGATGTATCGGAAGTTGTACATCTTTAGGCCATCCGCCTGACCGTCTCCTATTAGAATCTGATAATTTCTTCAATTTGTTCGGTGACAAATGCTAGTGTGTCTTCCCGATATAACTGATCTTCTTCATTTAACTCGTTTTGTACACTTGGTATAAATATTTTGAGTGGAAGGACATGCATTCTCAAATAATGACAGATTCCTGTAAGGTGATCTATCCCACGGAGGTTACCGTATCTTCCTGAAGATAATCCAACCAATGCAACTTTCTTGTGGTAAAAGCTTGCTGGAAATGAACAGCAATCGATAAAAAGCTTGAGTGCCCCGGGTATGCTGCCGTTATATTCAGGAGCGATAAAGATAAACATCTCAGCCTTACTAACTTTTTCTTGAATAGGCTCGAAAGCAGAGCTTCTTTTTCCATAAAGATCTGTTTCTAAAATATTTGATGGTAGGTCTTCCAAAGAGAAAATATCGCTTTCAATTGACTTACGATCAAGTAATTGCTTGTAGCATTTGGCTATTTTTAACGTCTTACTGTTATGACGGTTTGTTCCGGATATTATTAAAATCATTGTGTTGTTGATACTTATAAAAAGCACTCTTTCAAAGTGGATACATATCTTGATTTTTTGTATCTTAGCATCCTGAGGATATGTGCTTTCGATCATTCAAAAGTACGAAATATGCTGAATTTGTTCTGTTAATTTGAATTGCGGATAAAGATTTTAGCAAATTGATCTTCAAAAAAGTGAAATGTAGTATAAAATGACATTTTAATTAAGAAAGGTTTTCATTCAAGATGGGAAAAATAATCGCAATCGCAAATCAAAAGGGTGGGGTCGGAAAAACCACAACGTCAATTAATTTGGCGGCTAGTTTGGCGGTTTTAGAATATAAAACATTGTTGGTTGATGCGGATCCTCAAGCAAACTCTACTTCTGGGATTGGTTTTGACCCTCGTACAATTAGCGCAAGTGTGTATGAATGTTTGGTGAATGATTTGGACCCACGCGAGGCTATTCAGTCCACGGATACCCCCAATCTAGATCTTTTGCCTGCTCATATCGATTTGGTAGGTGCAGAGATTGAGATGATCAATATGCATGAGAGAGAGTACAAAATGAAGAAAATCTTGGATCAGGTGAAACAGGATTATGATTTTGTCATTATCGATTGTTCACCTTCTCTGGGTTTGATCACCATCAATGCTTTGTCTGCTTCTGATTCTGTTATCATACCTGTACAATGTGAGTATTTTGCCTTGGAGGGACTTGGTAAACTGTTAAACACCATTAAAATTGTTCAAAATCGTTTAAATACGAGTTTGGAAATAGAAGGTATTTTACTGACAATGTATGATGTCCGTCTGAGATTATCTAATCAGGTTGTCGAAGAAGTCAAGACGCATTTCACGGATTTAGTTTTTGATACAATTATTCAACGGAATACTCGTTTAAGTGAAGCTCCAAGCTTCGGTATTTCTGTTATCATGCACGATGCATCTTGTAAAGGTGCAATTAACTACTTGAACTTGGCGCGTGAGATATTACAGAAAAACGGGCATCTTAATGAAATGAATACAACAGTAACCGCATAATATGGCAGCACATCAGCGTAAAACAGGACTGGGAAGAGGCTTAGGTGCGCTATTAAACGATAGTGTAGAAGTTCCTACTAAAAGTAATCAGCAAGTAGAGGAGGCGCCTTTAGTGACTCCAGCAGCTGTAAAAACGACAAAAGAAAACGGTAATATCAGCCATGTTCGTGTTGAAGAGATATCCGTTAACCCATTTCAACCGCGTACAGAATTTGATCCGGTAGCGTTACAAGAATTATCGGAATCCATTATATTACAGGGCCTGATCCAACCTATTACCGTACGTAAAATTTCGGACGGTAACTATCAACTGATTTCTGGTGAACGACGCCTCCGTGCTTCACGATTGGCAGGGATTACCGAAATCCCAGCTTATATCCGTACGGCTAACGATCAACAGATGTTGGAAATGGCGTTGATCGAAAATATCCAACGGGAAAATCTGAATGCTATCGAAGTAGCTTTAAGCTTTCAACGCATGATTGAAGAATGTAATTTGAAACAGGAAGAGTTGGGTGAGCGTGTTAGCAAAAACCGGTCGACTGTCACAAATTATCTGCGCCTATTAAAACTTCCGCCCGTTATTCAAGCGGCAATACGTGATGGTGCACTGACAATGGGACATGCTCGTGCGTTGATCAATATTCCTGAGGTGGATAAACAGCTGTATATCTTTAAGTTGATTATTGATCAAGGCTTGTCGGTCAGAAAGGCCGAAGAATTGGTTCGTGAGCTACAAAAAGGAGGAAAGAAAAAAGCTGGAAAAGACAAAGCCCCAATGTCTTTTCAACTGCAAAAAATAGAAGACGATTTGGCTTCGAAGTTTTCTTCTCGTGTTAAACTGAATCTGAAGAGCACAAAAGGAAAAGGTGCAATTGAGATTCCGTTTGAATCTGAAGATGATTTGAGCCGTATTCTTGAATTACTAGATTGGTAATATGGCCAAGTTAATCAGCTTGATTTTTGCTCTACTTGTCGTGTCGACAGTATGCGGACAGACCGTCGATACGATTCCTAAGAAACAAGTTGTACCTGTCAAAGTGGACAGTTTAAAGCAAAAGTCAGTACAAGATACCGTAAAAAAGGAATCTCGGAAGGAACGTAAAAAACGTGAAAAAGAAGAGGCGAAGGCAAAAGAGAAGGTCATATTTAAGGATTCAACCCGATTGGCCATTGAAGCTAAAAATACGCAGGCATGGAAGCGTTCTTTGGTACTTCCAGGATGGGGCCAATATACGAATGGAGGGGTCTGGTGGATAAAGGTTCCGGCGATTTACGGTGGACTATTGTCAACCGTACTTGTGTTCGACTTTAATAATCGCTATTATAAAGAACTTTTAGGAGTATTAAAAGACAGCGAACTTGGTCGGCCAATTGATCCATATTATGTTGGTGTACCAAAAGAAACCATTATTCGTGCTAAAGACAATGCCCGAAGAAATCGGGATTTGATGGTGCTTCTTACGCTAGGTGTATATGGTCTGAATGTTGCGGAAGCGTATATTGATTCCATGCTGAAATATCGCTGGAGCATAGGTGATGATAAACCCAAAAAGACCGCTTTTTTAATTGGGCCTACATTGATGGATGCGAGTTTAGCATCGGGAACTTATTCGTTTAAACCAACTGTAGGGCTTAAATTGACAATGAAATTCAATTAAAGTCACCTTAATGCCTGTACATTTCCTCATCATTTTCAATCGTGTTTGTGGTTTTGCATATGGGTATTTCATTGAAATTTTTTATTTTTAAAAATAAACTATACTTTTTCTAAATATATGAACATCATTCTCTTGGGATATGGCAAAATGGGGCAGATCATCGAAAGATATGCGCTAAAAAGAGGCCATCAGATTTTTTTGGTTGTGGATGAACATAATCGTCCGGGCCTGACTGTTGATGATATCAAAGGGGCTGATGTCGCGATTGACTTTAGTATACCTTTGGCGGCGCTGGATAACATGAACCTATGCCTTGAAGCAGGAGTGCCTATCGTGGTCGGTACAACGGGCTGGTATGATCAATTGGAGCAGGTTAAGGCAAAATGCTTGGATGCTAATGGTTCGATTTTGTACGGGTCTAATTTTTCGATCGGTGTGAATGTATTTTTTCATATCAATAGAATGTTGGCGAAAGCTTTGCAACCGTACAAACAATACGATGTTCAGGTGGAAGAAATACATCACATCCATAAATTGGACGCTCCAAGTGGTACAGCGATTACGATTGCTGAAGGAATATTGGATAATAGTGATGTGAAAACTAACTGGGTGAATACGGTTGTTGGGGAACAGCAGGATGAGATTATTCCAAAACCACAGGAGCTTTTGATCGAAAGTCACCGTATCGAGGAAGTTCCAGGGACGCATACTGTGCTGTATAGTTCAGAGGTAGATCAGATAGAATTTAAACACACAGCACACAGCCGTGATGGATTCGCTTTGGGAGCTGTAGTAGCTGCTGAATGGCTGAATGGTAAAAAGGGATTCCATCAGGTGACTGAAATTTTTGATTTTAATAAATAGTACTAATTAATAGATTATGGGATTAATAATCTTTGCGGTTTTAACAGCGATATCAGGATATGGATTCTGGCAATTGTTTGTTAAAGCTGGCAGAAAGGGCTGGGAGGCTATCGTGCCTTTCTATAGTCAGTATATTCAGGCGAAATTGACAGGACGCCCAACATGGTGGGTTATTCTATTACTTGTCCCTATTGTCAATATTTTTATTTTCTATAATCTTTATCTTGATTTTATCCACTGTTTTGGAAAACGTCGTTTTTGGGAAAATGCGGCGGCGGTTATCGTTCCATTTATCGTGTTGCCTATGTGGGCCAAAGATACTAACGTACGTTTCTTAAATGGCTTATATGCCAAAAACCTCAAAGCAGCTTCTCAGGAAGGTGTAGAATTGACTGAGGAAAAGCGTGACGAAATTGAGCAGGAATCTTACAAGGAATATAAAATCAAATATCCTTATAAAAAATCAATGGTACGTGAGTGGGCGGATGCGATTGTGTTTGCAACGGTAGCGGCATCTCTTATTCGTGGTTTTTTGATCGAAGCTTATATGATTCCGACAGGATCCATGGAACGGACATTATTGATAGGAGATTTCCTTTTTGTAAGTAAACTCAATTATGGGCCAAGGGTGCCTAATACGCCAATTGCATTTCCTTTTGCGCATCATACAATGCCAGTTACTGGAGGAAAAGCGTATTCAGAGCTTATTGAGTTGCCTTACAAACGATTGCCGGGATTTCAAAAAATAGAGCGTAATGATGTCGTGGTTTTTAATTTTCCTGCAGGAGATACAGTGGCCTTGGAAAATCAAAACGCGAGTTACTATGATCTGGTGAGAGCTTATGGTTGGCAGACTGTCAATTCTCAATTTACGATTCAGGCAAGACCAATTGATAAACGTGAAAACTATATAAAACGTTGTGTGGGATTGCCGGGGGATAAGATTTTCATGAAAGATGCCAAACTTTTTGTTAATGATCAACCTGGATTTGATCCTCCTGAAAGTCAATTGGATTATAGGGTACTAACAGATGGTACACCATTGGACATGGATCGGTTAAAAGAACTGAGAATTGAAGGTGGTGCGACCAGCGAGCAACCTGGTATCTATCTGTTGTATATGACCAAAGATGAATTGGATCTAGTCAAATCCTGGTCGAATGTGAAAGAGATTAAAAGAAATCCTATTGGTGATGGAGCCTATCCTTATGATCCACAATATAAATGGGATTTTGACAATTTCGGGCCTATTTTAATCCCTAAAAAGGGTTGGACTGTAGCCATAAACGCGCAAACACTACCAATTTATGAAAGGGCTATCCGTGTTTATGAAAATAATAAATTGGAAAAACGCACGGATGGGGTTTACATTAATGATGTGAAAGCGGATCATTATACCTTTAAAATGGACTATTTTTGGATGATGGGTGATAACCGTCACAACTCATTAGATTCAAGAGGTTGGGGATTTGTTCCGGAAGACCACGTTGTCGGAAAAGCTCTATTCACTTGGATGAGCTGGGATGATATCGGCACAGGTTTATCAAAAGTCCGTTGGAATCGTATTTTCAAAGGAATTCACTAATCCATTCTTTGGAAGAAATAACCCTTTATCTATCTAAAGGGACAAGAAAAAAGGGCTTTCGTGTAGAAGGCCCTTTTTTTTGAAAATCTGATCCCGTATTTTGAATTCCTTTAATTAAGATCTTTGCCAAATTCGGTCTTATTTTAGACAAGCTAAATAGCGTTTTATCGTCTCCTCTAATCCCAAGTATAATGCATCCGAGATCAGCGCGTGACCAATACTTACTTCCAAAAGCTCGGGAATATGCTGATTGAAATATTGAAGGTTGTTGAGGTCTAGATCATGACCTGCATTCAATCCTAATCCAACTTCGCGTGCTTTGAGAGCGGCTTTGAAATATGGTTTTATAGCGAGTTCTTTATCAAATCCATATTCACTGGCAAACCCTTCTGTATAGAGTTCAATACGATCTGTACCTGTTTCGGCTGCAGCCTCAACCATTTCTTCTAAGGGATCGACAAAGATAGAAACACGTATGCCTTCGTCTTGGAACAATTTACACATATCCTGTAGATAAGCTTTGTTTTTGATGGTGTCCCAACCGTGATTGGAGGTTAATTGTCCTTCCGTATCGGGGACGAGTGTCACCTGCGCCGGTTTATTAGCTAAAACAAGATCAATGAATTTCTGTTCTTGACAATTTCCTTCGATATTAAGTTCTGTTTGTATATTGGCCTTTAAGTCAAAAACATCCTGATAACGGATATGTCTCTCGTCGGGTCTAGGGTGCACAGTGATGCCCTGGGAGCCAAAACGTTCACAAGCTAGGGCAGCAGATAACAGATTGGGATTGTTGCCGCCCCTGGAATTTCGTAGGGTAGCAATTTTATTGATATTTACTGAAAGTCTAGTCATTTTCTTGTATGTTATGGTGTAAAAATACAAATAATATCTATTTTTTTTTAACTTGCATATATGGATGGAATCGATTATAGCCTCTTTACTGGCTTTCGCCTATTGGACGTTATTGATATCATATTGGTAGCGATTATTATCTACTATATCTATAGTTTGATTAGGGGGACCATTGCTGTAAATATCTTGATTGGTGTTGCACTTTTCTATGGTGTATATATCGTGGTTAAGCAGATGCATATGCGTTTACTGACCGAGATATTTGGAGGTTTTATATCCGTTGGGTCTATTGCATTAATAGTTGTATTTCAGCAGGAAATACGGCGATTTTTACTGCATGTCGGGAAGAATATATCCATGAAAAGAAAAAAAGTTTTTTGGTCCTTTATAGGTAACAAAAAAGCGATACAGAAAGATCTGACAGAGGACATTAAGCCCGTTATTGAGGCATGCCGAAGTATGTCGCGAGCGAGAACGGGAGCTTTACTGGTTTTTTCAAAATATTTTGATGAGGAATATTATCAAAGTAGTGGGGAGTATATCGATGCTCATATTTCCAAAAGACTAATTGAGAGTATTTTTCATAAAAATAGTCCTTTGCATGATGGTGCGGTGGTCATTGTGGATTTTAAGATTATGACGGCATCTTGTGTGTTGCCCTTGTCAGATAGTGAAGATTTACCTTTACAGTTTGGCTTAAGACACCGGGCCGCAATTGGGGTGACAGAAATTTCGGACGCGATTGCGATCATTGTGTCCGAGGAAACGGGAGAGATTTCCTTCGCAAAAGATGGGAATGTAAATATGAACGTATCGCCGGAAGAGCTTGAGCAATTGTTGAAAGACGAGTTGTAAGATGGGAATAAAAAAAACTAAAAAAGGGCTAAATAGCCCTTTTTTAGTGCAAGCAACTTATTTCTTCGCTGCATTGATAACTTGTGTGTTCAATTTAATGTACTCACCATTTTTATCTGCTGTAGCAACTTCTAGACCTTTAGTTGCCGTTTCGATAGCACCTTTTTTGTCGCCCGCTTTCAATTGTGCTTTCGCTTTCCAATATAAAACATGGGCAGCTTTAGGTTGCGCTTTTGCTGCTTCATCAAACCAGTTGAGTGCTTTATTCAGATCTAAATTGTTGTTAAAGTAGTATTGTGCTGCTGCAAAATAAGGCTTTTTCTCTCCTTGCATTGCTTCATCGATAGAAGCTAATATTTTAGCCTTTTGATCTACTTTCAGATCAACTTTTACTAAGGTTTTTTCCCAGGCAAGGCTTAAAACGGCATCGGTAGGTGTTACATTGTCGAAAGATATAGTGAATGTTTCTACTGGACTCGCGCTAGTTTGTGCTTTAACGTTGAAACGTAAAGCATCCTCAGATTGATTGTAAGCATAGGCTCCCCATTGTTTTGTGTTTTTGCTAATGATGATGGTCCATTCTGATTTGTTGGGTATCGTGAATAGTGCATAGGTACCTGCTGTAAGCTTATGCCCATTTAGGCTAACGTCACCTTCAAATGTTAATGTTGTATTGGTATTTGCTCCTGTACGCCATACCTCATTGTAGGGAACCAGTTCCCCGAAGATTTTACGGCCATTCATACTAGGTCTGCTGTAATTAAGGGTCACTTTTTCAATACCCAAGCCTTGTGTAACAGTCTGTGAACTACTCGCTGCCGGAAGTTTAACTTGTGCAAAGGATTGATTTGCAGTGAATAATGTTGCCGCGGCAAAGGCAATAGTAAAAAATCTTGATGCTTTCATCTATATTGTTGTTTGTTTTGTTTGGACACGTTGATAAGAATAGGCTTTCCTACTGATAATAGATACTATGCTTTCTTTTTCATGTAAATAATATCTTATTAAACCTCTAT
The DNA here is from genome assembly GCA_002454415.1 of Sphingobacterium sp. UBA6711. Classification (GTDB taxonomy): domain Bacteria; phylum Bacteroidota; class Bacteroidia; order Sphingobacteriales; family Sphingobacteriaceae; genus Sphingobacterium. The sequence continues at coordinate 113,941 of DKIT01000039.1, forward strand.
GATCAATCTCCTAAAAATAGGAAGAATTTTAAGAAAAAGGGCATCTAATTTTTTTAGATGCCCTTTTCGTGATATATAGATTTATGTCAGCATTATTTTCCGACTTTATGTCCAGCGATTGAGAAATACATAATATACAGGTATCCTGGTATCATGGCATATAGGAATGCGTGTTGGAAATCAATATGCAGGTGATCTTTCAATAATCCGTATATTAAAGGCCAAATAGCTCCACCGGCGATTCCCATAATCATAATGGCTGATCCTGTCTTCGTAAATTTTCCAAGTCCTTTGATTCCTAATGGGAAAATCGCTGGCCACATAAGAGAGTTCGCGATACCAAGTAATGCTACAAATACAAATGAGGTTGTACCCGTTGTGAAGACTGAAATAACAGTAAATGCAATTCCGATAATAGTGCAGATACGTAATGCCATTTGCTGGGATACAAATTTCGGAATGGAGATGATACCAATGATATAGCCAATCAGCATGCAAGATAAGGTGAATGCTGTCGCATAGGTTGTAAAGAACGGATCAACATTGAGCTCACGGGCGTACACGCCGATGATATCTCCAGCCATTACTTCAACAGCTACACAGAAGAATATCGCCAAAGAACCCAAAAACAGATGCGGAAACTGGAAGATCGATGTTTTTTTCACGGAGACAGTTCCTGTTTCTTCGCTTGTTTCTTCTTCTGCATCAACATCTACTTCAGGTAAGTGTGTGAATTTTAAGAAAATAGCAAAAGCGACGAAAATGATAGCTAAAGATATGTAAGGTGTATGTACCCGTTGAAGAAGATCATCTAAAATCGCATTTTTTTGTACCAGATCAGCTGTAGCTTCTAATTTCGCAGTTACTTTTTGAGCATCTTTTAGAAAAAGGGTTCCGAATAAAATGGGAACGATGATACCTGCAGATTTATTAAAAAATCCGGCAATAGAGATACGCTGTGCGGCACTGTCAATAGGACCAATAATGCTTAGATATGGATTTACAGCTGTTTGCAATAAAGCCATCCCTGAACCTTGTATGAAGATCCCTGTTAAAAACAGTACATAGCTTCTGTTGTCTGCAGCAGGAATGAAGATCAGCGATCCCAGACCCAATATAAGAAGACTGACTACTAAACCATTTTGGAAGCCAATTTTTTTAATAATCACCGAACTTGGGAGAGCCAGGAAGAAATAGGCAATGTATGAGGCGAATGTTACAAAGAAAGCTTGTAAATCAGTTTCGAGATTACAGGCGATTTTTAAAAAAGGAATTAATGTCCCATTTGCCCAGGTAATAAAACCGAGGATAAAAAATAATCCACAGCAGATGGCCATAGGGCGAAAAGCTGTTTTACCAACGTTAGGATTAGTGGTCATGTTTTGTTTTTGTTATATTTAGTTAAGTTATCGTTCACGGATTGGAAAATTGGTAAAAAGGTTTGAACAAACGATTGCGCTCTATTTTTACCCATTTTGAGAATATCCATCTTACAAGACTACTTAATTTTCTTGAATATTGGAAATAAATAGAGGCTTATTTTTGATGGATTTAGATAATTATATGGCAATAAAAAAGGGGCTAAGCTGTGAAATTTATCCCCTTCTGCTACTCAATATTATTAAATTTTAATTGCCTTGTTTAGGTAAGTCGAATCGGCGCTTATGGTGCGATCTGTTATCATTTTGGAACGATCGCCACTGTAAGTCTTGAAATGCAATTTAATTTATTGAAGCGGTCGTACATTTTTATTTCCCAGATATGTGTTGACCGACCGATATGTATAGCATGACATTTAGCGGTGATTATCCCACTACTTACCGGACGGATATGATTGGCATTAACTTCTAGTCCGACCCCCCGGTGGCGATCGGGGTCAACGACCAAATTCGATGCAATGCTACCTAAGGATTCTGCAAGTACAACGGATGCACCACCGTGTAAGATGCCATGCGGTTGCCTGACTTTATCCGTAACTGGCATGATTGCCGTAATGGAATTGTCATCTATTTCTGTTGCCTGAATTTCTAATAAACCTGAAAGGTATTTGTTAAAAAAGGCGTTTATTTCTTCAATGCTGTAGTGCTGAAACCAAATTTTTGACATCGTCTGAATTTAAATAACGTTCTTGGATGATAATACGATGATGGTTGAGGTGTCCGGCGATGACGTATAATAACGCTTTGACGCTTGTCAGTCGTTCGGATGCCATTCCTTTACGTTCTAACTCGACATCATTAAAACTTTTGAAAAGCATCATATTCGCTTTCCGCAGGTATGTGAATTCTTTGCTTAGACTTTCCAATGTCCTGTCGTTATAGCGGGAATATTGAATGAGATAGTCTTGGTCATAACCGGCGAGTTCTTTCAGGTCATTGCGAGAGAAACGTAATGCACGATAGGCCATAATGCGTTCATTGTCTATGACATGGCCTACGACTTCTTTGATGGTCCATTTATCTTCAGCATATTTAAAATTACCTCTTTCCTCTGGTATCGTGTCCAGAAAAGCTGGAAAGGAGAGTGTTTGTTCTTCTAATGCATCAAACACGTCATCGATGACAGTCTCAATATAGGGAGCGTAGACTGCTGGATATTCGTCAGATTTGAGTGGCTTCATACTTTAAGTTACTTTTTAAAATTATTCGAAATGTTGTTCCTTTGCCAATTTCGGACTCTTTTACAAAAATTTGTCCTTGATGATATCGTACCATCCTTTTGGTTAGGCTAAGGCCAAGCCCCCAGCCTCTTTTTCTTGTCGTAAACCCAGGTTGGAAAATAGATTCAAAGTTGGATCTCGGAATTCCTTTGCCTGTATCACTAATGTCTACAAAAATTTCTTCTTTCGCAATATTTTCTGAAATATTAACAATTATCTTTCCTTCTGTACCAATGGCATTTACACCGTTTTTCAATAAATTTTCAATGATCCAATCAAATAATGGAATATTAAGTTTTGCTTCGACATGTGTATCCCCCTTTAATTCAAATGTGATTTTATTGCTCGTCCGTATACGGAAATAATCCACGTAATTTTTAATGACGTCATAGAGGTTATGATTGGTCAGTACAGGTGTCGATCCTATCTTTGAAAACCGATCAGCAACGATTTCGAGCCTCTTAATGTCATTTTCCATTTCATACAGCGTATCATCCTCTTCGGCATTGAATTTTATACGTATCAATTCCAGCCAACCCATCAAAGAGGAAATTGGGGTGCCCAATTGATGGGCTGCTTCCTTGGTCAACCCTACCCAGACAAGATTCTGTTCCGATTTTCGAATAGAATTGAAGACGGTGTACGCGATAATTAAAAAAAGGGCTATTAAAGACAATTGTACATATGGAAATACCCTTAATTGTTGTAAAAACCAAGAATCTTTATAATACACATGCCATTTTTGCCCATTCTCCAGTTGTAGGGTGATCGGAGGATGACTTTTCATCATAAAAGCGAGCTGCTTTTGGAAGTAGATGGGATCGTAATCTAGTTGGTTTGTAACACTATCATTGTGCAGCGGTTTGATATTGGTCTTTGTGGAATCAAGATTACGCCAAAAAATAATTTCTTCTTTATCGTCAGTGATAATGGCGGGTAGATTGAGGCTGTCTCTCACAGCATAAATAAACGTAATGAACTCATCATCAACATCGGGCATTGTCATGATGTTTTTTGTACTCATGGCCCATACTTCGGCTTTGGAGCGCTCGGCATGTGCAAGATTTCGAACCAGATAGTTGGTATAAACTAATGAAGCAACAGCAATGACTGCCGCAAAGATGAGCAAAATAAATTTCCAGCGTTGCTGGCTAATCTGATAGGGTTTCATGATTCTGTATTCGTGTCCTCATTTGCAAATTACTGAATAAATGTCTGTTTTCTGCACTTTTATTTCATTGAAGAACTGCTGGTACTGTCCAAATCAAAAATTTTGTGGTAATTTTGCGCCATGAGTTCAGAAAGAAAAGTAAGAGTGCGTTTTGCACCGAGCCCGACAGGTGGTCTTCACCTTGGTGGCGTACGTACAGCTTTGTTTAATTTTCTCTATGCGCGTCAGCATAAGGGAGATTTTATTTTACGTGTCGAGGATACGGATCAAACTCGTTTTGTCCCAGGAGCAGAGGAATATATCAACGAATGTTTAGCATGGTGTGGATTGACTCCGGATGAAAGTCCTTTAAAAGGAGGCGAGTACGGACCCTACCGTCAAAGCGAGCGGAAACCATCTTACCGCCAATATGCTGAGCAACTGATCGCAAAAGGTTATGCATACTATGCGTTTGATACAGCTGAGGAGTTGGATGAACAACGTAAGCTACAGCCTAATTTTCGGTATAGTCATGAAAATAGACTTCAATTACGTAATTCATTGAGCTGGTCTGAAACTGAAACTCAACAATTACTGAATGCAGAGACCCCGCATACAATTCGCATAAAAATACCTACGGATGAAACGGTCACATTCACTGATATGATCCGTGGAAAGGTTGCTTTTGATACCAATCTTGTTGATGACAAGGTATTGCTTAAGGCGGATGGAATGCCAACTTATCACCTCGCAGTGGTTGTCGATGATAAAGCCATGGAAATATCGCATGTATTCCGTGGTGAAGAGTGGCTTCCTTCTGCACCGATCCATATCTTATTGTGGGAATACCTTGGTTGGGGGGAAAGCATGCCTAATTGGGCACATCTCCCATTGATTCTCAAACCTGATGGTAACGGTAAATTAAGAAAACGTGATGGCGACCGTTTAGGCTTCCCTGTCTATGCAATGAACTGGGCCGACGCTAAATCTGGTGATACAACAAAAGGGTTTCGTGAAATGGGCTTTCTACCAGAAGCCTTTGTAAACATGCTTGGCGTATTGGGTTGGAATGATGGAACGGAACAGGAACTTTTCTCCTTGGATGAACTGATTCAGAAATTTAGTGTGGATCGTATCAGTAAAGCAGGAGCGAAATTTGACTTTGAAAAAGCAAAATGGTTCAACCATGAATGGATTAAGCGTTCATCGACTGAATCTTTGCTACCGCAGATCCAAGAGGTGTTGGAACATCATCAAGTGGTTGCTGATGAGGCTTATGTAAGTCGGGTGTTGGATGCGGTGAAAGAGCGTTTAACCTTTGTTGAAGACTTCTGGAGCCAGGCATCGTTCTTCTTCTTACAACCTGAAGAATATGATCTAAACGCCGTGAAGCCTAAATGGTCTGCTGAAAAAACGGCATTCTTTGAGGGTATAAGTCAATCATTCGAAGGATTTGATACGTGGAAAGCTTCTGATTTGGAACCTTTCTTCAAAGATGCCATTCAGGCATCGGGAATGAAAATGGGAGAATTAATGATGCCATTCCGAATTATGCTAGTCGGTGGCAAGTTTGGCCCAGATGTATTTCAGATCGTGGAATTACTCGGTAAAAATGAGGTGATAGCGCGTGTAAGGAAAGCATTAAATGAATTTGAGGCTTAAGATGATAGTTGTATAAATAAAAAGAGCTGTTCGCAATTAAAAATGCAACAGCTTTTTTTGTCATTATAATTTATTTTTCCGTTACGAGCGCCTAAATATATATGGACGTGCGAATCTTTTATAGGTACGGTGTCTTTAAGCGTATCAAAAGTGTTTTAGCTGGGGTAAATAGAAAAATGAGTATGGTGATAAAAGCGCCCAGGATTCCGAAATAAGTAAATATTTCCATGTTACTTACTAGCGAGGCCTGTTGGCTGATGGTTCCTGAAAGGCTTTTGCTTGCTATGTGCGTTGCCATCTGATTACCATATAAACCAATGTATTTATCGACCAATGAATTCCAATAGTTTGCTGTGATTGGATTACTTGCATTTAATGTTTGCTCAATTTGAATATAATGTTTTTGATTTAACGTGTAGCTGACGTTTTGGATCAGGGCAAAGCCTATATTAGTGCTCCAAAACCGAACCGTAGTCCCCATAAGACCTGCATTGCCAACATGGTGGGATTGTACTCCTGTTATAATATAGATAACCAGTGGTGTAAAAAGCCAACCTTGTCCAATTCCTTGTACAAATAATGGCAAACCTATTTTCCCGATTGTTGTATCTGGATAAAAGGTAGGTACAAATAAAAAACACGATGTCGTTAATATCAAAAAACCAAGTCCAAAAATATATCTAGGGGATACATCACGCAAAAGTAAAAGACCTGAACTGCCAACACCGATTATGGTGCCTATAACATTGATATATTGTATGTCAATAATGTAATGCCAAGGCCATTTCCATACGGAGGCCATGACAGTATATACATTATTGAGGGCGCTACGAATGATGTAAAATAGGAAGAAGAGCAATACACCGAAAATAACATTTTTGTATCTCAAGATCTCAAAGTGAAACAATGGTCTTTTTACCATATACTGTTTGATCATAAAGAGCGCGCCGAAGATAAGGAAAAGAGCGAAATTGATTGTAATATTTTCATGTTCAAACCAATAGTATTTACGACCGTAAATTAGCACATAGGCACCGCAGCTCAATGATAGTAATAAAAATAGACAGCTTGCTAAATCCAGTTGATATAAGGGAAACTTTTTTCCCAATCGATTATTGTTGATTACCAATAATGCTATTGCAATTACAATTAAATGCCAATAAAGCACAACGTGGATCATGTCTTCCCATCCGTAATCCATGATACTTTCTTTTAGTAAGGAGGTTGTTAATGTGGATCCAGTGAGCATAAAAGTATACAGAAAGAAGTAAGCAATTGTTCGGCTCTTAGAATGTTTGATCTGCATCATAAGCATTGGAAGGAAGCAAGCTCCTTCCAAAACACAAAATATACCTTCGAAGACGCGTAGAATGCCGATAAGAAAAGGATCTCTCGTGAGTGATATGGCCAGTAGAATAAAAATTGATATGCTGCAGGTCAAAAGAATATAAGTCCTTACTCTAAAAAAGGAGAATAGACGCTGAAATAGAAGTAATGCAACAACAATAGCTCCATACATCAATGATAGAAAATACTGAATGTCTTCGGTCTCAATATGCAGCGCTGAAGCTGTGAATGCCGTATTGGAATGAAATAGCGACATTAACATGAGGTGTGGGAACATTGCCAATACCATCAATGGTAATTTAAGCCATTCGGGAACCCAGCTATAGTATAAAGATTTATTCGAACTCATAAGCGCTTAGGATTGATCTGATGCGTGGATCACGACATTCATGCCCGCCCGTAATTTTTTTAGATCCTGTTTTGGATCAAAGGTGATTTTGATAGGAATTCGTTGTTCAATTTTAACGAAATTTCCTGTAGCATTATCTTGTGGGATGACTGCGAATTTGGATCCTGATGCTGGAGAAAAAGAATGAATTTTACCTTTAAAACTAAGTTTAGGAAAAGCATCGACTTGTATAGTGACCGCATTACCTTCTGAGAGAGCCTCGAGTTGGGTTTCTCGAAAGTTAGCATTGATCCATTTCTCTTCACTAACGACATTCACCAAAGTCTGTCCCTCTTTTACATATTGTCCTGGTTGGATATTTCGTTTTCCAACAAAACCATTGTAGGGGGCTGTCACTACAGTATACGAAAGAAAAAGCTGTGCATTGCTCTTAGCGGCTTTTTTGATGTTAATGTTGGCCTGAGCAGGTAGTTCGTTTGCCTTTTCTTTATTAGTGTTTAGTTGTGCCGAATTAAATTCCCCTGTAATAGCCTGCAACCACTTTTCT
>DKIT01000051.1 GCA_002454415.1 Sphingobacterium sp. UBA6711
CATTTAGGGTGAGTGTATTTCCCCCTAGAAATTGATTAATATGTGAAATTTGGCTTAAGGTATTACGTAATTCTTCTCCACCCAGCGAAAAATCGTCCATAACCTCAATTTTCTCGGCCCTATATTTTATATCTATCCCCATTTAATTGACCTTTGCTGTTCCGTGAGTTTGTTTAATGATCCAGATTATTAGTGCGGGAAATAGTTTCGCGAAGTTGAATACTAATTTGGTACTAAATTCAAATTGAAGAATTCTTGCGATGACTTTTCCAAACAGCAAACGCCGTTCAAAATTTTTCTTCCAACGTTTCACATACATACGCTCTAATAGTTTACGATTAGATATTTCGCCTAAGAAATAGTCCAAAATAAGCTCAGACGCTATTTTGGCGCTATGTATTGCCATAGCCATGCCGTTTCCGCACAAAGGATGAATTAATCCGGCGGTATCGCCTATCATTATCATATGATTTTCAATTGCTCTTTTTTTACAAAATGAGATTTGGCTAATGGTTAATGGCTTCTCAAAAATCAAACTACTATTCTCTAAAAAAAATTTTATATGTTTATTTTTATACAGCACATGCTTTTGATAGTTATCAATGTTTTTATATTTTTTGAAAGATTCGATATCAGCGAGATAACATACATTTATTCTATTATTTTCAATTTTTGAAATCCCACAATATCCACCTTTAAAATTATGTAAACCGATTAAATCGTCTGGAAAATTCCCTACATAATGTCCTTTAATCGCCATCCAGGCAGATTCTTTTTGGATAAAGGAACGCCCTAATATTTGATCAATATTGGCTCTCTTCCCGTATGCACCCAATACAATTTTAGATTTTAAAACCTGATGTTGAAATGAGACTGTAAACATATCATCTTCAAAGGATATGCCTGATACAGTTGCTGTGATAAAAATACATCCGCTATCTTTCGCTTTACGGTAGAGAAGATCATCTAAGGCATAACGACTGAGACCAATACCCCCTAATGGTAATTCAGCTTTGATCATTTTACCGTCTACCGCTGTAAACTCCAGATTTTTAATGCTGCTCGGATGCAAAGCCTCAACATCTATGTCAAGCTCTTTTAAATAGGGTAAAATTTCGCTGGATATATATTCCCCACAAACCTTGTGCTGAGGGTAAATATGTTTTTCGATTAAAACCACATTCAACCCCTTCTTACATAAGTGTGAAGCACTTGTCAGGCCAGCTAAACCACCACCAATTATTATCACGTCAGGATTATGAACCATCTAACATAGTTTAAACAAAAAAAGGATAACATCACATCCCTATAACCCTACGCAACAGCTTAGTGTAGGTAAATAACTATTACAAAAAAAATTGACATAAAATTCTGAAAAAATAAGTACGCGGGATCGAAAAATGTTCGCGTGCTCTGCAAGTAATTTCTTTTATAAAAACGTTTACTTAAGAACATTCAGATTGGAGAATAGTTTTACAATTAACTAAATTTACAGCAATCTATTATTCAAGGCAAATACCAAAGCTTCGTTCATATTGTTCACCCCTAATTTCTCAAAAAGCTTTCTCCTATGAAATTTTACAGTATCAATAGAAACGAAAATCNNATAAAATCTCAATCTCTCTTTCGGTCAGATTAATTTTCTTTTGGGGTATCCATTTCCCGAGAGAAAGATCAAGCTGCCACAACAAATCGGATTGAAGTTTTTCTATGATTACATTACCAGAAGACACATTTGAAGACAAGGATACGATACAGATCGCCTTCCATATTTTACCTTCCTCAGTCAAAAAAATAGGTGTTAATTTGTGATTTACTAAGATAAACTTTCCATTTGCATTTTGTATCTGAAAATCATATGATATCACATACAATTTTCTTTGTTCGAGAGGAATCTTCTCATAGAAATCAAATCCGGCTTCATTGATAGTGATCAGCATCTGGAAATCTTCGGCAGAGACATATTTTTGGTAAAAGCTATACCCCATATTTTTCACTTGGTCGGCAGTTAAACCTGCAAGAAACAATGGATTATCTGAAACAAATTCAAAACTTCTTAATTGGTAATCGATGACATAAATACTCTGATATGTCACCCTAGAAAAAGCTTTAACGAGTTCAATATAATTAGATGCTTGCGATAAATCCCTCTCTGAAAGACTATTCACAGTATTCTTTTGCGAAAACAAATCATTAAAATCCATAGCTAAATTCTATACTTCGAAAGTACATAAAACTACACGCAAGTGTAGCCTAATTTAGCATAAACTGCAATATTTTTGAGCGAAATAATAACAACTTCACCAACATTAATGAATATATAAAAACTGAAAATTTAGCGGAGATAGAACATTTAAAATGTTTTACTTGACAAAATAAGAACACATTTGAGACTATTAATATCTAAATCTACCTTTAATTAACCTTTGAAACACAAAAAATATGAACTGTAAAAATTGTGGAACGGACATTGCCCTAAAATTCTGTCCAAATTGCGGCCAACCTGCAGTCCTTAAAAGAATAGATGCCCATTATATCACACATGAAATAGAACACGTGCTTCATTTTGAACGTGGGATACTTTATACGGTCAAAGAGCTTATCGTTACGCCTGGTCAAAATGTGAGAAAGTACATCTCCGAAAACCGAAGCCGTCTTGTTAAACCGATTATTTTCATCATCGTTACTTCCTTGATCTATTCCGTTATTACTCATTTCTTTCACCTTGAGGATAAATATGTACTTTACAACGAATCTAAACCATCCACTACTGGAGCATTATTCTCATGGCTACAAAGTCATTATGGTTATGCAAATATCATTATGGGTGTATTTATCGCTTTCTGGACGAAATTATTCTTTAAAAAGTATGATTATAATTTTTTTGAGATACTCATTTTGTTATGCTTTGTTATGGGAATGGGCATGCTTATCTATGCCTTATTTTCCATCATTCAGGTTATTGTAAATATGCGTGTAGCAAATATAGGTGGCATAATAGGAATTGTATATTGCTCATGGGCAATAGGCCAGTTTTTTGATTCTAAAAAAGTAGCTAATTATTTAAAAGCACTTGCTGCCTATATTTTGGGATTACTTACGTTTTCAGTTGTAATGCTTGTACTAGGGTCAACGATCGACTATTTAATCAAATAAAGATCGATTTTTACAAAAATCATGTGTACCTATTCCTAACTTTGGCGAGGAATCACCCTAATGTGTTATCCATGTTATCGCATTACATGTAGTTGATTTAATAACTCTTTTGGCTTAGGCTTTTCAAGATTAGGGAAAACCCAATTTCATACGATAAAATTCAATAGGCAACACGCTTAGTTGCCTATTGAATTTGAATTACTTTTCTATTGAAGCCATGTCAATTACAAATCGATATTTAACATCACTATCCAATACACGTTGATAAGCTTCATTAACATAATCAATATCAATCATTTCTGTTTCTGGAAGGATGTTATGCTCTGCACAAAAATTAAGCATATCTTGTGTCTCTTGTATGCCACCGATACTAGAGGCGGTCAACACTTTATTACCCCCCATAATGGATCGCCCATTGATTTCCATTGGAGCCGCCGGAATCCCAACGCAAATATAGACTCCTTTAGTTTTCAATAAAGCTAAATAAAGATTATAATCATGCGGCGCGGACACGGTATCGATTATAAAATCGAAATATGACGAAAATTCCTTTAGCTCAGCAGGTTCGTGTGTATTTAAAAACTTTTGCGCACCCAGCATAGCCGCATCTGCTTTTTTACGTGGCGAATGGCTTATCATAGTGACTTCAGCACCCATTGCGACAGCTATCTTAACAGCCATATGACCAAGACNNTCCCAAACCTAATACCCCAACCTTATGACCTTTTCCTACATTCCATCTCTTTAAAGGTGAATATGTGGTAATCCCCGCACAAAGAAGAGGCGCGACTTTTTTGATGTCCAATGATTCTGGAACATGTAAGACAAAATTCGCATCGGCAACTATATTATTACTGTATCCTCCAAATGTAACTGTATGGTCATGCATTACATCCTTACTGTTATACGTCCACACTGTTTTCTTTTGCAAACAGAATTGTTGTTGATCGGATTTGCAGTTATCACACTCGCCACATGAAGCAACCATGCATCCTACGCCCGCCAAATCTCCTTTTTTAAATTTTGTTACCCCACTACCAACTGCACTGATACGACCGACGATCTCATGTCCTGGAACGATCGGATACTGTGTACCACCCCATTCATCATGAACTTGATGAATGTCCGAATGGCATATCCCACTGTAAAGGATATCTATAAGAACATCATTTGGTTCAATTTCTCTTCTTTCAAATTCCCAATATTCTAGTGGCGAACTACTGTCTTTTGCCGCGTAACCTTTCGATTTTATCATGACTCTCTTTTTTATAAAATACTTGAAAAAAATATCCGTTTAGGATCCATCGTCGCTAAGTTAGGTTGCGGCCTCTTGAAATAAAGAATTTTTAACATATTATTGACACTATACAAACAAAAAAGAAGTTCCAACAGGCAATGATGTTGAAAGGACGGCGTATATTTGGAAAACATATAAATCATTACAATGAAAAGAACCAGTTTAATTATTGCTATTATTTGCACAGCATCGCTTGCTTTTGCACAAAAGACAAACTATAAGGTCAATACGCAAACGTCTACAATCAAATGGAATGCAAAGAAAATTGTCGGCGGACATGNNGATAATAGCAAAGTCAATCCAATCATAACGGGCAACCTTACCATCAAAAACAAAACGAAATCAATCTCGTTTCCTGCTAAAGTTAGCACCACGGCAGATGGGCTCTTCGCCGAAGCTACAGGTGTAAAAGTAAATAGATTGGACTTTGATATACAATATCGTTCAGCCAGCATTTTCTCTGATTTAGGCAATCGCGCCATTGAGGATGAATTTACACTCGACATTCAAATTAAAGCGACAAAATAAACGAGTTCAAAGTCAGCTTGCTTATGTTCTCCACAAAATTATTGGTGTGGAGAACAATTTATTTTTCCCCATGTAACTCCTCTTAATAAACCTGTTGTACCGTATTTATAAACCATAAATGATTTTTGTGTTCATGCTCAAGATAAGCACATTAGCACGATATGGGTTCACTCCGTTCGGATTCTGTTAAATTAGATTTGTTTCAAATTACACTTAGCTCTCGATAAGATTGACGAAAGTGAAGTTTTAAAATTATCTTTAAACTCCGTAAAGGAATGATAGATAATATATATATGGAGAAAATTAAGACTTTTCAACAGCATGAGCTAAATAGAATTAGAAAACATTGGAATGAAAGTGGCCTTGCATTTGAAAAATTTGGAAAGTCTTCTAATGTATTGGACTATTCAGATCGTGAAATCAACGAAATGCTCCTCGGTATTTACAAAGATAGCAAACATCTGATGGTAGACGCGGGGTATTTCATCAATGTATCAACCATACAAAAAGCGAGTTGTGTGCTAGTAGGCGTATCCTATTCGAGAAGAATCAAGCCTGACCCTCATTCTATACTCAAGTTACAAGATATCCGTAATTTTTATGTTGAAGATTATTTTGTCGAGACAAGTGAAAAATTTTCAAATACCCATAAACATAAGATCACCGGCTATTTAAAGAAAATTGGTGGGATCAGTCTAGGTAAAGGTCAATATAGTCATTTGTATTCTATCCCTAACGACTTCAAGAAATTTTTTAAAAATAACCCAGCGGATCTTTTCTATCCAATCCAGCGATACATTAATGGCTTATTTTTCGATGATGACTATCAGATTTCTAATTTTGAAGTTGTTAGCAAACTGACAATAAGTGAAACGTAACAGGTCGACCCCATTTCTTCGATGAAGCGCACCACCCCCGTACTAAAGGATACATAACTTATTTATGGGATGCTTCATTGTATTTTGGTTGCAATTCTCGATACCATTTTTCTAATTTTCCGTTTCTAAATTTAAAGAGATAGAACTCCTCTTCATAGGGAAAGTTTCTATAGGAGATGACTTCAATTTTATCTTCATCTTCAGTATACTTCTCCGCAATGGTATAAGATGATCCCAAAACATCTGAAAGTTGCTCTCTCGACATGCCTAATTCAAGCTTATCCATATTGCTACTTCGCAATCTGGCAATGTTCGCTGCCGAACAAGAAGAAAATATCAAAATCAAACACAAATAAATAATTGCCTGTATTTTCATTATCATTATTATATTTAATATAAATTTAAATATAACAATAATTTGAATATATTTCTAGGATTATTTTTCGATGAGCAATAGACGATTTTAGTCAGCTTTTCTCAATGTAATTACTGTAATTTCTGGCCAAACACCGATTCTCCCTTTAAGCCCATGAAAACCAAAACCTCGATTAACATACAAATATTTACCTTGTTTTTGATAAAGTCCTGCCCAGTGCTCATAAAAATATTGAATAGGACTCCACTTTAGTCCGAAGAGTTCAATACCAAACTGCATTCCATGTGTATGCCCTGCCAATGTTAGATGAACATCCTTTTCATGACCCAAAGTAACTTGGTCCCAATGTGAAGGGTCATGGGACATTAAAATTTTAAAGGATTCTTTGGAAAGCCCAGCAGTTGCCTTAACGAGATCACCATATTGATGAAATCCACCCTTGCCCCAATTTTCAACACCGATCAATGAAATAGTTTCCCCTTTTTTATGTATATCAATGGATTCATTTAACAATAATTTAAACCCCATTTCATGATGGATTTGTTGCAATCTACGGAGGTTAGACGCTTTAGACTCTACGCTCTCCCACTGCACATAATCCCCGTAATCGTGGTTACCTAATACGGAAAATTTCCCTGCAGAAGCTTGTAATGAATTAAAATCCGATATCCAGGGTTCCATTTCAGATGCTCTATTATTAACCAGGTCTCCCGTAAACAAAAGTAGATCGCTACCTTGTGCATTTGCTAAAGCGATACCTCTCCGAACCCCTTTCATATTCGTCAAACTTCCCGAGTGAATATCGGATATTTGTGTGATCTTAAATCCATCAAATGCATCCGGAAGATCCGGAAAACTCAAAATTTCTTTATGTACTCTATAAAAATGCTTTCCGCGGGTTAGGCCAAAGATTATAACCAAAATCATCGCTACTGCCAATAATAAGACAACTTCGCTGACAAAAGTGCTCCTTGGAGGAAAGTGTCGAAAAACACGTATAGCATCTTCTAACAATAGTAATGGTACAGCCAATACCTTTGGAATGAAAACTACTAGGAAAGCAGTCATCAGATTGGTAGCTAAGCTTTGAATATCTATACCTGTTCTCCTTAAGAAAATCAACGTAAAAATTCCACACATTAATAAGATGTCTATCCACCAATACAAACCATGCCAAAAAGAATGGTGAATGATTGTACTGAACGCCTGAAAAAAATATATATCTCCCAATATAAAAAGGAACAATATTATTAATAGTCTCTTTATCATATCTAAATTTCTAGCATAAAGCTGCTAATGATATGCCAAATGAAAATTTTAAGACATAATGATCCCTTATTTGTTAAATATTGATTTAGACATGACAATTTGAATTAAGTGGAAAATACATTAAAAGTTGTCCGCAAAAAATTACACCAAAACGCCATTTTTTGAGGCAATTGGTTCCGGAATGTTATCATCCCCTATCATCTGCAAAACATCAATTTCTATGGTCCTACAAATAGAAAGCATCGGAACATCAAACATAAGGCCTCCAAATGGATTCTCGGTGTAATCACCCACTAATTCCATGACAATATAAATCCAGCCAATGACGACGCAGAAGGGAATACTCGTCCATATTCCCCAATCCCCCAATTTAGCAAATTCATTCACTAAGCCCAGTGGAAGAAGGATAATAAGGATGACATTGAAAACGAATGCGGTACTGGCAAACTGTCTTGGTGACGGAAACTTTTTAATTCTTTCAGCCTGTCCTTGGTAATCATAAAATTGGTTAAGACAATTCTGCAATTGCGTTTGATTAAAATCTGAAATAATGCCATCATTTTTCAATATATTAATTTCTTTCGCCTGTTGAGAAATCAAATAGGTAGCAAAGTTCTTGTAGTTATCCTGTAATTCATATTCCTTTGTAGAAAGATACTTCCGCAAAAAAATAGGTGTGCGTCCATAATCCGGGAACCCTGCTTTTATAAGCCTATTTCGTTTAACATTCATCGAGCCAAAATGCTTTTTCAAACTAATATGTTCCCACTCTGTAGGCACCAAGAGTTGTTCACGAAAAGCATATAACCAAGCGATATGACGATACGCTATTTTTTTTCTTCTTTCTGCTAAAAACGAATGATCGCCTTTTTC
Organism: Sphingobacterium sp. UBA6711; assembly: GCA_002454415.1. Classification (GTDB taxonomy): domain Bacteria; phylum Bacteroidota; class Bacteroidia; order Sphingobacteriales; family Sphingobacteriaceae; genus Sphingobacterium. The sequence continues at coordinate 8,378 of DKIT01000051.1, forward strand.
AGTATCAAATGCATATAACATTGCGGTAAAAGAACGACTTGAATTAACAATCGCACCCCATATTTTCCGCGCCTCCCAAAGCCTATCGTACGCCTGATTGTTTTTAAAGCCCACGTAGAATGCCTCTGCGGTTCCTATTAGAGCTAAGGGAACCCAAGGGATAATCATCCATTGCCAATTAAAAAAATAATATATTACCGCCACTAGGGAGCACCATAGTGTCAGCCATATCAAATGTGCTCCAGCTAAGTTAAATATCTGTTTGTAATTAAAATACTTGGTCGTAATCATACAATATGTTTATCTAATGCCGTCAAAAGAATGATTGAATGTACAATTAAAATTTTAACTGTCCAATAACCTAAATTGTTTTTCATATTAGGTTTTTTCGGTATATCTTCGACACAGTTTACATTGAATTCGACACAGCTTAGAAATTAATGTTTACAAACATCCAACTCAGTACCTAAATACGAAGACTTTTAAGTTGCCCAAGCATGATCACCTTTGTGATAGGGGAAATTTCCGTCATATTTTCCAGGTATTTTCACATATCGAAATACCTCTGTTGCACCTAATTTTGAGCTGAAGAATGTCAGCAGTGTAAGCTGCTTAAACATCGTAAAAAAATGTGGTGGTTCATCAGCATTTTTCTTAGCAACATAGTCTTGTGCTTCTTTATCCAATTTATTTACGAAAGCAGTCTGATCTTTCTTATCAAGTTTCTGAAATTGATCACCGAACCCTTTTTCCGCAAGGTTATCAATGTTTGCTATTCCTCTCAAAAAAACTTGCTGTTCTTCAGGNNCTATTCCTCGCAAAAAAACTTGCCTTCCTTCAGGCGTATAGCAATCTCTCACCAATACAGGAATCACCGAACCAACGCCTGCCTCTTTAGCCCCCGGAGTATTCGTTCTAGGAAGAATAGTTTCAGCGAGATCCCCAAGAAAATCTATTGATTTGCGTTCAAAGAGTTTACCTATATCTTTTGATGCCGGTCTCTCACAACCTTCCAAAAATAATGAGGCTCCAATAATTGTACCTCCCATAAGAATAGCTACACGTTGTAATGCTTCTCTTCTATCCATAATCTATTGAATAAATACTTAAATATTTCCCTTTTTTAGTTCATTAACAGCAAAATCAACAGCTCTAGCGGTGAAAGCCATGTAGGTAAGTGATGGATTAACACAAGAGGAGGATGTCATAAATGCCCCATCTGTAACGAAAACATTTTTAGCATCCCATACCTGATTAAATTTATTTAATACTGAAGTTTTAGAAAGATTCCCCATTCTTGCTGTCCCCATTTCATGAATCCCCTGCCCCATGCTAAATCCATTATCATAAGTTGATACATCTTTAACGCCAATCGATTCTAACATCTCTTTCATCTCATTGCTCGCGTCAATCCGTATTTTCTTTTCATTTTCTTTAATTTCGGCATCGACTGACAAAATAGGAAGCCCCCACTTGTCCTTGACAGTATGATCTAAAGACACCTTATTTTCATGGTATGGAAGAATCTCACCAAATGCCGTAAAACCAATCCCCCAACTCCCGGGTTCGGAAATAGCATCTTTCCAAGCACCGCCAATAGTCATATCATCCACCTTGCCAGACCATTGTCCTCTCGAAGCTCCACCTTGAAAACCAAATCCACGGATATAATCTCTTTGCTTAGTATCCCCCACGACATTCGCAAATCGTGGTACATATAGTCCGTTCGCCCTTCGTCCAAAAATATACTTATCTTCATAGCCCTCCACTCGGCCCCCAGCCCCACTATTTAGCATATGATCCATCAAATTATGTCCCAACTCACCGCTGCTACTACCAAGACCTTTTTCCCAGACATCAGTTGCCGAATTCATCAAAACCCAAGTAGAATTCAGTGTTGATGCACATACAAAAACAACTTCAGCAAAAAAAGAATAGGTTTGATTGGTTTCCGCATCAACGATTTCAACGCCCCTTGCCTTTCGCGTGTCCTTATCGTAAATAATATTTTTGACAATGGAAAAAGGACGGAGTGTCAGATTTCCAGTCTTCACCGCTGCAGGTAAGGTAGAAGACTGTGTACTAAAATAGGCTCCAAAATTACAGCCAAGCCAGCATTTATTTTGATATTGACAGTTGATCCTCCCATGATGTGGCACCGTAATATTGGCTGTTCTTCCGATTATAAAATGTCGTTTCCCTTGATAGCGTTTTTTTATTCTATCAGCAAGATCTTTCTCTACTATATTCATATCCATTGGCGGCATAAATTCCCCGTCAGGTAGGACTTCTATTCCATCCTTATTACCCGAAATACCCGCAAATCTCTCAACATAACTATACCAAGGCGCGCNNGGCGCGATTTCCTTGTAACGCACAGGCCAATCTATGCCGTGACCATCTTTGCTGTTGGCCTCAAAATCAAGATCCGACAGGCGATAGCTCTGTCTACCCCACATCAAAGAGCGCCCACCAACGTGATATCCCCTAAACCAATTAAAGGGTTTAACTTCTTTATATGGACTCTCAGTCTCATTTGTCCAAAAATCAATATTGCTTTCATTCATCCATTGATTTTTTATTCCGAAAGGCAAATAATGCTTCGCAACATCAACTGGAACTCGTCCTCTGTGCGGAAATTCCCAGGGATCCTTATTTGGAGAAGGATAATCCTTTATATGTTCAATATTGCGTCCACGCTCCAGCATGATAGTTTTAAGTCCACGCTCGGTTAGCTCCTTTGCTGCCCAGCCACCTGTGATCCCAGATCCGATGACAAATGCATCATAAACATTATTTGCCATTTATTTTTTAATTGGTTTATTTTTGGTTATTCAGTTTTACATCACTTTTCCAAAACTGACGCATGTTAATTAGCACGAGGTATCATAGCACTAGTTAAACGATATTTCAGCTTGGCAATAGAGTTGCTTCAACAAAGCATTGAACCAGCATACTCCTCAAGCAAGTTTAAGATTTTTTTTTCATTTTATTGCAACCGGTTGCAAATTTTTGTAATATTGTATGAGACAAGTGCGTAGCCTTGTATGACCAAATTATAATAGTATAGACAATAGTGTGACTCGTTGCATTCAAACAACAAGTCTGCAATAGGTTTATAAAACAACACATTCTTTCCAAAAACGTTATAAATATGACAACAATTAAAGGACCAGCTATTTTTCTTGCACAATTTATCGGTGACGAGGCCCCATTCAATACGTTAGAAAACATATGTAGTTGGGCTGCTGGACTGGGCTATAAAGGAATACAGCTCCCCACCATTGATCCTCGTTTTATTGATCTGGAAAAAGCCNNTGTCAACACATCTTCAAGGACAATTGGTCGCAGTTAACCCGAGCTTCGATGATTTATTTGACGCTTTTGCACCACAGCATTTACGCGGAAAACCAAAGGAGCGCCAACAATGGGCTGTCCAACAGCTGAAATATGCTGTACAAGCCTCACACAATCTCGGCCTTAAGGCTTTAGCTACATTTAGTGGCGCCTTCCTATGGCCCTTTATATACCCTTGGCCACAAAGACCAGCGAATCTAATCGAAACAGGCTTCGTTGAGCTCGCGCAGTTATGGCTTCCTATATTAGAGGAAGGCGAGTTGTACGATGTAGATATTTGTTATGAGTTACACCCGGGTGAAGATCTTCATGATGGCGCCACTTTCGATCTATTTCTTGAACATGTTAATTATCACAAACGGGCAAACATCCTGTACGATCCATCCCATTTCGTTCTACAATGCCTCGATTATTTGCATTTCATAGACATCTATCATGAACGAATTAAGATGTTTCATGTTAAAGATGCAGAATTCAATCCTTCTGGTCGTCAAGGGGTTTATGGTGGGTTTCAGAACTGNNATCTATTGGAGATGGACAAGTTGATTTTAAATCAATTTTCACCAAACTCACACAATATGACTTTAAAGGTCGGGCAGTGTTAGAATGGGAATGTGCGTTTAAAAATGCCGAAGATGGTGCAAAGGAAGGTGCATTGCATATCAATGATTATATTATTCGTGTCACGGATAAGGCTTTCGACAACTTTGCTGCCGTAGAAACAGACGACCATCTCAACCGTAAATTACTGGGCCTGTAAAAAATATTCTTCTTCTAAAATATTCTTATGAGCAATACTAAACTAAAAATGGGAATGATTGGTGGCGGGAAAAATGCTTTCATTGGTGCCGTGCATCGCATGGCAGCAGGAATTGATGGTCAAATTGAATTGTGCTGTGGTGCATTAAGTGCTGATCCACTGGTTTCAAAAGAGTCTGGAGAACAATTAGGGCTACCATCGGAGAGAATCTATACCACTTATCAAGAGATGATCCAAAAAGAAAGTGAGCTACCCCCTACTGAACGAATGAACTTTGTCAGTATTGTAACGCCAAATTTTGTGCACTACGACCCGGCTATGATGGCTTTGGAACACGGATTCCATGTCATTTTAGAGAAGCCGATGACTTTCACATTAGAGCAGGCTCTATTAATTCAAAAAAAAGTGGAAGAAACAGGTTTGACATGCTGTGTAACTTATACCTATTCAGCATATCCTATGGTTAAACAAGCACAACAGTTGGTCAAAGAAGGCCGACTAGGAAACATTAGAAAAATCATGGTAGAATATCCGCAAGGCTGGCTCAGTAAAATGATCGAAGATGGGACTACACTTGCGTTTTGGCGGACAGACCCTGAAAAAAGTGGAAAAAGTGGCTGCATGGGTGACATAGGAACACACGCAGCGCATTTGGCGGAATATATATCTGGCCTGAAAATTACTAAAATGTGTGCCGATCTCCAAACCTTTGTCAACGGGAGAAAGCTTGAAGATGATGGAAATATATTACTGCGATTTGAAAATGGTGCTACAGGAGTTCTATCCGCTTCACAAGTAGCATCTGGGGAAGAAAATGCATTAAAAATTAGAATTTATGGTGAAAACGGAGGTCTAGAATGGAATCAACAAGATCCAAACACGCTAATGGTCAAACAACAAGACGCACCAACTCAGCTATTTCGTGCAGGACAGCAATATCTTTCACCGATAGCAAAACATAACATAAGGTTGCCAGCAGGTCACCCAGAAGGATATATAGAAGCTTTTGCAAATATCTATAAAAATTTTGCAGGTACTATCTTAGCTACGTCGCAAGGAGCAGTCCCTTCGGAAGAGCTTACGGATTTCCCTACTGTAGCAGATGGTGTTCGTGGTATGAAATTTTTGGAAACTGTAATAGCATCTGCAAATTCGGATCAAAAATGGACAT
>DKIT01000104.1 GCA_002454415.1 Sphingobacterium sp. UBA6711
GGATAGGCTCTAAATCTAAAACGTGTTCGTACCGATAATCGTTCACTAGCGTAGAAGACAACAATTCATCCCAGAGCAAATTAACAGCAATCAACCAACGATCTGTTAACCAATCCTGGTTAATCTCCGTATCCATTTCAGCAACAGATTCCACCGATGGATATATAGGATGAAAGTTGCAATCGTCTTGATTTTTGAAATTTTCAGTAGAATGACAAAGGTTCTGTTTGGCAAACTTTGTCCATAAAACTTGGGATTCAAAACTATCACTTTTCGGTACAAAGCTATTTGCATTTAAATTATTAAATGAAATTAATAGCATTGTAATCAGAAAAATAAAGTGCTTCCACATAGCTTTAACCAAACAAAATATCAAATGTTCCTTTGATACTTATGCAAAGTTAGTACTGATCAAAGAAGAAAAAGTAGCACAAATCTTGAATTTTATTTCACAAAATAGGAAACACCCAAAGAAAATTCCATAATTCTTTATATATTAAATTAAAATTTGGTTAAAGAAAGATTAAAATGATATTAGAGCCATAAATCGGAGAATATAACAGATAAAAAAAGGCCTGTCCATATAAAATGTACAAGCCCTTATTGAATTTTGAGTTTTCAACTCCCGGGGGTATTAAATCTCTCTATCGATGTAAATCAAAACGATCCAATTCCATTACTTTCGTCCATGCCTTAATAAAATCGTGCACAAATTTTTCCTTCGCATCTGCGCTGCCATATATTTCAGCTACTGCTCTCAATTCCGCATTTGAACCGAAGACAAGGTCAGCACGCCCAGCCTCCCACTTTTTAATCCCAGATTTGCGATCTGATCCTTCAAAAACCTCCCGATCCTGAGAAATAGCTTTCCAAGCTGTTCCCATATCCAGTAAATTGACGAAAAAGTCGTTGGTTAATTGCCCCGGGCGCTCAGTCATCACACCAAGTCGAGAGCCATCAAAGTTAGCCTGTAGTGCACGAAGTCCACCTACCAATACCGTTAACTCAGGAACCGATAAGGTTAACAGCTGTGCTTTGTCGATCAATAACGATTCCGTTGAAACCGTATAATTTCCTTTACGATAGTTTCTGAATCCATCAGCAATTGGTTCAAGATAGCCCATGGATTCTACATCAGTTTGCTCCTGTGTAGCATCCATACGACCGGGGTTGAACGGTACTTTGAGTTCATGTCCAGCAGCTCTGGCTGCCTGTTCTACCGCGGCAACCCCGCCAAGAACAATTAGATCTGCTAAAGAGATCTTTTTACCGCCTTGTTGCTTCCCATTAAAATCCAGTTGAATTTGCTCCAAAGCTGAAAGTACTTTTTGCAATTGCGTCGGATTATTCACTTGCCAGTAACGCTGAGGTGCCAAACGTATCCTGGCACCATTTGCTCCTCCCCTTTTATCTGAGCCACGGAATGTCGAAGCTGAAGCCCAAGCAGTGCTGACTAGCTCAGCAATACTGAGTCCAGCATCTAAAATCGTAGATTTTAATGCATTAACATCATCCGCATCGACCAACACATGATCCACTGCAGGAATAGGATCTTGCCACAATAATTCTTCGGCGGGAACTTCTGCGCCGAGATAGCGTTCACGAGGTCCCAAATCACGGTGGGTCAATTTAAACCAGGCCCGCGAAAAGGCATCTGCAAAAGCACCTTGATCCTCATAAAATTTACGAGAAATCTTTTCATAGATCGGATCAAAACGCAGCGATAAATCTGTTGTTAACATTGTTGGCCTACGTTTCTTGCTCGGATCAAAAGGGTCGGGGATATTTGAATCAGCATCTTTGGCTACCCACTGATGAGCCCCTGCGGGACTTTTTGTCAATTCCCATTCATGTTCAAAAAGATTCTTAAAAAAGAGATTGGTCCATTCTGTCGGCCTCTGTGTCCAGATAACCTCCAATCCACTGGTTATCGCATCGGCTCCCACACCACTCCCATACGAGCTTTTCCAACCAAGTCCTTGTTGTTCCATGCCCGCAGCTTCAGGTTCTTTTCCAACATTATCAGCGGGACCGGCGCCATGGGTTTTCCCAAAAGTATGTCCCCCTGCAATCAAAGCGACAGTTTCTTCATCGTCCATAGCCATACGTCCAAAAGTATCTCTAATGTCCTTTGCCGCGGCGATAGGATCAGGATTTCCATCTGGTCCTTCCGGATTAACATAAATTAAACCCATTTGTACGGCCGCCAAAGGTTTTTCAAGATTACGTGAGTGTAGTTTTCCATCAGCATCATCATCCGCGGATAAAACACCATGCGATTCAACCACGCCTTCCGAACCATGCGCATAACGGATGTCGCCACCCAACCACGTTTTTTCAGATCCCCAATACACGTCTAATTCCGGTTCAAATGCATCTTCACGTCCACCTGAATAGCCAAAAGTTTTGAATCCCATCGATTCCAAAGCAACATTTCCTGTTAAGATCAACAAATCCGCCCAAGAAATATTCTTGCCATATTTTTGTTTGATNNAAACAAAGGACCATAATGTCCAAAATCTGCCGGCCACCAATCCTGTGAATCGGTCATCAGTGCATGCAAATCTCTTTTAACAGCCTCTAGATCCAATTGCTTAAATGCCTCTGCGTAATTAAACCCTTCGTCCATTGGGTTTGATTTGCTCGCATGTTGTCTCAGAAGATCTACTCGAAGTCTATTTGGCCACCAATCCTGATTCTGAGTTCCCCCTCCCGCTACTGAATTGCGCAACGTTCCATTGTGAAACGGGCATTTACTAATGTCTTTTTCGTTGTTGTCCATATGAAAGAAAGTTTATTATATAATACGTTAAATGATCAAATTGTTTGAATTTCACTTTGATAAAAGTACATAAATACCTTCCTATATGTACATCGAATGATTTGATACACTATAATCAAAATCTATACAACCTATAAATTAATATATAAAAATCTAAAAATCATCGTTTAATAAAACATGTAAAAACAATGTTTTTTTTGCTTCCGAAAACAAAAACGATACTTCTACTATTCTCTCATTAGGTTGAATCAAAATCTATTTGCCATGGGTGAGCTCCCGACATATCTAGTCAGTGCATTTATTGGTGTAAGTTTAGCCGCGGCTACAGGCTTTCGGATTTTCATGCCTTTATTTCTATTGAGCCTCGGCTGTCGGCTAGAATTGTTCCAGGTTGGCGACGAATTATCTTGGGCAGGCTCACCTACTGTTCTGGCAGCCACAAGTGTAGCCATGATCCTAGAAATAGCAGGATATTACATTCCATTTATAGATAACATATTGGATAGCCTTTCAATTCCTCTAGCGACGATAGCAGGTACCCTACTTTTTGCCATACAGTTTACCGATATTTCACCTTTTCTCCGCTAGGCGATGGCAATTATAGCCGGCGGCGGAACTGCGGCGACCATCAGCACAGTCCTAGCTAGTATGCGGGCAACGTCTTCAATCGGAACTGCTGGTCTTGGTAATTTCCTAATTGCCAGTTTGGAAACCATTGGTTCTACCATTTTAACAATACTAGCTCTATTTATTCCTTTTATGGCTATTATCGTTGTAATTGGTTTGTTCTATTTCTTTTGGCAATTTGGCAAAAAACAACTGCTGAAGAAATTTCGAAAAGCACATTGAAAAATAGACGACGGATTGTTATTCAAAAACTGTGCTTCTATTTCTTATGCATAAAAAATGCCCCCAAAAAGTCTCTAACTTTGGGGGCACTGCAATTGAGGTCTTTTTTACTATCGTCACGTTTCAGTGCTGATTCGTACTATCAAGGTCCCTAGTCAATAACCACTTCCTGTGGTCTTTTCACCTTTTCAAGATCTTTTGGAAGAATAACTGTCAATACGCCATCCTCAAAACTCGCATGCACATTATCAGTAAGCACTTGTTCATTCAACTGAAATTCACGTTCAAACGGCAGACCCTCATGCTCTTTATAAATATAGTCGATACCATCGTCCTGTATATTTTCAGTACAAGAAATCTTTAAAATACCATCGTTTATACTGACTTGGAATTGTTCTTTCTTGCGGCCAGCAGCAAAAAGTTGGACTTCGTAAAACTCTGAATTTTCAGCTATATTGGCCGGGACAAATTGCTGTCCTTCCGATCTGTGCTCACCTTCGAAAAAATGCTGCTGGAATTTTTCAAAGCGGTCCTTGAAATGCTGTCCACAAAATTTGTTATGATTTGAATATCCTCTGCTGTAATTATCTCTTTTAAACATGTCTTTAATTTTTAATATTGAATAATAGTTTAACCAATGTACGACGAGTTGCTTCGTCTATGCAATTTTTAATATTAGTAAACGGGAACTATAGTCGCTTTCTTAGCACGCTGTTGTCCCTTTAACGGCACGATAGCTACTACTGTATTATAGTGACGCTGAACATTGGGATATACTGTTGCCTTATCCATTTTTAATGAATGCCTATCTCTCCTGCGCATTTTTGCTGCGGCAAAGCTTCCTATCCCAAACAGGACTGTTCCAAACAACAGTAGTTTAAAGATCGTCCCAATAATTAAGGTTGCTAATCCTGCTATTGCCGTCAGCGCTATGAGGCGAGGCAATATAAATCGAAGTTTATTTTTCATTTGAATACATCTTTTTTCTAAAATGGTTGTTGGTTGAATCCATTTTCATCTGATTGAAAACTAAATTTTCCTTGACCATTCGCGTTTTGTAATTTACTATCTGTTTTTCCAACATTCATTCTGACAGATCATCGTGTTCTGTCGTTTTCAGATTGAGATGTTGGCATAAAAAAGGCGCCTTTATAGAAGAAGACGCCCAACAACAGTTTTTACTTTAAAGTTTTTATTCTTTTTTCAGAAGCCACATCGTCCTCCAAAACGACGCCTCCATTCATCTCGCAAGCGTTCCCTTTCCTCCTCAGAAAGATCCTCTCCTTTTTCCATTTGACGTGGAACGTCTTTTCGAAATCTGCCCCCGCCCGGCTTACCAAATCCCCGACCGAACAGGATTCTTGACAAAACAAAGAGTCCTAGTGCCTGCCAATAGGTAATCGCTTTCAAATTGAAAATATCCACTATTAACGTATTCCATAAATATTGCAATAATGCTACCAACAAAAAAACACCAACGATAATAGCAACAAACATAAAAGCGAATTTACCCTTCCGCTGTCTTTTCATTCTTCCATTCATAGCTTAATCTTTAAAATTTTAATTCTTCATACAAACTGCGCAACCGCACTCTCAGGTGTTTCACCGCATAGCCTTTTCGACTGATAATCGTCTTTAAGTTTTCATTTTCCAAAACTGCAATTTCCTGAAGTGTTTTCTCTTCCAGCTCGTTAAGCACAAAAACCCGTCGTTGCTTGTCTGGCAATTCTTCTAATGCTTTCATCAGCTCGTCCCAAAAAATGTCCTTAAATAATTTAAGCTCCGGATTATTGGCGTCGTCAGCCAAAAGAAACTGACGGATAGGAAGAGTACTTTCACTATCATCGTCACCTACTATGAGATCATCCAGTGATTCACTTTTCTTTTTTCGATAACTATCTGTAATCTTATTTCGGGTGACAGAATAGAGCCAAGCTCCTGCATTCTCCAATTCATCCATAGTAGTCAAACGGCTAAACTGATACCAGACTTCTTGTAAGATATCCTCTGCATCTTCCGTTTTCTTTACTTTCCCCTTAACAAAACGTAGCAGCTGACTTCCATAAGTCTTAACGATATCCGTGAGTGATCTGGAATTTTTTTCTGCCATATGATTTTGGTATGCAATGTCCATAATAGCATAGACGAATCAGCCAAACTTTTACTTTAAAATATTTTCGTGAATCGTTCATCNNGCATGGTCCTCGATCCTCACCTTCGACAGGATAAATATACTAGATATTCCAATCATAGCACATACATTTTGTACACATTATACTCTATGAACAAAAACATTCACATTTGGTTTATAACCTTCATATTAGCAGCAGCACTTTACCTTTTTCACTGATAAGTATTTTTTTCCTGAATTGGCATACCATTATTCTCTGTTTATCTGCCATAGCTTCCAGGACTTATGATGTCCATTACTTTCAGTCGAAATGCTAGGTATTCAATTTGCAAGAACGCTTACAATATCGTAGCTTAAGATCAAAATCTGCGGCAACATGAGTAATGTAATCTCCAATTTTTATGCGATCCATACAATAAAAGGGAATGACCATAAAATTTTCTATAGTTTATGTGAGCCCGACAATGGCCCGGTATTGGCAACGATTCTCCTTGTCCATGGTATGCAAGAACATAGTGGTCGATATCAGGAACTAACGAATTACTTGACGACACAGGGTTTTGCTGTTTTGGCCTATGATCAATTGGGACATGGAAAGACTGCATCAGATCCAGAACAGTTAGGTTATTTTAATCCAAAGATGGCGAAAGAACAACTTATCGATGACGCCATCGCCATGCATAACTTTTTACAAGAAGCTTACCCCGAATTGCCCCAATTTATTCTGGGGCATTCCATGGGGTCATTTGTTGTGCGTTGCGTTTTACAAAAAATCGGAGCGCAGTTTACAGGTGCATTAATCGTGGGTACGGGACAACGTCAAAAAGGCTCAGGAGCTTTTTATGTTTTACTCAGCCTTTTAAATATATTTGCTCCCAAAAAAAGGAGTAAATTAATCAACCGTATTTTTGACAAGCGCAACAATGCCCGTTTTAAGAACGAACCGGACCAAAGTAATAGCAATTGGCTAAGCGTTAATGAGACAAATCGTATTGCCTTTTTGGAAGATCCACTCTGTGGAGGTTTGTTTACCAATAATGGGTTTCATACAGTACTGGATCTTTCGCTTCAGGCGACAGATCCTACGGCTACAAGGCATATCCCAAAAACACTCCCGATAGCATTTATCAGCGGACAGGATGATCCAATTGGAGATTNNATGGAGATTTTGGTACCGGGGTTGAAAAAAGTGCCGAACAGCTCCGTAGCCAAGGACAAGCAGATCTTACGGTTAAATTATATCCGGGGATGCGACATGAAATTCTAAATGAAGACTGCAAAATGGAAGTATTCCAGTTTATCAGCAGCTGGCTGCACGGCCATTTAGCTTAGTTTCCGTCCCAAATATTTTCGAATAGGTTCATCTAGATATTTAAAAACGAAATAAGATAGGAAAATCAATAACAGCATTCCAATTATAATAATTACAGCCATCTGCTTATATGATGGGGGATGGAGTTCCACATAGCTCATAAAAATCCAGATAAATGGATAATGAATGATATAGAGTGGATAGGAAGTATCACCTAAGAACTTGCATAAATTCTTGACGTCTCCAAAAACAGGCTGCCCTCCTATCCCCAGCATGAGCAATATAGGGAAATAAAAGATAACGACAATAGGATCGATGTACTTACCATAAACTTCAGAAAATGGAATGAAAAATACGACAGCAAGCAGACCAAGAACGATGAAAAAAGGAAGCTTGTTCGAAATAGTCCAGTTCGACCTAAAAATAAGTAGTCCCATTGAAAATGAAAACCATAAACGAATTCCGCCAGCCCAAAAATTGTCTGCTCCAAAACCGACAGCTAAATAGCCCGAACGAAATGCTTCGGCACATAGCGCTGCTGCACCGAGGAGCACTATTCCCCAAAGAAACTTTTTTGGAATCCGTACCAGGACCAAAGCATAGGCTATATTGGCGATATATTCCCAAAATAGCGACCATGTAGGTGGGTTTAAATGAAAAAGATTAAAATATCGTTCTGGTACAGCGGGATATGGTATCAGCGTTATCCCACTGATGAACATCCCCATCTTTTGCAAGACTGAAAATGAGCCGGCTAAATTACTGAATGGATCATAAATAAATGCGAATAAACCAATCAATGTACCGATTATAACCAATGGGTGCAATCGCAGCAAACGTAAGAGAAAGAATCTTTTTAGACCAATTGTGACCAACTTCTGATCGTAGGCATAGGCAATCACAAAACCCGATAAACAAAAGAAGAAATCAACGGCTAAGTAACTATGTGGAATAAAACTATTGCGGTAATCCGGTTGTGCGATTTCCATAAAGTGAAACAGGACGACTGCGATTGCGGCCACCCCACGCATGGCGTCAAGAAGTTCAAAATGTTTCTTCGTTTGATGTATCATATTTTTTATCGACAGCGAAAATCAAGACCAACAAAAATCGGCGATCCGCTGCTAGCTATTGAAAATTCTATTTAAAATTAAACCTTGGTGCCGGTTGTGCCGCAACACTGCTGCTTGCCCCTTCAATTTTAGGCCAGTCTTTGTCCCAAAAAATCTGATCCAAAAGCAGCATACGACGGTTACCGCCACTGGAAACACGAGGATGCTTTGGATCCATAGCATGATAGAGTATCCAATCATGACCCTTATCATCTGTTATAATGCGCGAAGTATGACCCGTCCCCACAAATTTATCATTTCCTTTTAACAACAACGTTCCACTCCCCCGCTGTGTAAGATTGCGGCCTTCTTGATCCACATAAGGTCCTTTCAGATTGCGAGAGCGGCCCACGAGGACATGATAACTGCTTTTCTCCCCTTCACAACAAGATCCTTTGGATCCGATAAAATAGTAATATCCTTTCCGCTTATGAATAACAACAGCCTCAAAATCACCGGCAGCAACTTTAAATTTTTGGTTTAAATCGGGTACCGCTGTTCCATTTTTATCTAGTTGCACACCATAAGTGCCTTGCGTGTTCGCATCGCTAAAACTACCCCAGAACAGGTAGTTTTTTCCGTTCTCCGTAAAAAAGTATGGATCAATTGAATTTGGCACATTGATCTGCTTACTATCAAAAAGTTTACCTTGATCCGAAAAGGGCCCCTCTGGTCTATCAGCGATAGCAACTCCTATCCCCGGATTGGGATCTCCCCATGTCGAATAAGCATAATACAGGATATATTTCCCATTAAACTGTACCACATCGGGTGCCCAGATTCCACCTTCAGCTTTCCAACTCGGTTTTGAGCTGAAAGCTGTGCCAATCCAAGTCCAATGAGCAAGATCAGCCGATTGTAGGATAGATACCAGACGCTGCCCTTTGCCGTCCCCCCAATTGTCAGCTGTCCCGTAGGCATAGAACATTTTACTCTGAGGATCTCTAACGACTGTAGGATCAGCAAGTATGGGCTCAAAAACCGGATTGCTGTAGGTCTTATGCTGAGCCCTAGCATTTGTTATTTGACCCGACTGCTTAACTGAACCTGTAGTGCTTCCGCAGGAGCTCAACAAGTTCAGTAGGACAACTCCGCCAATCCAATATCTTAACAATATTGCATTCAACATCTTATTATTCTATTTATATTATTTTCTATATCATAAGAAAAGCTATTTTCCTTTTCCCAATTTCTCTTCCAACATTTTGATAAAATAGCCCCCAACAACGGATCTTGCTTTAAATCCAGCTCTTTTAGGTCGATCTGTAAACGTCCAGTCGGACATCGGAACTCGGTCTGTTGTTTCGTTCATAAAACGGTATACTGGTTTTACAAATGTTTCAAATGTAGGTTTATCTTTTGCCATGGTCGCCGTCCAAATAATCCAATCGGTTTTGGTATAAGGCTGACGATTGTCCAGGGGAAGTCCGTATTTATTTTGTTTGCCGAGATAGTATTTAATTTCAGTTTCACGAATAGAGGGGTCAAAAATATCCATCTTAAGCAATTTATCCCAGACCATATTATACTTTTGGCTCCAGGTTCCACTTTTATCAAAAGTTAACTTATAGTGATCCCCATCTTCGGCCATCTCTTTCCATTTCTTAGCCATCACTTTCGCTTCCGTCAGATACTTTTTCGCTGTAGCCTCTTCACCCAGCATTTGAGCCAGATAACCATAAGAAGCGATACCCAAAATTGCTTTAATGGATAAATTGGCATTATGTGCAAAATGGCCTGCAAAATCATCTGTACACAACTGATTTTCGGGGTCAAGACCTTTATCTACTAGATAATCGACCCAGGTAGACAACACTTTCCAATGTTTTTTGGCGTAAGCTGCATTGCCTTCGACCTTGGCTAAAGCATAAGTTAATATCAGCATATTGCCCGATTCTTCCACAGGCATATCCCCACCGTAGGTTTGACCATTGGCCAGCGGATAAGTTCCAACATCGTGTGCAGCAAAGGGTTTTGTCCATTTATTGCTTTCACTATAATAAAAAATGGCGTTCATTAGCGCTTTTGCCAATTCCGGATTATAGTATAAGAAAATCGGAGCTGAAGGATAGGTTACATCAACCGTTCCTATTGATCCATTGCTGTCATTTTCCTTG
>DKIT01000063.1 GCA_002454415.1 Sphingobacterium sp. UBA6711
CAGTGGATGGTTATGGTATGATGAATGGCGCAGAACTCGTCTTACAGGACAGAGCTGGTAAATCGCCGGTAGAGCTCAAAGCAATGTCCGATTCCGTTATTGCACAGATCATGAAACAGCCGGGAGTACAATTTGCCTATACCATGTTCAGAGCAGATTATCCTCAGATGGAACTGGAAGTCGATGAAGACAAAGCCGCTCAACTCGGTGTAGACGTCAGTGAAATGCTTTCATCCGTTCAAACTTACTTTGCGGGTGACCAATCATTGAATTTCAATCGTTTTGGTAAATTCTATCGGATAGCAGTTAAAGCGGATGGTATCTATAGAACTGATAAGGAGGCCTTCAACGAGATTTTTGTTAAGAACAACCTTGGCCAAATGGTTCCGGTAAATACCTTGGTTACACTTCGTAAAGTATATGGTCCAGAATCCGTGACACGTTATAATTTATACAATTCACTCACGATCAACGTGGTTAGTACGCCTGGTATCAGTAATGGTGCGATCATGGAAACATTGGAGAAAAATGTATTGACTAAGTTACCGGGAGACTATAGCTACGAATGGACGGGACTTAGCTTGGAAGAGAAGTCATCAGGCAATCAAACCGTACTTATCCTAGCATTAAGCTTACTATTTGTATATTTCTTACTATCAGCACAGTATGAAAGTTATTTATTACCACTCGCCGTCCTCCTATCGATCCCGACTGGTATGATTGGATCATTTTTAGGAACACGTGCTATTGGATTGGACAACAATATCTACGTCCAGGTCGGCTTGATCATGCTCATCGGTCTTTTGGCAAAAAATGCCATTTTGATTGTTGAATTTGCTTTACAGCGGAGAAGAGCAGGCTCCTCACTCATTGATTCGGCTTTGGAAGGCGCAAGAGCGCGTCTACGCCCAATCTTGATGACTTCAATGGCTTTCATTGCGGGTATGGTACCCTTGATGTTTGCTACGGGCGGAACGGCTACAGGTAACCATTCCATCAGTACAGGAGCAGCAATGGGTATGTTAAGCGGTGTTATCCTTGGGGTAATTATTATACCATTACTGTACCTGGTGTTCCAATATTTGCAAGAAAAAGTTTCAGGTAAAAAGCTTACGGACAATACAGTACACAATACAAACGATTAAAATGAAAAAATTTCATCATTATATAACAATTTTCGCAAGCACTACCCTGTTATTGTCCGCATGCAGCGTGGGGAAAAAATACACACGTCAGGAGATAGCAATGCCCGAAAATTTCAAAAACAGCGAGGTTGTTCTCACCTCCGATACGCTACAGCTATCCTGGCGTAAATTTGTACAGGACCCCTTATTGACCTCGCTCATTGAGAAGGCTCTGTCCAATAATACGGACGTCAATGTAGCACTCCTCAACATGCAACAATTAGAACTCGACTACAAGCAGTCTAAGAAAGGGTTACTGCCAACAGCTGATTTAAGCATTGGAGCGAATAGAACCTGGTTATCGAGCAATTCCTTGAATGGATCGCTGAGTGACCAATTTATCGGGACACCTTATATGGACGATTATAGTGCCACGCTTAGATTATCTTGGGAAGCCGATATCTGGGGAAAGGTAAAAATGCAAAAAGAGGAATCTATGGCCAATTTTTTTGGCCAAAAGGAAAATCTTTCCGCATTAAAAACACGCCTTATTGTACAGGTCATCCAGTCCTATTATAATCTGATTGCTTTGGATGAGCAGCTTAAGATTGCACAAAAAAATGTTCTATTGAGCGACAGCACACTTAGCATGATACGTTTGCAATACAACTCATCACTGGTCAGCTCGCTTGCTGTGGAGCAAGCCGAAGCTCAGAAGAAAACTGCTGAATTATTGATTCCCCTAGCCCATCAAAATATGGCGGTCGAAGAAAATGCACTGAGCATTCTTTGCGGAGGTTTCCCCGAGGGCATTCAACGTACAGCAAGTTTAGAGGATACGATCGTTGGCAACGGGCTTACTACGGGGGTGCCGGCCGAACTATTAAGCCGCAGGCCAGATGTCAGAGCAGCTGAATACGCTGTAGTTGCTGCCACAAGCAGAATGGGACTTGCTAAAGCAGCGATGTACCCTTCCATCAGCTTGACACCATCCATCGGTACAAACTCCATTCAATTTAACAAATGGTTCGATTTACCGGGTTCTATTGTGAAAACAATAGCGGGGAATATTGCACAGCCAATTTTCCAGAAAGGAGCTTTAAAAACAAACTATGAGATATCGGTCATCGAACGCGAAAAAATAGCGTTGCAGTTTAAACAATCGGTTATGGTCGCTGTTTCAGAAGTTTCGGATGCCTTGGCAAAAATCAAACATACTGAACAGCGCCTGCAACTTATTCATGCCAAATCAAATGCTTTGGCCAAAGCCACCGCCGATGCAGCCCTACTTTACAAAAGTGGGATGGCAAACTATTTAGAAGTGATAACTGCCCAAAACAATGCGCTCCAAAATGATTTGGAACGTATTACAGTAAAACGGGAAAAGCTCAATGCGGCCATAGATCTTTACCGAGCACTGGGTGGAGGAGCCGATACGTCATCACCAAATACGCCATAAATCACAAAAATAACGACAGCTCATTATATGCCCCCGGAAGTAAACCACATCCGGGGGATTTTTGATAATATGTTGCAGCTACCCCCAAAAATTAGCATCTTCGAATAAATACAAAGATGATGAACAGAACGAGTTGCCTTTCTCCTCCAATAGCTTAAATATTAACGCTCAATATTNNTAGCGAAGCACAATGCCATGCATTGGCATATTTCCCCCTGCTTCCTATTTCAATCAGATTTATTATTTAAAAATTTTCGTCTTGTATAGGCGGAACTGGAAGACAGAATTAAATCTATCCTTATATGCAGGACTGTTTTTGGTTGTTTCATCTGTATTATTGCAGTATTGGGTTACGCGTAAAAAAGGCTATTAATATGTCTTTTCTATTTCCAAGCCTACTTAGGCTTGGAAACAACTGACTATTAAACGAATAAACAACAACCTATATTATTTTAACTTGGCGAGAAAGCAATGCGGTAAAAATTAAAACACAAAGTCTTATATTTATACTAAATGGCGCATTTGCCCTACAATCAAAACACCTGATCAATCTGTAAAACACTTTAAAATATATAATCATCATGAGCAATACTTCTGCAGACAATAAATTCGTGAATGAGCAAATTCAATACTTGGAATTTGTATCAAGCGATCTCAATCGTGCTAAAAAATTCTACACAGCGAGCTTTGGCTGGGAGTTTACAGATTATGGCCCAGAATATACGGCTTTTGGAGGAAAATACGTCGATGGTGGTTTCACAATTGGATCCCCAAGAAATGGTAGTATTTTAGTCGTTTTATATTCCGATGAACTGTTGTCTACGCGCGACAAGGTTATCAGTGCAGGAGGAACTATACTAAAGGACATTTTTAGTTTCCCTGGTGGTAAAAGATTTCAGTTTCAGGATCCCGATGGATACGAATTGGCAGTTTGGTCTGTTGAATAACAGTNNAAAATCCTCTATTCGAATAAAGAATGGAGGATTTTTTAGTTATGCTAAGCCCTTTTCGCTTTTGGATAATTTTTATTCTTGTTTTTATTTCTGTTAAAGTTCTTCCTTTTCTGCGGATTCTTTTTAGCAGGATTATAGGTAGGTCCAGCTTCAAAACCTTCCGGCAAGGGTAATTGCGCAATCGGATAACCGATTAAGTTCTCTATTTGAGCAAAACGATTTTGGTCTTTGTCATTGATAAACGTAATCGCAGTTCCCGTCGTTGCTGCCCGTGCTGTACGTCCAATGCGATGTACATAATCTTCGGGATCCGGGACAACATCACAATTCACCACTAAGCTAATCCCCACAATATCAATACCCATAGATATCACATCCGTACCGACGAGTACGCGTACCTGACGAGACCTGAATTTAGCCATAATATCCTCTCTTTTGACTTGTTCAAGGTCAGAATGGAATCCTTCCGCATCAATTCCCTGTTTTCGTAGCTCCTGCGCCAAAAGTTTAACGGTAGTTTTTTGAGAAGCAAAAATAATTACAGATACATAATTGGTGTCCTGTAGGATAACATTCAATAAATCCATCTTTTGCTGATCATATGCAAGATATACCCGTTGATCAATACCTTCCGAAGGTTTGGAAATAGCAATATTTACCTCCACGGGTTCATGTAGAATTTTACGGGCAAAAGATCTGATCTTAAATGGCATAGTTGCAGAAAACAAAAGCATTTGCTTCTTCTTTGGAAGGTAACTCACAATACGTAAAATATCGTCTTGAAATCCCATATCCAACATGCTATCCGCTTCATCCAAAACAAAATGCTTTAGATGACTCAAATCAACTTTCATGGAAGTTAGATGGCTGATCAATCTGCCCGGTGTTGCCACAATAATATTCACTCCCTCACGAATAGCGCGTTTTTGTTGCTCATAGCCCATTCCATCACCACCGCCATAAATTGCTATGGAAGTCGCTCCGGTATAATAGGACATGCCCATGATCTGTTGGTCTATTTGCATCGCAAGTTCACGGGTTGGAACAAGAATGATGGCAAGGATAGATTCCCGCGAGTTCCTAGCAATCGAATCAAGGATTGGCAACATATAGGCAGCCGTCTTACCTGTACCTGTCTGTGCACAGGCGATCATATCCTTCCCCTCTTTGATAATCGGGATAGTTTGTTCTTGAATAGGCGTAGCCTCCTCGAACATCATACTTTCTAAGCCTTCTTCCAAAGCTGGAACAAAGCCAAATTCATCAAATCTCAACGTATTCTTTTTATTAAAGTTCCTAAATTACTAAATCTAATCCACAAATGATTAAAATTGATACGCTTACTTCATCATTATTGTTTCTTTAAATCTCTCAAAATGACGAATTGTCTAAATAGCCTCCTGCTGATAGGGATATTTTGTTCCGATAGCTGTTTATCATCTTAACCTAAGCCGGAAGAGATTTTTTTTTCGAAGAACCTACCGTTCTTAATAATGCATATCCAAGTGCACCTGCACAAAGCGACGCTATCAGTACAGCGAATTTCGCTTCTTCAACAAGCAATACATCGTCGAATGACAAAATAGAGATAAAGATAGACATCGTAAAACCTATGCCCCCCAATAAACCAACTCCGAAGATTTGTTTCCAATTCGCTCCTTCTGGCAACCGGGCTATCCTTAGTTTACTCGCTATAAAACAGATTAGAAAGATCCCGACTGATTTGCCAGCAATCAAACCAAGAATTATACCAATTCCCAGTTTCGAACTCAAACCATCAATCATTTCACTTTGAATCGGAATCAATGTATTTGCAAAAGCAAATAAAGGAATAATTATGAAATTGACAGGCTTGGTCAATAGATGCTCCAGCTTCTCCAAAGGCGACTCCTTGGCATCCACTGTAGTTGGCAAAGTCATCGCAATTAAAACACCTGCTATCGTAGCATGTATACCCGAGTGGTGAACAAAGTACCAAATGNNATAGTCCTGGAACCAGATACGCCCATATTGCCTTTACGCCAAGTTTATTCAATAAAATCAAAAAGAGAAATATACCAAACGCAATGAACAAATAGGAAGCATGAACACCGTTGCTGTAAAATATTGCGATCACCAATATCGCCAACAAGTCATCTACGATAGCAAGAGCTGCCAAAAAAATTTTAAGACTTGCTGGCACTTTGTTACCTAAGAGCGTAATAACGGCCAGTGCAAAGGCAATATCAGTTGCCATCGGGATCCCCCAGCCATTTGCAGTTTCACTTCCCCGATTCAACGCAAAAAAAATAAAAGCTGGTAAGAGTGCTCCACCTATTGCCGCTAATATCGGAAGAATAGCCTTACTCNNTGCGTTTGATTTCAAGGCCCACCAGAAGAAAGAATATAGCCATTAAGCCGTCATTAAGCCATAATAACCAAGAATATCTTAAATGGATAAGACCACTTTCAAAGCCAACTTGCCGATTTAGAAATTCCATCACTACGTTATAAAATGAGGTATTCGCTACAATCAAGGCTAGAATAACACACGAAAACAGAATAATTCCGCCTGCAAAGCTAGATTTTAAAAATTCTCTAAAGACAGTTAAATTGATAAGTTTTGACATGATAAGGAAATCTAAAAGCGCCTAAAAGGCCAACAATATACGACTTTAAAGCTAAAATCAGTTTTATCGGCAAAGTCACATTTCTCATTTTTTTTAAAATACAAAAAAATACCGTCGTTAGAAATAACAAAAAGAATTTTGATAAAACCTCAGTGAAAATAACATAGGTAGAGAAGTAAGAGTGCGTCATGTAAAAAAGCTATGTTAATTTTGTTAAATTAATTTGCCTTTGTTGCAAAAAATACTTAGCTTGCTACTATAGTTAATAAACCGTTTATTATGTGCAAGAAGTCGATTTTAATGGTGCTTCTTTTCGTAGCAAATTTTACATATGCGCAGACGACAGAGGAAAACCCCCAACATTCAGGTTCCCATTACATTATTTTAGCGATCATCGCTATCATTGTCATTGCTTATATTTTATACAGAAGGCAGAAGAGGAAATTTAATGAATAAGGGAGATCAATTGATCTCCCTTATTCATTAAATTTCGGAGCACATCATGTTTGCTCTTGAGTTAGTGATGTATCGCTTCGTTTGTTTGCGCCAACCGTTGTGATCCAGTATTTGCTGGACATGCAATATCGTCTGTCGCATCATAAACAAGTTTTTTCCCGTTCAATTTCGTCACCAACTCTAGCGGCACATAAACCTGAACTTTAGTGATTGAATATCCACTTGGAAAATACCGGACATAGTAGCCATCGGGATGAAGCGTCCAAATGCCACTTGGCACGTCCGAACGGGGCTCAGCCATACCTGCTAGAATTGCATATTGTTCAAAATCAGCATAGGAGTAATTTCCTGAGGACACCAGCTGACGAATATTATTTTCAGCTTCAAAAATCGTTTGTATCGCCGGCGGCATTTGATCTTTTGCTTTTTGAACCACATCAATCGGCAATACACCTAGTGCGCCACCTTCTAAATGCAATATTTGGTCCGCAGTTAGCAATTTCAAAGCGGTTTGTTTTACTGGCCCCGAATAATCGATGAATTTTGTTTTGGCAATGATCGTCCACAGGAGCATCTGTATGTCTGACTGTGCTACATCAGTATGTTTTTCAGCACTTTTCAAAATTGCAATGACCACTTCTCTCTTTTTCCCCAATGTAGGTGCATACATATAACCATCGCCTTTAGAAGGAGCATATGTACCTGCTTTCAAACAATAACTCTTATTGGTCATCTCGAAATGCCCCGCTTCCAGAATATAACCGTCATTTCCATTTTTAGGCAAATTTTCCAACGGTTTATAAACTGCTGTATTTTGAAAATCGGGCATTTGTTCCCCTTTCCGATTCACATCCTCAAAGCTGGTGCTAATAGCTTCAGGTTCTTTCAACAGTTTGTCTAATCCCAACATCTTGCTCCCCTTGGAAGCAACGGCCTTGCTTGCCTTGTCAAGTAGTCCTCCAAACTGGGCGGATGCTCCATGAATGTTCGACAAAAAAGCAACGGCAAATACAACAGAACAAGTTATTCTATTTCTTTTCATAATTGATTTCATTTCAGCTCTTGCACAACAAAAAAGAAGCCAATTTGCGAATACAATACATTATTCATAATTATTTATTATGATCTCCTAGGGATCCAATATTTAATACAATCCTGTCTTAAGTATTTCCAGTTTCGCAAAATATTAAAATACTTTAATAAAAACATTGCACCACAATATGGTTAATGGACGTCAGTTTTTCCAAAATATCTGATCCCTATAAATAGTTAAAAATATAAGATTAAAACGTATCTTTGCATTATGATTAATGTGTCAAATCTCTCCTTATAAATTATATTACCCTAAAAATCAGCATAATAATTCTATAAAAATTTACATTTATAAATTATTTGTAATTTTTTTATTTGTATATCAAGTACTTACAAAATAATTAATGTTATCCATTTGGATAACACAATATAAGTTTCAATATTTGCATCATCATCATTCAAGAGTGCAGAAATTGAAATGATAACAGAAAAAAATTTAATAGCCTGATTGGGGGCGGAGGCTGCACTCCTTTAAACCCGATCAGGCTTTCATTTTTTAAACTTTAATTATGGGAACAACTAATCACAAAGGCATCCCAGTTACAAGTTCTGTTTATCCGGAAAACTGGAACCCAAATTCAGTAGAAAGTTATAATGATTTCATCTCAAATGTTATCAAACAAAACATGGCCAATGAAGGATTGATTGAGGATCCTAATATTCTATTTTTTGAAATCAGAACTAACCAACCCCTACTAATCAAAGAACTCATTCGGTTTTCGTTGTGTGACCAGGAGCTTCAAATGAATCAGCTGCTTTCTTCTGCGCAACAAGTATTGAAAGGAGGTTCGAATGGCAATATTTAGCTGCTTCCGAAACCCAATGCAAAGCTTCACCAAAAAGCGTGAAGAAAAACAGCAAAGGCTCAACGAGTATAAAGCTCTTCTTTCTTTAATGTCATCTACTGGATTCATCATATATCAAGGTGTCCCCTATCGATNNTGAAAACTGAAATTCATTATGGAAGAACACAACAAATCTAGAGAAGAAGTGCTCACCAACCTAGATGTTGAGCCGATTGAAATTGAAAAAGGGCTATACGATATTGCTCCAGAACGAGAGGAGGTCACAAATGAATAATATTCTAAAAATCTATCATATCCTTTACCTGACGTCGGCTACTGTATCATTTATATACGGACTAACCATGTTGGTTATTAAAACTTTTATTTCAAGAAGAAAGGACGTGAAGGGTGAGTAATACTACAGAAAATAAAGCGAAATTTTTCGCACTGTATTGGGGACAAAATGTAAGATTCTGGACGTTAAATGGTCCTTCTACCCTTTCAATAGTTAGCCATACATATATGAATAAGGCTATTTTGGAAAGTTGCACACTTGAACTAAAACCCATTTCGTCAATAAGTGATGATGATGCTATTAGGCTATTTGACCTAGGTAAGTATGATAAAATTGAGATTACTAGGCGGTTTTCAGGTAAACACCACGTGGGCGTTGACTTTAGGTGGGTTGATGAAGTAGTAAACAATGCTGACGGATTCTCTTATAGTGCTATAGGGCTGTCAATACCTGAAATAACCCACAAACAAGCAATGTTAGCTATTTCAATGGGCTACTACATTGGCGACGGAACTGAGATCGATTACGGTTGGGTACGTATGATTAGAAAAGGATCTGAAGGGTGAGCAGTAATTATTTATCAAGCGACTTTCCTAATTCTTCAATTAGGTATGGAACTAAAAACAACGCATTCGCGATCATAATAATGGTTCCGAGTATGTAAATAATCGTATGTCTTTTCATAATCTAATTTACAATTAAATCGAACAACAGAATTAGGATAACGAAAATTCCAAGCGCAATCAGTCGGAAATACCAGTAATAAGGTTGTTTGAACCTTCGAAGTATAATTCCGAATAAGATCATAAATAAGGCTAGGAACAAGCATGTTGCTTGATTATCATTCATAATCAAAAATAAGTAAAAGAAATGACACCCGAGGAAATAGGACAACTAATCGAATTAGTTATAGGCGAAATACTCACGCTCGAAGAAGCAGCGTCGATAGAGTGTGTTGATACGCGCGATCTTTCCCGTGTGATCGATGAGGTGATGACCTTTCGATCTATGTACTCTCGTAATAATTCGGTTGTTGTTCAGGACTCATTAGTTTAGAAAGGAGAAAGGAAATGATAACAGTAAACAGTCTTTCGGGTGGTGGTACAAGTTCGTTCATGGGTATTCATTTTCCAGCAGATCACAACATATTTGCTTGCGTTGAGCAGGAAGCTTTTAAGTATACCAAAGAAACTTCACAAGCTAGAATGAAAGTGCCAGGATTGTTAGCGTCACATGCTTGGTTGAGAATGTTTCACCCTGGCTTTTGGATGAGTGCTGAGGACGATAGGACATTAGTTGTACTGCATCAACTGTCTCAGGAACTTTGGACACAAAGATACTCGAAATCAACTGGTGGTATAGAAGTCGTATTTGCTCATATATGGGGACTATCAAAATTTAAGACCTATGATGATATGGTAAAAGAGCGTTTACCAAATTCGCAAACTAGAATGTGTACAGAGCATTTAAAAATTGTTCCTATGTACAACTATATCCGCAAAACCATAACAAAAGTAGATCCGGTCGAAATGCGCATAGGTTTTCGTCTTGATGAATTGGACCGAACAGTTAACATGTTCTTTAGGTTGGTAGAGATTAAAGATAGGGTTCCTAACCCATCATTTGATTTGCAAACCGTGATCAATGATTTACAGATACCGAGCTATCTAGTGAAATGGTGGGATATTATGGATGTCGAAGGAATGGTAAGACGTGGAGAACGTATCCTTAAGCCCACACCTTTCAACTATTACAAAAAGGATTTTTATCGCGTTCCGTCGTTTCCTCTTATCGAACATGGAATCACCAAAGCGGAAATAATTAAATATTGGCAAGGGAGGCCAGAATATGTATTTCCTCCAATATCCAATTGTGTTATGTGCTTTCATCATACTGTTCAACAGCTTCAACAACAATGGCAAGATCCTATAAATTGGAATCGTATGCAATGGGCTGATGATGCGGAAAAAATGAAGGGAAAAACTTTTAAAAGACGTACCGTCGGAAAGCGAACATATCCTGCTGCTATGGATTGGATTAAGAATTTACCAATTCAACAACAATTAGAATTTATTGATTACGCCAGTTGCGATGCTGGCAGTTGTACAGATTAAAATATAAGCCATGAAAAAAGAGGATTACAGTTTTCAATGTTCAGGTGGACTAATTTTATTTATTGGTCATCCTGATATAAAATCAGAGAGTTTATTCGGATTAAATCCCGGAGATAAAGTTATCCGAGTTGGCGAAGAAAATAACGGTTCGCCAACTTTAAATAGATTCGATGATTTTAGACCATACATCACCTATGTTGGTTCTAGGATTGAACATAATATCGGAAATTCTCCTGTAGAGATGATATTATTTCAATGCAGAGATGAAGAAAAGCCGTATCAAATAGACCAAAAAGACAATTTTTACATAGGATATATTGTTATACGGTGTGAAGACGAGATTGATTTAAAAACATATGATCCCGACAGCAAATTAATGCGGATCTATCGTCCCAAATTTACATTGTATGACAAAGTATCTTTCAATCATATAGTTACCAGCAAAAGAAATAGTGCACAGACACGATTATTTTAACTAACCCCCTCCCCGACTAACTTATTCTAATCGGGGGGATAAATGAAATAAATTATGACTTTAGGATTTATGCAACATTGGCCAAAGAGTATGGCCATGCAAAACGAAAAAACATTTTTCGTTCAAAAGATTTGGAACAGTTTACTTGATATGGATTACGATACGTATTCAGATTATCTATACCCAGACTACTTACCAAATCAACTATGGAACGTTATTGGAAATTACAAACACAATGTATTACTGCCAAAAATACATACTATTCGTCATGACGAAAGCGAACGTTGGCGCCAGGGTATGGACATCCATTTTGTGATCAACAGCCGGACAAAGGATCGTTTCCAGTTTGCGCCTGTGATAAAATGTAAAAGCGTTCAGACGATTGAGATATCATGTGCCAATCATTTGAGCATAAATGATGAACTAGTTTCCTATTACGGAGAGGTAGAGGAATACGGTGAAATTTGGGGTTATGCTTTGAATGTAAAGATCGATGGCCGTCAACTCGGAAGTATTGAGGTTGAAAAGTTATCTAGAAATGATGGATTTGATTCCGTTTATGATTTCTACAAATACTTCACCAAAGATTTTAAAGGGCGGCTAATCCACTGGACAGATTTAAAGTATTAGACCATATAAAAAATGAAGACAGGATTCGACAAAGATGAGGTCAAATTTATAAACATGTGTCTGGACATTCGTGGTTTTAGTAATTATAAATTCACAGACTGTTTGAAAATAAAAAAATCCTTTTTTGGTGCTGTATTCTGGGTTCGTTTTCGAATTTCTTCTGATATCACAATCAATAAGATTGATAGTCGTTTCGGAATTATTTGGGACAGGGAAGTACTTAAGAATGGCTCAACAATCAAATACGGTATTGCTGGAGCTAGAACAGATGAATCAATGGCAAATCTTATAAAAACAGTTTTAGAATATGAAAACAAAAGAGAAAATTTTAGATGACTTAGTGATTGAGCGCAGCAGCTGTGATTCATTTCCTGAGTACATAAAGCACGCAACAATAGGTTCTATTGAGAATTTGGTAAATGATGCAATGAAAGAGTTTGCCCTCGAAGTAGCCAAAGAAGCATTAAGGAATGCGTCGGAGAATGCAACTATTACTGGTAATTGGGATTCAGAAATATGCGACGTTATCCATTCTGTTAATAAAGAATCTATTCTATCACATGATAACATACCAGAGCTATGAAAGACCTATCACTAGAACAAAGAAAGAACAACATATACTACGACAAGAATGGTAGACAAATACTCGAAGGGGATCTGCTTAAAATATTCCATTTCAGGACTAAAAGCAAAATACACTACATGTACCATGCTGCTGTTATGGAGCAAACAAAAGATTTTCCCGTAATGTCAGGACGTGATTATGATGCAGATAAACCACATTATAGGTTTTATGTAATAGCCAATGACAATCGTGTATATGAAAAAGCGGAGATAGTATCAGAAAGAGATTGGGAATCTAAACGTCTAAAAATAAAATTGTAATGGAAGCAAACGAACTAAGAATCGGGAACTACGTCGCTTCCGATCATTTTAAAGACCGTGATGTAATAGTCAAAGTGAGATTGATTGGACAAGATCAAGCTATTGTTGAGCATCCTAACGGACTATCGGAGCCTATGCTTTACAGAGGCGAAATGAGGGGTGTTGTGCTGACAGAGGAACTGTTGTTGAATAATTGCGGATTTGAAAGACATCCCGACTTGACTTGGTTGCTTACTAACGGAATGATAACCTTAAATACCGGAAACCATAACACATGGCAATATAGTAAATCAGTATTGAAAGAAATCAAGTACTTGCATCAGTTGCAGAATGTGTTTTTTGCACTGCATCAAAGAGAATTGGAGGTCAATCTGTGAAACTCTCCAAACCCCAAAGAGAAGCGCTCCGACTAAAGTATTCGGGGCGCACTAAAAATAACCGACTATGGAAAATATAAACTACATACACGGAAAGCAATATCCTTACGGTTTTAAGGACTGGCTTAGGAAATGTGCATTCAATCTACAAGATAGATTTGGATGCTTTCCTGAAACTCCACGTTGCGATGCTTGGTCACGTATTGACCCTGAGTCATGGCTTCCGTTATTCAACGAAGGATTAAGCCCCTTTGATGCTGTTAGTTTAAATATGAAAGCCTAATGCCATGGAATACTACAAATACAAAAACAACGTATATAAATTAGTAGACTGTGCCAAACACAAGGACCAAAATACGCGAGAATGGATAACAACAGTCCTGTACACTGACGGAAGAGTAATTTACTCAAGGGAAACAGGAGAGTTCTACGAAAGATTTACCCAGATCCCAAACGACTCCATAGAAGCCGCCATATTCGAAATAAAACAAAATCTGAGAAATTAAATGCCCTCCAAAAGAAAAGCCTAGACTAACAATCTAGGCTTTTACTTTAAATTTTGTATATTACGTCAACTAACACCAATAAATATGACCATTTTTAACGGACGGATACAAACAGTAGAAGCATATAGAGTTGATGGCACCGACCTTGAAGGAAAAGACAAAGACGCCCTTCAAATAATCGTAACTTTACAATTCGTTACAGAAGGCGATATCCTGCCTTTTGTAGAGTCTGATGGCGAAAATATCAAACTTGAACTAATTTACAAGCATCTTAAGAAGATTTCAAAACTTATCGAAAATTACAAAGTAAAATTACCGGAATCCAAAGTTAAGACTTCACCACCGGATCAACCCAATAAACCGAATTATCCGAATACATGATAACGTCATCGGGAGCGACTGAACATTCAATGAGATCTTCCAGACCATCACCTAAAATATTGCCCAAGCTGTCAGGGTTTTCTCGGGTGCCCGTTAATATTGATCCTTCATCAAGGATATATAAGTCAGATGTCACGACATTGATTTTGCTATTTGTAATCCAGTCTTTCAACAGTGATTTATCTACCTGCAAAACTCGGCCTGCAAGTTCCTGGGCTTCGATGATATCATCACTGGCACTATCAGGATAATTAGCCATCAGGAATACTCGGTATTTATCAAATAAGCCTGTACGGATAGCTTCATTTCTTAAATATAGCTTTTCACCGTATAAGCCAACTTCATCTATATAATCTTGTAATGTTTTCATAGTTTAATCTTCAATAAATACGCTTCCATTTAGGTCTTCTTCTTTAATATTATTCAAAGCATCCTGGATGACTAGAATATTTGGTTCTTCAAATGGAACCGCCGTAATACCCTCACAATCCAAAGCAACAAGCCATTCAAAGACATTGGGCACCGCAATGGCTTTCCAGGTTACATTTGCTGTATCCTCACAATCTGCCGGAGCGATCAGGACATTATAACCTTTTCGTTGCAGCTCTTTCAATACCGAATGATTTACCTTTGCAAATCGCATTTTATTTGTACTTTTAAGTAAATATAATCAAATATGTGTTATCATACTTCCACTCCAAGCACTAAGCAACTAGTAGACGCTTTACAAGGCAAGAATGTTCATTATCAGAATGAAGAAATCTTTCATGTCAGCGGTTTCACTAGGCCTTACCTTCCTGTTACTCTAAATGAGGACCAGGATAGCATTGTGCCTGCTCGGTGGAAATTGATTCNNTAATACATTGAACGCTGAATCTGAATCGATCTTTGAAAAAGCATCTTACAAACATTCCATTCTTAAAACCCGTGGTTTACTTTACGTCAACGGCTTTTATGAACCTCATAAAGTCGCTGGGCAAAAGGACACTGAAAACTACTACATCTATACACCAACAAAGGAGATTTTCACTTTGGGCATTGTCTATGCCAATTTTAAAGACTACGAGACAAATAACATCTACCCTACTTTTTCAATTATCACGACAGCTGCTAACCCCTTATTGGAAGAAATCCATAATGAGAAAAAGCGCATGCCTTTGATCATTCCTCCATCCAATAGGGATGCTTGGCTAAACGCAACGAAAAAAGAAGATGTTCAGCAACTCATGATCCCTTATGAAGGTGAACTTGGAGCGCATAAAGTTTTCCGTGTGACCGGCGCCAAAGGTGATACTAATCGGCCCGATATTCAGGATGCGATTTAAGTTTCTTCCTTTCCATAACTACCCATTTTATAGAGGCATCTAGTTCGCTTGGCCACGCCTTTAATCCTTCTTCCAATATCTTTGCGCCTGCTTCAATTCCAATTTCATTCGACGCTGATAGAGCCGTTTTCCTAACATGATCTACATACCCTTCCGGTGGTTCATTACTTAGTTTCATACAGCAAATTTAAAATTCTTCTTGACATTTTGCTAATTTTGTTAGTAACTTTGTTTTATGAAACCTCTTGAAGTCTTTTGTCGAAACCGTGTTATGTACGTTCAAATAAGCGTACATGATAAAAGCATGGGCATGAAGGACTATCATCTGTATAATAAGAATGGGCTTGCTTTTTATGTTTTCAGGAAATCACAAGGAGTATGGGAGCTTGCTTATGGAGAGCTTGCGGACGATATAAAAGAAGCCTGTATTGATGCTTTGATCCTGAGATATGATAGTGATGTACCTGAGCTGTTTTATCACCAGGGCGAACGCCAGATTGTGGAAGTTCGAGCGAAGAAATACAGCCTTTGGCACATATACCTGAACAATCGTTACGTTGGAAGCATTGAGCACGACAAGCACTCAAAGAAATTCAACTTCCATATTGACGACGATTGCCTATTGACTGACGATCACGTTCAAAAATATATTGCGATGATCGAGCGCGGAGAATTAAAGTGGATAAAGGATGATATTCGATAATTTTGAGGTTGACGGTGTGCCACAAGTGTTAGATGTTTCGCCATTACAGGGAGGGCATTTCCATGTGTACATAAATGATAGATTCGTTACCGGAATAGCTTACACAACTCAGGGTTGGAAAATGCATTTCAACAACAATTCTTGGTTGACCAAAGATGAAGCGGACATAATAATAGAGATGATCGAGTCTGGAGAAATTCCTACAATGTAATAAGAAAGGCCAGTTTAAGGGATGCTGGCCTTTCGAAACAAATTATTTTTAAACCCAAATTGCCCTAATATAAATATCTTATTTGAAATAAAAAAAGCAGGGATGGTAAGATCCCCGCTAATGACAAATAACCATAAATAGTTATTTCAACTTCAAATAAAAATGCGATTAAAATACTGACTCGATCCATGCGACAAAATCAAGACAGCGAAACCATTCAATTCTCTATCAGTACAATACATGTAGTAATATGGTTTGAAAAATTAAAAAAAGGCCGAGAACATGAATACTCGACCTTTTATGAAACATTAATTACTACTCGGGGACTTTTATAACAACTAGTTGGCTGATTTGTTTTGATCGCCCTCTTTTAATATGGTTTCTAATTTTACAAGAAGCTCTCCCCTTTCGTCTCTTTTCATTAAGGCCGGACCTTTATAAAAACCATCTCCACTAATAAATCCCTTAGTTAAAAATTCTTTAATCATTATAAATTGGAGGTTATTAAATTCAAAAACATGTGCTTTTATATGGAAATCATCTTTAACATCAGGATCATTTTTAAATTCTTCCAGAGCAATTTTATCCATATCATCTATTGATATTGTTAAATCATGTAATTTTTCGGTCTTATTAATATGGTCTACCATATAACTATAATCTACAGGGTCAATTTGAAAATTAGTAGTAATTGACCTTACGTACTTAATTGTTACATGTCCACTTACAGGCATCATATCATAGTCAAGTAGGTGAAACAATTCCCTATCTTTAGTTGAAAATGTCATTGCCTTCCCCTTTATTATCTCCTTCCATGAATTTTTTAAGATAATATTATCATAAATTATATCAACAAGTCCTATGATATTATATTTGTCATATGAATAAGTGTCAAAAGTGATAGTTGTCCTCTTCCCCGCTTTATCTCCTACGGAAATGGATAATTGCTCATCCATTTGAAAATGGTGAACATTTCTTTGGATATTTACCTTTAGTAATTTTTCCCATTTTTTATTTTGCGCAGAATGCAATGTAAGAAGCTCAATACCTTTGTTTTTAGCATATTCTATTGCTTTTTTGGTAAAACCGTTTGCGCAAATAAGTATGCCTTTATTTGCATTCACGTCTCTAATAACAGATAGAAATTCACCAACTTTATTTATATCTGCTGGATTCTTATAATCTTTAGCTTGAATGATTATTAAATTTTTTATTCCTGCAAAACTATATCTAATTGATACATCAATCTGCCTATAAGTGTTGGTGTCTATACCAAATATATGGTCATCTTGTATTATTTTGGCATTAGGTTCTAATCTTCTATACAATTGTTCAATTAACATTTCGTACTCTTTTCCTTTTTTCATTAGGGTATAATAGGGTTAAAATTGTCATCAATTCATTAAATGACAACTCATTGCTATATATTCGGCAACCATCTATTTCTAATTGAAAACCTTTATTTAACACATTAATTGACAAGAATTGATTAAAAGGTGTTAAATAGGAGTACCTATTTTTGTTTCTTAATTTAAATCCTAAAAATCTCAATTGGCTATTTTGGTCTTTTGAAATTGTCATAACGTAAATATAAAAATTATTTTCTACTAACTAACCAAATTACAAACATAGCGACAATGAGAAATGCAATTGCGAAGCCCAACCAATTCGAAAATATACCGGTAGCACTGGGCTTTTTATCAACATCTTTAGTTTCCAATATCTTCTCGCTAGTACTATCCTTTTTAGCGGATAGGTTAACATCTTGATGAAGATTCTCCCGAATATCCCTAAGTATTTCACGGGCTTGATCTGTTTTCCTTTTAGTAAACGAGACAATACTATCAGCTTTAAATGTTACCGATCCATCAGGATCTACTTTGACATCTGTCCCTGGTGTTGGATAAACTTTTACTTTATCCTCACTTTCAAATGTTGAATTAAGAGTCTCTTTAGTCTTATCAACAGTTCCTGAAGTGGTTTCAGTAGACAACTTGACATCACTGGAAACTGCTACTGCGTCCAACTGTTTGTTCACCTTAGTTGTCTTACGGAATAGCCCGCACCCTGACAACAGGATGCAGACTATGCTTATTAAAACTATCCTCATAACTATTGCATTTTGTTTGATAAATCGGTTAGCTTTCCAGCTAAGCTATCCAGTTTCGGTACAAGCTCTTCAAGAGGTTTAGCGATGTTCGCCTTTACCTCAACCTTTGGCCTAGCATCTGAATATGTAGAGCCAATCATTACTATTAAAATGAACCATTTCATCGCTTACCTCCTCTTTTAACTTTTTGCTGCTGAGCTACACTGTCTACTTTCACAGCAGCGCTATCCACTTTTGTAGCTGCCTGATTTACTTTTTCTACAGCCGGCTCTACTCTATTCTTGACTTCTTCAAGCATTTGCTTATATAACCGGTCCTGTATTTCGATCATTTTGTCATTCTGCTTTTGATCCCTTTCTCTAGAATCTTTATTGACATCAATAATCAAATAAAATACTGCCCAAAATACTGATACCACAATAAATAAAGCATAAGTCACGGGATGCCGTACTATCTGCATAAATGTCGGCTGTTGCTGCCCTTTCTTTTCCTCTGCCATTACTTTAAATAATTATTAGATACCAATCCTTTTAATCCGTTCACCGAAACTTCTGACCAAGTAGCCGATCTCGAAATAACATTCACCAGAGTACCTTTTTTCAAAACCGAAATAACGGAGTGAGTTGTACCTGGGCCCGATCTCAAATTAAGGTCGCTGGTAGTTGTCTTTTTTGCCAAGTACATTACTCCGAATACCTCCCGTCTAACTCTCTCCATTGGGAATTTTGGCCCCGGATCATCTTTACGTCCCCTTGGCATTGCAACTTCCTCATGACCGAGAATATCCGTGATCGATGGATATGCTTTTACCAAGGCCTTGCAAACTTCAATGCACTTTTGAATCTGCACTTCTGTCCAGTCTTGGTATACTCCTTTGACCATACCCATATTTTCCTGTTCAATTCCAATTGCATATCGATTGAGATTCGTGAATCCGTTCCATTCGCTTCGACCGGCATGCCATGTGATCTGGTTGAACTTCGCCATTTGGGTTACTTTTCCATCACGAGTAATGTGAAGATCCGCACTTACGTTCGACTTCTTGTCAGTTAGCCAATTAACGGCCGACGTTGAATTACTAGCAGCATCAAAGTGTAGTAGGATAAAACGAATATCCTTAGTGCCAGAGCTTACATTTGGCGATTGACGGAACTCGACTGGAGTTCCGTCGCTGTTGTATAATAAGTTGTTTTTTACTTGCATATCAATATGTATCAATTAATCCCGTTCCAGTTCTTACCCAATCACTTGGCACAGCATCTTTAAAATGTATTTTGTTATTTCCTCCGACAAGCTCCAAATCTGTAATGCTTCCGCCTTTTTTGCAGGTATCCAACCATACTTCGCAATCAGTAAAAGAGTAATTTACGTTAACAGTTGGAGAAGTAGCGTTTGAAGCTATTACACCTAATAACCAAACCTTAGCATTGTTAATATCAGCTACGTTTTTATTCTCATTGTATGAAAAATCAGAATTAACACGAATTGCATTCCATGAGTTATGGAGAGTAGAGCCATTATTACTGCCGTCGTTGTTAAATCCGCCATAGTAAGACCTGGTATTAATTTCTATAGCTAAAGCATTCGATACTGTTGTTGAACCGCTACCGTAATATCCAATATTATCTTCCGCTGACTGCGTACAATAGAAATTGTTAAGTATAGATATGGTATTACCATTGGTTCTCACGGAAACGCATTCCATCCCAAAGGTAACTTTGCAATTTGTTATCAAGTATTCTTTGCTATTACTGCTACTTGCATCTATGTTGATCACACCTGTGTTAACAACAGAATGGTAGGCACCTATAAGCTCCACTCCTGAAATAAAGCATTTGTCTGATTTTATGTTTAAGAGAGGGGAATATCTTAAAGGAAGAACACTAGCATCCGGTTGCCTGCTATCATATAAGTGGAAATACAAAGTAGTAGTAGATTGACCTTTATAATAGCTCCCTGGTGTAGCTTTACAGTCATCTAAGGAAGACGCTTGTTTCAGCCTTTTGTAGTCTCCCATTACATTTTTATACTTCTTATCTAATATCCCCGATACTTTGTCGGGCATTTGAACATAATAAGCAGACGATCCGGCCACATTAACAAAATTGGCCTGATAATATNNGGGCGATTTTAAAATTTATATCCTCTCCACACAATTCGTTATAACCGAACTGCATGTTTTCTTTACCGATAAAAACAAATGTTGCCCCATTTGCAGGGGCAGAAGCATTTAGCTGTCGGATAGTTGGTAAAATACTTTTTTTAGCCGTTTCCATTGTTAACCCATCATTTAAATCGGAACCATCTGGAGCAAAGTAGAAGGTGTAGTCATTTTTTATATCATATTTCGATGCATCTAAATCGGTATAAAATACCCCATTTTGCTTGTAAAAGTTCATTGGCACACTAGCGAAAGGCGACGGTTTCACAAGCGGAGTACCCACAATTTTAAGGATGGCTGGAGCAATGTCAACCTTTCTCTGCTCTATACCAATTCCATTATAAAAAGTAATCT
The DNA here is from genome assembly GCA_002454415.1 of Sphingobacterium sp. UBA6711. Lineage (GTDB taxonomy): Bacteria > Bacteroidota > Bacteroidia > Sphingobacteriales > Sphingobacteriaceae > Sphingobacterium. Next base: position 21,006 of record DKIT01000063.1, read on the forward strand.
CTAGATACGTACCATTCAATAAAACAGGATTAAGACCGGGGACTATTTTTTTTTGCTCAACAACATCCTTTACCAGCGATACAACCTTACCGTCTTCGGTTGCTTCAACAATATATTCCTTTTGGAGATCATACGAGGATGTACCGTTAAAGCATACATCAAGCTGGATAGTACCCGAAGGCACTGTCCTGTCTAATGTCTCAATAACAGAAGAATTATTACTACTGATTAGAAATGTTTTATTTCCTGATCCGTCTATAGCGACCATATTTTGCATAGCAACAGAAGAAGAGCCACGTCGACCCATCCATCTAACTATTTTTTCTAAATCAAACCTATTACTCGGTATAGTAAATGTTCTCCAATTAGCTGACGCTACAAAATTTCCTGAAACGTCTAAGTATCCTATTTGTGGAGTTATTCCTTGGAGTATTGTGGTAAAATCTATATGAGAAGGAACACCCTCTGACAGATCATCATTTTTAACTAATTGAGATGTATCAATTTGAGGTAAGGGCAAACTACTTACTAAGCTCCAAACCTTATTATTTCCATCCCACCAATTTGTATTATCAAATCCTTCGGGCGCCTCCCAAGGTGTGCCAGTTGCGACAGTAGGTTCGGTAGTAGTACCATTAACAAACCAGCCTTTAACCTTCTCCTTTTTCCGATTCTGACCATTTGGCCCGGGACGTAAAATTGTTGGTGTCAAAGCTGTGGCCCCACCAGCCACAGCTTTGACACCTTCACCGTTGATCACGATAACTTCATTCAGCTTTTCCTTTGGGATCTTCATGATAGGTTTACCATCTTTTCCCACCATAAGGAAATCGAAATCGGTAGCTTCATCTGCTCCGCCTGGCCATTCTATTGCTTTTCCTTCTTCTTCTGCCATTTCTTTATTATTTAGTTCCTGTTTATCTAAATTCTATCCATTGAGATCCGCTGAAACGATATTNNACTTGGTACATAAGACTCCGATACTGCTTCATTTTGAAGATTGTATATTTGGCTGCCTGCACCGTTTATTAATATTTCGAGCGCACTGGAAATTACAGTCCTTATCTCGATCACCCTTCCTTTTTCAAGATTTTCAGTAGGAAGAAATATCTTTCCGGTGCCTGATTTTACAATTGCCAAATCACTTCCTGATGCATAGTAATCTGCATTGTCAGTTACAATCTTTATAGGTTCGTATTTGGCTCCAAGAAGCTTTAACGAAGTCATCATAGCTCCATATCTTCCCCAAGCACCCTGAAGTTGGTTAAGTGCATCAGTTGTCAATTCCTGACGACGAATGCCAAATAATCCTGCTCTGACATCAGCGATTAGAATTGGACCTACCGGAGGCATAGGCTCCGCCGTTTCACCAATTATTGAAGCTGTAAAGTCAAGCCCAGTTGATGCCGATAGAAATGACATCTTACTATTACGAGATAGTATTCCATCATTTCCCATGATTACGCCTACTTGAGGGTACTCTTGCTCGGGCTGTGGTATAGGAGTTGTTGTTAAATATCCGTCCTGAATAAGGAAGTCGCCTATTTGTCCTTTACTGGCTTCCATACTTCCGTCGTTAAGAACTTGAAAAGGCGCTTGATATCTGTTCTCTTCGGTAGCTCCTGCCCAAAAACGTTGCGACTGATTTCCGTTATCCGCAAGACCCGAAATACCGGCGTTTACAAATCCTTCGCTTCCAACGGTGACCACCTGCGCAAACAGGCGATTAACATTAATCATGTACGCCGATATCACGTCGGTTTCAATTTGCCCACCGGAAATAAGGGTGAATCCTTTTGTAGGGTGAAATGACCGTTCGTTCTCGATCACGCTAGATAGATAGCCAAAATTGAAATGCCAGTATCCTGGAATACCGTCTGTAGGAATCTGCTCAGTTGATAAAATCCATTCTCCAGTAAGAGCCGTTTTGCTACATTTTGCAGCCAAGTAATAGCCTTGTGTTGGTACCAAGCCCGACTGCAAGAATGCGTCAAGATTCCATATATTCCCCAATCCTTCTATCTTGAATACTTTATGAATTAACCGACCGGCCGACATAGCAAATGCGTTCGGATCACCACCTGCATTTACAGTCATCAACACATCGTCCAAATCATAATACATCGATTCGGTCCCGAACCAACCTGCAATTGCCTGTTGCATGGCATTCTCTAGATTACCGTCGGGATCAAAAACTTTAGACCTGAATTCGGTCAGTGCCTGAATGTTGCGACGATCACGTTCCCACGACTGTTTGTTGTATTGCGTAACGACTTCTTTTTGTTCCTTGATGTCGTTTTGCATTTTCTCGATGAAAGTGTAGCTTACTTCATTTCCTATGACTGCATTGTATGACATGCCATTTTGAATAGCATCGGGATAAATAGCCGGGTAAGATAATTCTGTGATACGGATTTGGTCATCAATACCTTTTTCAGCATCGACCAAGCGAACGATATCGCCAGCTTCTAACTCCGTGGCCCATCGGCTTAACTGGATATAATCGACCTCCAATTCATATACCACGCGCGGAACGCTATTGCTATCCAAATATTCTTGCCTTTTAGTAGTCAATTCGGCTGCTGCAGCATCAATGTACGACTGGGGCATACGAATACCGATCAAAGTGTATTTATCACCTATTTCGGCATGTACAGTCTCAGTGGGAAACCAATTGTCATTGCCTTCGTCATTCGCTTTGAAACGTATTGTTTTGGTGGCATGGTTGTAACTGGATATCTCAAATTGGTTACCTTCAAGCAAACCTGATTTAAAAACGATGTAAGCCGTTTCACCTTCCACCTTCTGCCCGTTTAGGTCAAAATCAATAGAAGTATCGGAAATAGAGAAAAGCTTTTTATCAATCTGCGCAACAGCTGTTACAGTACCCGTCCGCTTTGGATATATTTCTTCATCAATAAATTCCCCTTCACGTATTCCGTAGATATCTGTATTCTTTTCGATATAACCAGGTATGGTAAAGTAGTTGAATACTCCCTCAGGCAAGTTTTTGTCACCTCCGCGAGCGTATGCCCGGGTAAAGATCTTTTTATCCTGCAAAGACTTGCGAGTGAGACTATACAAACCCTTGCCTTTACCGTATTCCAATGTCAATGCACGCGGAGTGCCCACGGTCTTTTTCAAGGATATCACCTTTCCTTTGATACCCCATTCGGCTTTCATAGCCTGCGCAACCATGGTAAGAGCATCTAAGATGTAGGTGCTATCAAATTCCACGGTAACACGGCCAAGAGTTTCAAATTGACCTACCGACCAACCAGATGACTTGCTATTGGCGCAATCAACAAATAAATGCAGCCATTCTTCAGCGGTACCACTGAATGAGAATTTCCGAGAACCAAGGTGATCAAAGAAAAGATATCCCAAAGTATGACGTGATCCCTCAAACACAAAATCAAATGAAGAAACAAAACGACTCATCTTCTTGAAGTCCTCAACCTGGTTCAAGGTGTATTCCTCCCCCTTGTACATCAACGTATCACCGACTCGCAAACCTAAAGTCGCAACATCGCCAAGGCTAAATGAAAGGCCATGCTCTGCCATTACCTTATTGCTGAAGGTTGCAGCGTTCAAAGGAAGCTCTATTGTGTTTACACCGTTTCTTTTAACTTGAACCTTCATCAGAATAATTGTTTTTGTTGTTCGAACTGTATCGGCTTGTCAGGATATGATAAGATCAATCCGTTCACATCAGCCAAATAAAAATCGACTCCTACTGGTTCGAAGTTGTTTTCAAGCACAAGTGTGAAATCAGAAATTATCTCTCCATTTATAGTTCTCGGATTTAGAATATTAAAGTCAGGAGAGCTGATGTATCTTAAAGAAAAAGATCGTCCGAGGGCATCAATTCGAAAATTGAAACCTTTCGGTTTAGAAATAATTTCTAAAAGGGCTTCACGTTGACTCTGCAAATTTGTAAGGCTGGTCGACACGAGATAGCATTTGATATTATATTGCAACGATTGAAATACAGTCGGGGAAACATCGTCGTAATCCCTCCCATGTTCATCGGCCCAATCGTGATATGNNAAGCCATTAGTACCTCCCTCCTAAGTTTTTATTGATTGACTTCAGTTCTCCTACAGCATTCTTCAGTTCACTCACTGTATTAAAGGTGTTTGTTTGAATAGCATTGAGAGCGGCCAATTGGTCAGTCGCTATAATCACTTGCTTAGACAAAGTCAATCCTTGGGATTTAGTCTCGTCAAACATCCTTTTATTGAGTTCGAAAGTTGATCTATAAAGACCGGTTAACTCGCTTGCTGTCGCTTCTGTGAGTTCTTTTTGAATTGAACTAGACAATCCAGAACCACTATGATTTCCTATGATCTGTCCTAATTCATCCGCACGTTTTTGCCCTT
>DKIT01000018.1 GCA_002454415.1 Sphingobacterium sp. UBA6711
AAGAGCTGAAGACCATGCTGACCAATGTGATGCATCGGAAATATAGCGGAATAGTAAATAGAGTGGACAAAAATGCTTATTTTAGAAAAGCAATTATTTACTATTCAGAAAAATAGAACCGCACGTGCATGAAAAATCTTCTTACCTTTTTATTACTCGCTTTCTTGTTGCCGCTGTCGGCACAGCAATCGCTTTTTAATGCCCAGGAAATTATTTCACCTGAAATCAATGCAGACAGATCAGTTACATTTCGGGTTTTTGCTCCCCATGCCCAAAAGGTAGAATTATCTGGCGACTGGATGCCGAGAGAAGGCTGGAACATTGTCCCGAAAATTATGACCAAAGAAAAAGATAGTCTCTGGACCATAACCACCCCGCCATTGCCGTCGGAGTTGTATAGTTATAACCTGATTATTGACGGTGTAAAGACGACAGATCCCAACAATGTATAAACTATCCGCGATGTGAGTTCTATTTTCAATGTTTTTATTGTTGGTGGAGGAAAGGCTGATAACTATGCTGTAAACAATGTAGCCCACGGTACAGTGGCTAAACGTTGGTACGATTCTCCCGGAAATAAAATGAAAAGGAGAATGACTGTTTATACCCCTGCAGGGTACGAAAACAGTGGCAAAGATTACCCTGTTCTTTATCTTTTGCATGGAATGGGAGGAGATGAAGAAGCTTGGATGGATCTCGGTAGAACTTCGCAGATTATGGATAATCTCATTGCTCAGGGAAAAGCCGAACCTATGCTAGTCGTGATGACCAATGGCAATGTTTCTCAACAAGCTGCGCCAGGACAATCGGATAAAGGATTTTACAAACCGACAATGGCTTTGCCACACACGATGGACGGTCAAATGGAAAAGACCTTTGGTGAGGTATTGGATTTTATTAACGGAAATTATCGGGTGAAAAAGGGGAAAGATAATACCGCCATTGCTGGGCTTTCCATGGGTGGTTTTCATACGCTTCATATTTCAAGACAGTATCCCAATACCTTTGGCTATATGGGCTTGTTTTCCGCGGCAGTAATGCCTAGATCAGAAGAAATGCCGGAGTTTTACCAAAATTTAGACGAGAGCCTTACTCGGCAAAAAGAAAATGGTTATCACCTCTATTGGATAGCCATGGGCAAAACTGATTTTCTTTATCATGAAATAAAAAAATACAAAGAAAAGCTGGATTACCTCCATATGCCTTATGAGTATTACGAAAGCGAAGGTGGTCATATTTGGTCCAACTGGCGGGATTATCTTACCCTCTTTGTTCCTAAATTATTTAAGCGCCCGTAATTTGACATTCTTTCTATCTTTCTTCTTGGCGCCATTATTGTAATGAGTTTAAATTGAGCGCAGCGTGACCATTTGTCTAGTGTGCTTGGAATTCTTTAATTTTGGGAATAATTAGGCAAAGATTACACGATTGCCGCCTCGGCAAAGGAACGTTTTTGAAAAACTCAGAAATACGGACGAATAATGATATTGAAAGAAACAGTCGGCCACAACTACCTGAAATACCTGCTTACGGGGGTACTTTCCGCTTCGCTGGTTACAGGATACGCACAGGTGGAGATACAGCAGAAAGACAAGAAAGAGAAGCAACAACAAATTGAGCATCGTAATGGAGGGGCAGTACAGACAATGGATTCCATCGATGTCGTTCGCGACTACCGACCGATGTTGGCCGATGCTGTCAAGGTTCGGGGCAGCCCGGATATGCGGCTTATCAATCGCCAAGCTATTGAGACTGAGCTGCACCAAATCGCCACCGCGACCTATTTAGCACAGCAAAAATATAAACAAGCATATTACCATGAACTGATGAAGCGGCATCCAGATGCTTCGCAAAGCAATATCGATAATTACCGAATCAGCTATTTGGCTTACGGAGCAGGCGAATACAAAAGAGCCAGTGGTATGTTGGAGTCGATGAAACCTTCGGATGCCTATTATCAGGGATCGATTATGACCTTGGGCCATATTGCTCTGGAAACGGGCGACAAACAGGCTGCACGCAATGCTTTTGTCAAAGCGACAAAACTGGATTTAGACCGACAAGTGAAAGCCGATGCGCTATTTAACTACGCCAAAGTGCTATTTGCGATGGATTCCACCCAAGCTGCGCAAAAAGTCCTCGAGAAATATATCGCCCAAGAGGTGAAACCTATGGATCCGGGTGCGAAAAGACAGGAAAGCGCGGAAACACTATCGGCTGAAATCCTGCGGGGGACGACCAACTTCCATGCGGGGGTAAGCATGCTGGAATCTCTAAATGAGCGCGGCAAAGAAGTCAATGCGATTTATCAAAAGGTCACCTACTACCGTGGGCTGGAATATTATAACGAGCGTGCTTTCGAAAATAGCATATCCATGTTTATGCGATCGGAAAAGTTTCCGACCAATGCCGAAATGGCGGCTTTAGCCACTTATTGGAAAGCTGAAGCGATGTACGAAGTACGCAAATTTGGCGAAGCCGTGGAAAACTTTTCCCGATTTCTTAATTTGCCCGCTGCACAGGGTCTCGACGTATACAACTATGCGAATTATGGGCTGGCCTATGCAGCCTATCGAAATAACCGTTTTGCGATGGCGGCCGATTATTTTGAACGTTTTCTGGCTGCGGGAGGAAGTTCGGTGGATGAAAATATACGTTATGACGTCATCGCAAGATTGGGTGATTCCTATCTGACCCTGCGCAATTACGGCCGTGCCAATAGTTATTACGATAAGCTGATCGACAGCAAGGCGCCCAATCAAGACTATGCGCTGTTCCAGCGTGGTGTTATCTTTGGCCTGCAGGGTGACAATGAAACAAAATTAAGTACCCTGCGGTCCGTTTTGAAACAATACCCGAATTCGAACTATGCTGATGACGCCGCATTTGAGATCCCTTACACATATTTCACGACGGGAGATTAAAGCNNTTGCAAGGGATGGTTGAAAAGTACCCCCGTAGCAGCTATGTACCACGTGCGTTGATGACCATAGGACTCGTGCAGTACAATAATGATGAGCTTGAAGCGGCAAAGGCCACCTTTCAAACCGTGGTAGAGAAGTATGCCAGAACCGCTGAAGCTGAGCAAGCATTGCGTTTCATGGAAAATATCTACCTCGATCAAGGCGATGCTTCGAGCTATATCCGTTATGCGATTGGCACCAATGTCAGTAACTTGAGTCCTGCAGAGCAGGATGACCGTGCGTTTCAGGCGGCTCACTCCTTGTTTGCCAGAGGGCAATTCGGGCCGGCTGTGGAGGCCGTCAACGCCTATTTTGATAAATTTCCGAAACCCAAACAAGAAAAGTTCGCCCGTTACATCCGTGGCGTCAGTTCGTACCGTACCGGTCATGCAGATGAAGCGCTGCACGATCTAAATATCATCTTGAATGACTGGACAAGCAAGTATACCGAAAGTACCTTGCTGACGGTGGCTGCGTTATATCTTGATCTTAAAGAGTACAATGAAGCTATTGTACATCTAAAAAAACTAGAGCTCAATGCAGAATATAAAAAGAACTACGGCTATGCGGTTACCAATTTGATGATCTGTTATTTCGAACTCGGCGATAAGGATCAGATGTTCAAGTATGTGCAGTTAATCAAGGATTACGATGGCGCCACAGAAGAGGAAATTGCGAAAGCACACCTCTACAGCGGAAGGTTCCTGCTCAAAGACAAGAATACGGCTGCGGCCATGAAGGAACTGAACCTAGCTGCACTGAAGAGTCAATCAGCGGTCGGTGCGGAAGCACGGTACCGTGTGGGGCAGCTACAGTATGAAAACAAGGAATATGATAAAGCCTTGGAAACAGCTTTTGACGTGATCAACAACCGCGAGACGCAAGAATACTGGGTAGCCAAGAGCTTCCTATTACTTGCAGATGCTTATGCACGTAAAGGTAACGTTTTTCAGGCGAAGAGCACATTGAAAAGTGTGATTGACAATTACGAAAAAAATGATGATATTGTCCCGTCAGCAAAAGAACGTTTACAGAAATTGAACAGTAAGTAAGAAGCTTCGAAATGGTTAGTAGGATTGATCGACATCGTTTAAGATTATCCTTTCATCGCGCGTATTTTCTTGATAATACCTGTTGTGAGATCTATCTTTGTTCAAGTTATAAAAAAGAAAATGGATATGATCGAAACAATAATTATTTGACCGATGGAAATTAACAAAAAAGTAGTTTTAGGACTATACATTTTGACCTATGTTTGTCTACTGGCGTTTAATTTTATTGCGATAGCGTATACGGAAATTAAAAGTTGTTTTAATCAATTAGTGACGCATATCTTTTCTTTCGGTCAGAAGATTGACGGCTTCCATGCTTTTAGAATTTATTTGTTCAGCAATCCATGGGTAGTTGGATTGTTTTTGTATGGCTTTAAGATAAAGTGGTCCATCTATTTTTTTATTGCTGTTAATATTTTAGTCAGTGTAGGGCTACTGCAATGTAATGTTATATGCGCTTAATCGAGCTGTATTAAAAATTATAATCTATTCCAACGCTTATGTATCGTGGCAAGAGCCGATATTCGGTAGTGGATCGCGAGATGTCTGTGAGCATTGCATTTCTGAAAGAGCGGGTATTGAAAATGTTTTTCGCCGTAATATCAAATCGGGTCCTGTATTTTTTGAGATCATAAAACAGTGAAAAATCCGAAAAATAATAAGTTTGGTTTTTTTCTTGAGGCATGGCTCCAAAGCGATAAGATTCGTTCTTGAGACTGGCTTGCAAATTTTCGCTAAAGCGAAAAAACAGATTCAAAAAAGCTTGTCCATTTGTCAAGGTGTTTGTTGCGCCTTCCATACGGTAGCTGTTGGTTTGCAGCAGATATCCCGTATAGATATTGAAGTTGGATTTCCAAGAACTTCTGAACGAAAGCCCATAGTCGTATCGGTTTGTACGGATCTGCCTATGTCCTAAGCCCGTCACCAAAGTTTCATAATTAGCTGTGCCAAATCCGACATCCAAGCGTATATTTCCCTTCAAGGCTTTCAGGTAATAATTTAGTTCCCCTTTATAAGCGGTCAGGGTTTTGTTTTTAAGCAAGAGCTGTTGTACAAGGTTGAAATTGGGGTTGAGGTCGCTTTCGGTTCCAATATAGTCAAACAAGATCTGATGCCCGATACGGAGGTTGGCAAAAAAACGGTCGCTCATATTACCATAGGTGTACAGGAGCATACCGCCCGAACTGTTCAAAGTCGCTAAGTGATCCATGCCCTTGATGAAGTTACGTACGCCGGTGGTATAATAATTAGGTATCAGGTCTGTAAGTTTAGCATTCTGCTGTTGAAAAAATAAATCGGCTTCCAGCCGCCCTTTATGGTGCATGGTCCATTTCCCTGAAAGACCTGGTGAGAGCTGTAGATGATTTTTGCGTGTCTGCGCCTCAAAATTCACCAGTCCACTGTGTAACATACCCACTTGTAGGCGTGGAGTAATTTCCCAGTTGCGGTGTTTTACCGTGTATTTGGAAATAACCTGAGTTTGAAACAACCGTAGGGTCATCTCATTGGCAAATTTTGGAGGATAAACGACCGCTTCATGTTCTGCGTCGGGGCTTGGCAATAGACGTAATTGCGAGTTGAGCTGCTGCTTTTGATAAGTAGAGCTTAAGCCGAGTTCAAAGAAATTTCCGTTTTGTTGTCTTGCCACATAATGAGTAGTTGCCCCCAGATATTGTAGGTTGTTATCGATATGCTGTTGAACCTCATTCACTGGATCAGTGCCGAAGAGGTCTTCATAATAGTATGAATTGATGCTGTAATCAACCGGGGACCGTTGGCTAATAAAGCGGATGGAGCTGACCAGTGCTTTACGCTGCGACAGTTTGTAACTGTAGGTCAGGTTGTGGTTAGTGAGATGCCCTTTGTTTTTGGTGATCTCTGAGCTAGCTATATTATTAAAGAGCAGCGATCCCAGTTCGTCAGTGTTCAGCGATCCCAGCGTTCCGGTATAGTTAAGCGCACTATGCTTGTTGGGTTCGTACTGTAACTCCAGTTTGGTGAAATAATTGTCTATTCTACGGGTAAAGGCATAATTTTCGGTGGTGGTAAATTGAATGTCATCAAGGTTGTACTCTTGGACGGAATTGCGGTAAAATGATTTTTTTGTCGGATTTGCAAAGCCAAGCCACTTGATTTTGAATCCAGCTATAGGATTTAAAATGGTATTTAATGATAGGAGTTTGTCATTATTGAAGTTCGTGCGCCGATAATCGAAGTTGGGCAGGTTGGGCGTATTGTCCATAAGGATGGGCGTACCTACATCCACGCCGATTTGTCCCGGTTCATTGGTTGAGCCGGATTGGATAAGGTGGTTGATGCTGCTGACAGCATCATAGCCATTGTTGTTGGCACTGGCTAGGAGGTAGTATTTATTGCGTTTACCAAAATTCATCAGGTTGGCGCTGGCTTGGTAATATTTGTGGCCAAATGGCGTGCCCTGAAGCCCTACCGAGCCTAGCCATTCGTTTTTACTGTCGGCTTTCAGTTGCAGGTTAAGGGCTACCTTGTCCGAATTTTCAATGCCCTTTAATTGTTTGTTGTTGGAATAGCGCTGCAGGACCTGAATTTTTTCTAGGGGCTGCACGCTCATACTTTGTGTCAGCAGGCGGTAGCCCTTTTCAAAGAAATCGTCGCCTTCTACCATGACCTTTTCCACCTCTTTGTTGCCAATCTTGATACTGCCATCGGAACCCACGTTAATACCCGGAATTTTGCGCAGCAGATCTTCAACGTTACGCTCATCGCCTTGCATAAAAGAATTTACAGATAGTTCAATAGTATCACGACCATTTCGGTAGGGATGTTTAGCGTGTACAATGACTTCCTGTAATCGCTGTACACCCCCGGGCCGCATTTGCACGTTAATAAGCGTATCTGCTTGTTTAGGAACGACAACAAGGCTCAGCGGTTCAAAGCCTAGAGACTTGAACTGCAAGGTGAGATTTGCACTTTGTGTAGTTTGTAAACGATAATTTCCCTGGGCATCGCTAAAGGTGTAGGCCAGTATTTTGGAGTCGGGATTGAGGCGCAAATCAATACGTACACCGCGCAACGCCTCATTGTTGGCACTAACCTTACCATGTATAGTGGCCTGTGCCTTTGCCAAGAAGGGCGATAGGCATAAGCAGAACCATCCTATTATACGATTAATTTTTCTCCCACTCATATACTTGTTCTACACTACCACGAATTTTTTTGCGTTCTACAGTTACATCTTCCATCATGGGCATCTTACTCATCATCATGCGCATGCGCTCTTCGGTTTCGAGATCAACTTTTTTTACGTAGCTCTCCAGACTGAGTTTGGGTAGCGTATGGATGTATTTCTCATTAACGGGCACATCGCCTGTGTGGGGGTATTCAATTTCTTTAAGTAGCCAGTAGTGTGGGTTGGCCCCTTCGTTGTACAGCATGACGATAAGACCAGGCAGGCCCCCAAATTTGTAAGGTCCAGCAGGTACTGGAATATCATTGGTGTAATAGGCTACTAATGTAGTGCCACGGTAAGCTGCGGTAGCCTTATGGCAGATATGTTTTCCCAAAGTATCTACATCGCTGTAATTGGTGTTCCAGACGAGGGGCGGGAACTGATCGCTCACGAGGTAGTTGTTGCCGTTAAGTGAGCAGGTCTCAATGAGCTGTGGCGAATTGTTATTTTGGATGATGATGTTTCTATATATTTTACCCATGTCTACCATAACCGACATGCTGCCGCTCAGATTCTCATCATCCCTATCATTAGCGTTGCTATTGGTGTGAGGTTTGGGCTGCGGCAGGGAATCGCGAACAGATGTTTTTACACCGTCCTGAAAATAAACTTCTTCGCGATAAGTGGCCATGGGGGATAATATATACTGGTACACTGCCTTTAGCTGTTGTCCATAGGAAACCGTTGTGGCCAGTGACAATAACAAGAATAAAAAGTATTTGTTCATGATAGTTGGATTTGAAAAGCGAGGCTATGCCTCGCTTAAATTTTTGAATCTGTAATTCGATTGAAATATAGTTTGTAGACTATATCCCTAGTTCACCATGGGCAAGCATATGTCTGTAAATCGTTCTGCAGTTGTCGAAGAATCCTGAGCAGGAATTTTCAACATAAGTTTGCGAAGTGAAGGTGTCAATCACTTGGCCATTACCATTGTAAACTGTTAGCGTGTAGATACACTTTTTTAGGAACTGCGCGTTGTTTTCCTTTGTTGTTGATTCAGCAACTTCAATTTTGTTGCTGTTTTCTGTAGCTGCGGAAGTGCTTGTTTTTACATCTGCATTTTCTTTCGGTGCTTTTGTGTCCGTGCCTGCAAAAGCTGCTGTCGATAGCGCAGTTACGGCTACCAAGCTCATGAATAATTTTTTCATTTTTTTTTCATTTTTTTGTTTAACCATGTATGCCTTTAGGGCATGTTTTAATTATCTGATTATAAAAGTAGGGCTAGAAAATGAATTGATTTAGGCCATTTGGTATTTGCGAGGGTTCAACTATTATTCGCTATTATTTTCTCGATTTTTATTTTCGGTGTACGGCCCCTAAGCTATATAACTGGCCTATCATGGCAGAAAAGCTGGCATAATAGCCATTCATCCAGTTCTCCCAATCGTTGATCTAAAGTCCATAGGCTAATGGAGCAATAAAATAAAGACATTGGGAGGGGAGCTAGTATGTAGAGCACTAGACTTTAAAGGCTAGGGGTGAAATAGCCGTACTGTAAAAATGGCTGATTTGAAATAGTTTAGAAAAATTATGTATCTTAAATACTTTATTTTTGCTGTAGTACAGATTATAAAAAGTAGTTTTACGATGAAACTAAAATATTTCTTTTTCTTTTTAAGCCTAAGTCTATTCCTTTGTTCTTGCCATAACAAGATTTTAACAAATTCCATTTGGAAAAATTGTGGGGATAATACTGGTTTACAGGATATTCTTGTATTCAACGATACGACTAATTTTGTACGGAATGATACAGTCTATAACAGACTAAGTATCGACTCTGCAATTGCTGTAGTTGATCGGATGGATACCTATTATGGTGAAAGAAGATTGTATCTAAAAAGACTTTCTGATCAAAAGACGTATAGATTTTGTGAGCAATGATCGGCAATATGGGCATTATTCCTATAGCGATCTTTGGGCGTGAAAGCTTCACATGGGCTAGAAATAAAAAGTGCGCGATAAAAGGAGTGCGTAGATTAAAAGATGGTGATATCCCGACAACGGTTTTAAAATAACTGGCTCAATCCAAGCATAAAATCGAGCCAGCTAAAGCAATCTATCGTTTATTCGCTATAAGGACAACCCACCTTGGAAAAGGGTTTGATAAAAAATAAAAAAGACCCAAGTACCGTAAAATAGTTTTATTGATTTTTCAAGTAAGTGGTTGTCTCTGATCCGGGCGCCCCGCTGTCTTCGCGTAGTTTAATTGTTTTTCCCAGGAGTCAAATTGTACTGTACTTCCATGATCGTAAGTTCTTCAGATTCGGATATAGTGACTACTTGTGGTATTTGTTTCCCTTGCTCCTTTATCAATTTCTTCGTTTGGTTGAGCGTGCAAATTATTCGAAAAAGGATATTTTGTCAACGGAATTTGCAAATACGCAATAGCGGTGTCTATTTTACATCGTATCTTTACGCCCACGGACGGAAGGCTGTCCAATCCTAAAGAGCTGTGTTTACAGCGATCAGATTAAATTTTCGCGAATATTATTTAGCGCGGTAGCAATATCGCGATAACAAGTCAGTATTAATATGTTAAGTTACGACGCATACGAGAAGAGTGTTTATGAGTGGTTGATGGGCAAACATCAGGCAGATAACAATTTTACATTTACAGTGAGACAAAGTGCCACGAAGAACTCCGAAACGGATTACTTTATCGGCACACAGCGGTCAGGCTATTTCGCAACCACATTTTGGTCGATTCCAGTCAATTTTCCAGGATCCTCCGGTGATGCCATCAGTTTGATATTCGTTTTGGGAGAATCTAACTATACCTACTATTTTGAATTTACCCAAACCCAAGATCCCAGAGATGATCAAAATCGTGCCGTACTGAACTTAATTAAAACAATTAAAGAACCCTTGGTCGAAAAATATACCCTGGCGCGGAAAATCAATGAAACGGCCAAAATGTATACGATTCGAATCGCTGGCCTTCAAGAAAACTATGCTTTACTCGAAGATATGTTCCAGGATATCGATGTCCAATTGCCCGGTATTATCGCCATCGTCGATCAGGGTATTTTGAGCGTCAAGCAATCTATTCAGCGGTTTACAGCCCACCGTGTTACGCCTCAAGAGTTTGTCAGCCTGATCAATAAGCTAAATCAACGCGTCGAAAAGCATCGCAATATGGTAAAGGAAATAGCAGCAACGGAAATATCTTTTGACAATGAAATTTCCATAAACAGCCATTCCATGCCACTGAACCAAATTTTGTATGGTCCTCCAGGTACCGGAAAGACTTACAATACCATCAACTTGGCCCTTTCGATCATCGAAGGAAAAACTGATGCCGAACTGTCCCTTGAGGACAGAGCCTCCCTGAAAGCGCGTTATCAGCATTATGTAGACAACGGACAGGTCCTTTTTACAACTTTTCATCAAAGTATGAGCTATGAGGATTTTGTGGAAGGGATTAAACCCCGTTTTGATGAAAACGAAGATGGGAGCAAACAGCTGATCTATGAAGTGGAAAGCGGCCTATTTAAGATTGCCTGTGCGCATGCAGCATACAACATGTATATTGAAGTGAAGGGCGCATCATTGGGCCAATCTGCCGAAGTGCCGCCTGCCAGCACAGCGCTGGTCAGTAAATTTAATTCCGGGCTGTTTCAAAAGGCGATCAGCAATCCAGACATTGAA
Organism: Sphingobacterium sp. UBA6711; assembly: GCA_002454415.1. Lineage (GTDB taxonomy): Bacteria > Bacteroidota > Bacteroidia > Sphingobacteriales > Sphingobacteriaceae > Sphingobacterium. Next base: position 10,875 of record DKIT01000018.1, read on the forward strand.
GGTAAACCAGTGGTTTTAATTATAGATGAGATCAATAGAGGCAATGTCTCCGCGATCTTTGGCGAGCTGATTACGCTGATTGAAGAATCCAAGCGTGCCGGAAGGGGAGAAGCGCTTGAAGTCACTCTTCCTTATAGCAAACAGAAATTTTCTGTTCCCTCCAATCTATATATCATTGGTACGATGAATACGGCTGACCGTTCGGTAGAAGCTTTGGATACCGCTTTGCGCCGCCGATTTGCCTTTGTGGAGATGATGCCCAATGCAGCACTGCTTGCAGGCATCATCATTGAAAATATCAATCTCCAACATATCCTCATGAGGATCAACGATCGCATCAAGGTACTTTTGGATAAAGACCATCAGATTGGGCATTCCTATCTGATCACTGTGCGGTCAACTCGGGATCTGGCCCATGCCTTTAACAATTGCATCATCCCCCTACTCAAAGAATACTTTTATCGGGATGAGGAGAAAATTGCTTTGGTGCTGGGGACGGGTTTTATTGCGCTGGAAAATGACAGCTTTTCAGGCGATCTCTTTCCCGACTTACCGAACATTCGAAAGCCACAATATAAGACCAGGCTGAATATACTTGAGGTGCCTGAAGAGCATATTATTGACGCCTTGAACCAATTGATCGGATAATCGTATGCAGCATGTCCTACGAGTCTACGAGCATGATACTTTGTATCTCAATCATTCCTACCAAACCCAGGCAGGAGAAAGCTTGCGGTTTGGTAAAATTTACTTCAATGTACTGCTCAAATACAACGATCTGCATCGGGGAAAATACTTTGTGCCTGTCTATCAGGGGATCCAGTTTAAGAACTATGTGGGGATTGTTCAGGTGGACGATCTTGTCATTGAGATTCTGCCCAAGATCCAGCGGACAGCATCTACCGTCAACTGGCGCGATGTATTGATCGAGATGCTCCTCGAAACGGAGCGGCTCAAAATTACAGTCATGGGTAAGGCTTTTGTGGACAAACAACAGATTCATTTATTGGATATTTACTTTGACTGGTATCTGACGGAGGTCGAAGAACTGCTGCATCATGGGCTGGTTAAACAATATTATCAAGAAACTAAAAACACCATCGCGCTCAAGGGGAAGCTGGAGTTTGCAGGGCATATACAGCTCAATCTCGTCCATCAAGAACGCTTTTACAATACCCATCAAGTGTATGGCGGTGACCATGTGTTGCATCAGATTCTCCAGCTGGCTTTAGAGGTAGTCGCTCGTTTATCGCGGGGAAGTTACCGTTATGGGCGCTGTAAGACTGTGCAGTTGAATTTTCCAGAAGTCAAAGATATTTGGGCCGATCAACACTTATTTGATCGGTTATCTTACAGCCGTAAAACGGAATGTTATCGGACAGCGATCGAAATAGCACGATTGATTATTCTAAACTATGCCCCCAATGTCAAAGCAGGAACTGAAAATATGTTGGCCTTACTGTTCAATATGAATGAATTGTGGGAGCAGTATGTGTTTGCCCAACTCGTGAATTGCACAAAGGAGTGGGAAGTATGGGGCCAGGAGAGCAAGCTATTTTGGCGTGATAAGACGCTGCGGCCAGATATTCTATTGAAGCATCGGATCAGTGGGAAGAAGTTTGTCATCGATACCAAATGGAAGAATTATAGCTATNNATGCGGGTCCGGTGACGAAGGTGGACCGCTGTGATGCCTATCATGACAGCGATTATTTGGGACAGATCGGCTTGCTGTCTATTTTAGATGATGACGGAAATTTAAAGAGCTTGCTGGGAGAGGATATTATAAAATTATTAGCTATATGATAATTTTAAGCTTGAGCTCCTTCTTGCAACCATACCATGCAACGAGCTTTCCGGATCGTTGTCTCAAGTCCCTAGGCACTGCGTGGCTATGGGGGGGTGACAGGATTTTGATGATGCTACTTTTATCGCCGGCAAGTTGAAATCGAATTGGTCCCGCCTTTTTGAAAAATAACTAACTTTGTCCAGCAGTAATTAATACAAACATACAAGCCTGGTAGGATGGTAAAAATTATGGTCGTAGAAGACAATGAACGCGTTGCTTCAAGTGTGAAAAAAGGATTAGCAAGTCAGGGCTACCTGGTCAATGTTTTTGGTGATGCCGAAGCTGCGATCAAAGAGATCAAATCTGTTGACTATGATTTACTTCTTATCNNCGCGGGAGCCGATGATTATATGGTGAAACCTTTTGAAATTCGTGAACTTTTTGCTCGTATCGCTGTCTTACTCAAGCGGCACAGGGAAATCAGTGAAGAAGAGATTCAAGGACTACTGACTTATGATCGTATCAGCATTGATCTGCGGAGCAAACAGGTCCATAGCGATGGGCAGCTTATCAAATTGACTCCTAAAGAGTTTGATCTCCTCCATTTCTTTTTAAAACATAGAGAGACCATGCTTAGAAAGGATGAAATAGCACGTAATGTCTGGAGCAAAAACTTTGATACCGGAACGAATTATATTGATGTATATATCAATTATTTGCGTAAAAAAATAGACCGTGATTTTTCACCTAAATTGATTCATACGAAATCCGGACATGGATTTATTTTATCCAATAAAGAATGAAGATTGTCAATAGAACCTCCTGGGTATTTACGCTCTCCTCGGCTGTCATCTTATTTCTATTTGCCTATGCCGTTTATTTCTTCTCGGAATTAAATCGGCAGGAAGAATTTGTGGATCGGCTGCGCTATAAAATCATCTGGCGGGCGGAATTTATTTTTGATGCAAAAGTACAGGAACATCAGATCAGAAGAATTCATGAACAAAACAAAAAATTGATCAATGAAGCACAGATTACTGTGTTTGATCAGCAGAATAAGGTTGTTTTTGCTGACATCGGTGAGCAGGCCTATCCGAACGTTAGATTGGAATCGGTCAAAAGGTCTAATTTTTTAACTTGGGAACAAGGCAAAGAATTGTATATGGGCTTGAACTATCAATTTGAGGGTAAGCCTTTTTTCTTGATTGGACATGCCTATGATGTCACGGGCTTTGCGCATATGGAACGGCTGAAAAATATTTTGATAACGATCTATATCGTTGCCCTATTTTTTATCTTTTTTTCCTCATTCCTGTTTGCACGGTATATTCTTAAGCCAATAAATTACATTATACAGCAGATAAAGGATGTTTCCGAACATAATTTGAGCAAGCGCGTCTCGTATAGCAACGCGAAAGATGAACTCTCAGAACTTATCGACACATTTAACACTACGTTCAACCGGTTGGAAAAATCTTTCAACAACCAGCGGCATTTTGTATCCATTATTTCACACGAGTTTAGGACACCTTTGGCCGCCATGATCGCCGAACTGGAATTGGCGCAACAACTGAATACCACCGTAGATGAGTATTGTACCTCTATTGATAGGGCATTACTCGATGCGAAGGAGGCAACGGTACTCTCGACAGCCTTATTAGATTTTGCCAGGGCAAACTATGATAGTTCGCAAGTAAATTTTGAAGAAATCAGACTGGATGAAATCCTTCTGGAAGCAAAATTGGTCGTTTTAGAGAAAAATAAAGACTATCGGGTGAGCATCTCTTTTGATGCGAATGCCGCAATCGACGAAGATGAAATCCTGGTATCCGCAAATGCCTACCTCTTGAAAGTAGCCTTTGCTAATCTGATTGAAAATGCCTGTAAATATAGTGCCGATCGGCATGCTCAGGTATTGCTCTCCAGAAATAAAACCATTGCGCAGGTGCAGGTCAAAGATCGTGGTATCGGAATAGACAGTCAGGATATCCCGCATATCTTTGATTTGTTTTACCGTGTGGCAGGTACGCCTTCAAAAGAGGGACATGGCATCGGCCTCTCGATTGTACAGCGGATTATTGAGATGCACCAGGGTACCGTAGCAGTTCATTCAACGCTCCATGTAGGGACTGTATTTTCAGTCGAGCTTAACCTTGCCTATCCACAGGGGCTTGAATAAGCTAATAATTCTAATGGTTTTCTAATAATATCACCTCCATATTCAGCCTAATTTTGACTTATCAAAAGAAACAAAATTAGGTTGAATCATGAATAGAAAACAGTTTACCTTGGCGTTGTTCCTCAGTTTGGGACTAGGTAGCATAGAGCTCGCTGAGGCGCAAACCAATGATTTTGGAAATCCAAAACTTACTCATTTCTTAAATAAGGAGCATACACGTTATATCAGCTTCAGCGGTTATGCGGAACTGTGGGCGAGATATAGCCAGCTCAATCCGGGGAGTTTGGTAAACAATGAGTCCGTATCGAATGTATCTGATCTTTCTTTGCGACGTATACGGGCAAAGATGACTTACAAGCCTACTGAAAATTTACTGTTTGTATTACAGATGGGGCCGACCAACGTAAACGTCAACAGCAAGACGAATACGTATATGGATCTCTTGGATGCCTATGCCGAATATAGCTTTAGCCCCAAACTTGCGATCGGTGGAGGCCGTTCGACTTGGCGCGGTCTTTCCCGATTTACAACAGGACCACTCAATACACTGCTTTATGACTTGCCTTTGTATGCGACATCCAACACTGGAGCGACTGATATGGTCGTGCGTGAAATGAGCATTTATGCAAAAGGACAACTTGGTAAATTTGACTATCGGGTGGTGCTGGCTGATCCGTACACTGCTGCCAGTGCTGATCCAAAATTAAATAAAGCCAACTTCAGCAAAAATGAAGCACGTAAAGATGTCTCGGGCTACTTCCGCTACGCATTTCACGATAAAGAGAGTAACGAAACGCCATTCAATTCGGGCACTTACCTCGGTAAAAAAGATGTCCTCAGTATAGGGGCTGGATTTGAGTATATGCACAATGCGCTATGGCATCTGGATGAACAGCAGATGACCAAAAATGACGATATGCGCAATTTTGCTGCGGATATTATCTATGATGCGCCAATAGACAGAGAGAAAGGAACTTCAATTAGTGCCTATGGTATGGCCATGCACAGCGATTATGGTCCTAACTACTTACGCTTTGCAGGGACAAACAATCCCGCGACAGGTATCGATGCGGCCAATGCAAGTTTAAATGGTGCGGGAAATAGCTTGCCAAACGCCGGCACAGGAAATACATTTTACGCACAGGTAGGCGGTACACTCCCTTATTTCAATCCATCCAAACATAATTTACAGTTGCAACCAGCGGTTTCCGTACAAGTAGGGGATTACAAGGCATTGAAAGACAAAAGTCTAATTTATGATGCTGNNATGCACGGTAATAGTAGCCGGCTGACTTTTGATGCGCAAAATCGTCCGATCTATAATTTAAATGCTACAGATCAAGCCGTCGTAACAGATCACAAGTGGGCATTTGTGCTTAAATACAGAATTGATTTCAATTAAATAGCAATAACATGAAAAGAAAAGATTTTATCCTTACACTCGGTACTGCCGGTGTCATGAGCTTTGCGGCCACCTCACTGATGGCAAAAGAGAAAAAAGCGAAAACTAAAAAAGTGTATTTCCACTATTTGCTTTTCTGGCTGAAACCTGACTTATCCGCTGAACAGGTGGAAGAGTTTAAACAGTTTTTTGAAGGTCTTAAAAAGCTTCCCTATGTCAAAAATGTACGCTATGGCAAGCCTGCGGCTTCTTCACCAAGAGCGGTATTGGACAACTCGTTTACGTACAATGCGTCCATGGAGTTTGCGACATTGGAAGAACTGGAGGCTTATGGTAAACTACCGGGACACCTCGCTCTTGTCGCTAAATACAAACCCTATTTTGAACGGATGATGGTGCACGATACGGTCTATGAATTCTAAAATTAAAACAACAAAATAATAATTTCAAACATTACACAATGAAAATGATATCCAAATTAGCTATTGCTTGCGTATTGGCAGCATCAAGCTTAACCGCTGTGAAAGCGCAAGAAGGCCATGGAAAAATTAAAGAGGTAAACGTGGAAGCTGAAGGTAAAATGCCTGCGGTACGATTGATCAACAATCCAGACGGCACCTGCTCGTTTCAAAAAGGCTTTATTCCTACATTGAAACATGCCAATACGACTACATTTTGGTCCAGCAATAAGACCGAAGAATGGGAGAAAAATGCGCATCCAGCCCCAAGAAGACAATATGTGGTGACGCTGAAAGGTAAAATCAGGTTTAAAGTCAGCGATGGCTCAACTTTCTTAATCGAACCTGGAACGATTCTTTTGGCTGAAGATTTGAAAGGTAATGGGCATAGCTGGGAAATGGTTCATTCAAAAAGCTGGGAAAGATTGTATATCCCCATTAGTGAAGGTGCTGACGATCTTTTCATAACAAAAAATAACTAACAATTATGTTGTGCCGCAAATCAGATTGCGGCACAACATTGGCTGTTTTTCTTGAGCAATAGATTGCGATGCAAAGAAGCTGAAAATGATTATTGTGAGCAGCTGATTAAGAAGGGTCTTCATTTATACTAATATAATACACGTAAAGAATCTGGAAAAGTTATGTCGTCAATTTAGTCATTCCTGAAAAAATACTTTTTTAGAAGCACTATTTGACCTAAGTGATAATAGCAATGTTCAATCATTGACTCTATATTTAAGAGATAAGTGCCATATTTTTCATCTATAAAAATTTCTTGTAGTTTTTCTTCTGGTATTTGTTCGACGATGTGAGCAAATTCTATGGCATCTTTCCAAAAGACAGTTAAAAAAACTTCCCATTCATCGCTTGAAATTATAGTGGGGAAATCAAAGCTATCTTTATCCCTTATGGTTAAAGTTCCCTCTCTAAAAGCATCTTTTACTCCTTTTATGTAGTAATGAATGTGTTGGGCGAGGCTAGCAATTGGATTTAGATTGCCAAATTGTTTGGTCGCCAATTTCCAGTCCAGTCCTTCCAGTTGATTTCTATAATTAGTGTTGGCAATAAAAGTTCCATCTAAAATCACGTCTTTGAATCTCCTTGCCAATTCATGTTTAAGTTCCATTCCTATCGTTATTTGAACTATAAAGTTACATAATTTATAATTTTCTAACTTGTAGAACGATCCAGCGACAATTATATATTTTTCATATAAAGTTCTATTATGCTTGAATAGGAATTCGTATTAATCTTTCTCTATAAATGTATGTTTGAAGAATTTTTTAATCAATATTCTGAATATACCATGGCGGGAAAACCGTCGAGTGGAATAGCAAAATACAACGAATAATAAATCAACCCCTACGAATTGTGATTGGTAGCTATTAAAGCTATGTCTATTTGTATTTTTGATCTAAGAAATTTTGAGCAGCATTAGATGTAAAAGATATGAGAATAAAATTATTATTGCTTTTAATTTTAATGGCAAACCTTGCTTCCGCCCAACTTCCCAATACATTAAATGTTAAAATCGGGAATTTAGATCAATTATTTTTTCAAGATGTAAGTATCATTGATAAAGAGACAAAAAAAAGCGTCGCGCTTAAAGATGGCGTATATACTTTCAAACATGACAATCAACAGGTTGATATCTCGATAAAGAATGGCTTTATCGACGGAAGAGTTACCGTCGTGAAGGGCGATGAAAAAAGCGAATACAAAATTGAAAATTCTCAAGCGAAAAAGGTTACCGTATATACAGGTGGGTTTTTATATATTGAAGGACATCGCGATATTGATAAAGCCTATTATAGAGCGTATTATCCTGGTACAGAACAAAGGCTCAAAAGTGAGGGCTGGGTGTCTTTAAATAAAAACAAGCATTACGGTATAGGTATCTCAAAAGAGTATTATGAAGATGGTAAGATTGCACATATCGCTGACATGGTGACAGAAACTTTCACGGACTTTTATCCCAATGGAAATAGAAAAAAGAAGCAAAGTCCCACGCGCTATGAAACCTTTAATGAGGATGGAACATATGATAACAGGCAATATACTAAAAACAATATTCGGTATGATGACTATTATTATAAAGGGAAATTATATACACGTTCTTACAAAAACAAAGACGCTCTCGAAATAAGGAATATTATGAAAATGATGTTTTGCAAAAAAGAGAAGCAAAACAAGCTAATGGTAAAGTGCGCATATTTGAATAGATGGCTTTATGCCCTTTACTTCGATCAACTACATTTCGCCAATTTTATAGATTTTTTGAATAGTCCTCTTTACGGCTTTGTACTGAAGTGTATTTCTAAAAGTCTCTATTTTGGACTTTTGTTGTTCTGGAATCCTTAGACCAAATCTGCGAAACAAGTGTATTTTCTCCCTCCACGACATTGATATAGAGGTTGTATTCGGAGGTTTCATTGATAATGCATTGATTTTTAGTATCAAATTGCATTATTCCAAATCCATTGCTGTTTGGCAATACCCGAATATCATTGTGTGGAGACTTCAAGTGAATACTAATTTTGGTTTCTAAATATCCAATACCTTTCTCAAACCGTTTAAGCGTATACCTCTTGGTCATGATGAATTCTTGCTCTTCGGCACCCAATACAGGGATACTAATTAAACTTTCTTTTTCAAAAGAAGCGCCAATTGCGATAGGAACATCAGCATACGTATTTTCGTCATGGCTTTGTTCCAATTGGTTTTTTAACGATAATTTTTCCACAAATTCCAGTTCATCATTCACTACAGAATCAATTTTCCTGGCAGTTGTAGTCTTATCAAAAAAACCGTATATAGTACTTCCGCTTAAAGGATTATAAATTTCTGATGTTTCTCCATTTAGTTTTTGAAACGAGTTTGAATGGATAAATTTCCATATATAAGGAATTTGGTTATTTTTTTCATTTTCTGTAGTCATAACCGCTTCTGTTGTATTTACAGTCTCAACGTTTAAATTAGTGGGTGATAATTCAAATTTGCCAGAACTCGCTGTTTTTCGTTCTAGTTTTCCCTGAGCCTTTGTTCTGAAATCAATTTGAGACTTGTATATCTTATTGGGAAGTGGAACAAATTTTAAAAGTAAAGAATCTTGTCCTTTAACGCTATGAACGAGGCAAAGGAATACGAGTATAAATAATTTATTCATGAGAAATAAAAGCAAAGTATATCTGTGGTCACCAGTTCAATACTTGAATATCTGGAGGAAATCTATTACGAAAATAAACAATTTTAAGTAAAATAGGATAGCAACGACAGAGACTGTGTTTTAATCGTTTATGACTAGGATTTTTTTAAAGGAACAAGGATAGCTTTCTTTTTTCTTATTTTAAAATAAATAGAATAGTACAATAGAAATTGCAATTGATGCAATTACTGGTACAATGGAAGATTTGGCTCTATACTGTAGGTCATTAGGAAACATTTGTTGTCTGATAAAAAATAAACCCGTCGCACCTATGCCCGAGAGGATGAAGTTAACATAAAATATATTCTGGCTCACTTCTGGATAATTTCGTGAAATATAATTTATAATAACTAGTTGAATGGCTACATAAATAATACTATAAAAAGCAGTAATACCAGCTCCTTTTATATTTTTTATTTTTATAAAATTTAGCACTTGAAGTGCTCCACCAAAAAAGACACCAAATATTACGGAAAGCATCCAAATAAGTGTATTTGTATATAGTTCTATAGCGTTTACATCCGCAGTGAGGCCTTTGTCCCAACCTTCGTCCACGACTTGTTCATTTTCCTTTTTTTTAGCAATTAAAGCTTCGATTTGTTCTATTTCTGAAAGAGTAAAAGTCCGCCCGCGCTCCAGTAGAATCTCGTAGGCATATTTTACAGCATCTGAAACCGATCGACTAGTTGGCTCAATATATTTTTCGAGTTCTCTGTCTGATAGTTTACTAATAACATTTTTATTAACCATATTTTGAGAAGAAATTTAAAATTGAATGCTTTATCGGTAAAGGTCTAAATTTGATATGATATTTTAAATAAAAATCTGCCGTTAAATTTTCATCTCCCCACTCCTGCTATTCACCGATTTTCCCGATCGTTTGTCAAACGCCGATAGGCCCATAGGTGTAGTACAGGTTGGGGCATGATGGCTTTTAGGAATTATTGCTTTATCTTGGATCTTTCCATTAGACCAAGACTATGATTACCTTATCTAAACACATATTTCTTTCTTTTATACTTTGCCTGTTATTTTCGCAGGTGCAAGGTCAGTCAGATCCTTTAAAAGGATTTTTGAAGATTAGAAATGATATTTTTTGGGACACTCAAGATGGAGGTCCAATATATAGCCAAGGAGGAGGTATTTTTTCTTTCAAAGACCCTAAAGATGGGCAGACTAAATATTTTTGGTATGGCGCAAAATATCAGGAATCTGAGAAATACCGAAATGATCCTAGTGTTACTCCTGAACGTGACAATTTCGTTTCCGTAACTTGTTATGTGTCTAAGGATCTGGTAAACTGGACCTCTCATGGAGATGTACTGACTCTTGATGAACTCAATAAAAATTCTACCCAGACTACGCGCTGGGCAGGACGTTTAGGAGTCGCATATATCAAGGAAATGAATAAGTACGCTCTACTCATCCAACATAATGATCAATTGTTAGTGACCTTATCAGATAGTCCCAACGGCCCATTTAAATGGCACCAGCGCATCAATATGACGGGTATGATAGGCACAAGTAACACCGGAGATCAAACGGTATTCACCGACGAGGATACCGGAAAGTCTTATCTGGTGTATTCTTATGGAAGAGGAAGAAACAAGATTTACATATCACAAATTGGTGTAAAGGACGGTAAAGTCGGACTATTGGATTGTAATATGATCTTCAAAGGTGAGGGACGAGAGGGGAATTGCATGTTCAAACATAACGGAAAATATTATTTATTTGCCTCCAACCTATACGGCTGGGACTCCTCTTTTGCCTATTACTTAGTTTCAGATGATATTTACGGCCCCTATACGCCAACCAATCAAATGTTAATCATGGAAGGCTCAGAGGCAGATTATGCCCATGTCACGCAAACAGGTTTTTTTGTGACGCTAAAAGGAACTAAAAAGCAGACAGTTATATATTGTGGCGACAGATGGGCTAATTTTGCGGGCAATGGTCTAGGATATAACCAATGGTGTCCTCTTTCCTTTGATGGGCAAAAGCCTATTTTTAATTCCTTAAGTTCATGGAGTCTTCACCCAGCGACGGGAGAATGGTTGGTGAACAATGACAATAATTATGTTAAAAACGGGAGTTTCGAGGCCGATAGAAAACATATACCAAGTCCAGTAAAGCCTGTTCAGGAACAGTTATTGGGATGGCAGACCACTATCATTAAGGGGAATATACTCTCTGTTAGTGATTCTTTATCTCCCGTGCTTAATTATTTCAATACAACCGATGATAGAAAGCAGGTAATTGGAGAAAAGAGTTTGCAGATTAAGGATAAAATAGATTTTAAACGTAAAGTTTCACAAATTATTCAGTCTAGCCAGGACGTGAAACTGGCGGATGGAAAATATACTTTATCTGCAAAATTTAAACGCAGTAGTGGATTTGGGGATTTATATATGTATGCCTCAAGTAATGGTAAAGAGTATAAACAAAAACTGAGCAAGGCGGATGAGAATTGGAATAATATTACCGTGCCGAATATATCCATAAAAAATGGGTACGTTGAAATAGGTTTTATTGCTAATGGAAAGGCGAATGCTTATTGCTATATAGATGATGTAATGCTTATTAGATCCAAATAATCCGCAAACTGAAAAAGATAAATTACTTAATTATAAAATATGTTAAATGAGCAATTTAGGCGTGTTTAACCTGCTCATTACCACAATTTACCGAGTTTTCCTGGTCGTTTGTCTAAAGCCCGTAAGCTAGGGGCGTATTGTGTTGTAGTTTTGAATCAACTAGTGATCTCCTACGATCAGTATAAAGTCAGATCATTAGGAATCATATGTTTAAGTTTAGTTCAGAAGCCAGGTCGTGAGATGTGGCTTTTTCTCTTGATAAGTAGAAGAAAAGACTTTTTTCTTAACTTTAAGTTTTCACCACTCCTGATGAGTTTTTTTATGAAGTGATTATAGTCTCAGGGATATATTAATAGATTTTTTCTCTATTTACCTCAACAGGATTCATTGTAATGGCGAAAGAGACGGTTTATCTGAAGGAAATTGGGCAATTAAAAATTAAAAAATAATATAAAAGTAACGAAATTATCAGCTTTCAATTTAAATTTACAAATATAACTCACATCAATAAGCTCAAATGGCCCCTTAATTTTAATAAACCGAAAGGCAATATTTTATAAATAATAATTCTATACCAAATGAATCACAGATATCTGTTAGCATTGCTTTTTCTCATTGTATGCCAATTGGCCTCAGCCCAATTTGCAAAAATCATTGATAAAGACGGTTATGTAAATGTGAGGCAACAGGCTTCAGTTAATAGTGCAGTTGTTTCTAAAATTGCTGCTGGTGAAACTGTTTACGCATTTCCTGATGAAAAGTTCGGCGATTGGGTAATTGTTGATTATACCGACAATCGTAACAAGAGCATCACCGGGTATATACACAATTCAAGAATTAAATATATCGAATCCTATAAGCAGATTCCTAATATATTTTTTGATGAAGACGTAGCAAAATTTATGACAAAAGATATAACCGTGCAAATAAATTCAGATAGTTTCGATTATGAAAAAAATAAAAGTCATTTTTCGTCGACTCAATATAAAGACTATACCGTTGTAGACAAATTTAAAGGGGAGCAAGTTTGGGGAACAGATGGCGAAATTCCTACAAGCCATTATACATCTATTCAAGCTACTATAAATGGAAGATTTATCCAGATTCCAGCAAAAGAAGTTGAAAACCTGTTTAATGTAAATAACGAGTTTGCAACATGCTACTACGATGACTTAAATGATGTTTTATATATCACCGCTGTTAATGGCGATGGAGCGGGAGGGTATGCAGTTTTATTTGAGATTAAAAAAGGTAAATATCATGCACGAGTAGTAACTATGCCATTTTAGCAATAGCTATAATGATAAATCGTTAATCTCCATATCCACATTCGCTATGGCAGTTGAAGGACCTGGCTCAAAATCAGCAAAAGCTAACTTATCAACATCAGACTTCGCCTTAGAGCACTATGTAGTGGAAACTACCTACTGAAAATCACCGTGTTTAGAGCATTTATTTGCAGCTGATTTCAAACAAAAATTCAAGCTTCCAATGCGCAGAATCACAGCCGTGAAGCGGTCATCAAATCTTTGAAAAAACAAAAAGGTGAAAAGTTAAACTGTGTAGTAAGCACAGATATCCTTGAAGAGGCATCAGACTATATGGTGGCTAAGGTGACTTAGAAATTTGAGAACTTCACCAAGACTGACCTTGTGACTTTGGAGCGTGTGGGCAACAACTGGAAAGTATCCAAATCAATCAATTCGTATAAATAGGATTTAAATAACTAGTGATCTGCCCGGATAAGTATAAAGTCAGATCACTAGTGAATCATATGTTTAAATTTAGTTTAGAAGCCATGTCCTGAGATGTAGCTTTTATACGTCAAAAGGGCCTGATTCTCATCAGACCCTTTCTCTTAGCGTTTAATTGTACAGTAATTTTTATGTTTCCTATCGTTTCCTCTTTTTTGTTTCGTCATCCAATGTTTNNGCCAATTTTTATGTTGAACCTTTTTTTCAAAAGGTAGCTTGTAGCCCCGTTGTATTGTAAGAACAACGGTCAATTTGAAATAGTTTTATTGGAGTAGATTATTTTTGATAACTTGAGTTGCTTATATTTAATATGGAAGGAGAATGGATTTGCAATTTGAAGAATTATACTGGCACGATTCGATTGTAAAAGACATTGTAATCGATAAAGGGACCGACAGAATCAATGATACAATTTGTTTTGAAATTGATTGGTATGATGTAGGACTGAGAAAATTATTATTTGAAAATGTCTACTGGGCGAGACTGGAATTGAACTTTGGTATTCATGGTAACGATTTTATCGACTATGGATATATCGCGCCCGAAGATGACGTGGACCTCCTAAAGGTCAGGAGCAAATGGGATCCATATATTAATGTGAAGTTATATTGTTTTGTCATCAAAACCGCTTCTACTTCCAGTGAAATAAAGATTGTCGCAAGGAGATTTAGAATTGTTTAGCGCTGTATAGAATAATGCATAAAATCCGGGCGAATGACGACTTTGGATAATTCTTTTATCTATACGTTTTGTAGACCAGATGCATCAAAATTTCTTGAATGGTTAAATGAAGAAAGTCCTAAAATGTTTGATAACTTAGCCAAGTGTCAAGATTTTCGAGGTTTCGCCAGGTCCACATGTTCAGGCTATCTGGATTCTGTTGTTGAAGGTAGCTATGATATTCTAAAAAGAAAAAATATAGAACATTTTGTTATCTGTAATCTAGAAAATGTGATTGAAGTGCTTTCGGATGAACCTGCTACATTTCGCTGGTTAAATACGGACGAGATGCAGTGGTAAGTAAATTAGCCTGCTAATAAATAGAAATTAACAAAATTCAGGTGTCAATAATTATGAACAATTTTANNAAATGGAATCCAATATTTCCAGCGCCCAAAGATCTTTATTTTGTCAATTTAACAGATAACGGGGGAGCTATTGATATTCATTTGGCTGAGATGAAAGATGATCGAATATTGATCTTAAGATTTAAAGGTGTAATGTCTTATCAAGTGACAGATGAAGGTGCAAGATCAAGGAGCCTTTACAAGGACCCAAGTTATAGAGGTTTAGTGGTATCCGATAAATCGGACTATTTAAATTGGTTTCATAGAGAAAGTCAAGAAATGTTTCTAGATTGGGATCTAAAGCACTATTCTGTTGGTAATATTAATAATATTATCGACATTATAAGTGGTGATGAAGTCGAAGTATCATGGCAGGCGGAAGTCTGATTGTCTTACCAATAAATGCGGATCGTCATCCAATGTTTTTAATGACTATTGGATTTTCACTGTACGATGCCAATTTTTATGTTGAACCTTTCTTTTAAAAGGTAGCTTGTAGCCGCTTTGTATTGTAAGAGCAGTAGTCGATTTAAAATAGTTCTAAAATCAATGTTTGGATGCCTTAAAATTAATATGTTTGAAATAAGCTGATACTTGTTAGAAATCAAGTTCGAAATAGCTAACCCAAATATCTCTTCGCTATTTTTTCTATTAGTAATTTAATATCTGCATAGTGGGCGAGTTTCAGAAGCCAATCTTCAGGTATACTTTCCAGCCCATAGTACAAACCAGCTAATCCCCCAGCAATCGCAGCTCCGGTGTCTGTATCTTCGCCAAGGTTTACAATAGATAATACGATATCCCTATAGTTGTCTTTTTCCATAAAAAACCATAGGCTTGATTCTAAACTATCTATCACATAACCGCTAGACCTTAATTCACTATGTGATTTAGATCTAATGTCGTGCAAAATCGTACTGTTAAAATGAATTGTTTCAAACTCAGGGAAATTGCTGTCCGCCCAGAATTTCGAAACTTGATTCCGCATTTCAGTATAAGCCTGCTCTTTGGCCAAACCTAGTAAAATGAGTTCGGCTAATTTAAGATAGATAAAACATGCCATTGCAGCTCGTATGTGCTTATGCGTTAGGGCGGAAATCTCCCAAATTTTCTCAAATTGTTCCGAGGCACTAAGTCCTTTTATCTCAAATAAAAGGGGCAATATTCTCATTAATGAACCATTGCCATTGTCTTGTTCTCTTGCGAGATATTTTAGGGCATTTAGCTCTGCGATTTGTCCGGATTCGATAATACGTTTAAGCTCTCTGATCGATTGGGCCGTGGTGATACCTATATCAAAGACTTCTCCTCTTGCTGTCCACAGTTTACCTTCCTTCCAAGCTATAAATTTTTTGGACACATCTACTATATCGTAGCCATTTAAGAGCGATTCCGCAAGACACAAGCTTAAAGATGTATCATCCGACCAAGTGCCCATCGGTTGATTATGGCTACCAAATCCAATCATGTCAGTAGCTGGATTTTTCAGCATTTCTTCTTTCGATCTAAATTCAAATGGTACACCAAGGGCATCACCAACCGCAATGCCGAACAATGCTCCATACATTTTATTTATACCAGTGGGAATGTTTGATTGTTCCTTCATAAATGATTGGACTAATGATTTCCCATTAATATAACAAAAAATATTCACCTCTTCATTTCTGCCATTCACCGAGTTTTCCTGATCGTTGGTCTAAAGGTCATAGGCTAGGGGCGTATTGTGTCGTAGTTTTGAGTCAACAAATAAGAACAGAACTAACACAATAAAATAAAGACATTATGAAAGCATTAGTAAAAACATTCGCAGCAGCAGCCTTAATCGCAGTATCCACTTTCGCTATGGCAGCAGAAGGCCCAGGTTCAAAAACAGCAAAAGCAAACGTTAATCTATCTACAGCAGACTTGGCACTTGATCACTATGTAGCGGTAACCACTGAGGGCGAATCAGCAGGCGTAGAGCAGTTATTTGCTGCTGATTTCAATCAAAAGATCCAAGCTTCTAATGCACAGTCTAATAGCCGTAACGAAGTGGTTAAATCTTTGAAAAAACAAAAAGGCGAGAAGCTGAACTGTACAGTAAGCACTGATATCATCGAGGAGTCAGCAGACTATATGGTCGCTAAGGTGACGTTGAAATTTGAAAACTTCACCAAGACTGACCTGGTGACTTTGGAGCGTGTGGGCAATGACTGGAAAGTGTCCAAATCGATTAATTCGTATAAATAAGAGCCATCCCTAACAAATATATATGTTGTATAGCCATGTCGGAAGATGTGGCTTTTTGATGTTACACGTTGTTATTTGAATATTTTATGAGTTTTTCATTCAAGAGTCTAAGTAGCTCCTTATGCTCTATAGCCATATTGCCGCTGCTAAGGTTGTATGGCGAACCATAATTCATATTAAACTGCATCATTTTCTTTTTGATCATATTGGGCTCCTCATCTATCACTGCTTTACTATTTTTAATTAGGATAACGATAATAGGGGTTGAATAGATCGCCGTTTCCTTAAAGCCACTGATATCTTGCCATCCGATAAAAGTTTTGTGTATATCGCCGATATGTAGCCCCTGGTCCGTAATCTCCAGAAGTAGCCGATTTGAAATCAAATATCGGACGGATACGATAGCGGCGAGACCAAAAAATAAAATACATAGAATACCGATCATCCTCGTTATTGTAGGTTGTCTGTCAAAACTTTCCGGATGCATAACAAAGAAAAAACCACCTGCAACAAACATGAGCGAACCAATTAACATTAACACTGTTTTCTTTTTGTTGCTATATAGGCGAATTATATGCTCAGATTTATTTTCCATTATTTTAAATTTCTGGCTCATCCGAAACAATCAATATTCCGAAATTCTTTTCCGTAGCACCATATCTGTCCACAAGTTCCTTTTTTTCGATGATTGTTATGGATTTAAAAAACTTGTCATTAATAGCTGCGAACTTTTCCTCATAGCCTTTACTCAGCAATTTTCCATGCAGGATGTAGTGAAAGCTGTCATCGCTGCCTTGGGACTCCAATAGATGCTTGAACGCTGATGATTTAGATTTGAAGTAGTTAAGAAAGCGTTTTCTGCAGAATTGCTTTGTTTCAACGTAGAGGACTCCATTTGCATTACTGTCAATGTGTTTAAATGCTTGACTATCTTTATACACTTTGACTGAAGCTATGTCGTCAGGCTTCAATTTTTGCAGGTCTGCTTGGCTTATCTGTACACTATCAACAAACATAATAGGTGCTCCTTTTGATGTCTTTGAGAGCTGAACTGTAGTCTGGGCATAACCTAGTGAAAATAATGATACGAAAAGGACAGTAAATATGAGTTGTTTCATTTGAATTAATTCAGATACACGTAGGTCGCTTTGGGTCATTCCCATGGTTATTATAATTTAAAGATTAAAGTGTTTTTATGATACTCATGTTTTGATATTTCATTTATATGGCCTTTGTTAAATTTTGTATTTTCATAAAAATAGTGAACTACGCTATTTAAAACAAGAAGATAAATTCAATTATTTGAATATATCGACCCTTAAGCTGCTTTATCGTAAATGATATGCATAATTTCGTTCGGAATGATACCATCTATAGCAGGCTGGTTATTGACTCTCCAATCGCTGTAATTAACCGGATTGATAACTATTATGGCGAAAGAAGATTATATCTAAATAGGCTTTCTGATCAAAAAATCTATAGGTACTGTGAGCAATAATCGATTATATTAGCATGATCATGCGTATGTCAAGAAAATTGAAAGAAGAAGAAAAGTGGAATTGCAACAATAAAATGG
>DKIT01000224.1 GCA_002454415.1 Sphingobacterium sp. UBA6711
TTAGTAAAGAAATCATAGATAATATTTGATCATGAATAATAAAGAAGCCCTGCAATTTGAGTTCGGTCAAAAGGTCCCGGACGGAGTATTATCAACTCAACTGATAAAAGCAGGATTGAATCCTGAAAACGATTTTGATCCTACTACCGGGGAAAATAGTAAGATGATGGATTTAGCTCTTGCAGGGCTTCTTTTTTGGATTTGTACGAACCGCAAGTCGATCAAGGAGCTCGATTTTCAAGTCACTCAAAACGATGTTGATGATTGGTTAAAGTTGCGTTCTATTCTCCTTAAAAGATGGGGCGTTCCCGATGAATTAGATGATGAAGGCCCTGTTATTGAAAGCGTTTCTGACTTATGGTAGATTTTGAACAATATCCTGATACTTTGAAGTACATTGATCNNAATAGTAACCGACATGAATGTTTTAGCGATCGAGCTACAGAAGGAGATCGATGCTGAGACTTTGAAACACCTTATTAAGGTCCTAAGTGTGGGAGTTGAAAAAGTCCGTAGGAAGATGGAGACAAAGCCCTACGAAGATCACACAGGAAATCTCAATAGCTCTACTGGATTCATCATTTACCATAATGGCCAGGTTGTACATCGTGATTTTAGGGAAAGTGCAAAAGGTACGGACAAAGCTACGGGATTAAAAGAAGGGCTTTCTCTTGCTCTGGCTGAGCTAAGGGAATCTACAGGATGGGGTGTGGTGCTTATGTCGGGTATGGAATATGCAAGTTGGGTTCAGGGGAAAGGATATGATGTTTTGCTGAGTGCTTCGACAAATCTTGATTCAATATTGAAAGAATCTTTTGAAGAAATTGGAATTATTTAGGAATGGATAAGGCGATTAAAACGGCTATTGGATCAATGGAAGACGTCAAGGAAGTCTTAGAACTTGCTGATGTCATCGGTAATACTGGACTTTCAGGGGATATCCGATTGATCTTACGTATTCTGAATTCTAAGAAGGAAGATATCGTAATCAATTGTATTGTTCCTACAGCCAACCAGATCACAGAGAACATTATCAATGTCAATCTTCATATTCCAAATTTACCGGCTATTCCTGCCGGTTCCCCAAATACTGTTGATAATGGGCAACCAGATATCGCAAGGATGGAAGAAATAGGAAAGTTCCTTATTGAAGTTTTGGATGGTTTCCGAGGACAGGATTTCTTCATTGAGGTTGAAACAACCGGAGAGGTGATCCCCGATGGCAAGAACTGGTTCTACAATATCGTGATCAGATATTTCTATTTACGCAGAGACAAATAATTGAATAATTAACGGCCTTGGGCCACAAATCAAAATAATATGGCAGCAGTAACAGGTGTCGAAAGTCTTGAACTGGCAGTTATGGCAGCGAATGGCGCAATGCCAACGACTGGTTGGGTAAGCGTTCGCGATATAGAAATGGGAAGTGTGAACCTTACCATTCCACCATTAAATAAAACCCGTGTTCGTGTTGAAGACAAAGCAGGCGTGCGTTGGGTTATTCCTGGAGAAACAGATCCTGCAACAATCGCTTTCAATTCATTAGAATTAAAGATTGATGCAGCAAACCTTTTATTCAAAGGGGAGGTAACAACTGACGCAACCGAATTCAACGCCCCTGCGGATAGTGAGCAAATCTACTATTTAGCAGTTCGTTTAACATCTAAACCTTTCGAGGGTAAAAAGATGGTTTGGTCAGCTCCAGCGTTAGCAGGATCCGCAGGGTTTGTAAATGCGATCACTAAGAATGGTTTCTTGGCGCTCAGCTATAATGCTGATGTAACCACTCCAGTCGATGCAACAGGTAATGCTGTTTCTCCTTGGGGATATAAATTCGTTGATGCAACACCAGCCCTTCCAGAAGGGTAATTTAAAATATAAGCCTGAAAGCCGGAGGTTAGGCGGTTAGTAGGGCTTTATTAATCCTAACCCAAAATGAATAATTNNGGAGATATCAGATGTAGAGATCTATAAGATGATTGAGAACAACATCCCGTTGTTCATAGAGTTCTTAGCCATCGGGCTGAATAATAAACCAACAGAGCCTCCCAAATGGCTTATAGAAGCCCTAAATTACCATTTCACCGCATCCGAATTACATGCAGCAGTAAGCGAAGTCTACCGGAGGTTAGACGTACAAACTTTTTTCGCTATATCGGGATCCCTAATCGATCTGAAAGGTCTGGAACAAACTATCCTGGGAGAGGAACAGCCTACGACTTAATTTCCAATACTTGGAAGTATTATGGCGGCACAGAGCGCGATATTAAATGGGGTGTTACTTGGAGAAACCTTATCATGTATAATTCGATAGGTCCAGAAGTAGATAAATCGGGATCATCCGGCGGTTCGAGTAGTACTACCGTAGGAACTAACGACAATATTTCTCTCTTCGATATTGGCAAAAGGTTGGATCAAGGTCTAGGGGTTTAATTATGGGAAAGTGGGGGAGATCCGGACAGGGGAAGTCTATTGTAAAGGATATTTCTGAGCGTGGTTTTGTCAGGGTAGGAGATGTTTACTTTCCTCCAGGATCGAAGGAGGCTTTGTCATCATTGCCAAAAAAGAAATCGAGAGCCAAAATTGTTCGCACCGGTTGGATCGATGATACTCGGAATATTAGAAACAAAGAAAAATATAATGATCCGTTTATCAATTTGGTCAAAACAGAATTATCCATCGACCTATGGCCGGAGTTCTTTTTTTCAGTCGAACGTCTTTATCGTTTCGATTATGCTATTCCTGAACTTAGAATCGGTATTGAGGTTAATGGTGGAGTTTGGGCAAAAGGAAATAGCGGACACAGCTCAGGAAAAGGTATTATGCGAGATTATGAAAAATCTAATCTCGCTCAATCACTCGGGTGGAAAGTTTTAATAGTTGTTCCTGATCAAATCAAAAATTATGAAGCTTTGAATCTTTTGAGAAAATTAATTTGATTATCTGTTTGGATAAGTTTAAATAACTTTATATGTTTGTGCAGTACAAATAGTGTTTCGCCGTTCTTTGAAGTTTTTATTTATATTTGATTTTTAGCTTAAATATAAATTTTTTATGAAAAAGTATTTGTTAATTGCTTTAATAGCATGTTCAACTCTCAGTGGATTTGGTAGCTGTTCTAATTCAAAAGATAGTGAGATCCAAAATAATCCAAATTTATTTGGAACATGGTTAACAGCAGACGCTATTGAGCAAATGACCGCTGTATTCGGCTCCGACAAATCATTGTTGTTAACGGTAAAATCAAGTGGTAAAACAACTAGTGTGCAGACATATTCATACTTTGTTGAAGGTAATAAATTGACAACTGTATTTATTCAGGCTACACCGGCTTCTAGTAAGAAAAAAGGAGATATAGATGTAATATCGATTTCTTTAAACGGAGATAAACTTATAATGGGAGAATTGTCTTACACTCGAGTCAAGTAATTAAAGTTTAATTTTCTATTAAGCAAGACTTACTATCAAAAAAAAGGCCATTGAATAGGGCCTTTGCTATTTAAAATTTAAATGTCTTGATCAACTCAAAGAATGAGTTCCAAATAAGTGAATTTTCATAATACCCACCATTATTTCTCAATTTTCTAATAGTAAACAAAAATTCACGGTTGCAATCTAACCAGAATCTTTCCTCGCTTGCGCTTTCGGACCATTCCCACCGCCGAAGTAAGTATTGATCTATTTCTTTAATTATATTCATATAGCCAAAAGTAATAGAACAAGAAAAATTTAAAGACGAAAGTGATCGTTAATTAAGTTACAAAATGTTATGTATGATGAAAAGATTGGATAAAAACTACACCGTAATCAATTCTACCAGATATTCATTTTCTATTTCCCAAGCTTCTTTTAAAATCTTTAACAAATGCTTCTCATACGCCTCGCCAGCAAAAGCCACAGCATGATTAAATTCCTCTAAATTTAAATGAACCTCCAGTGTTCCCTTATCATCATACATACTCTCTATGATTTTTAAGTCATATGGCGACAGCTTTGCTGCTAAATATGCACGTACAGGAATAAGCCTCTCCCAATTACCGCGGCTAGAATTCAATTCAATGTGGTCAAATCTTTCCATAAAATATTTTTTATTCTCCAATATACAAAATTTTAATAAATCATTTAATGAATAAAAATTGAATTAGCAAATCCATTTATATAATTGTTGAAAAGAAGTATTATTTTGTGAGTAAATATTACTCAACAATGTGTTTTTCCAATTTTTTATGGTGCATCATTATGTTACAAATTGTAACATTTTTAAAAATATTTAAAAAATTTTTAAAAAATATTCTTTGGTTATTATGATTAAAATTTTGGTTTAGATCAAAATTTATGAATGAATGAACCATTTCATGTCATAGAGCGAGAAAGTTGCTCTAATAGCACTATTTGATCCTAAATGAACAACTTTAATTGCACATACATGAACACCATGATCTTTAACACCAACTTCACCAAGCGTAACTCCAAGGAGTTTGTTTATTTAAAGTTTATCCATTAAACTTGCTTCATGAGCATGTTCTAGAGCACCGGGATTAATATTGGGTTCTCTACTACATACTTATTATTTGGCACTATTTTTAAACCTTTTACGGGAAACTGTAGTTTAAATAAGTGGATTAAAATTAATCAATAACATACACAAGAATAATATGCAACGCGCAATGAAAACCAAACCAACACCAAAAGGGGTTAGATTGAATTGGACTTCTGTTAAGGATATAAAAACTGTGACTGTTGAAAAATTAAACATTAAAGGGTCAAAAGTTTTTTCAGGAGTTACTTCTGGTCAAAGATCTACATGTAGTTTTGATTCTAAAAACTTTTTAATTCCTTAGTATTGGACTTTAATTACCAGGGGTATGAATTAAAGTTCATACAAAAGAAAAATATAAAAGATGGTTCCGATCATCTTTTTTCGTATATATATAAGTTTTATTCACCTAAAACAAAGTTGAATTATGTGCTTTTGGCCGACGGTCATAAGCATGATTTTTTCTCGATTAAATTTTATCCAAAATGTTATAAGAGAACAGATAAAAAATATTCCTTGATAACCAATAGAGGAGATATCGGTAATGTTTTAATAACTTGTTTAAATGTGATCCCAATTTTACTTAGTAAACATCCAACCGGCTCTTTTGGCTTTGCAGGCGCTAGAACGTATGATAAGGCCTCAAAAACAATAGAACCCCTAGAGAACAATCAACGATACAATACTTATACGTATGTTGCTCAGAAAAGGATAGGTACATTAACATTTGAACATTTCGAATATCCTGAAATTAGTGGGTATATGTTAATAAATAAATCTTGCAGCCTAGGAGCAACTGAACAAGAAAGGGCAATAAGAAGAATGCTAGGAAATACATATAATGAATTACCTATGCCTTAACTTTAAAATCTTCTCCATCCCGAGGGGATTTTTTTATATCTATTTAGATTGCTTTATTTTTTTAGGGTAAATAGCGACATCAAGGGTATATTCCTTCTCTTTCCCATCAATTTCAAAAGCTAAAACTAGTTTATTATGTTTTGGCGNNCGTTGTAGTTTTTAAAATATTTTTTTGAGCTACTATAATCAAAAAATGATCCCGGGAATAAAATAGATGTAATTTTAGATGATTTTGGAATTAAATCATTCTTTTGATATGTCGCAGCATTATCTCTCTCATAGCCAATATATGTATCATTTGCTGTTCCATCTATAAGAGTGTAAGATTTCTTTCTTTCGAATTCTATATTTCTATCAGTTCTATTTTCAAATTCTAGTTTTAATAAATCTGATTTAATATCTAAAAACTTAATCGAGATTTGATCATCTCCAAAAACGGCCTTATCTGGATTCTTGCTATTTATCTCTATAAAAACTGGATGCACACTTTTCAAGTCCTGCCCCTTAACAGATCCTGCGCACGCTATAGCATAAAATAAGTAAATTAATCTTTTCATAGAAACTAAGTTAAAGAAAAGATTGGAGAAAGAAAAAAAGGGAATCCATAAACCAAAAATCCCCCAAACATAACACGATGCAGGGGGATTTGTATAGATGCCTTGGACTATTATGCTTTTAATTCATATTTTGCAATCACACCGCATTTACCTTCTTTATTGTAATTATCGTAGGAAAATCTGTCTCTCTCGTTTGTAAAGTGGTTGGGTTTATTAGTGTCAAATACAGTGAATCGGACACTAGATTGTACCTGTTTTCTAATGAAGTCTTCAGACAAATCTTTGTGTATAGATTTTGTCTGACTAATAAGGTGCTCAATGAGTTCGGCTTCTGCCCATTCAATAGAATGATCTCCAAAATCGCTTTTAGCGATAGCTATTTCTGATAAGAATTCCATATCCCAAATATACCTTATTTTCCTAAAAACTTATGCATCTCCCCGACAACCCATCCAGTCAAATACGCCTGCGGTTCATCATTCAACGGATCTAACATCATTCGGCCATCATTGTAAACATGATTAACCACATGTACCGCTTCGTGAGCAATGATAGCAGGCGACGGTTTGCTACGAAAACAGACGACATACCTATCCTTTGGATCTTTGTAAACGAAAGCGTCCGTGTCGTTGGAAAGTTCCAGGTTCAACAGGCCGCTGAGCTTCTTCCAATTATCAGTTTGGATTAGGATCATTGTTCCGTGGTAGATCGGTATTTTGATTTTTTTGGTTCTCATTATTGAAGTATTCGTTTAATAAGACCAAGACTATAAGTCGCTATACCCTTAATGTTACTATCATCATAAGCATTTTTGATGTTAGAAAGGGCTATTGAAGCTTCGTTTAAAGCGGAATTTCTACGATGGTAGAATTTTGATAATAGTCTTTTTTGGAAATCTATTTTATTCTTGTGAAGTAAAGGTGCGTTTTTGATGATGATATAACTTCCGTGCTCATTAACATAAATCAATCCGGCATAGCTGGGAACTTCATGCTCCAAAATAAGATTTTCAGGAACAGCAAAATAAAACCTATTTGGCGTTATATCTGCTGTAACAGAATATTTAAAATAGCATCCAGGCTGACTGTAATGTTCCATCACTTTTTTGTCGTGCATAACATACTTTTTTTTCTCAAATGCAGCGATCAACAAATCATGTTTAGGCTTCTTGAAATCTGCCAGAAAATCAGACCGAGAAACTTTAACTTCAATCTCAATCGAATATCCTGACTTTGTAATACAGAACAAATCGCTTTCCCAATCGAATATAAAAACGTTATTGAGCTTATAATCGTGGTTGCCGATAAATGATCTTGCGGCGTAATAGACCTTTTCAATCATAACTTAAAAATTTGGTTGTCCTTCTTCATCACATGTCCATAAGCTTAACGGAGGCAAAGATGTACCAAGAATAGAAAGTACAATTGGTCGACCAGATGTAATTGCTTCGATGTCTTCTTTAGATGGTTGCCACACCGTATTTATATGAGGCATTCCATTTTCATTTTGGCCAACGTAAGCGCTTATCGGCAAACATTCCCTATCATCCATAGATTCCGGTTTATTAAAAATTGTATTTGCACNNGGTCTCATAACTATATTAAATTGATTAATTCGATCGGTGTAACATCATTTTGCTTAGCCAATTTATAGATTACGTAGGCGATGTTCCTTTCTTTAGTAAGTCCTAACTCTTGTTCAATCGCCTCAAGAAGGCCCCACTCTCTGCATACTTCAATATTTAAAGTACTTACAGTTTGAATTTCAACATCGTTTTCGTCGTAATCTACGCTATCATAAGTTAAATCGACATTAGAATCTATGATGCCCCATGCAAAAGAGTATCCGATATGTTCATTTCGTTCAATAAATCCTTAAATTTCTGCGAAATCATCAATGTGATCAATAGCCACTACGTAACGCGGTTTACCCCCAAAACTATTAAAGGGTTTTGATTTTTCAAGATCTGGAAATTGTTTGACAATACTTTCAGATACATAATAATATTCTTTCATTTTATTTCCTCCTATAATGCCTTTGGGCAAGTTTATGTTGTTGACGAATGTATTTGGGTTTTNNACCTTTTCAACAGCATGTAATAAATCAAGTGCAGCCACATTCATAATAATGGAAGCTTCTTTCAAACTAATCAACTGACAACCTGTTAAACCAAGGCTACCTATAACTAATATCTTTCTCATCACTAATGATTGATAGTTTGCTGTTTATATGTTGCTTTACCTGATTTATAATCATATTCGATATTTCCTCGGCAATCACTCCAATAAACAGCTTGTCCATCGTAGAATCGATAAACTTTGCATCCATCTTTTTCAAACAGAAGATCCAATTTAATTCCGTTAACTTCTGTTCTTTCGGTCTTGATAGCTTCCTCTCTACACGAAAAAGCCAATGACAATA
>DKIT01000035.1:0-423 GCA_002454415.1 Sphingobacterium sp. UBA6711
TATTTTTTTTGGTGTTTTTTTTGAAAGAAAACTGTATTTCTAAGCTTTCTAAAAATATTACCTTATATCGCTTAAATATCCTTATTCTGCCTGATAGATCTAGTGTAATGAAAGACATTTCAAATTGAATTAATTTTTACACTTAATAATATTTTATTTATTATTTTTTTTCTTTAAAAACAATTTTAAAGCGTCTGTTGTCTATAATATAATAAGTGGTTTAAAAATTTGTTTAAATAAATTGTTGCAGTTTATCAATTCAATTTCACTGATAATTTTACGGCGGTACAATGAAAGTGGATAAAAGTTGGAAAGTATATACATTTAATTTTATAAAATGCGAAATATCATGATTACAGTTGGGATAATTGACATGGATGAGCAGGAGAGAGCGGAAACAAAAAAAATTATATCAGAAATAAA
>DKIT01000035.1:494-34877 GCA_002454415.1 Sphingobacterium sp. UBA6711
AAAGGATCATTTATTAGCCCGCATGTCAGTCGGGCACTGATTGAACAGGCGTTTAGCGCAAAACAATGTGAAAATTTACTGACTGCCCGGGAAATGCAGATCGCGAATGGCATCGTTGAAGGCTTGAGCTACAAGATGATTGCCCAAAAATACGCCATTTCCTTAGACACGGTCCGGATTTATATCAAGCGAATCTATAGAAAATTTCAAATTAATAGTAAAGGCGAATTGGTAGCGCAATTGACAGCTTAGCAATTCGTTACATGAATATGTGACGGTCTAAATTTCTATCTGTTTAAAATTAGCCTGACTTTTATAACTACTTGATTGTTGTGCTATGCCAATAAGAAACCTTCGGCTATACATGTTTCTTTTTTGCTATGTTGTTCTTTCTCTACATAAAGTGAAAAGCCAGCAACAGTCCGATATTGATTATTTTTTTGAACAAGACTCCATACAGATCACTTCAGGTCAAACATTTTCAAACAAGCTGATTATCATCAACCGTACGGGCAGGGCCGTTAAGTTAAGCGCAGAACATGGGGGCACCAAGAGCTTGCAAGGATTGATCAAACTGCCTGCGTCGATTCAACTGAGCGCTCATGAAACCAAAATACTGCCTTTGAAATATATAGCTGATCGAGTGACAGTCTCCAAGGCAGTACAAAAATTTTGTATTGGCTTAATAACGGAAGAAAAGTCAATAAGCATGTCGCCGCCGCAGGCTTTTTATACCCTGCTAAATGAAGAACAAAGCCTGCTCATTCAACCTGATCAGGCAGAATATTATTTTGACCAATCCACGGGACAGGCGCAGTTATTGATTCGAATCCTCAATACAAGTTTAGTCCCGCTTACTTTTCAATTACATTTTCCAAACCTTCCGTCCGGATTAGAAGTTATCGGAGAAACATTGCCTACCACTGTGCCCGCAGGCGGGCAATCATTAGCTAGGTTTACTGCGCATATGCGGAATAAAAGAATCGCTACAGACGCTGAACTAATCGTGGAAGCGATAGCATCCGGCGGAAAGCTTTTGGCCGTGAATAGAATTCGTATCATGTCTGTCGGTAGTGTAAAGCGTTTTGGATCAGCCAGAGACTTACAGAATCAGCCCTACGAGAATATGATCGCGCTGCGTTATCTTAGTATGGGACATAACATCGATGTATACCAATTACAGAGCTATGGCAATCTTGAACTAAAGAAAGGAAAATCATTGGACTATCGCCTGAATCTGGATTATTTCCGAGATCAAAGCGCTTTTAATATGTATGATAGTTATGTTGATTATCAAACGGAAAAGTGGGCGCTGAAAGCAGGAAATGTGTATGAAAACCTTGATCAGTATATCNNAGCGAGCTATAAGTTAGATTCAACACGGTCTATAAGTGCCTACCTTGTTCAAAATAATTACCTTTTGTGGAGTCAGATGAATACCTTCAATCCGGGGGGCGCAGTCATGGGCGCAAAATATGCTTTTCTGTCGAAAAACAAGTTAGAAAATAGTCTTACTTATTTGCATGCGACAGATAATTATAGAAATATCCGTAGCCATTTGCTGAGTGGCAAGGGATCTAAAGATTGGGGTGAAAGCCATCAGCTTACTTGGGAAGCAGGAGCGAGCACGGAGCATGTGGAAGGTGGAGGGGCCAAAACAGCGGGGGCTGGAGGTTTCAATTATCATGCTACACTCGAAAATATTCAAATTGCAAGCTCGACCTATTACAGCTCCCCTTATTATGTTGGATTGAGGCGGGGGCTGCTTCAGACAGATTCCCGAATGAGTATTTCCCTCTCCGGTAAAAGATCTGTCTCTGCGAGGCTGAGTTATATGAATAACCGTCCCAAATACATGCAGGGGGATCGAAATTACCGCTTTGATAATAGTAATCGAATAGAAATTTATGAACTAGGCTATCGTTCAGCGATTGGAAAATTGAATATCGATCTTAGACCTTATGTGATGCGCCAGCAAGCAAATTACCAAAGTTGGCTGGGAATTGAAAATAATGTTCCAGAGTGGAAGTCCAGCTCTTTAAGGGCTGTCGCAGATTTAAATTTTTTCTCCGAAAGTCATCGCTTCTCTTTCCAGACTGATTACGGTTATACGTACAAAAATACAGCGAATAGACCTATGGCACCATTTCATTCGCTACGGATATCGGGTAATTATGATAATTCACTTTTTGGGTTTAATGCATTTGTTCAAGTTAACCCCTTTTATTTGAGTGATCTTTTGGCTACTTATGATAACGCTAAATACAGGATCTATTCCCTAGGACCAAATACGCGATTTGAAGCCTTGGCACATAAACTACAGGTTCAGTTGGCTGCTTTGTATAGTTATTATGGTTTTTCCAGAAGTAATAATTTTTCTATTAATGGGAATGCACGTTGGCGCCTAAAAGACGATTGGAATTTGACTGCCGATATTTTTTACACCTTTATTAAAGGGAGATCACTTTTGTTGACAGACCCTATGCAGTTACCTCAACAGCATGCAATAGAACGCTATTCTTTTGATAGCAGGCAGATTAGAGTGGGCGTCGAAAAGAACTTTGGGCAGAGAGCAGGGGATCAAGCATATCGGTTACAACTGAACTGTTTTGACGATAAAAACAATAATGGAATCAAGGACGCGGATGAATTGCCTGTTGAATCAGTGGTGGTCCGAATTGGGAGGGACGCAGCGATTACGGATCGGAAAGGGAAAGTGAAATTTGTTGATATGATAGCTGGAACGTATAACATTCAGGTAGAAAATAGTGCCGGTTGGGTTTCATATGCTCCGCTGACAGCGATATTAACCAAAAATCGATCCATGGACGTCCCATTGATCAGGACAAAGCCTGCAAGAGGAAAAATAAGAGTAATCACCATCAAATATCTCGACTCTAAACCCGATTTAAGTGGTATCAGAATAACCGCGGTAGACCGCCAGGGCAAAACTTACCATACCCTAACTAACGAAGAGGGGAGCTATGCATTCTTTTTGCCTGCAGGCATCTATAAAATCATGGTTTTATCGGAAGGAATGCCATTCTCCATTGAAAATCCAGATCGTGAAGTTGAAATAAAGTCTGACGGCACGAGTAAATTGCCAACGTTCAACTATAAAGATTTACGGCGCAAGGTCGGTGTCAGACGGTTTTAGGGTGCCACAAAACTATAGATGATAGTTGCCGTATAGCTACCTGATGGCTTACCTAAGAGTTTGGATGTTTCAGAAGCTGGAATGCTATATTGGATATTGAGGTTTCGGTCAATAGTTGGATTGGCATTCTGTATAAGCTGTTGGGCCGTGCTGGATAGCGTAATGGTGTTTATCCCTGTTTGACCAGCCGTAGGGCCAATCCGTAAGACGTTTAATGGAATAGTATTGGCTCCTGAAATAAAATTTGAAGAGGACGCCCGTACATAGAGATTGTAAGGGGTCGTCTTGCTTACTCTTAAGTGATTCGCGATATCGACACTGACACCATTTCTATAGTTGCCTGTGTTTGCGAAATTCAAATTAACGCTGGACTGATTGGCAATAAGCTCGCCCAAGTCACTCACAACAATACTGAGATTACCTGTTGATTGTACCTGTAGTGGGGTCGATGGATATGCTGATGATAACTTATTCCAGGTATAGGTAAGTGGGACAGCATAGGTCCCGGCTTGTATGAAATTGCTTTTCAGTTGTGCCGGGCTGATGCTGTACGTATGGGTGATCGAACTGCTATTATTTGTCGGTACGGCTATGCCAGTAGCGGAAGTAAGTGCCTGATCGCTGTTGGTTAAATTGCTGGTAGTCGCTGTTGCTATACCGCTTAGTGTTGAACTTATAGCTGAAACAGGGGTAACAGGCAAATTGTTATAGGGTAAGCTGGTGCTAAAACTCAACTGGGAACTATTTGCCCTGATGCTCGGTATGTAAGGAACAGTGCTGGAAATCGGTATGATCTGGTTGCCAGTAATTCCATTTGCGGAGCGATAAAAGTTGAGATCGTTGACCAAAATATTGGTTGTTCCAACATTGATAGGAGGACTGATAAAGCTAGGTACAGTGATAGAAAGAGTGAAGTTTGCTGGTGTTATGGATCCAGCAAGTACGCCTTGCGTGGAAAAACTAACAACATTTGTATAAACTCCCGCAACCCAAGTTTGACTGGAGGTCGCAATTCGCGCATTTGCTGTAATAGCGCCGGAAGATACACTTGCCAAAGCTGTATATAACACCCCACCTGTTGTGGATAGAGCAACTTCGTTATTTCCTCCTAAGTTAAGTAAGGTAAGCGCTCCAATGCTAGCAAGTCTCATATGGACCAAACTGGCTGGAAAAGTGCCACTTGTGGTACTTGAGAATGTCGGGGCGTTAGCTTTCACTGAAAATGAAGGTAAAACAGAAATCACGCTGTTATAAGTGCCAGCACTGATGAGGCTCGTATAGTCCGTTCTGCCCTGAATATTTGCTTGTGGTAAATTGATGGAAATAGTAGTCCCTTGAGCAAATGCCCCGGATCCATAGTAGCATAGACCACATAAGGTCAAGACCAAAGTCTTTTTAGTATGTAATTTCTTTCTCTGCAATTTTTAAATCATATTGGCTACCGGCGTCAAGTATAGCTACGGCAAGATATTTACCTGCAGTGAGCTTTTCAGGAAGTTCTATCTGAACCCACTGTTCCGAATGAGGTAGCATGGCAATGGCGGTAGCCTCAATGGGAATTTCTTCGCCTGTTTCCATATTGGTTAACTCAAACCGAACATAAGCATCTTTATTGATTTGCCCGGTATTTTTGACTTTGACGTCTACTCTGCGGACAGCCTGCTCACCTGGACGAGAAACGATNNAAAAATTCTAAATCACCGGCCTTTAAACCAGTTGGAGTATGGTAAATTTGGATTCCTACTTCCACTAATATATTCATATGAAGACCATGGGCGGCGGCCGCTTGTTGTTGTTTAACCTGTGTAAAGAACAGCATGCTGTGACTTAACGCTGTGGGTTCACTATTGGGTACTGTCATGGACACATTCACTTGCTTGGTTTCGCCTGGAGCCAGCTTAACTGTGTTTTCGGATAGCGATAGCCATGCGGCATTGGAATGAGAAACATTTCCCATGGGGTAATACTTTTTTACGCCCAATGAATCTCGATTCCAGTCTTTGATCGTCGCAACAAAATAAAATTCGTCGCTTGAAGTATTGCTAAAAGTAATTGTCTCACTCAGTGTTTGGCCGGGCTGGCCCGTAAAAAATATACGGGACGGTGAAACTGAAATACCCTGCCCGTAAGCGAGGGTATTCGTAAAAAGTATGATCAAAATAATGAAATAATTACGCACAAATAGATGGATTTTTTTGTGAATTCTTGCCTTTATCGTTGCGTAGCTGTGTAGGTTACTGTCGTCGAATAAGTAGATGCAGCTAAATTCAGCAAAGATGCAGGATTAGCGATTGTATAGTTTACATTGTAGACCGCTCCAGTCGTGGGGGTTGAATTGTTGACCAAGGGGGCTGCCGTGGTACTTAATGGCACATTAGTTACAGGCGTTCCACCATTTGATGTTGCCGCAGGGACAGTAACGGTGACAACATTTAAGGCTGGTCCGCCCGCAGGTGCAAAAGCGGCTGTGGCAGCCACAGTAAGATCGTAGGCTCTGTTACTTACCACGGTAAAATGGTTTGCCTTTTCAACTGTTTTGGATCCTGCGTAATCTGCGGCAGTCGCATAGTTAAAGTTAACGGTAGGATCCGCACCTAATGTGATCGAAATAGCGTCGGTCAGATTGATGTTTACAGTGACCGGGGCTGATGTTGCGGAAGGATTTTGGGCCTTAACTTGTTGGCCAAAGCAGAGGGCAGCAAGGGCAAAAAGGATTACTAATAGGTTCTTTTTCATAATTTCCTCAATTTAACTGTATTAAACTCTAGTAAAATTAGCCATCTGAGCAGCTAAATCCAATGTAAATCAGTCACATAATGATGTTATAAAGTTGAGCCAGTGGTTGTTTCGGGGAATTAGTTCCTGTACCATAATTCGTCCAAAACAATTTATATTTGCATCCAAATGTCGGAGCCAAAAAGAATTTATCAAATCGATCTGTTTCGTTTTATCGCAGCGTTTGCTGTCGTTTTATACCATTATCTATATCGCGGATATGCCGCCGGGAATATGTCCCTTTTAAGATTCGATGGGGTTGGTGAATATTTTAGATATGGTTATTTAGGTGTTGATCTCTTTTTTATCATTAGTGGGTTTGTGATTGCTTTTTCCATCAAACATCTTTCTCTCCGTAAATTTTTCAATTCGCGTTTTAAACGCTTGTATCCGATGTTTTGGATTTGTCTGTTCGCGACATTCACTGTATCATATTTCTTCGGTGCTCCACGCTATCAGGTCACATTTACTCAGCTCCTGGCCAATTTGACCATGCTGCAGAAACTTTTGGGATATGGAGATATCGACGGAGCTTATTGGTCACTGTACGTAGAGCTGAAGTTCTATCTGATTATCGCTGTATTCCTAATCATAAACCAATTTAAAAAAATAAGCCTGGACTACCTGGTTTATTTTTGGCTAATATTATCTAGTTTACGTTTCTATATTGGTCCGTCAGAGCTCTATGATGCAATTCACGAGTTTTTTATACTCGATTGGAGTGCTTACTTTATTGCAGGTATCATTTTTTGTCAAATCTTTCTAAACGGTCTTCACATTAAACATTTTGTCCTACTTCCATATTGCCTTTTTTTATCCATTGATGGAGCAGTAGGGCGTATTCATTGGTTGGAGCGTACCTTCCACAGTGATTTCTCAGTCTATATCATAGGCGGGACCATCGTCCTATTTTATCTACTCATGTTGCTTGTATCATGTAAAAAATTACAGTTTATCAATTCTCCCAAATTGGTGAAAATAGGTATGCTGACTTATCCATTGTACCTGATACATCAACATATTGGCTTTATTATTTTTAACCACTTGCAGCCCTATGTAAACAAATATCTGCTCGTGTCAGCTGTTATTGTCCTCATGCTCGCAGTTGCTTATATGCTGAGCGATCGTATCGAACCGCGGATCATGAAACTTTTTAAATAAGAGGTTCGAAAGTAATAATACCTCGAACCCTTCTTGTTCTATGGCGGAGTGTAACCCGTATACTTGCTAAGTAACATGCCCTCTGGCTCAGTATTCCTTTTACAAACGAGCCTAGCTATCTTGGCTAGGTAAAATACGTTTTTATTCTTCTTAGAAAACGATATTCCCTTGATAGATAAGTGATTTTACAGCTGATATTCTTGAAACAGCTTCTGCTGAACAGCTTGCATCTATAAAAGCGATATTCGCATCATCGCCAACTTTCGGCCATTGCATATTTCCTTTGTCGTCCAATGGAGTTGTTCCTGCCGTAGCAAGCTTTAACATCCGAGATAGCCCATATTCCGTCGACTGGCCATAAACCTGTGCCGCAAGATTAGCTTTCTGCAACACGCTACCCGTTCCAAATGTATTCCAATGATCTACAATGCTATCATTCCCGGTCATGACCTGTACGTTATTTTCCATTAATAGGGGAATAGGCATGATTAATCCACCAAAGGGAACCGTAGAAACGATGCCAATTTGTGCTGCGGCTAATTTTTCTGCCATTTCCTGTTGTTTGTTTTTTTCCAGCCGACCCAATNNAAACAATGACTGAGATAAGTCCTGCCCTTGAGCACAGGATTTTCATTGACTTTGTTGATTAAATATTCGACAGTTTTTAACCCGGACTCTCCAGATTCGTGCAAGTGAATGTCAATTCCTTTATTGTGATCTAGTGCCAACTGCACTGTAAAATCCATTGTTTTCTCGATGGCGCCATCGATAGAGAATGGATCGACACCTCCAATAAAATCAATATTGGTCTTGGCAGCTTCTTTGAGGTAAGGTACAGCATCCGTATAGAATACACCATGTTGTGGGAAAGCAACAAGCTCGGCTCCAAAACTCTTCTTCTTGTTATCTAGCGCGAGCTGCAAATGATGCAAAGAATCCAGTTTGGAGGTAGGTTCAATATTGACATGGCTACGTGCAAAAGCTGTTCCTTTGGATTGCAACAACTCGATAAGTTTCTCGGCCTTATAAGTGGAATTTTTTAGAAGTTCAGGTAAAATTTTCTGTTCCAGGGCAATCATACCCTTTACGCCACCAGGTCCTCGTTTTACAGCTTGCCATTTGTCGCCATAGTATGTTTTGTCCAAATGAATATGCATATCCCGAAAAGAGGGAAGCATGAGTAAGCCTTTGGCATCAATTGCGTCCACATTATTGCTATTGGCACCGATATTTTTGATTTTTCCGTGAGCGATCTGAATGGAAAACAAATCTGTCTTTGTTGCGGTCACACTGCCCTCATCATCATATTCAAAGCCCGTTTCCAAGCGGACATTCTTTAAGGTATAACTTTTTTGAGCTTGATTACTGTTCTGGACATCCTGATGGATCGTCGGATAGTCTTCTGCCAATAGCATTCCCGGAATAAATGTTGCGCCAGCAAGTGCCAGTGTAGAATTTCGAATAAATTCCTTGCGTGTGAGGGCTGTCGATTTCATAGGTAGATTTCCTGTTTACGTTATTTTTTGACCGATAGAAATGCTATCCGTCTTTTACAAAGTTACAGTGCATGGAGTTGATTATTGCTGGGTAATTTCTTCCATTTTTTGTGTGATTTATCTTTTCTCCCTCAAATCACGGGGACTGATATCGGTTGGTGTATGGATATGCCATCTGTTTATTTGTCCTGGGAAAAATACATGGACTTCACGGTATTTGATTATATGGTCTTTCGAATCGCTGTTATGTTCACCAGTAGCCTTGTTAAAATCTGGATAGCATTTGTTAAAATAAACCTATGTCTAGAAGTGTATTCTGATTAATTTTATAAATGTCATTTAGACGGAAGGTGACTTATTTAACCCAGGAATGAAGAACCGAGTTGCTCAGAAAAGGACAGTCGGAGAAAAAGAAGGCTGGTAGTAAGCGAAGATAGTACTGGAGTCAGATACTAGAACAAGGATTATAAACAGGTTTGTAGGAAAGATGAAAAGATACAACATATATATAGCGTTACTTTTTGTGGCTTTGGTCAAGACAATAGATGGCGCTTATGCACAGAGTGGAGATCAGATATTGGATGGAATCGGTGAAACCGGAATGGTGGCACGTTATGTCTTTAACGGAGATTTAAAAGATTGGTCGCGGAATGGATTGCATGGCAAATTCCCAGGAGAGCAAGCTTCATTTGTCGAGGATAAACAGTTTAACAAGGTGTTATCTTTGAAAGGCGAGAAGAATGACTTTGTATTATTGCCGCCGCAGGCGCTTGCCGATTTGGAATCGATCAGTATAACGGGGTGGTTATTTTTGCGTTCGGAAGAGCCGGCACAATATCTCTTTGACTTTGGACAGGATGGTACGAAACATTTTGCGGTGACGCCCACAGGAACAAGGCTAAAAAAAGGATATCAGGCTATCTTAGCGACGGGGAGTAATGATGAAAAAAATGCATCCTCCACCACTGTTCCACGTGACAAATGGATTCATATGGCGATTGTGGTTGATATTGCTACAGGGACCATGCAGACATACCTTGACGCGAAGCTGGTAGGGGAAGTCAACAATATCCCGCAGGAATTGACGGCTGTTTTTGGACAGCTTGGAAGTAAAAAAATGCTGCATATTGGTAGCTCATTAGTGGAGGGGGGGACAAACTTAAATGCGCTTTTACATGATTTTAGGATCTACCGTGTGCCATTAAATATTCATCAGATCAATACAATCTATGGGAACGCATTGAAAGGAGTGCGCGAAGATGTAACAACAATGGGTAAGGCCAAAGATGATCTACCTACATTCCCAATGACGAAGTCGCAGCTTTACACTGCTTATCTGAGCAGTGTAGCAGATGTCAACGTGGAGACGGAAGTTGGCGAACTGCCGCGGTTACCGAGTTATGTGTCGGGTACTTATAAAGATGGGATGGAAGGTCCCAAAGTGCGTGTGTTATGGCCCTCGCCCACGGACAATAGTCCGGTTTTACAACAGACGGCTTACACCATAATTGGTCGAGTTCCTGGAACAAACCTAAAACCTAAAGCAATGATTACGGTAAAAGGAAAAAGTAAGTCTAACCAGCCTACTTTGCTCCTGGAGCCATTCCATCTGGATCAAGTTACGCTCGATACAGATCTAAAACATCAGCAAACAAAATTTATTGAAAATCGCAATAAGTTTATCGATACATTGGCCAAAACGGATCCCAATTCATTTCTCTATATGTTTCGTCATGCCTTTGGGCAGAAGCAGCCCTTTGGTGCTCAGCCGCTGGAAGTCTGGGATAGTCAAGATATCAAATTGAGGGGGCATGCGACGGGACATTATCTCACGGCCATTGCTCAGGCTTATGCAAGCACAGGCTACGACCCGACGCTCCAGGCCAAATTTAGGACGAAGATGGATACCATGGTCAATGTCCTCTATGGTCTGTCTAAGATGTCGGGTAAACCGGGACGAGCGGGAGAAACCTCTATTGGCGACCCTACTGCTGTGCCCTTTGGTCCAGGTAAATCCGACTATGATTCAGACTTGAGCGATGAGGGAATCCGTAACGATTACTGGAACTGGGGTGAAGGATATATCAGCGCCTATCCTCCAGATCAATTTATCATGCTCGAAAAGGGAGCAAAATACGGCGGACAGAAAAACCAGGTCTGGGCCCCCTATTATACACTGCATAAGATCTTGGCTGGTTTGCTGGATGTTTATGAGGTGAGTGGAAATAAAAAAGCACTCGAAATTGCAGGTGGGATGGGAAATTGGGTGTATGCACGCTTAAATAAAATCCCCACAGAGACTTTAATTAAAATGTGGAATACCTATATCGCAGGTGAATTTGGAGGAATGAATGAAGTCATGGCAAGGTTATACCGTGTTACCGGGGAATCAAATTACTTGGCGACAGCGCGCTTATTTGACAATATTGATTTGTTTTATGGTAATGCGGCACATGCGCATGGACTGGCTAAAAATGTGGATACTTTTAGAGGATTACATGCCAATCAACATATTCCCCAAATCGTAGGTAGCATGGAAATGTATAGGGTGTCCAATGAACCTGAATATTATAAAGTGGCAGACAATTTTTGGTATAAGGCAACTAATGATTACATGTACAGTATCGGCGGGGTGGCTGGGGCCCGGAATCCGGCCAATGCCGAATGTTTTATCAGTCAGCCAGCTACGTTATATGAAAATGGGTTTTCAGCAGGTGGTCAGAACGAAACATGTGCGACCTACAACATGTTGAAACTGACCAGTGACTTATTTATGTTCGACCAAAGGGCAGAACTGATGGATTATTATGAGCGGGGATTGTACAATCATATCTTAGCTTCCGTGGCCGAAAATAGTCCTGCAAATACCTATCATGTTCCATTACGTCCAGGGGCTATCAAACAATTCGGCAATCCGGATATGAAAGGTTTTACTTGCTGTAATGGAACAGCGATTGAGAGCAGTACAAAATTGCAGAATACGATTTATTTTAAAAGTAAAGACGATCAATCGCTTTATGTCAATTTATTTATTCCATCTACCTTACATTGGACGGAGCGAGGAATAACAATTGAACAAAAAACAAATTTCCCAAAGGAGGACCAAACCAGCTTAACAATAAAAGGTAATGGCAAATTTGATATGCATATTCGGGTACCGGGGTGGGCGACAAAGGGATTTTTTGTTACAATAAACGGGACTGCTCAGAAAATCACAGCGAAGCCGGGAAGTTATCTGACCTTAAACCGTACATGGAAAAATGGCGATGTGATCAGTCTGAAAATGCCGTTTCAGTTTCATTTGAATCCTGTCATGGACCAACAGAATATTGCAAGTCTATTTTATGGGCCAATATTGTTAGCGGCTCAGGAGCCTGCGGCAAGAAAGGATTGGCGTAAGATCACTTTGGACGCGAAGGATATAGCGAAATCAATCAAAGGAAAACCTGAAACCTTGGAGTTTTACATCGATGAGGTGCTTTTCAAACCATTTTACGATACTTACGGCCGGCATTCTGTTTATCTGGATGTCAATTTAAAGTAGGAAATTCGCCGGCTTTCCCAAATCTTTCCCAAATTCAGGATACCTTTGTTTTATAACAATGGTATATTATGAAGGTACTCCTCATTGAAGACGAAGAAGATTTGCGGAAAATCGTCAAAACTTCATTAATCAAAGAAGAATATACGGTAGAGACCGCATGTGATTATGGGACTGCCCTTGAAAAAGTCTCCTTATACGATTATGACTGTATCTTGCTCGATATCATGTTGCCTGGAGGAAGTGGTTTACAAATACTGGATCTGCTTAAAAGAGAAGGCAAGTCTGACAACGTGATCATCATTTCGGCAAAAGATTCCTTGGATGATAAGCTGCGGGGACTGGAACTCGGAGCCGATGATTATTTGACCAAGCCATTTCATATTGCGGAATTAAACGCACGTATTAAAGCCGTATTGCGCAGAAAACAGCGAGATGGTAAGAATACATTGGAAATGGGCAATGTCATACTGGATCTTAGTGAGCGCTGCTTATATATAGCGACACAGCTTGTTCCACTCAATCGAAAAGAATTTGATATACTCAATTACTTCTTGTTGAACAAAAATCGGCTGGTTAGCAAAAGTGCATTGGCTGAACATGTTTGGGGGGATAATACGGACCAAGCCGACAACCTCGATTTTATCTATTCGCAGATAAAAAATTTGCGGAAGAAGTTTTTGGGAAATCATGCGGATGTTGACTTTGAGGCTGTCTATGGTGTTGGATATAAGCTTGTTGAGAAATGAGGTTAGCCGATCAAACCCTTAAATACCTTTCCGTCTCCTTGCTGGTCGTGATCGCACTTTGGTCAACAGTGTTCTATTTGTTTATGCTGGAGGTCATCCATGACAATATTGACGAGGAACTCGAAAATCAAAAACGGTTGATTATCCAGGAGCTATCTTCCAATCCTACCGTAACCCCGGATTTAGAATTTGGAATAAATAACTATAAAGTCCGGGAAATTTCCGAAAAACAGGCACTTAAAATGCAGAATGAGTATAAGGATACCATGCTGTATATGCAGGACGATGATGATCCCGAACCTGAATTGGAGCCCGTTCGTATGCTAACGACGGCATTTGAGCATCAAGGACATTATTATGAGCTCGCCATTATCAATTCGATGATTGAAGAAAGCGATCTGATCAAAAATCTTTTTTATTCAGTTGTTATTCTATTTGTCTTGCTGGTCATCAGTCTCATTTCCATCAATAAAGTCGTGATACAGCGTTTGTGGAGTCCCTTGTATTCCTTTCTCGATCAGTTGACAGGATTTCGCTTGGGGAAAACAGGTGATAAGCCCGCTATGAAAACGAAAATTCAGGAGTTTCAAGATCTGCAACTTGCTGTGCATACGTTGATTCGTCATAACGAAGAAACGTATGAACAACAAAAGCAATTTATTGGTAATGCCTCCCATGAGCTACAGACACCTTTGGCTATTATGATCAACAAGCTGGAAATAATGGTGGAAGCCGGAGGGCTGCAGCAAGAGCAATCGGAAACCATCGCCGAAGTATTAAATACGGCCGAAAGGCTTGTCAGGCTCAACAAGTCTTTGCTACTCCTGAGTAAAATTGAAAATAAACAGTTCTTAGAGAATGAAGACCTTGTATTTAATAATCTCGTCGAAAATACGGTAGTTGAATTTGAAGATCTTGCTGCGTTTAAACGGGTGAAAATTTGCGTCGTCCAAGAGGGGCTACTTCGGGTGCAAATGGATAATTCGCTGGCAAACATCGTGGTCTCAAACCTGCTTCGGAATGCGTTGTTTCACAATCGGGAAGATGGAGAGGTAAAGATCAATATGACTGGCAGGCTGTTTATCGTATCGAATACAAGTTGGCATGGACCGTTGGATGCAAATAGGATATTCTCTCGTTTTTACAAAGCGGACGCTTCATCTAAAGGAACTGGACTGGGATTGGCAATTGTGCAGGCGATCTGCCATTTGTATGGTTTTGAGCTAACTTACCACTATGAAAATAGTCAGCATAGCTTCCAGATCAATTTACATCCTTAGGCTTTCTATTTTCCCAAATCTTTACAGATTCGTGCTTTTACTTTGTTGTACACAAAAAAAATGAATCATGAACAGTAAATTGATCTGGAGTGCCATTATCATTGCGCTCACAACAACAGGAGCTATCGCTCAAGATATACCGCAAAGTCAAGTACCCGCTGTCGTGGTGAATAGTTTTCAACAAAAATTTCCAAAAGCCAAAAAGGTAGACTGGGAATTGAAAGGAAATATCTATGAGGCAGAATTTGAAACAGGCTTATTTGGGACAGACCAAGAGGCATGGTTCCAACAAAACGGAAAACTTGTACGGTATAAAACAGATTTTGGGAAAAGAGATTTGCCGAACAAAGTTTTGGATCGGGTGAAAAGAGATTTTCCAGGTTATAGCATCGAAGATGTAACAAAGATTACCGCCGAACAAAAAGTGAGCTACGCATTTGAAGTCAAAAACCGGAATGATGAATGGAAACTTGTACTTGATCCTCAAGGAAACGTCCTGAAGCAGGTTCGTGATTAATCTTAAAATAAGATGGATCTGGAATAACAGCCTTGCCATGACATCTACTGACAAGGCTGTTGTTTTTTTTTAGAAACTAATCTTCTTCCGCTTCGGCATGAAGCTCGAAAGATAGTTTAATAATATCTTGACCGGCAAACTTGGTCTCATAATCCGATCGATTCCAATCCGCTCGAGTAACTGTTGCTTTTGTCGTCGCATTATTAAACTTGCGAAGTACGTAAGTTACCTCTTTTTCGCCTTCATTATCTTTTCCAGCAGTAAAATAACTGATGATTCCTGTGGTTTCTAGTGCA
The DNA here is from genome assembly GCA_002454415.1 of Sphingobacterium sp. UBA6711. Taxonomy (GTDB): domain Bacteria; phylum Bacteroidota; class Bacteroidia; order Sphingobacteriales; family Sphingobacteriaceae; genus Sphingobacterium. The sequence goes on from DKIT01000035.1 coordinate 15,467, forward strand.
CCGTTGACTACGGTTCCGTCACCATAATTTGTTTCTTTCGTCTGAAAGATTGCGCCGCTTCCGCTACTGCTATTTGTATTAAGTACAAAGGAGCCGCCCGTTAGAAACGCTTTATAACTATCTGCCGTAGCTTTGTTGATGATGTACTGTCCCTGTATTTCCTTTGATGATGCATCGAATTGTTTCAGTTCGATTTTATAGATGCTTTCAGGATGAAGATGAGCATGTGATCCAGCCAGAGCTTTTCCCTGGTCGTCGAAGCTAACCGTGATTGGTTCAACTTTTGCTTTGTCGGCAAGGTCATGGAAATGATCACCATGGGCTTCTCCATCGACTTCGGTAAATGTGAGCTTGTAGGCCACCTTGGCTACGGAGGCTTGGATGGTCAGCGGTGATTCAACTGTTGTTGCGTTACCCGCTCTGTCTGTCACCGTAAAATGAAAATGATAGTCACCGGCAGGCGCATCTGCAGGAATGTCCACATGTTCATGGAAGGTCGTGTTCTTTACGTCGATATATTTTCCCTCCGTGTAGGATTTGCTGAATTTGTACTGGCCATTACCTTCTTGGTGGATCTCAATGTCGATTTTGGCAATTAGTGCCTCGGCAACGATATCCCCTTCAAGATGGAGGTCTGTACCTGCGGTGACGGTTTTATTGTTGCCACTGCCGATCTCAAGAGTCCCGATCTGAGGTTTTGCGAGTGATGGAATGTCGTCGTTATCTTTCTTACAGGAAGATAGAAAACCGAAAAGGATAGTGCTCAATAGGACAAAGAAGCGGATGTTTCTAATTTTCATGTCAATTGGATTTAAAAATTTAGTTGATAAAATATGTTTGGTATTACTCGAGTATACGGATGCTAATGCCCTTCTGTGTGCTCCAGCCAGATAGATCGGTCACTTGAATCATAAAGTGATAATTGCCGGGGTCAATGTCTGCAGGAATATCGATCTGCATTTCGGCATCATATTGCTGAGGCTGACCTGGAATATTGACCGTCTTCACCAAAGTGAAAGGCTTTATAGGGGTTTTAATAGGCTCGACTGTACATTCGCCAATTTCTGTACTATGGGAATGATGATCAAAGTTGTTGTGCACGTCAATGCTATAACTTCCCAGGGCTACATTGTCGGCCAGTTTACTGCGGAAGGTAAAGGTCGTACCCCTCTTGATCGTACTGCATTGTTTTGGAAAGGCCGTCTCAAAATCGATTGCGATGGTCGGTTTTTCGGTATCAATGCTTTCATTGTCCTTTTTACAGGCTGCAGCGAGCATGAATAGCATTGCCATAAAGGCATATTTTTTCAGTGTTTTCATAAATTTTATTTTTTGTCCTTTTTAATTCTTGATCGTATCGTCCGATTCTTATGATCTGCTCTGATTGCCAAAGGGCACACTGACGGATAAAATAAAGTTGCGTCCTTGTTCAGGGAGTGCAATAAGGCGATAGAAGCTGGTGTGCTCCATGTATTTTTTATCAAATAGATTCTGAACCTGTAAACGTAGCTGGATCTTCGATCTTGACCAGCTAACTGCTGTGCCAGCCCTGAAATTGAAGACTTGATAGGCTGTGGTTCGCTCTTCAGGCGGAACAACATGATGCTGTGCTGCGGTCCATTTGCAGTCGATAGAAAGATAACTTTCCTTAAAATATTTACTGCTTTTGGGGGTCCAGCTCAAATCTAACAAAAGCGAGGGGGCTGGTGAAAAGGGTAGTGTATAACCTTTTTTGACGCCTGAAAGCTGTTTTGAACGGACATATTCACCTAGTAATTCTGTTTTCCATCTTTTTAAAGGGCGATAGCTAAGCCTGAATTCGGCACCATATCGACGTACACGGCTCTCTGAATATTCAAAGATCTGGTTACCAGCTCCATAATGTTGGTCGTATCTCGATGTGGGATTAAGATAGATATAGTTTGAAAAGTAGTTGAAAAATGGCGTGAAACCGATCGAGAATCTGTTAGGATTCCAGGCCAAAGAAAGATCTACTTGATACGATTGTTCGGGAGAGAGTGTTGGATCTCCTTTTTCATAGCTAAAATAATGATAATTGACACCGTTGGCAGCAAGTTCTTGAGCAATCGGAACGCGGAAACTCTTGCCGATATTAATCTTCGTCTCTAAATTGCCGAATTCTCGAGCAGCGCCCACTGACCAAACCAAACTATTGAAACTGCGGTTCAATGCTGTCGCTCGCATGATCTTCCCGGTTTGGTTGTCCTCTAGCTCAGAATCAAACCAATCTTGATACGATGAAGTCTGGATATGGCTGTAATCATAACGCAATGCGCCATAAAGTGTCGTTTGGTCAGTCAATGTGTATTGATCATAGATAAAAAGACCCATCGCCTTTTGTTTAAAGGATGGTATGAGAAAACTCCAACCATCAATTCCATTGTGCTGATATTCCCCATTGGCTCCGATGGTAAACTGATGAGAGGCTACTGTAAACTGATCTTTAACGGATACGTTATAAGTCGTTTTTTCATACAATCTTTCTAACGCTATGGGAATGGTCATGTCTTGTGGATACGTCGGTGGCATATACCCATGTGCCGTATAATTATTATATTCCTGACGATGATTTTTTTGATAGCCTAAATCAATCCAAAGCTTATGGTTATCCCCTACGATCGTATTGCGGCTAATCAGTTTGAGATGATTGACACTTTGGCTTGGGTAACCGATATCCCGGCTAGACTTGTCGTATAAAGCGGTATCTACACCCCGAGGTTCTAAGCCATGTGCATTGGCAAAAAATCCAAATTTCGTATGGTAATTGCTGAGGTATAGAATGGACGAAAACCGGTCGGAAACATAACCTCCTCGCAATTGGAAATTGGTTTCGCGGCCTGCGGTATTGCGGACATGGCGGTCCTTTAGGCGTACCGCATAATTATAGACGTACACAGTATCGGTGGGCACGCGATAATCGCCATAATTTAACTGCGTCAGCCCCCCGCCATAGACCCAGTTGCCTTTTCGCCCTTGTACTTGTAGGGAGCCTCCAATAGTTCCGTTATTGGATTTGGCCAATAGATTAAAAGTACCTTTGAAACCATCTTCTTGAAGTTCTGCCGGAGGTAATAAACGGATGACACCACCGATCGCATCTGATCCATACATAAAAGAACTCGCGCCTTTCAGGATCTCGGCACTACCTACGCTGAATTGATCGATTTCTAGCCCATGGTCCAAGCCCCATTGCTGGCCTTCATGTTTGATCCCATTATCTACGGTCGCTACGCGGTTGAAACCGAGTCCCCGGATCTGCGGTTTTGATTGGCTTGCGCCTATACCGATGGCATTGACTCCCGGTAGACGACTCAATGTTTGCATCAGGCTTCCTGCAAGGTATTTTTGGATGGAATCGGAAGTCAAAAGATGCATGGTTAAAGCACCTTCGGCGGATTGCCGATACGGTCTACCCGCTACTTGTACTTCACGTAAATCAATTGTTTTTTCTTGTCCATAGGCCTGGGAAAAAAAGCTTGATGCGATTATAAAGGAAAAAAGTATACGTCTATTCATCTAAATATTGACTCGATAGCAAATTTTGTTTTGCAATTAAGTTGCAACAAATATAGATAAAAATATTTCAAAAGCAATAATGTTGCTTTAATATAGTCGAAATCTTAGTTTTTAGTTAGGTACACTGGCAAAGTTTTTGTTCGATTTCTGCGTCCTAAGGGAGGAAAAAACAATTTTTATAGGTATTACGAAATTTTATATATGAAGTTAAGCCAACAATATCAAAGTAAAATTATTGACCTGAAAACAACTGAATATCAGACGTCCATTGACATAACTAAACGAATAACGCCAGCGATATGGTTTGATGCGCTGGCTTCTTTTGAGCTTCATATGGATCAACCGAATGCGCTACAGCTATATGATGCATTATTTGAAAAAGGAACTGATTTTGCGGCCAATCTGTACCTCGACGACGAAGATTATAGCTTTTTTATTCAAAAAGTTCGGGGAATTCTTGAAAGATATGCACAGATTAATCCAAATGCGTGGGTTGAGCTGGGCTTACAGTACATGTTGTGTCGTCGACATGTTGTTGACAAGGAAAAGACTTGCTTTTACTTAAAAAAAGGGATAGATGCAGGAGTCAAAATTGCAAAACCCCTTTTCTTATATTATAACTATTTGGGCGTGCTTACACAGCTTGAACGGGAAACAGCGAAGAAGGAACTGGATCAGTTAGCTTCCGAAGACGAACTTTGGGGAATTGCCTATACTGCCCATGTCGATGTCTGGACGGATGACTTCGAAACTGTATTTGATCGTATTCAGGTCCTCAGCCAATCACAGGATAAAAAGCTATTACGCCATTATTATGAGATTCTGCAATTTTACTACGCGCGAAAAAATGACAAGGCCAAACGTGTTGAGCTGCTTGAAGAAGGTATCGCTGTAGCAGATTCCCGTTATTGTCGGTTTATTCTTGCTGAAATAAAGCGTGCCGAAGCAGCTTCTGTCTCCGAATTGGAACTTCTTATACCCGCATATCAGGAATTGGTGGAATATGGGATAATGGACGCTGCTGTACAGATCGCCCTCATCAAACTGCAGATCCTGGGCAATGGGAAAACAGACAAGCAAGATTATGAATCCCCATTATGGTATTTCAAAAAGGCATATGAATATAACAATAATTATGCGGGGTACCGTCTTGCCTGTCTATATCTCTATAATGAAACTTTGCAGGACATTGAACAGGGGCTGTCCCTGTTGTCGCTGCTTGATGAGCAGTATCATTATGCGGAAGCTCAGGTTGAACTGGCTGAAATTTACTTGGAGGGACGGTTTTTGCCAAAGGATGAGCTCATCGCTTTTCAACGATTTGAAGCAATGGCCAAAAAAGATATTGCCTATGCCAAATTGCGCTTAGGAAATATGCTTGAATTCGGCTACGGTATGGTGCAACCGGATTACAAAGCTGCATTTGAACAGTATCAAAATGCGGCAAAAGATAAATTACCGCAGGCCTTGTATCAAGTGGGCAGATATTTGAAGTACGGCATACACGGCGAAGAACCGAATCTGGCCATGGCTCTGCCTTATTTTGAAGAAGCAGCACGCTATGAAAATGTTACTGCCCTCACCGAGCTGGGACTTGCCTGTGAGCTACAGGCAGAGCCTGACTATAAAAAAGCATTCGACTATTTTTCACGTGCTGCGGACCTCGGATATCCATATGCCCATTACCTAAAAGGTATTTATTTGGAAAATGATTACCATCAGTCAGGAGCTCCTCAGCCATCTGCTGCATTTGCAGCTTTTGAAATTGGCGCTGGAATGCATGATCTCAATAGTATTTATGAGTTGGCGCGATGTTACCGCGGTGGTATAGGAACAGAAGTAAATCTGGACAGGATGGTGGCCCTATACCAACAGGCAGCGGAACGTAACCATGTGCAGGCATTGACTGATCTCGGCCTTTGTTATGAATATGGGTATGGGTTGAATAAAGATCTTTTTAAGGCGGAAGAGTATATAAAAAAAGCCGCGGATTTAGGATTCCCTTATGCACTTTATGTTTTGGGTAGATACTATTTAAATGGTCTGGTTCAACATGATGTTGAACAGGGGCTCCGGCTGCTGGAACAAGCCGCTGAAAAAAATGTAGGTGAAGCGCTACTGTTGCTTGGAGACTATTATTTCTTTGACTATGATCAACGGGAAGAATATGACAAGGGCTTTGTATGCTATACCCGTGCCGAAAAATTGGGGTATTTGACAGATGGGCTAGGGATGTGTTATGAGTTTGGGATCGGCGTCGAAGCTCAGCCCACGAAAGCTTTTGCGTATTACCAAGATGCAGCAGCGCGAGGAAATCAAGAAGCAATCTATCGTTTAGCCAGAAGTTATTATTTTGGAATTGGGACTGAAGTAGATAAAAAGGCTGCCTATAATCACTTTATTGAGGTGGCGCAACAAGGTAATACATATGCTTGTTATTTTGTAGGGCTGCAGTTGCTGAATGGAGATGGAATCGCTATGGATATGAGCGATGGTGTAGATTGGATCAGGAAAGCAGCTGATGCAGATAACGCTGAAGCTCAGTTTAAACTGGCCAACTGTTATCTCATGGGTGATGGCGTGGAAGAAAATGAAGAAAAGGCGCTTGAATGGTTTGAAAGAGCTGCAGAAAACGGACATGAAGAAGCGATTCGATTGACAAAGAAAACGAGAAAATAATAAAATGGAACAGGAAAAATCATATCACTTTCAGGTTAACTTGAAAGGAATGATCGCTTTGCTCTCGGAGCATCTCTATAGTGACCCGAATACTTTTGTGCGAGAATTACTCCAGAATGGCGTAGATGCAATTACGGCATTGAAACATTTGGACGAACAGCATGAGGGCAAAATAACAGTTGAGCTGCCCAGTGCTGAAAAGGCAAAATTCATATTCAGCGACAATGGGATTGGGTTAAAGGAAGCTGATATTCATCAATTTTTGTCTGTTATTGGTGAAAGTTCAAAGAGTAAGGATATTAAAGATGCACAGGATTTTATTGGTAAGTTTGGGATTGGGCTGCTTTCCTGCTTTGTCGTTAGTGATGAAATTGTTGTTGAAACAAAGTCAGCGCTCGAGCAGATACCTTTACGCTGGACGGCACGCGCGGAAGGGGATTATAAAATCGAACGTATGGATGAAGATATTTCCGTCGGTACAAGGGTTTTCCTAACCCCCAAAAAACAATATAACTATATTTTCGAAGCAGATTATTTTAAGGAAAAAATCAAATTTTACGGGGATGCACTGCGGCAACCAATTGTGCTGAAGGTTGACGCGACAGAGGAAATCATTCATCAGGGAGAACCGCAATGGTTATCTTCAACAATCTCAAAAACAGCGCTACTGGATATCGGAAAGGATTTATTTCATGTGAATTTTTTAGATGCCATTCCTTTTGAAACGACTGCCGGCAAAGCACAGGGTGTATTATATATTTTACCTTTCCGCACGCAGTTTAGTACCAAACAACGTCACCGGGTTTATCTAAAACGGATGTTTCTCGCTGAAGAAGATCAGTCTATGTTACCCAATTGGGTAACATAGACTGNNCAGTCTATGTTACCCAATTGGGCTTTTTTTGTCCGAATGCTTGTGAATACGGATGAGCTTAGTGCTACAGCATCGCGTGAGTCATTGATGAAAAATGATCTATTGCGACAAACACGGAAGGAAATTGCTGCTGTTTTGAAAACTTACCTGCAGCAGCTAAAGAAAATAGATTTCGATATTTATTTACAAATTATTCGGACGCACTATCTCCATTTGAAAGCTTTCGCACTGGAAGATGCGGATTTCCTGAAGATTTTTCTGGCAGATATCCCTTTCGAGACCAATCGCGGACAAAGGAGTTTCCAAAATATCCTTGACCATCAGCAGCAAGTATATTACTGTTCTGACTTTGAGGATTTCAAGCAGATTGACCGAATGGCTGATACCCAGGGAATGATCCTTGTAAATGCTTCCTATACTTTTGATACGGAATTGCTTCGCAAGATCAAGCAAAGATATTCCGAATATATCATCACTGAAATGTCGCCTAGCCAGCTTTTGGGCACATTTAAGTCGATTCACGCAGACGAACAAATCCAATTTCTATCATTTAAGGAGGCTGTTCAAAAAATATTGGACGATCACAATTGTATCCTAGAAATTAGGCGTTTTAAACCTATAGATACACCCGCCATTTTTACGAAAATGGATCAAGATAATGTCCAAAATACCATCAGCCAATTAAAAGAAAACGCGAATCCGTTTGCACGCGTCCTCAAATCAGTGCCACAGAAAAAAGTACAAAATACACTTTGTTTGAATGCCGACAATAGCTTAGTTATTAGTCTGATGGATATAAAAGATGCTTATATGCTACGGTCGATAATTGAAGTGCTTTATGTGCAAGCGTTAATTTTGGGTAAGTATACCGTGCAGGAAAGGGAAATGAAAATCTTGAACGATGCGCTTAAAAATCTTATCGTCATGGGCTTGGACAATTTTGTAAACCTGTAGATTACCTCCGTATCGAGGTAGTGTTTAAGAAAAGAATTTGAACAAAATAATTTGCTAAAAAAGAGAATAAAACGATGTATACACTCAAAATTCAAAAGCTTCGCAATCAGGTCGCGCGAGTCGATAATACCTTGGAAAAGGTCAATTTATTGACGCAAGCTATACGGATAGCAGACGAAAATCAAGATATTGAATGGGGATACGATCTTCGGTTGGATTTGATCAGTGAAGAAATAGATCTTGCTTTTTCAACCGAATCGTTGCCCGCTTTTGCCTGGATATTGCAGGCTTACGATGAAAATCCGGAACTCTTCAATGAGGAAGATTTTTTATGGCAATATAAATGGATGATGTCCGAGCTGTATGACAATCCGGATGTGAGCCGTGAACAGATCGATGCTGCTTTGCAGGATTTTGAACAACGTTTGCTGCGCAACGGTTATGGCAAGCGGGCGATACACAATGAAGAGTTAAGTGATGCTTTGGCCCAAAAAGACCTTGCTAAGATTGAGCTAGCGCTGAAAAATGTAAATGCTTTACAACGAGATGATATGAGTGACTGTGAGGCCTGCGAGATGGATGCTGAAGTATCTGCTATTCTTTTGCGAAATGGTTATGGTCCGGCCGTAGAAAAAGCTTTACCACTTATTGAGGGACAGTTTACCTGTGCGCATGTTCCCTTGCGAACCGCAGTAAACCTCGCTTATGAAGGATATAAGTCTGGTGATAATGATCAGGCAGATAAGATGGCTAAAATGGCGGAAAAGGAGGTTTTCAAGAAAGAAAAGGATTCAGCGATATTAATATCGGTCATTAAATTAGCGACATATTTCTCTTACACCGATCCTACAAAAGCAAAAGAATGGATCGAACGGTTTTTACCATGGGCAGATGGTCCTGACAATAGATCCATGTTTCAGTTAGCTTGTTATATCTGTGAAGCGATGGTTAACTTTAATCCGAATGAGGAATTTAGACTTGAGCTTAGTGAACGGCATAATCTATTTGGAGGAAAAGAAATCTATACAGCGAATGAAATCGCAATCCACTATGGGGAATTGGTAGAACAGCTGGCCGATCGCTTTGACAAACGCAATGGAAACCATAATTTTCGCAACCAACTATTGAAATTATAGAATCCACGAATATATAAATCCCTGATTTCAGTGATGAAATGGCAATAGTTTGAGCGATATCTTTGTGTAAATGAAGGTGAAACAAGATATTAACAAACTATAAATAGATCAATGATGATTAAAAAAATGATTACAGGCATGTTAACCGTAGCGGTTCTGGCCATGTCAAGCTGTAGTTCAGGCGAAAAAGATCCCGCGGCCTACAACAACTCCATTATTACAGTGATCAATGGGAGTGAAAAGCATATCACGGATATGAATGCTGCAATGAACGGTTCTGATTATGCTAAGGCCNNCGGAAAAAGCACTGAATGAAGATATCAAAAAAGTAGAAGACCTGGGTGACTTTAAAGGCGATGCTACTTTTCAAAAAGCTGTACTTGATGGATTGAATGGCTACAAGAAAATCGTTACAGAGGATTATCCAAAATTGATTGAAATCCGAAAAAATAAAACACCGGATGCAGCAACAGAATCGACTTTACTTGACAATATCAATAAAGCGTTTGAAAGTATGAGCAGTGGTGTCAATAAGGCGTCGACAGAATTTGAGACCAAGTATAATAAGTAAGCCCAAGCGTCATAAAAAAATAGGCTGTCCAATCTAGTTGGACAGCCTATTTTTTTATTTTAGATACCTCTTCCTACAATATCCTTTTGGCAATTCAATTTTTTCCTTCCCACCAAGTCGTAAGGCGGTTTCATGAAAATGAACCTATACCTATGGAGAATGTACTCACGGTATCAAGTCGAAGGATACGCTTGACGCCCCTAAAATTTGAAGTGTAGTGTTTGACGGCAGCTTGCCATAAGATATAAGTGCTAAGGAAATGTTAAAAATATCTGTGCGGGAACCGAATAGCGTATTTTTATGTAGCTTTACCTTAGGCATGGATAGAAATCAGCCCAAGGCATTCAGATTGATAAATGATTGCCAAATAGCTCAGTGTAAGGATTTCGTTTCTGCCATTTAAAGTTTATAGATTAAAAAATTGCCCCCGATGAGAATCATAACGATATTAACTATTTTGATTTTCTCCTTTACCCGGTCGACAACTTCACTCGTGTATGCGCAGACCACTCCCAAGGAGTTGGATTATTTGGTTTTGATGAATGCAGATACGGTTTATGGAAAAATCACTTCTGTAAAAGATCACAGGATCAAATTTGAAAATCAGCAAAAAGAAAAGTTTGTTTTTGAGCCTGATCAGGTATTTCGTGCCTATTGGCAGTCTAAAAAGAAAGTATATGCACCTTCTTATGTCGAGAAAGGTTTAGAACCTGTTCCCGGAACTTCTCCGCAGATCTTTCAGGTAGGGAAGTATTACACAGAAGCGCCGACCTTTGCGGAAGTATTAGTAGATGGAGAAATTATGGTCTATTATGTATCTAATCTAAATGTTGGTGGCGGAGGTGGAATGATGTTCGGAACGGGGGGGAGCGGCACCATGTTATCTGTGGGATTCAGCAAATCAAAATATGCTTATGCGTTGAAAAAGGCTACCGGAGAAGTTATTGAAATAGACAGCAATTCGGGTCAATTGTTTAGCAATAACAAAAAGAAGCGAACGATTACCTTAGGGCGTTTAATCAATGATGAACCAGCGCTATTTGCCGAATTTCAAAACGAGGATAAATATAATTATGATCTCTTTATAAAGTATATCCTGCGATACAATGAATTGCAAAGAACTAAAAGCGCTCCCGGAGCAACGGAAAAATTATTTATCTATTGATAATCTGTAATAGCCCAACATAGAAATTATGACACTCACCATCTTTATACTATTGACCCTAATTGCCGCTTATGGTTTTTGGTTGTTATTTGAAAAAGCAGGACGTCAGGGCTGGGAGGGGATCGTTCCATTTTACAGCCAATGGGTTCAGGCAAGGATTTTAGGAAAGCCAGCATGGCATGTCGCACTTTTAGTTGTTCCTATTGTCAACGTTTTTGTCTTCTATAATCTTTATCTCGATTTTATACATTGTTTTGGAAAAAGGAGATTTTGGGAAAATTGTGCGGCCGTACTAATTCCCTTTATTGTTTTGCCACTTTGGGGTAGGGACAAAAATGTGAAATTTTTGAATGGCCTCTATACAAAAAACTTAAAAGCTGGAAAGACTGATGGAAAGGAATTAACCAAAGCGCATGAATTGACTATTTTGCACGATTCTTATCAGGAGTATAAGACCAAATATCCTTATAAGAAGTCAATGGTACGCGAATGGGCTGACGCCATTGTCTTTGCGACGGTAGCAGCAACACTGATTAGAGGGTTTTTACTGGAAGCATTTATGATTCCCTCCGGCTCCATGCAGCAGTCGCTATTGATCGGGGACTATCTTTTTGTAAGTAAACTTAATTATGGACCACGTGTCCCCAATACACCCATAGCCTTTCCATTTGCCCATCATACCATGCCCTTATTCGGTGGTAAGGCCTTTTCTGAACTAATTGAACTACCCTATAAGCGACTGCCTGGTTTTCAAGAGATAAAAAGAAATGATGTCATAGTTTTTAATGCTCCGGCAGGAGATACGGTGGCCGTCGAAAATCAAGATATACCGTACTATGATCTCGTTCGAATGATGGGACGAGATGCCGTTCACCAGCAATTTACAATACAGACGCGTCCTGTTGACAAAAGAGAGCATCTGATTAAACGTTGTGTTGGTATGCCGGGAGATAAAATTAGTATGCAAGAAGGAATGCTGTTTGTCAATGATCAACCAGGATTCGTTGCTCCCGAGAGTCAGATGGATTATATGGTGGCGACAGATGAAGCAGGAATCGATGAACAGCGTTTAAAGGATATGGGAATAGAAGCCGCGCTCGTTCAGCCCGGATTGGATAAGATCTTTCTGACACCAAGCCAAGCAAGTATGGTGAAATCATGGTCGAATGTCAAAGCTATGCAAATGAATTTGGAAAAACCAGGAGTGGCTCAAGTCAATACCTTCCCAAATGATCCCCAATACCAATGGAATTACGACAATTTCGGTCCCTTTGTAATTCCTCGAAAAGGCATGACGGTACCACTAAATGCACAGAGCCTACCACTTTATGGACGTGCAATCCAGGTTTATGAGCATAACCTTCTGGAAAAGAAAGCTGATGGATACTATCTCAATGGCCATAAGGCGAACTCCTATACCTTTAACATGGATTATTACTGGATGATGGGGGATAATAGACATAATTCCCTCGATGCCAGAGACTGGGGATTCGTTCCAGAAGACCATATTGTCGGAAAGGCATTATTTACTTGGATGAGCTGGAATGCGGGCGGTCGTGGACTTTCTAAAGTTCGTTGGAACAGGATTTTCAAAGGAATACATTAACGATAGTAATCTTTGTTGGTTTATTAGAAAACGCTGTTCCCCGCCCTGGGGAAAGACATTTCCCGTCTCCATTGGACAGGTACCCAACCCCTGTTGTGATAGCCTTATTTTTCTTCTGAGCTTGCTGTTGTCGTCTCCTGTAGCAATCGTTGGACGCCCAAAAGGTTCGTGCCATTAACATTGTTGTTTTCCTTATCTGATTAATTATTGTGCTGTCAATGAGAGCGATTTGAATAAATTTAACGCGTGCTTACCAAAGAGCCCCCCGATATTGTGATTAAAAATCATTGAAAAAAATGATGTTCTAAAAAGCGATAGATTCTTAATTAATTACCGAGACTGCGGCTACTTTTTTTATAAAATCATAGAACCCTCCTGTTTATAGCCATAGGACGATAATTTATGCAATCGTTTGCTTCGATTACGCAATCGATTTCGTTCCTTTCAATATGTCTGACTTTAAAAATATTATTATATCATTGTTACATACTATCAATTATTAATAGGACGCAAAGTCCAAATTTATTAAAGCCGAAACTATAATTATTTGCTAGCCGAATAGTACCAATTTTTTAATGCCTAAGACATAAATCGAATGAAAAGACTATTTTGTTTTTTATTTCTTGTCCCTATGTTTCCAAATGCCAAGGCTAACCACCTTAATTTTTGGACCTCGAAACAAGATACTTCTGAAATCAGTGAGGTAGACAAGCGATTACTTAAAGGTCGACTGGCCACCCTATTGCAAAAACAGGGTGTCAAAGACAGTCTCAATTTAAGAAACGTTGAAACATTGCCGGTTGTCAGTATCCCGGAGTTTTTGAAAGGGCAAGTTGCCGGTCTCTACGTACAAGAAGCGACAGGTGAACCCGGATCGCCAAAGAATATGGTGCTTCGGGGGTTGGGATCGCCATTGTTCGAAATCAAAGATGCGGTTAATGTACAACCTGCGGTCTTTATCAACGGAATACCCATCGCGAGAGACAATAATTTTGCTTATTCCATTCAACAGTACCAATTCAATCGTATTGGTCCAGGAACAGACAACTTTGCTGGAATAGACCTCGCAACAGTAGAATCCATCGAGGTGATCAAAGATCCTGTAAAATTGGCAAGGTTAGGCCCATTAGCGGCCAATGGAGCGATTTGGATCCTCACCAAACCAGGACGAGAAGGAGAGCGACAAATTTCCATTGATACCTATGTTGGCCTAGCGACAAAACCAGTAGTAACCCCTGTAAATGCGCAATATGAGAATATGTTCCGATCGTTATTCTATAACAAATATGGATCGGTTACTGACCGTTTGAACTATCCCGGCTATTTGAGTGATTCCACGAATGCAAATTATTATGGGGCAGCAAATTGGAATGAAGAGTATTATAAAACTACACCGATTTATGGTGGGAGTATAGGTATTCGCGGTGGCAATGATCGCGCGAATTTTTCGTTTGTAGGGGGCTATACTAAGAACGCAAGCTCAGCTGACAAAACAAACATCGAGCGATATAATGCCTTGTTCAACGTGAATATGGCTCCCTTTAAATGGTTGAATTTTGGCGCTACAATCAACGCAAGCCGGAGTTTACGAGATCGTAATCGTAGTCTCAGAGATCGATTCGGCGAAGCTTCTTATGTCCCTGATCTTTCTGTGCCAATTTCGCCCAATAAGGAGATGTATGGACAATATCTGGACATCTATCAGGCAGCATTGGATAAGAATACGGTGAATTTCCTCAATTCCTTAATCACGTTGGACCTGTATTTTCTAAAAAATCTAAAATTTAATACGTCTCTAGGGATTGATTATTCTGAAGGTGCAAGGCAGGCTTTCTTCCCCGGATCATTGATGGAAACCAATAACTATATGTCGAGTTATTTTGGTTTTAATCAACGCTTGGTATATAATAATCGCTTGGAATATCAGGTGGATTTCCAAGAGCAGCATCGGTTGGATTTGACACTAGGGTCGTCGTATACACAAGACCTTTACCGTTACAACTATGCACGTGCCTATGACGGCCCAAATGATTTTATCAAGGTAAATGTCGTAGATGGTGATCCTAATAATGCGGGCTATTTGACACCAGTAGGTGGATTATATGTGAACCGGTATAGTAACCGTGAGGATTTCCGATTGCACTCCCTGTATTTGGCCGCTGCTTATAAATATAAAAATCTCCTGGATTTAAACGCTGTAGTACGTTATGATGGTTCATCCACGATGCAGCCCGACTCACGCTGGTTGATGACGCCATCTTTCGCCGCGAAGTACCACTTGGTTCCCGAAAATGAGGACAATTTATTTAATCATTTGGGAGTGAAGGCCTCCTGGGCAAGAATCGGAAAGCCGGTATTTACAAGTAAGTTTGCCATTGGCCCAAATTATACGGCTGATCTCAATTGGGGATCCGAGAAATCCTTAGTTTCCTATAATGGCTTTGCGGTTGCATCCAGACCTTATTCTGACGGTTGGGTCGGTTATGATATCAAATGGCCGTATACAGACCATGCCGAATTGGCCATTGATGGGACCTTATTGGATAAAAAAATTGATTTTCAAATTTCCCTCTACCAAAAGAAAGATGTAAATCAATTGATTAATTCGCCTATCCCTGCTGAATACGGTTACTCTGGACAGATAGTGAATGGCTTAAGTGTAAAAAACACAGGGGTAGATCTCAACCTGTCCGCCAAAGTATTGTCCAATCCTGAGACAGTACAATGGAATACAGCACTTAATCTAAATTATAATCAAAATAAATTGACCGCGCTTCCAGGAGAACGCAAGCAATTGAAGGTAGGTAATCGCTTATTAAAAGTAGGCGAGGCTATTGACCAGTTTTGGTTGTACGAAAATCAAGGAGCCTATGATACTGAGGCGAGTATACCCGTTCAAAATGGTCAAAAAATACAGTTTGACGGTGTGGATTTTGCCGCGGGAGATCCGATTTGGAAAGATCAAAATGGAGATTTTAAAATCAATGACGAAGATCGTGTCCTGAAAGGAAACGCAATGCCTAAGCTGACAGGTTCGTTTCAAAACTATTTCAAATACAAGGGTTTCGATCTGAACATGCAATGGTATTTTGCGCTTGGGCACAAGGCCCTGAATCAACGGGCTTCCAATAAGTATAATTTCATCAATACCGAAAATACCAATTCATTGGATGGGATTCGTGAGGTATTCCATTGGCAACAAGATGTTGATCTGAACAAATACCCGATTTACAACCCCTGGAGTCCGATTGTTGCCTACCGTGTGGATCAAGACCTGTTTTTGGAAAATGCATCTTTCTTGAAATTGAGATCCTTGACCATCGGTTACGATCTGGCTCAATTGGATAATGTAAAGGAGAGGATTAAGACCATTCGTAGAGCTTATGTCTACGTTTCAGGTACCAATTTATTGACGATCTCCAAGTTTTCAGGAGCGGATCCCGAACTGATAGATTTTAATGGATATTATACAGGTTATGGACTGCCATTGTCTCCAATGGTTTCCTTGGGCGTCAAGTTAGATCTGTAAAAATTTAATAGTAGAAAGAGTATGAAAAGATATAATCGATGGGCGGTAGTCTTCCTGATGGCACTGGGCATCACTGCTTTTACGAGCTCATGTAATAAGAAGCTGGATATTGTCGCTTCCAATCTCGGCTCCGAGAAACTGGAATGGCAATCAATATCTGATACCCGTGCGCACTTAATGGGCATTTACGGCCTGATGCGAGCGGCATTGGTTGATAATTATGGTCATTGGGTGTATGGAGAGATCCGCTACGGTGACTTTACGTCCTATTCACGTGCCGATCTTCGGGTGGTACAAGAAAATAAGTTAAGATCAGCTTATCCTTTGCTTAAGGATCTTACAGACTGGCGCAGATTCTATGCTGTGATCAATGCCGCTTCACTTTTTATCGAGCGAGCACCTGAAGTGATGGCGAAAGATAAGCGCTATACAGAACGCGATATGAAGTACGATGTTGCACAAGCACGTACAATCCGTGCCCTGATGTATTTTTATATGGTTCGTATCTGGGGCGATGTTCCGCTACTAAAAGATTCTTACGATAATGGTTCCTTTGTTGAACTTGCCCGCTCTACTGAAGCGACCGTTTTAGCCTTTGCAGAAACCGAACTATTAGCAGCTGCGCAGGATCTACCTTATCGGTATGCGTTCGGAACACAAACCTATTATGGTGAAAGTTATAGTACTTGGGTTGGCGTATTGGTCAATAAAATAACCGCCTATTCCCTGTTGGCACATGTGGCGGCTTGGCAAGGAAAGTACATCAATGCGGAGGTATATTCTCGATTTGTTATCGACAACTATGCACAGGCGAGCCTTGAACTGTTGACGACACCAGCTTTGGTGAATCCAACCGATGGTCTGTTTGGACCAAGTACCCGTGCGCAGATCTTAGCTGTGCGCTCTTCTTACCAATTAGGTGAAGCGACAAATACCGGCCATATCGAATCATTGACATTGGGGTATCCAATTGTTACCAAAGCTAAGCCCGACATCTATGTGAGCCGTGATACCATCAATAAATTATTCGATGATGTAAACGATACACGTTTTGGTATTGACTCTATCTCTGGATTAGTACGGACCAATTACTTCACCAATTACAACGGCGATATCCCAATTTTCAGTAAGATCAAAGTTATTCGGAATGGTAATGGCGATTCTGATTTTTCCATTTTTGGATCCAACTTAGTGTTTACCCGCCTTGAAGAAATCTACTTACTGCAGGCCGAGGCTAAAGCTGTACTCAACCAGCGTGATGACGCCATTAAGTACCTCAATGTGATTAAAGAGCGCCGCGGTCTCAAGCCCTATATCAGCAACTCACCAAAAGATTTGTTGGAAGAGATTTTCTTGGAGAGACGGCGGGAGTTAATGGGTGAAGGCTGGAGATGGTATGATCAAATACGTCTGGCAAAGATTAAGAAAAATAATCCGGTTATGAATGATTTGATCCAGAAGGGTGGAATCTATTGGCCGATATCCTCAGATGTACTCGAAAGAAATTCCAAACTGGTACAAAACTCATACTGGAAATAATAGAATAGATAATCATGAAAAACAAACTTATTTTTTTAGGCTTATCGCTAATCGTATTACTCCTAGGTATTGCTAGTTGTAAAAAAGGGAATACCTATTACGAAGATTTTCAAGTCAAGTATACCGAATTTGACGGAACCTCATTGGAGTTTTTGGAATCACAAGGTAGTACCTATGATTCGCTTTTATTGGTCTTAGATCGTGTTCCCTCGGTACGTGCCAAGCTGAAAGATCCCAATACAAAGATTACCTTTTTCGCCATGACAAACAGCAGTTTTACCAATGCCTTGGAGGCAATGAATGGTGTGCGAAAAGCAGGAAACAGAGCTCCGCTTTATTTGGAAGAAATACCCCAATTGATACTCGACTCCTTGACCTATCATTATGCCTTTGACGGCGAATATGATACGCCTTACTTGCGGGATTTTGTCGAAGGGAAGGTGATTAAAGCCTTGGATGACTACGATATGACGTTGAAGTATAAAGTAACATCGGCCTCCGGTATTATTGGTGGCGGTCAACAACAGATCATATTGAGTGACATGAATAACTCTATTTTTCAACGTTACTGGCAGGAAAGCGCAACATCTGTTGTCAATATACGTACCCGTAATGGTATGTTACATGTCCTCGCTCCCAGTCATAATTTCGGATTTAGTAAACTGGCTAAATTATTAAATAAATAGCATGGAAATGAAAATATTAAAATCGGCAAAACAGTTACTGGTGCTCGGGATGGGACTTTTCACGCTAGCCTCCTGTAATAAGTATATTCCGGATGACCAAGATTCCTTGGGTACTGACGTGGTCTATAATACAGAAGAGTTTATGCCACTGTTGGGAAGAAATACCTTCTACAATAATATTGTCAATATTGGGCAGAATACATCACAACCAGTCACTTTCAAAATTGTAAATGTGCGTGATATGGATGGACAGCCTTCAACGCTTTTTGAAGATAAATTTCCAGTGAAAATCTGGAAAGAAGCCTATACCGGCGAGGAGAAATCTATCGCAGAAATTGAAAGTAAACGTAAGATCGAATATCGTCCTATTCTCGAAATTCTCGAGAAATCAGGAAATATAAACTTCTGGGGACAGGCGGTCAATTCAAACTTTGTCAAAGCACAACCGGATCCCGGATATATGTTTGATATTGAAGTCAGCAACACCGGTGGGCGTCGGTATTTACGCAATTTCAAATTAAGGCCCTATCGTGAACGTGCATTTGAACCAAGTATTATGGATCCGGTGACAGGCCTTTCGCCATTACCTTATACACATCCGAGCAGTACCACTAATTTGTTTGGTGAACGCACGAATTTATTTGTTTTTCCGAGCGAAATCAATGTGTATTTCAATAAGTTGGAAAGCAAGGGTACAGGAAGTAGAACCTTGACCATCAGTTTTCTGGATTCTTTAAATCGTCCAATCGATGTGAAGAAATTTGCGGCAACAGAATGGGATAAATTAGTCCATGGTTTCAATCACCGATTTGAAAATGGCAAAGTGATCTATGACGTTGCCTATCCTATTCCACTGGCTCCGATCCAGACTGATTATACTTCGGCAGGCGGAGGATCAGCCGAGATGAATTTTAAATTTCGTAGAAAAGGTCAATTTGGTACAATAGAGGATTGTGGCATACGGATGCCATTTGCAATCTACGAAGAAGGGGATTGGGAGATACAGTTTCGCTTCACCAATGAAACGCCAAAATTTGACTGATGATGGACGGACTAATTAGCTTAAAGATTATGAAACAATTTTGCATAATATTCACTTTCATTTGCACCTTGTTTGTGGGGGAAGCATGGGCCC
>DKIT01000035.1:34888-55604 GCA_002454415.1 Sphingobacterium sp. UBA6711
ATTTTCCTATCAAGGCTATCGTACTGAAAAGTATACGATTGTCGCTGGTAAAAAAGAATACAATGTAACCCTTGAAAGTACTGCGCAGGAGCTCGAAGAAACTGTTGTCGTGGGATACCAACAGCGCAAAAGAGAGACATTAACAGGATCGGTGGTCACCATCTCTGGTAAAGAAATCCAAGATATTCCTTCCGGCAACTTTGTTGACCTCTTGCAAGGTAAGGTAGCGGGTTTAAATATCCAAAACAATACCGGTAGCCCCGGTATGCGCGGAACAATGGCTGTACGGGGGATGTCCAATTTTAATGTTTCGGGGAGTGGTGACAATACCTTTGTGACACCGACTTCACCTTTGTTTGTCATTGACGGCGTTCCTATTGATGATAACTCTGGCTATGAATATGGATTTGAATCAGCTGGACCTGGCGTATCCCCTATTTCCATGATTCCGCCAGAAGATATCGAAGATATTACCGTCATGAAAGATGCCCAGGCAACAGCAATGTATGGATCGCGCGGTGCTTATGGTGTTATTCAGGTACGTACCAAACGGGGTAATTCGAAGGTGCCAATCGTAAATTACCAAGGTCAGTTCTTCTTGTCTGCTGTTCCCCAATTGCGACGTGTGATCGGTGGTAAGGGGGAGCGCATGGTTCGTTTAGAACAAATTTTGATGAACGATACCACATTGGCTGCAGCATTGCGCCGAATCAACGATTCGCCAATATTGGCCGATTCCCTGAACCCTTATTACAATAATTCAACCGATTGGCAATCCTATTTTTACCGCAATACCATGAACCAAACGCATAATATTGGTATATCTGGTGGTGAACGGACATTCAATTACAAAGCCAATATGAACTATTACGATGAAAATGGGATCATCGCCAATACGGGTTTTAAAAGATATACGATGAGCTCCAATATGCAATATGAACCGAGTGATCGTTTCAGGATGATGACCAATATCAATGTCAATGTGGCTCAAAATAAAATGGGATCCGGGAATGCCTTGATGCAGACGGGAGTAGGTAAATCGGTCAACACAACCTCATTGTATCCTTCACCTTCCTTATTTTCCGGAAGTATGGGCGCTTTATCGGCATTGGGGGTAGATGACCAAAATAAGACCGGAAATTATTTAGGACAGTTGGAATTACAGTATGTTCCTATTAAAGATGTACGGGCGTCGGTCACCTTAAACTACAACTATACAACGGCGACAAAAGATCGTTATACACCGGAGGTACTCTTGGGCAACTCATCAGAGGTCTATAGTTATTATAGCAACAGAAGTAAAGTCTATAACCGGAACCAACTGTCTTACGTGAAGGCACTTAAGGAGAAGCACCTTTTTAGTGTCTATGGATTTACGGAGATGGAAATAACAGCATATTCCGAAGATTTATCGAAGATTCGTGGAACGGCTAATGATCAATTTCAAACAGGCATTAGCTACAATACAAGGAATACGCTCGGTGGTTTGTTAAATTCACTGAATAATTTTAGATCAGTTGCTTATGCGGGAAGCTTCTCTTATAACTACGATTCGAAGTATATTCTTGATCTGACCTACCGTGTCGATGGTAGCTCATTGACCGGTGGCGCAACACCTTGGACCAAAAATCCGTCGGCGGGTTTACGTTGGAATTTTAAGAAAGAGAAGTTTATGGAAAATGTGGACTGGTGGGACACAGGTTTCTTGAGAGGATCAGTCGGCCGGACAATTTCACCGTCGGGGTCCTTGTCGGATATCTATGGCTGGTATAAGATTGATGATGGTCGTTACAACAATAGACCGACTACGTCCTTAGATCTCGATGTTGCCCCTAATACGGGCCTGGTGCCACAATCCACTACGCAGTGGTCCGTTGCTGCCGAACTTGGATTCCTGAATAGCTCGCTCTATATTACTTACGAAACTTATTATAAGCAATCAGATAAGATCCTACGCAAAAAACCTATTGCCAATCACAACGCATTTTCCAATGTTTTGACCAACGAGTCAGCCATGGTGAATAGAGGCCATGAGTTGAGTATTCAATATAGACCGAAACTGGCAAATTCTGATTGGGAGTTGAATGCAAATGCAACATTTGCGATAAATAGAGATTATGTAACCTCATTGCCCGATGGAGCACGCCAATTGGTACAGCCGGATTTATCAGGCTACGATCTCCCGCAGTTCTATCGTTTGGGTCGTAATGCTTTTACGTTTGTATTGTATGATTATAAAGGAGTCTATCAATCCGACGATCAAGTCCCCGTCAATCCATTAACGGGACTGCGTTACAGGGCAGGAGGGCAAATGAGCGAAGGTAAATTCTTCCGTGCAGGAGATCCAATTTTTACAGATCTAAANNCTAAACGGCGACTATGTGCTCGACGAAAATGATTTGGTCTATGTCGGTAATTCGCAGCCAGCAATCACAGGCGGTCTATACCTGTATACACGCTATAGAAACTGGTCTTTGCGGACGCAATTATCGTATACGATAGACCGCGATATCCTCAATACGGCTTTAACTGATCGCTTCCGGAACTATTCGGACCCAAGTGGGCAAAACTACGGTAATGGAGCGCCAGGTGCTTATGTGCCTTTGGATGCTTATAATGTATGGCGTCAATTGGGGGACAACACCGATTATCCCAATGTTTCTGATTTTACACGCTTAACATTATATAATCCTTATCGGTACAATTCAACCATGTTTATGGAGGATGGCTCCTATGTGAAAATTAATTCGGTCACAGTAGGTTACAATTTTGATCGGAGATGGGCCCGTCGTTTTGGGGTATCATCTGCCCGAATCAACCTGACAGCAAACAATGTTTATACGTTTAGCAATTATTCAGGACCAGATCCAGAATTGGTAACGGGTGTAGGGCGTGATGGCTCAAACGGTTATCCAAGTAGAAGAACCTATTCATTGGGGCTAAGTGTACAATTCTAAGTTCGAAACAACATGAGAAAGAAATTTTTATATCTATTTATACTGGGAGCGTCCTTCGGATTGAACTCCTGTGGAAAGGGTTTCCTCGATATTACACAGATTGATAAATTGACAGGAAATAATTATTGGACTAGACAAGCGGACGTGGATCAATATATGGGGGGAATCTATTCGACTTTTCGGGCAGCGACCATGACCAATATCTTTTTTCCCGCATCTGGTGATTTGCGTTGTGCACCTATCAATCGGACGAGTGCGACAACAGGCGCAGGAAGGGACTATATTTCATTACTGCGACAAAATAATTTGAGTGCTATTATGGCTAGAACGAGTGCGGATGTGGATGATAATTTTAATTATTTTGGATTTCCCCGAATAACACAATGGAACAACTTCTACAAGATGGTTCAAAATGCGAATATTGTGATCTACCAATTGGAAAATAAAGATATGCCTTTTCTTAGTGAGAGCATGAAAAAGTCCTATAAGGCCGAAGCGGTTTTCTTGCGTTCCCTGGCTTATTTTTTCATGGTTCGTCTGTATGGCGATATCCCTTATTATACTGATATCAATACGAGTCCCTTGCCGCGGACGAATATGTTCACGGTATTAAAGAATCTTTCGGCCGATTTAGATGCAACCTATACTGACCTGCCTTGGACTTATGATGATCCTTCCGTTGTCGCTGTGAAAGCAATGCGTGGTGCTGCAATCGCACTCAATATGCATATAAACATGTGGATCGCAGGACTAGGTACGGAAGATAAGGCCGTATTGTATCAGAAAGTCGCGGATCTAGGGAAAGAGTTGATGGAAGAAAATGGCGGAGCTTATGCTTTGTTGGACCTCAGCAGAACGAAAGAGATCTTTAAAGGCCGGACCAAAGAAGGATTGTTTGAGATTGTGCAAAACTTCAACTATGGTGAAAGTTTTCACTTATCGGCATCTTATTCGGATTATGTCCTGCATGCGCCAAATAAAGTGACCACCAAATCCTATATCTATTATGATCCTAAATTTATGGAGGATATGTATCCGCCAACAGTGGATGATCAACGAAAAGTGTATTGGTTTGATAAAGATATCTATGCAACAAATGGAGATTTTCAATGTCTAAAATTTTCGAACGTATTTATGGAAGAAGGTGAAGACAATAACCCCGATGATAACCAAATGGTTTTCCGCTATGCTGACCCAATTTTACTGCGGGCAGAGGCATTGGCTGAATTGGGAAAAGATGAAGAAGCGAGAACTGTTGTCAACGTCATTCGTACCCGTGCCAAAGCGGCTCCAATACGAGATAGCGGGGATGATTTAAAAGATGCGATCTGGTGGGAACGAGTCAGAGAACTCTTAGGGGAAGCAAATTTCTTTTATGATCTGGTGCGTACCAAGAAAGTTATCAATTCGGAATACACAAGTTCTCCGATGTCTGTCGCGGCTTTTAACTCAGGTGGTTGGACCTGGCCAATTGATAAAGCTGCCCTGACAAATAACCCCTATATGCAATTAAATAATTACTGGAACTAAAGGAATAGATCATGAAAAATATTTTCAAATATACTTTTTTAGTGTTGATGGCAGTTTCGCTGTTTTCAGCTTGTAAAAAGGAAGATTATATCGATACGGGGATTCATGAGGCGAAATTTAACGGGACGATCTGGAACTATCTGGAATCGAGACCAGATTTGTTTGATACCTTAATGGTTGCGTTGAAAGTTGCGAAGTTGGATGATGTACTCAAAAATGATGATGTGACTTTCTTTGCTCCCCCTGATCCTTGCATTTTAAAATCTGTATGGATTTTAAACCAGCAATTGTTTCGCTCCGGTCAGGATTCCATTACTAAACTGGAGCAAGTCAGACCCGAGGTATGGAGAAAATACCTGTCCAGGTATATCTTTAAAGGCAAGTACGTCGCCAAAGATTATCGCCAGATCGATACATTAAACCTGGCAGCCTTTTCGGGAGGGGTATACAAAAACATAGCGGGCGACGATATGAATATCGGTGTGCTTTACAATGATGTTATTAGTAAGAACGAAAGTTCGGGAGGGACACAGGTCATTAAATATGCCGGCTATCGCCAACTATATTTAAACTTCCCCTATACCTTTAGTGTACCTGAGGAATTGCAAGATTTTTTGGTCCCCTATATTACCGCACCGGTCGCGACATCGGATATTCAACCAACCAATGGTGTATTGCATGTGCTGCAATTTTCGAAACATTCATTTGGATTTCAGAGCTATAGTTTTGCAAATGAGGCATTTTTATTGGGCGTACTCCCCAAATAACGATTTGATATGAAAAGAAATTTAATAACCAAAATAGCTGTCCTGATTATAGCATCAATCACTTGTGTTGCTTGTAGCAAGGATATCGTAACCGGAACAGATCCGTACGCTGGAGGCAAAGAGTCGCTGGGTATTGGATTTTATATTAATTATCCAGACCCAGGCACGGCCAAACCCGGGGAGCTGGTAGACTTTTATGTAAAAGGGCTAAAGGGAAAATTAGATCAGATTAACTTTTTTGTGAATAATACTGCCGTAGAAATAGTCTCAGCGAAAGACTCTTTAGTCACGATTAAAGTACCGGAACAGATCACTTCGGGCGATGCCAAGATTGTTGTTGGAGAAGAGGTGTTTTATGGCCCGCGTTTAGAAATTGAAGGGAATACCGCCGTCGATGAAAATTATGGTATGGTGAATGGATTTAGGGGTGCCGTATACGATATTCTGCCAAACGCAGGTGGTTTTATCGTGGCCGGATCGTTTTCAAATTTCGAAAATGAGGCAAATTATGAGAATGCTGCACAGGTTAAAAAGGTCTATCGTAATGGTGTTCACTTTATCGACGCAAATGGCAAGTCTAATGGTAATATGGATTTTCTCCAAGGTACGTTTGGTGGCGGTTATATTAGAAGCATAGCAAAAGCAAATGATGGTAAATTTATTTTTGCCGGTTCTATGGGGAGTTTTGCGACGCGTTCAGTAGGCAATATTGTCCGCGTCAATAACGATGGAAAGATCGACTCCATGATTGTGGAAGTAATCAATACGGGTAACGATCCTAAAAATTCATTGGATACCGTGTCGGCATTTAATGGCGGTGTAAATACCCTGATCCTTCGAACATTCGCTACGAGTGACAATAAAGTGATTGCCGTTGGAAACTTTACTTCGCATTATAAAATCGATTACAACTATTCTTCTCGCGATACACGGAGATATATTGTTTCGGCTGCAAAAAGTGTCATTCGTATGAAAGAAGACGGTTCGTTGGATTCCACGTTTGCGCTGAACAACTCCGGGGCCAACGGGCAGATTATGGATGCTGCGATGATCGATAATGAACGCGTGGTCATTGTCGGTGCATTTACCAGCTATAATGGTAAGGCTGCCAATGGTATTGCCTGCATCAAATCAGACGGCTCCTTGGATGAGACCTTTACGTTAAAAGGAAATATCACCCGATTATTTGCACTTAGTTACAACAGTACCTTGAAAAAATTAGTTGTTACGGGCATATTCACGGGTGCTGGGGCATCAGGTAAAGTAAATAACGTCGCATTGATGAATACCGATGGTACAGTTGATGATACATTCGTTTTGCAAAATCTTGGTACTGGCATTCTCAATTATGCTCAACTATTAAACAGTGGGCAGGTTTTTATCGACGGAACACAAAATAGTTATGCGGGTATACCCAGATCTAATCTACTCATCCTGGAAAAAAATGGTGAATTATTACAAAAATATAATTCATTGGGACCATTTACAGGTTCAGTTTCCAAAGTCGCCGAGACGAAATCTTCTTTAGGAGAACCTGCATTGTTGGTAGGAGGAAGTATACTCCAATTTGGGTCAAAAACATACGGAAACTTCTTCCGTCTGGAAATCAAGAACTAACCTCATAAATGAAACTGGTTATGATTAAGTATTTAAGAACTTTTAAGTATATTTCTTTAGCGCTTGGTACCTTCATGGTGTTAGGGGCATGTAATAAGGATTTTCCCAATTTGCTGCAGAATTTTAATGAGGCAAAGGATAGTCCGGAGAGTCGTGATAAAGTGTTGTTGGTTATCGTTGATGGCCTTTCAGGTCCAGCGATGCAGGATATTGCACCGGCGAATATCGAATTGATGGCGCGCAATGGATTGGTTACCTATGGTAGTTTGGCTGATCCAACAACAGATTTTGAAGTGACCAATCAATCGGTCGCCGCCTCGTTGCTAACAGGTGTTAATAGTCCTAAAAATAAGGTCGTAGGCACAGATTTAAATCTGATTGATTTGAATAAATACCCAACGATTTTTACGAAACTGAAAGAAAATGCGACAAGCCGTAAATCGAGTCTTTTCACTTCCGATACAAAGTATGGTACTACTTTAGGCAAAGATGCGGAAGTTAAGGTAGAAAGTAATGATGTTGCGGTAGTCACTGCGGCGAACACAGCGCTGTCAAATACCGAATCAGATCTAAACGTTGTCCATTTAACCGAAGTCGATAAAGCCGGAAAATCGTCAGGTTACACCGCTGGGGATACGAAGTATGTTGCTGCGATCAATGTACTGGACAAACAGGTTCAATCCCTATGGGAAGCAATCAAGAAAAGAACGAGCTTCAATACAGAAAACTGGATCGTCATTGTGACTTCAGCTCAAGGTGGTGTATCGACCGATCCCGTCACCGATTTTACACCTTACGGAGATAGTAAAAGAGATACCTATACACTTTTTTACTCACAAAAGTTTGCCAGGAAAATTGTTCCAAGACCCAATTCAAAAGATATTCCTTTTGTTGCCAATGCAACGCGATATACGTATGCGAGCAACAATCAGGTCGTTGGTAAACTGGCCGATGCAAATAAATTGAATATGGGAACGGGAACTGATTGGACGATGACCCTCTTTTTGAAATATAATGTAGCCAATTCCAATTACTATTACCCGATATTTTTTGCTAAACGTGTGGAAGGCTTTTCTGGAGCTGGATGGAATTTCTTTTTGGAAGGAAATTACTGGGGTTTTAATAGTTCAATTGCGGGACAGGCATTTGGTCCTGTCATTAATGATGGTGAGTGGCATGCCCTGACAGCTGTGATTAAGCGAAGCGGTAGCCAAGATTCCGTTTACGTCTATACTGATGGAACAAATGCGACAGCTTCAGGAAAGAGCTCTCAAGTTGGTGCCAATGGCAATAATCTCGATAATACAAGCCCTTTGACCTTGGGATTCAATCCTGGCAATGGAAATACAGACTGTAATATTTCGATCTGTAATGTACAGATTTATAATCGTGCTTTTACTGCGGAAGAGGTAAAACGATATGGGGGGGTAACCCATATTGATGAAACGTCCCCATTCTGGAATAACCTTCAAGGGTATTGGCCCGGCTATGACGATGTCAATACATCCATACTGACCGAAAAAACAGGGAACGGAGCGGGTAACTTTAGACTGACAGGTCCGGTTGCTTGGACAAGTTTCAATGAATTGGTGCCATTTTTTCAACCACCAATTGCGGAATCGTTTTATCGCCTGGTACCAAATGCAGTAGATATTCCATTTATGATTTACCAATGGTTGGGCGTATCGGTGGAATCGTCATGGAATTTGGACGGTAGGAGTTGGACGCCTAATTATACACAGATTAGAAAATAACCAAATTTTGACCTAATGAGAAAGAGATATTTATTTTTTGGATTATTTGTTGGGTTGATGGCCTCGGCCTCTTCCTGCAGTAAATATGGTATTGAGTTTCCAGATGGTTATCAATCTGGAGATTCCACAGAGACCCCCTTGGCGACAGACACGACGATGGGCAAAGCCGATAAAAGCTTATACCATAGAGCCCGGATATATCCTGGTTTGGTCGGGGATAATGTGACACGTGTGAAGGACACCACAATTTCTATGCTCATGAATAGAAAGTATGTGTCATCTTTTGAATATAAGGTCAGCGTAACGCCGGCGCCAATTTATACAACTGGATTATATGCGCCAGCTGGGGAAGTCATTCGGGTCACGGTGCCTACGGGTGCTATCGGTATGACGCTGCAGATAGGTGTGCATACCGATAATATAACGGGTAAAGATGCTCCGCGTAGGGATCCTATCCTGTACACGAGAAAGGAACTTTTCCCCGGGACAAACTACATTAAAAATCTTTATGGCGGAACAATATGGATTATTAATCAGAAAGCAAGTACAACTCCTGTTGATATTAAGGTCGCCGGTGCTGTCAAATCCACAGACTTTATTTTAGGAAAGTCTACGGTGGCTGATTGGAAAAAACAGGTCCTGGCGCAGGATGTACCTTGGATGGATCTTATTGGGGAGCGCGTTGCCTTCTCTGTCCCCCGTGCATTGGTCGTTAAATTTATTCAGTCAGGAAAAATGGATCAGGTCGATGAGGCTTTGCGCCTGTGGGACAATAGCTATGAGAAAGATTATTACAATTGGATGGGCTTGACAGCAGATGCGGCCGACCCAATGAATCGCTATCCAGATTTTTGGGAGAGAGGTGTGATGGATATTCATCCTTCATTGGGTTATGCCCATAGTGGTAGCCCTTGGGTAATGCAAGAAGATGAGTATTGGCTGGATGAACTGACAAATCCGAACACGATCAGAAAGGGAACTTCATGGGGATCATATCATGAGGTCGGACACAATTACCAAGCAAGCTGGGCTTGGAGCTGGTCGGACTTGGGGGAAACAACAAACAACCTTTTCATTTTTAATGCGGCTCGCAATCGCGGAGTTACCTCGCGGATAGATTTCCATCCTGCTTTGAAGACATCCATTCCTGCAGCTTTGAAATTTGCGGCCCTCACTTCTGCGAAGAACTTTTCAAATTTCCCTGTAGAATTGGGGATTGATGCTGACGACCCTTTTGCACGGTTAACGCCATTTCTTCAGATTTTTGATAAAACAAAAGGTAAAAACGGTGAATCAGGCTGGGATTTCTTTCCCTATATCTATAGTAAGGCACGGAATGAAAATTTTTCCAGTTCTTTGGATCAAGGAAAACGGGATTATTTCTATCGCCAACTATGTAATTTCACGGGGAAGGATTTCAATCGCTTTTTTATTGCTTGGGGGATTCCAGTAAGTAGTTCAGCCAAACGTGAAATGCGTGAAAAATATCCGCCAATGGACCGGGCCATTTGGGAGTACAACCCCTTGACATTTGCAGGCGGCGATGGTGTGTTGCAGCCTCGCTATTTCTTGCCGAGTGGTCTGTTTGAATTTACTGCGAATGTCGCTACAGCAACAGGCGAAAGTACGGGTAAATTCAGTGCAATGAATGACGGTGATCCCAATACTTATTGGCATACCTGTTATTCGGGCTGTAGTGTACCGACTAATCTTCCTGTAGAATTAACCATGAATATGAAGGAAGTGAATGTCTTTAAAGGCTTCTATTATAAAAATCGCTCCAACGCTACATTTACACCAAAAGTTAACGTTTTCATTAGCCGCGACAATAAAAATTGGACGGATATGGGAACATTTGCTTTAGCGAGCACTTCACAAACAACGGCTCAGAATGCAGCAATGAAAGAGTTTGCATTTCCAAATTTGGTGGAGGCACAATATGTGAAATTTGTATTCCCAGATAAAAATACCGTAGGCGAAAATCACGTTGCCATAGCAGAAATAGGGGTGTTTTACGATATATAAACTTAAGTTATGAAAAGATTATTCAATATAAAGAAAACCTTAGTATTTGTCCTCGGTGCGATGTCTTTGCTGGCCGGCTGTACCAAATATGCTAATCCGCCCGCGACGTATGAAGACTATGAGCAGAATTTACAACTCCCCGTTAAGCGGAAGGTGCTTTTTATCTCCATTGATGGATTGGTGGGGCAGGAATTAAAGAAGAGTGTGCCGAGCAATATCGCAGAATTACTCAAGACAAGTAAGTATACTTTTGAATCTATTGCGGGAGACAAAACCAATGATGCTTCGACTTGGATGTCTATGATGAGTGGTGTGCCCTACGATTTGCACCATATAGAAGATGACTCCTATATACCAAGACCAGATGAAAATGATCCTCATGCAAATCCGGTTGGTTATCCCTCGATGCTATATAGGCTTGCAACAGTTGCACCTACACAAAAATCCTATGTAGTTGCTAGAGATGTCGCAATTAATACAAAGTTATTGACCAGTGCAGAACAAACGTATGATGCAAGTTCAGATGCAGATGTAAAAAAGAACGTCGTGGATTTATTGGAAAAAAAGAATCCTGATCTCGCAATAGTACAGTTTAAAGATGTATTAAATGCTGGCTTGGAAAAGGGATTTAGTATTTCTATTCCAGAATATGCGGCGGCAATTCAGAAAGTCGATGGTTATTTAGGTGAAATTTTGTCGGCTCTAAAGGCGCGAAAAAACTATGCGACCGAAGATTGGTTAATAATTGTTACTTCTAATCATGGCGGTACAGGAAAAGTGTACGGGGGTAATTCTTTAGCCGAACGAAATACATTTTCGATTTTTCAAAACCCGAAATTCAAAGCGTTAGAATTAAAAAGCGATATCATCAAGTCCATGCGTTTTTTTGGATTTTATGATGCTGGACAGTCGAACTATGCCAATTATAACTCGAATGCTTTTAGAGCGCGTAATAACCCTGTGCTGTCACAAGAATCTATTTATGATGTAGGCAAAACTGGTGAACTGACTGTGGATGCAAAAGTAAAGATGAACCCAACAAATGGTGTATTTGATTATTCCTCCAATGCCCCATTCTTAGGCAAAAATCAATCTAGAACTGGATCTACACCTGGATGGGCTTTTTTCAAATCAGGTAATGCCCTTACATTTTTTGTAGCTGATGGCAGCACAAATATGCAACCGGGTATGGGGCCAGTATCGTCTGCAGGAGAGTGGTGCCATATTGCTGCAGTCGTTTCAAAAGTTAATAATGTTCCGACCGTCAAGGTTTATGTAAATGGCATAAAGACAGGAGAAGCTTCTAGCGCCAGTTTTAACATGAACAATGCGGTATCATCGACAGGATTGACTTTTGGATACTTTCCATACATTTTTTCAGGTTTGCCTGTTGATATGCAAATATGCGACGTACACATCTACAACAAAGCAATGAGCGAGGAAATGATCAAGAAAAATGCTGAACGGATTGGTATTCCCGATACGGAAATATCAAATTCTAATTTAATCGGATATTGGCCAATGGATCAGCTTGTTGATAATAAGTTTGTGAATAAGATCAGTGGGAATCCAGATATAGCTGCACAGGGGACTAGCCGTCTGCTGTTGATGGGTAATAATTTGCCTTATGTTGATCCTGGGACGATCTTAATTCAATCCGAAGATATGTTTACGCAAATTTTTTATTGGTTGGAGGTAAAGACTCAGAGAGAGTGGGGATTAACCGGGCAGGTATTCTTAAATAAATACGAGGTGGAGTTCCTCCTGCCAAAGCAATAAAAAAAATAGATTATGAACTAAGCTCCATCACATCGGTGGAATAAACGTTATTTAAAGATGAAAAGGAATTTTAAAATGAGCTGGGCATTTAATGTCATTTTAGGAGCTTTTTTGCTAAGTATGGGGAGTTGTAAGGAAGAAGAGTTGGTATTTCCACCGCAAGGGGATCAAGAAACCATTGTAACAGAAACACGACCGACAGCAAAGCCGACGAATTTGACTTATGTATCAACCTTTAACCAAAACATAGAAGTACATTGGCCTGCTTTATCAGACCGTGTCGTAAAAGCACAGATCAGGTATAGAGATGGTAACGCCGATAAGGTAGTGGATGTAACTAAGTTTGATGAACCTACCATCATCCACTTAAGTGAATTGAAAAACTATGATTTTTCCTTGCAGTATTTTACTTCGGATGGTACGGGTTCTAAAGTTACCAAAACCATATTACTTCCGAGAGCCTATGAGGTGGATTATAAAATGGAAAATGTTTCAGTACAATCTATTCCAGGTGGGGTAACATTTATTTTTCCAAATACATCACAGCGTGAGCTTCCAGGTAAATTGTCATATGCTATTGCGGGAAAATCTTTTGAGGTAGATCTGAAAGGGAATACACAGGACACTGTGACGGTGTCGAATCTAACAGACGAAACGAAAAAGATAGATTTTTCATTGAAATTCCAGGATGACCAATGGAAAAGAACAGCGACAGCACAGTCCCAAACGGCTCCAGGCTTGTTGACTTATAAGCTGATATTGCCAACAGTGGTGCCTTATATGGAAGGTAATAATCTTGTTTTAGCTTGGGATAATTCGACAATGGATCCAGTGACGGTTAATGTGCAGTATGAATTAAATGGCGTCAAAAAGACTGCTATCTTGGAAGAAAGTACGGATGTTAAGGGTAAGCTATCGTTTGACGTACAGGGTAAAACGACTGAAATAGCTTATACTATGGAAACTGAAGAAATCGCCTCTCCTGCGCAAAATACTAAAGTAAATCCGTTAGGATTGTTAAGTAAAACAATATGGTCGGCGGAAACTTCTTCGGTTGAGACACAGGAAGGCGCTGCGAATGGTAAACCGCAGAGTCTGATTGATGGTGATATTAATACCTTTTGGCATTCGACTTGGTCTTCGGGCAATAATCCGGTATTTCCGCATTGGTTTATCGTGGATATGTCAAGGGTCGAAGTTTTTGGCCGTTTTGGTATGATTCGTCGGCATAACAATACATCAGGCGGATTTAAAACCTTTAACATAGAAGTGTCACTGGACAAGGTTAATTGGAAAATGGCCGGTAAAGATTTAACATTCAACTCGGCTGATAATCCTGCTGCTTGGCAAGACTACAGTGTAACTCCCGTTAAAGCGCGTTATATTCGAATTACAATGACGGCGCCCATGAATTCTGCGACCTCTACCCACTTGGGTGAATTTAGAGCCTACGCATATTAAAGACATTTGTTGCTTCAAAAAACGGCGACAATGCTCAGACAGATAAACGGATAAGTAAGATCTCCAATTGGAATTTCCCCAGACAGTGAGCAACTTTCTGGGGATTTTTTTGTTCTTCCGTAGAATGATTCTAGTCCAACAAGTATTTCGACGGGATACTCGCGGTCATAGCTAATCAGCTTACTACTTCTCCTATAGTTCGAGTACTCGATTATTGAAGATACGACGGTAGTAAATAAGTTCACCAGTATTGCTCACACCTTGAATAGTAATACAGAACCCTTTGGCCTTACTGTTGTTGAAAAATCTAATCTGTTTGGATGATGTGGTACTGTCTATTGAAACAAATGGATTCCAATAGAGTGTCATTCGATTATCGTCTACTATTTCTTCTTGAGCAGTTCCACCGGAGTAATCGCGTTGTGTGAACTGCTTGATGGGCATATAGCCCAATATGGTCTGTTCGTCTACATATTTACCAAAATCTCGATCTTTTTCCCATGGTGCTAGCTCGAAAATTAAGACTGCCGCTGCCCCGTTTGCTGGCGGAAATGAACGATACGATTTAATGTAAGCATAATTAGAAACATCGGCCATTAAAAAATCTCGGTCTGGATCACGCTTTCTCTGCCCATTTAGATAGGTAATGTAATTATATCCATTCAAGTGTCGACGGAGATAATCAAGCAAAGCCATATCTCTTTTTTGTACTTCTTGGTCTAATAAAGGAAGCAATATTTGATCCGGTTCGACATTGGTTGGGATATCCTGCATTTTAAACCGTTGTTCTAAAAGTTGGATCTCTCGTTGTCTCTTTGTTAAGCGTTTAACATTAACAGTTGGGAGAATCCGATGGCCTTTGTTATCGGTGTAGGAATAGCTCTTAAAATTTGTATGCTCCTGCGGTTCAGAATAGCCCGGCTTTTGACCTGCTTTAGAAATAGGGATGTAGAAAGGAGGCTTATATTTGTTTGAGTCTACAAAAGTGTAATTGACTTTGAAAGGATAAAATTTCAATTGAGAATGGATTTGGCTGACTCGTGTGCTCATAGAGTCAAAGACAATTAAGTTGTGCACTGTAAACCTGCCGAGCGAATCCATTTCGGCTTCGGTGTACTTGAACCCCAATTTTTGAAAATCCTTGTAGCCAAAAGAGATTCCTCTTCTTTTTCCGGTTTCTTTGAAGTTACGCTGGTTGTATCTCAGATAGCGTTTGTAGAATTTTGGCCATGTATTAGCCTGCATGCTGATCTGACCGCTTAATACAATCAAGGTATCAGGTTGTATAACTGAGTCTGTAGGACAAACCTCCGAAAGCCAGGATTGACTTTGAATAAAAAGGTCTTTATGCTTAGTCGTTTTCCAGATTTTTAAAGCATTTGGAATTTCATAGGCAGTTATGGGGTTGAAAATAAGGTCGGTCATGATATTGCTGGAACTGTCGATAGGGACGTCGATGTCGGTGACAGAAATGGACAAACTTGCTTTTCCAATTGTCTTCGGAAGTGTTAACGATAACATATTGTCGGATTTGCTTCCTATGCCTTGTTCAAGACTTATTTGGGGCGTGAGTTCGATTGTATTTTGTCCAATGAGCCGACTTTGTTTCGAAAGCATTTTTCCCAGGCTATCGCTTACAATTACTTGCATAATTCCATATTCCAAATCACGATTTTGAATTGGAATATTAATTTTCTTGGCATTTGAGACCTCAATCTTCTCAGAAAATAGGAGCCGTTGACCAATGCTTGCTTTTACATGGATTGTTTGTGCCCTATCATTACTTTGTAGTTGAATACTTGTGAAATTTGTGTCTGCCACAATGAGCGCTTTTATACCTGAAATGGCATGATCTAAGCTATTTTTTCGAAGATCCCCTGTGGGGTCTATCCATTCGATTCTATAGTTGGTTGAGGGTAATGGAGTAAAGGTCACTTGGGCGATTCCTGCAGAATCGGTTTCGAAGGTTGTTATCTTTTTATTCTGATTGTCTAATAATTTTGCCTTCGTCGTAAAAGGTAAACCATATTGATCAAGTGCTTGAAATGCAATTTGATTTTCAATACCGCTTAGTAGTATCCCACCGCTGGGATGAATGTGTAAGAAAGTTTGTCTGGATTGTGGTACGGCAGAAGATAGCTTTTGCTTTTCATCGAAATGTAATACGCCTAGTTTTTTAAAGTAAGGTTTCTGGATCGGAAAATGCTGGTTCCTAGCGTATGCATTGATGTAGATATGATTTCCTTTAAATTGGGCAGGAATGATAAAAAAGCTTGCGGTTATGCCCTCGGTGACCATAGCAACAGACCGCTGGAATTCTATACCCTCTTCATTGGCCATACGCATATATAGATTGAATATAGTATTAGCAGGTCTCCCATCCTCCATCAAGTATGCTTTAAACCATACTGTATCAGCAGGTAGGTAATAATCTCTATCAGTATGAATATAAACGCTGCGGTTTTGTGCACTCAGGCACAAAGAAGCGAATAGGGTAATTAGAGTGACTAAAATAAAACGCATGGTTATAAAATCTTGGATTATTTAGTGAATGAAGCTATCATAGCCTACTTGAAACCAAATTTTCGGGGGAAATAGGTTAAAGATAGCATAAAGTATTGTGTTAAATTATTGCGATACCCCTGTGTAAATTCGGTGAGCCCATTGTTAATATATAATCCTTTGTTCTCCTTGAGTAGATCATAGGCTGATAGCTTTAGCTCGAGATTGTTTCCTGGCAATAAACGATAAGTTGTATTGACATTCCAGATTAGTGCATAATCTTTATAATTTCTAGAAGAAGAAAGTCGGCTGGTACTGTTGCTATTTACTTGCCAACGTTTTGATATTGAATAGCTCATACTCAATCCTGAGCTCCAATAATTAGATACGTAATCATTGTTTTTTTCGGATAGTTTATTGTGACGCGCATAACGATTCCAGCCATTTAACCAACCGATTTGGTAACGATCAAGATTGGTATAGTAGCTTTTTAAACTGATAGTTTGGCTATTGGTACGCATTTCTTGTTTTATTGCATCGATATATTGGAATTTATTTCCCCAGCTTAGACCAAAGTTGAATTGGAAATTTAAGTTTTGTGTTTTGTTGAGCGGATAGTTTTTGTTTAGGTAACCATTGGTCGCAAATAAAGACATTGGGGCGGCGATTTGAATAAGGTGTCTTTGCTGTTGGCCCTCCTTAAATAATATGCTGTCTGTCAAGCCCCTTCTATAATTTGTGTAACTCAGACTTATAGTGCCAGAGTAACCATTTTGGCGTTGTTCGTTAAAGCTAGTTCCAAAAGTTGCCTTAGTGCGTTGTGTTTTTTTGAGTTCTGTTGCGCCAAAGAAGCGATAAGCTACATTGCTATTGTCGTAAATAGGTCTAAGCTGATCTAGGCTCGGATATTCTTCGTCATAATTTAATTGTAAATAGCTGTTTGTATAGTATTGGCCATTCTTGTTGTAGTATCGACTTAGGCGAAGTTGGGGTAAAAATGTAGTGAATGTTTGTGCTAAATTGCGATAATCCAAACTTGAATGATTCTCTGCTTTGTATAAGCGTAGGCCAGCCCCCAATGACAAACTTGTCGACGAGCTACTTCGTCCTTGTAGATAATGGCTTTTAAGAATAAAGGATTTTTCAAGATTTGGCTCGTATTGAACTTGATTGTATTTGCTCAGATGGGTTAAATCTAAGTTGGTCTGCGTTTGGCCGGCTACTAGATTAAGAACATGGTCATTCGTGTTTGTATGGTGGAAATTGAGTTTATGTGAAAGAGTCCAATTAAGATAGCGGACGTTAAAAACGATGTTTTGGCTAAATTCTTTGAGTGATTGGTCATACGTTCGGTGATCCTGTCTATTTAATTCTCGTTTATCGGCATTGGTATAAGAACTACGCATTTGATTGAAACGTTGTGTTTCCGAAAGGGTTCCGTTCCACTGCAATTTATAGCTCAATAGTTCACCCAATGATTTCCCATTTTTACCACGCACACTCATGCCAGGGCTTGAATTCACATTATAAAGATCAATGTCGGTACTATAGGAAAATCTATTTTTATGATAATCACCATTATTTCGGATTGTATTTTGAGCATGTTCGTTGGTGTAGTTATATTCATTTAGTATAACNNTATAACCGAATTATCCTGGCTGCTGCTGCGCTCAAAATTTGCATCTGTTGATAGATTTGTAAATCGATTCCCTATTTTTCCACCAGTATTGGTATAATTTAACACAGCTATTAGACTATTTCTTTTGTCGTGACTTTCGCTATCGTTTGTTCGCCAGTTATCAATTGCATTTTCATCAGAAAGAAAAGAGGTGGTAGAATGATCTTTATTTGTACTATTGTCCCAACGGCTTAATACACTGCTAGTGAAGAGGTGTTTTCGATTGACTTGGTTAGTGCCCGCAATATCGTACTGATATCTACCGCTAAGGGCATGTTGGTTGTTGATGCCCGTACTTAGAAAGTCTGAATCGAAATCTGCATTGATACCGACACCTTTAAAACTGGTGTTTTTTAATAACTGATCAGTATTTTTAAGGTTTTTGTTACTGTTATTGCCAGAATAGGCGAGGGTGTATTGTGATTTGCCGGTTGATAAATTAAAGTTTGCATGTTGTTGGTAACGTTTGACTGTACCAATACCATAAGATAAGCTTCCAAAATACATTTTTTCTTTTCCTTTTTTTAATGTCACGTTCATTTCGAGAGAGACATTAAGTGGGTCTTCCTTTTTTTCTTTTTCATCTCGCTTATCATAGATTTGCAATTTCTGAACGGCATCTTTAGCTAGATTCTGCAATACGATTGCTTTACTGGAACCGAAAAACTCTTTGCCGTTAACCAATACATTAGGAATCTCCTTTCCATTATAGGTCAAACTACCGTCACCCCAAACCACAATGCCGGGAAGCTTTCGCAACAGGTCTTCTACTACGGCATTGCTATCCAGTTTGAAAGCATCGGCGTTAAATTCTAAAGTATCCCCATTCATTCGGACAGGTGGGAGTACTTCTACTTCTTCCAATTCGTTCTCTATAAAGTCCATATGAATTTTTCCAAAATTTTTGGATTCATCTTTCTTTAGGATAAATTCCCGCAACGCTTTCTTAAAACCCTGATAACGCAATTCCAATAAGTAGGTTTTATTGATGCCTAGATCGTTAATAGTAAACTTTCCATAGGTATCGGTGAGTGTAACCTTATCGACTGATTTGTTGCCTTTCTCATAAACGGATATGGTAGCTGACCGTAGCACATTGTTATGTGTTGTATCAATAGCAATACCTTCGATTTTGGTTTGAGCAAACCCAGATATGTGGAGTACGATAAGAAAGGGAAGTAGTAAGATTCCGTGAAAATATGCTTTGGTCATGGATCTCATTTAAGTTTGAATCGGACAAATACAGGGTTGTTGGATTTTTCCAACGTCTTGAGCTTTTCGCTAATGGGATGAAACTCTTCTTTGGACTTATTGATGGCTATACGAATGTCTTGGGGGGACAGAAAGGAGAATAAATATTCACCATTGCTGCGTAACATGTTGCTATCCATGAATTGTAGGTAGTCGCTGCTTTTGTCAGGGACAATATTTGTGAGGCCGATAACTTTTTTGCTGACCAAGTCTAGTGATATCCAAAAATTATTTGATTTCTTGAGCTGTAGGATAAGTAGATTTTTGTACGCAAGTACATTATCCAATGCTCGAACTTCCTCCCGATGTGCATTGTAATAATGCATGTAATCCATATAATCTTTTACTTTACGGACTTCATCTAAGTTGACGGTATTCTTTAATGGAAAGATAAATTGATATATCTTCGAGATGCCATTACTGTCCAATTCGAATAACCTGGTGTTATAATCGAAGCTTGCATAGGCTTTTTGACTGAAGTTTGGAGTGAGAGGCTGATGTAAGCCATAAGAGATCAATACGGAATCGAGTTTTTCATATTTTATAATAACGCTATCTCCGAGTTTTAGGGCATCTGTTGTTATAATTTTAGGATCACTTAAACGTGGGGAATAATACGTCCATTTTTTAGCGCCAATTGGCGTAGCGTGGTCCCATTCATTATTTCGGTTACTGATGGTGTCAATAAAATTTCCATCGATATCATAACGCGCCTTAAATGGACCGCTTAGAAGCTCAAATCCTTTTTCGTTAAATTTGATTCGATGGAAAAGTAGAACACCTTTTCTATTTTTCGCACCGATAACGGAATTAATTATTTTAAGAAGGTTGCCTTCGATATCATATAAGTGACAATATCCGTCCCTATTTAATATGCCAATGCGTTCTGCGGTGCAATCGAGCTCATAAATATCACTGAGTATTTGATTCTTGGTTCCCTTTAAAGGAATATATTCTAAATCACTTAACAATTCTGAAACCGTTCCTCCCTGCGTAGTTTCGAGAATTATCCTGATCTTTTCTGTTGGGATGTCTTTTGCGTAAATCAGATTTTGAGCATTGATGTCGATTCCACTTAAAATCGACAGTATGGTTAATAGGAGAATTATGGCCCTCATATATTTTTAAGTTTATTGGTAAGGTTAAAATAAGTAATTAATTGATGATAAAAAATAAAATTAAAAATCAATCGATTGTGTAAAAGCTGAAAATGGGATTAACTCTTTTAATTTCTTTTTATCATGGAGTTCAGATAGGCATCTTTGCGCTTTTCGGTGTTTTGGGCTACCTTTTACTACAGAACCTAGCCATATCCTCTATTAGTTTAGCATTAGTCTATATTTAGCTTAGTCTTACGTTGGGTTTAGTTTAGCTTATACCTAAGGAAGACCTAAA
>DKIT01000035.1:55841-56028 GCA_002454415.1 Sphingobacterium sp. UBA6711
TCCGCAAGGGAGGGACGGTTACTTCGAAAGAAGGAAGCCATGAAAAAAGAAGGGTTTAAGAGCGCCTGACAGGGTTTAAAATCCCGTCCGGTTTATTTTAAACGCGGAAATCGAAAAAAGGGAAAAGAAAAAAAACTTCAAAAAGTTTTTGGAAGTTCAAAAAATATTTCTACCTTTGCAGTCCCAA
>DKIT01000103.1:0-12225 GCA_002454415.1 Sphingobacterium sp. UBA6711
CGGATTTACGCGAATACTCGGGCGAACAGGCTACGAAACGCGAAAAGCTGGCAAGACAACTGTATCATACGGTTCATAACGTGTATGCGAGGCTGGCAGACCATGTTGTTTTATATCCCGCACATGGTGGAGGTTCCCTTTGCGGAAATGCTTTAAAGGGAGTCAAACAAAGTACCATTGCTGAAGAACGCCGGCATAATTTTGCCTTTCAGGAAAAATCAGAAGAAGCTTTTGTGCAGCAGGTTCTGAATGACAAGCCTCCAGTACCGGCTTACTTTCCTTATGATGTGGCCTTGAATCGTCAGGGGGCAACAGCATTGCAGTCCTCATTAGTAGATATTTCCTGGATTTCGGCAAGAGAAGCATCGACGCAGGTATTGCAGAATAAGGTTGTAGACACACGTCCTGCCGCCCAATTTCGGCAATCCCATTTTTCACAGGCCATTAATATCCCCGAACGAAGTAAGTCTGAATCCTGGCTTGGAACTTTTGTCGCGCCCGAAGACAATTTTTATCTCGTCGTGGATACGAAAGAACAAGGACAGTTTCAGTTGGAAAAACTCGCAAAAATAGGTTACGAACAGTTTGTGAAAGGCGTTGTCCTTTATGGTGACTTTGCGGGGCAACAGTCGGCAGCATTTGATCAAGCTGCATTCGAACGGAAGCCGCAGGACTACTTTATTGTCGATGTGCGCACAACGGAAGAGGCAAAAGCAGGTCCCATCTTCAAAGGAGCTCATAATATTCCCTTAGCTGAATTAAAGCAGCATATTTCCGAACTACCACTGGACAAGCCAATAGTGGTGCATTGCGCTTCCGGGTATCGTTCGGCCATAGCCAGTAGCCTGATTCATGCGGCGGTACCAAACGCACAAGTTTGGGATCTTGGCGATCATATCAAGGCCTATAAATCAGCTACGCACTAACAGGAAAAAACGATAAAACCCATACGAAATGAAAGATTTAAAATTATTAGCGAGCATGCTGCTAGCGATTACGGTACTGCTCAATGTGACCAACTGCCAATCGAAGCATGATACCAAGGAGGCGGTAAAAAATAGTCACGTTTCACTAAAAGAGGAAGAAGGAGNNTTCCAGACAATGCACGGATCGTCTATGCGACCGAACAGGATGTGTTGGCACTTGAAAACGGTATCGTACTTTTTGGATGGCCGAGCTGCCCCTGGTTCAGGAATGCCATAGCGCCGTTATTGGAATTTGCAGAAGAGGAAAAAGCAACTATTTATTACCTCAATATCCATGATATCCGGGATATTAAGGAAAAAGACAAGGAGGGTAAAGTTGTTGAAACTAAAGCCGGAAGCGCAGGGTACGCTGCAATATTGGCCAAATTTCATGACATTCTCAATCCCTATACCGCTGTCGNNCCGACAGTCTTATTTATCGAAAAAGGAAAGGGAGTGCA
Organism: Sphingobacterium sp. UBA6711; assembly: GCA_002454415.1. Classification (GTDB taxonomy): domain Bacteria; phylum Bacteroidota; class Bacteroidia; order Sphingobacteriales; family Sphingobacteriaceae; genus Sphingobacterium. The sequence continues at coordinate 1,427 of DKIT01000103.1, forward strand.
CAAGGTTGTATCAACTGTAGTCTCACAGACGGATCCGAAAATTAAGCTGGACAGCACGCAACGTGAGGAATTAAAACAACGGTATCGGGCCTACTTTTTGGATGAGCATAACCTATAATAAGATCAATAAAAACGGATAACATATGAAAAAAATAATTTATCTTGGACTTTTAGCATTTGTTTTAACAACAATTACAAGTGCATGTGGATCAGCGAGCAAAAAAAAGAATAATAATAAAGAGCAATCGGATTCTACAGCTTCAAAACAATCAAAAAAAGATCAGCCGAATACAGGCTGTGACTAGTCGAAATAAAACCCGTCTATGCGAAAATTTGATGTAATTATTATTGGTTCCGGACCAAACGGTTTAGCTGCAGCAATTACCTTTCAGCAACAGGGACTGTGTACGCTGCTGATTGAGGGGGCCGATACCATCGGTGGCGGTATGCGTACAAAAGAGCTTACTTTACCGGGATTCAAGCATGATGTTTGTTCGGCGATTCATCCCATGGCCATGGCTTCTCCATTTCTTAGGGCATTACCGCTATCGACATTTGGACTATCTTTTGTCAAGCCGCAATATGCGGCTGCGCATCCTTTGGATGACGGTGAAACAGCTATTCTGCACCATAGCCTTACAGAAACGGTCAGGGGTTTGGGCGTCGATGGTGAGCGCTACCGAAAGCTGGTCGAAAAGGTCGTTATTCATTGGGATGAACTTGCTTGGGATATCATGGGACCATTATCCTTTCCGAAACATCCTTTACATCTAGCCTCATTTGGGCTTGATGCGCTCCAGCCGGCCAGCTGGACAGCGTCGCGTTTTGCTACAGCGCCAGCGAAAGCGCTGTGGGCAGGTATGGCGGCGCATGGTATTCAGCCTTTGACAAACTGGACAACTTCGGCAATTGCTATCGTGTTATCTGCTGTTGGGAATAAATTCGGTTGGCAAATCCCCGTGGGGGGCTCACAATCGATTGCTGATGCGTTGATGCGCTATTACCAATCTTTGGGTGGAGAGATTCAGACCGGATTTTGGGTGGAGGATGTTCGTGATTTGCCGGCCCATCAAGTGCTGTTATGTGATATGACACCCAGGCAATTGTTGCGGCTCAAAGGAATAGACTTTTCTGCAAGTTACCGCAGGCGGTTAGAAGGATATAAACAGGGAATGGGCGTTTTCAAAGTTGACTGGGCATTGTCCGAAAAGACACCATTCAAAGACCTGCGCTGTCAACAGGCTTCTACGGTGCATCTCGGCAATACCTATGCTGAAATTGCCGAGAGTGAACAATTGGGGCATAAGGGGAAGTGGGTGGATAAACCGANNCTTTTGATCCCAGTAGGGCTCCAGCAGGTAAACAGACAGGTTGGGCCTATTGCCACGTTCCAAATGGAAGCACAGTAGATTATACTGAAGCAATCGAAAATCAAGTCGAACGTTTTGCCCCAGGATTTAAAGACACGATTATGGCGAGGCACACTTTCTCTCCAGCGGAGCTTGAAACATACAATCCCAATTATATTGGCGGCGATATTAATGGAGGGATTATGGATATAACGCAATTATATAGCCGGCCGATCTTAGCGATCAATCCTTATCGTACTTCACTCGAAAATATATACATCTGTTCATCGGCTACTCCGCCAGGGGGAGGTGAGCATGGAATGTGTGGTTATCAAGCTGCGCGTACAGCGCTCAAAGAACATTTTGGAATTATAGTCGATAGTTAATTTTAATTTTTGAATATATATAAGTATTGTATGTTTATATATAGTGGTTTATGTTTTTTGTGTTAAAGATATTGTTAAATATAAAATATTGATTTAAATGGCTTTTTATGTCGTATAGAATTCCCTTTATTTATTTTCGGCAGCATTTTTGTTAGGAAGAGACCTACGAAAACACCCCAAATAGTATGTTGCATTAGGCCAAGATTATTCTTGGCCTTTTGTATTTCTAAACATGCTGTTGTTCGTATTGTGTTCGGATCTTATTCGGATAGTCCGGGGGCATGACGAGGGTAGGATTTACTTTTGACCAAACCCTGACCGGAAAATTCCTGGTCAGGGTTTGGTCATGGACTGGTCGGAGTTTGGTAAAAATCTATCTTGATCCGAACAAGGTACGAAGCTGTACCGAAGCTGATACTCTTTTCTGATGGTAGATGACAAGGATTGATCTATAGAAAGTTTATCTTTATTTTGTGTATTTTAAAATACTGATTTTATATTATTTATAGTTAAATTATTTGGTCGGTATGTCAGCTTGTCAGTGTGTAGTTTGGGGTTTTGTTTAAGCATTGTTTCGTAGTGCGCGCGCGTAAATGAGGTGAAATAACTGTTCATAGCAAAAGAAAGAAACGATGGGCAACTGGGTATGCGTTGCTATTAATTGTCTGCTGACTTCCCGTTTGGCTCTATATTAGCCGTTTTAAGCGGTTTTTATGTATTGGGTGGAGGTTTTTGTGATTTGGATCTTTTTGTTTCGCTATAGGCCTTAATTCGCTTCTCTGACAATTGGTGTTTCGATTCAATGCAGGGGTCATGACCTTAGTTTCGATAAGGATGAAGTAGATGCTAATGAGATTACATGGAGCGACCATAGGCATTCGTGTGTGCTTGATCGGATGCGTGAATCGGAACGGACAAGAAGATATGACCTGGTATAGAAATGAGCCGTACAGCAAATAAAATTAATGTGCTATTTATTTTTATTTTATGTTAAATATTGTTTAACAGTGTTTTAGTGTATTTTACATTAAGTTTTTGTGTAATTTCTTTTTTAAATCTTCTTTTGATATTTCGACTTATTGCTGGCAACCTGAGTTATGGGAATCCTTACATTCGGTAAGTGAAAGCATCGATATTCATGCCGGCCCCGACGGAGGCGAATAGGATAATATCGCCTTCCTGAAATTTGTGATTTCCAAGTTCTCCATGTGCGATCATATCATAGAGGGTCGGTATGGTAGCCACACTGCTATTGCCCAAGTTATGGATGGACATTGGCATGATGTCGCAAGGTGGTTGCATATTATATAAGGCATAGAATCGAATGAGAATGGCTTCGTCCATCCTTTCGTTAGCTTGATGAATCAGCACTTTTTTAACGGAGCTAATGTCAATAGCTGCTTTCTGTAAGCAGGCTTGCATTGCCAGGGGAACCTTGCTGAGTGCAAATTCGTAGATTTTACGTCCTTTCATTTTAATAAATCGGACGTCCACATCGTGTTGATGATGGTATGAACTCCCGAAATTCAGATATTCGGATTCTTCAAGGGCATAGGTAGCGCTTTCAAAGGATAGTAAACCACGATCTTCCGGTGTGGCTTCAACAACCACGGCCCCGGCACCATCTGCATAAATCATGGAATCTCTATCATAGGGATCGACGACACGCGAAAGTGTTTCTGCGCCAATGACCAGACAGCGTTTTGCCATACCGGATTTTATAAAGGCATGGGCATGTAATACGCCTTCATTCCATCCGGGACAACCGAATAGTAGGGTCATAAGCTACACATTTTGGGTTGCGTATCATTAATTTCTTTTTTACTCTTGTTGCCAGACTGGGTACGGTGTCGGACTGGATTTTGGCGTAGGGTACATCGCCATAATTGTGGGCAACAATGATATAATCTAATGTTTCTGGATCTATAGCAGCATCCTCAATGGCGCGTTGGCCTGCTAGAAAAGCGAGGTCCGAAGCAACCTGGTTTTTATCAGCATAGCGACGTTCTTCAATTCCGGTAATTGCTTTAAATTTTTCGATCACCGACGCGGGCTGAGGAAAAGGAGATCCACTTTCGTCCAAAAAGAGATGGTCTTTAAAATGTGCGTTAGCAATTCTATTCGCTGGAATGTAACTTCCTGAACCGGTAATTTTAATGTTCATCATGTTTTAATTGTACCCCTGAGTGCATTTGAATGTTGATTCTATCGACGATCATGCTCTTATGTCAAGCCGATGCTTCATGATCGTGCACATGCACATTTCTGGTGGATTATTTTTTTCTTAGCTTTAATATACCAAATATTATTGGGATGGTGCTAATTTTCTTTCTTACACCAGTCCAGCAACGGCTGATATAAAAGCTCAATATCTTTATTTTTGTTATCCTTATAGAGGCGGAACAATTCGGCATTAAATTCATCCGCTTTGGGAAATCCCTTTTTGTTGATCATCATGTCGTTGACGTTTTCGACAATCTGACCGAATAAATCATGGTCTTCCCCAAATTTATCATAACAGTACAAGATGAAAAGGCCCCAGGTTAGATATTCATCGAACACTTTGACCGGACTCGGATAGTGGACTGTACTTTTATTCTCTGCATCTATCCAGATTTCTCGATTATTAAATATTGAATCAATCTGTTTTTTGTTTTTTTCACTCACTGGCCCCACATAGTTATGGTCAATCTCTGTGAAAATAATGCGGGTATTGATTGCTTTTTTAAATTTGGGGCTCCATGACTCATCCTCCCGTAGGGTCGGCAGAAAAAGCAATATCTCTTTGAATCCCCTGTATTTAAAGGTATGGGTGGCATTCATCCCGGCAATTAGGGGTGAGGTTAATACACGATAACTGTTGATTTTATAATCAAATCTTTTTTCTAACCATTCTTTCTGTTCAGCAATGGAAGCATATTCCTCATAGGCTGTACGCAGGCTGTCATAGTAGGCCTGATGCTGTTTATAGAATGCACGGTATTCAGTTTTTCTTGCAAATTCTTCCAGCTCTTTCTTGTAACCGTGAATAGGATTTGTTTTGATCTGATGATTTCCAACTCCTCTAGCTGGAAAAATGTAGATGTTCGTAGGTGTTAATTCATCGTTTTTGTACCTGAAGCCATACACATTGGCTGCCAAAAGAAAATAGTTGGTTAGATTCTCCCGTAGCTGTTGATCGAATTTCTTTACAATAGGCAGGTTGGAAAATGGCGTGAAATGTGCTTTGACCTTTTCAAAATAGGCCGTATTCTGCTTAGTCATGTTTGGATTCTCCTTACCGAAATCTGTTATTGCAAATATGATATAAATGAGTTCCTGCGCTTCATTGATTTCCACAGTCGTTTTGCCGTCATTTTGGGCAATATAGGCCTTACTAAACTCAACGTCTTTCTCTTGACAGAAGGCAAAGTTCGCTATTAAAGCAAAGCTGATTAAAACAAAAAAGATTTTGCTTTTCATTCTGTTATTTTTAATACGATTATTTGATACGGCATTACATGTTAATGATCATACCTGATCGGGAATTTCACTATGAAATGAAATATTCCCGACTGCAATTATAGGGAGATTTCTGCTTGTTTTATAATAAAATTTGTTCAAGAAAGAATGAATTAGTCCAGGTAAAGAGGTTCTGTCTTTAATTTGTTTATTTAATATTGATCTTAACTTAATACGGAGTAAATCTTGTGCCATTAATTTTGACAGCGCAATGGAACACATTCAGCCTATCAAATCTTCCAATCAGAAAAGTTTCAATCTTGTATACGAAATGTACCATCGACAGGTTTATGGTTTCGTGCTCAAGCGTACGCAGTCGGATTATATTGCACAGGAAGTAACGCAGCTAACCTTTATCAAACTTTGGAATCAAAGAGAGAAGCTCGACGAACAGCTCAGTATCGCGTTGCAGCTGTTTGGTATGGCGAGGCAAGTTATGATTGATCTTTTGCGTAAAGAGGCTACACGGTTTAAATATGAAGGGCAGACAGTGGCGACGCCTTTTACCGATAGTCTGATTCGGGCAATAGAAAATAAAGACCTCTTGCGTATGATGGAAAAAGATATCCAGAATATGCCGANNGTGGAACAGCATATCAGCAAAGCACTTCTTCAGCTCAAACAACACCTTTATTCGATCATGCTATAGATCCGCAATGTTAAGGAGTTATTCCCTTTATTAAATAATTGTTAACAACTAAGGGATATCGTGCTGACCTGCGTAATAGGAGTATGAAGCATGATAAAAAGCAGCATCAGATCAANNAAGAAGATCTGGAAAATGCCCTTCCTGGTGGACGAACTTTTCAAGGACGAAGATTGGGAAAAATTTGATAGTACAGCGATGGAGGAGCCCGTGCCTACTGAAGCGATGAAATCTCGTATTCAGGCCGCCATTCAAAATCAAGAAAAAGCGCAGGATCGCAAGGTATTACGTCAATATCGATTGGTCAAATTGTTGCGATATAGTGCAGCAGCGGCAATTATCTTTTTCTTTTCCTTCCATTTTGTCACTTGGTGGACGAAAGATTCAGTCCCGCAGCCTGCTGCTCAGCGGTCAGCAGCTAAGCTAGTTGTAGAAGATCCTGATACGGTCTGGACTTCGATAGAAAATAAAAATCCCCAGAGTGTAGTCCTGAATCTACCCGATGGATCTCATGTTCGTTTATTCGCACAAAGCCAGATTCGCTATGTGAAAGATTTTGCTGACAATGCCCGCGATATTGAACTTGTGGGTAAAGCATACTTTGATGTGGCTTCAGATCCAAAACGTCCATTTTCAGTACTTGCCAATGGTACTAAAACGACGGCGCTCGGTACATCCTTTACGATTAATACCAAATTGAAACATAAAGCTGTGACCGTGGCATTACATACGGGTAAAGTGCTGGTATCTTCCCTGACAAATCGTTTCAAACAAGTCTTTTTAGATGGTCCGGGCCAAAAACTAACAGTTGATACAGGAGGAGAAACACGGATTTATGCCGCCAATAAAGAAAAGACGCCAACGATGCCAGGCCTGTCTGAGCCAGACTTGTTAAATCTGAAAAATACACCTATGCCTGCTGTCTTACAGGCTTTAGAAATAGCATTCCAAAAACAGATTCATTTGGGTGACAACAGCATTGCCGCCATTCATTATACAGGTGAAATCGATGTCCGCAAAGAAAATCTGAAAAATATCCTCACAACAATCTGCTTAATCAATGAATTGCGCTTTGTCGCGAATGAGGATGGCAGTTATACACTGTACAAACAAGAAAATACCATTACCGAACATCTAAACAACTAACAAATATGCTTAGAAAAACAAATCCACAAAAAAAGAACCTGCTTATTTTTGCTTTGCTTTCCGCTGGACTTAGCCATGTACACGCGCAGCAGCAACAGGTGAAAGGAGCTGTACAAAATGAAAAGGGAGAGTTTCTCCCTGGTGTCAGCGTGAAGGCAATTCAGGTCAACGGCAACCAGCGTGTGACCACGAGCACAAATGGTCAGGGTCTATTCCACTTCCAGGATTTAGTGGAACATGCAGGTTATCAATTTGTGTTTTCGGCTGTAGGATTTCAGTCCGATACACTATCGGGTTATGTGGTCGAAGCGAGAAAGCCTTTGTCGCTAAGCGTTAAGCTTCAGCAGAGTTCAGTTAAACTTGACGAAGTCGTCATTGGATACGGCCGTGTTTCCAGAAAAGATCTGACAAGTTCGATCAGTACGATAAAAGCCGAAGATGCCAATGTCGGTGTATTCACATCACCAGCGCAGATGCTGCAGGGTAAAGTTGCGGGTCTAACCATTTCGACAAATAACAGTAACCCCAATGCCACGCCTTCTATTAGCGTAAGAGGTGCTTCAACCTTACGCAGCGGTNNTAGCACCTGACGATATTGCGTCCATCGATGTACTTCGGGATGCCTCAGCAACCGCAATTTATGGTTCTAAAGCCGCTAATGGTGTTATTATCGTCACAACGAAGCGCGGGAAATCAGGTCAGACCAGTATCAATTACAATGGCTATCTGGCACTTGATAAAGTTGCAAAACACTATGACATGATGAATGCGGCGCAGTATCGTTCTTATGTCAATGATAACGGTTTTTCCATGGAACCTACAGACGATTTGGGGGGCGATACGGACTGGCAGCGCGCGGTAGAGCGAACTGGTATTTCCAATAATCACAATATCTCCATACTTGGCGGTGCGGAAAAGACACAATATAGCATTAGCCTCAATAGNNCCCTCAAAAACAACGGGGTTATCAAAGGAACCGATATGGGGCGTCAGATTGCCAGAGCATTTTTGCAGACCAAAGCACTCAATGACCGACTGACGGCTTCTTTCAACATCAACGCAAGTATTACCAAGCAGAATGATGTGCTCGCTTTGGATCAGGGACTCAGTGTTTATGATGCAATGTATTATTACCTGCCTGTATCGCCGATCAAAAATACCGATGGCTCCTGGTTTGAAAAACCTGACCGCTCGCAATATGCCAATCCTCTTTCCTTAATTGAGGAAAATACAAATTTCTCTAAAACGAAAGTATTGCAAGCACATGCCAAACTAGGCTATGAAATCCTGCCCGGTTTGACCTATAATATTGACCTGTCGTTGCAAAATAGGCAGTTTAATAATGCGCAATACTACTCGATGTTTTCAATGGCTGCACGTGGCCAAAATGGAAAGTCTATCCGTGCCGCGGTCGAAGATGAACGGAAAGTGATGGAAATGAACCTGAGCTATGAAAAGACATTTGCCGGAAAGCACAAAGTAGCTGCACTGGCCGGTTATTCATGGGAGGAGAACAACAATAACGATGGCTTTCAATTGACGACCTCCGATTATTATAACGATGATTTAAGTTACTATAACCCTGGGATGGCGAATGTAGTTGATTTGTTGGGTTTGGGGAACTATTATCTTTCCACCTTGCGTATGATATCTGCTTATGGCCGGGTGAATTATGCTTATAACAGTAAATATCTGCTACAGGCGACCGTAAGACGTGATGGATCTTCGGCTTTTGGGGCCAACAATCGTTGGGCGACATTCCCTTCGGTGTCTGCAGCATGGCGCCTGTCGGAGGAATCATTCATCCGTGAAAGCGGAATTTTTGATGATTTGAAGTTACGTGCGGGTTATGGTGTGAGCGGCAACTCGCTGGGTTTTGATGCTTTTACTGCGCAGTCTGTTCGCGGTGCCTCATCCAAGTTTTTCGATTATGTCAGTGCCGATGGTCAGGTAAGCCCATTGCGTACTTTGATGGTGCTTCGCAATAGCAATCCAAACCTCAAATGGGAAACCACCAGCATGATCAATCTTGGCTTGGATTTCGGATTTCTCAAAAATCGCCTGACAGGTTCTTTGGAAGTCTATAAAAAGAAAACGAGTGACCTCATTTATGATTATCAGGTCAGCAAATCGAAATATATCTATCCGACATTGACGGCCAATGTCGGTGAAATTGAAAATCGTGGGATCGAGCTTACCTTAATNNCATTTCAAATGGAATACCGGATTGGTGCTGTCGCACAATACCAATAAGGTGGTGAGTATTGCTAACGAGCAGTTTACACAAGAATATATTGAACTTTCGGATCTTGGGGGAGCCGGCCAGACGAATATTTTTCAACAACGCTTAACACCGGGGGCTCCCATAGGGCAGTTTTATACTTGGGAATGGGCAGGTTACAATAACGAGGGGATTTCCGTATTNNTATTCTATACGCGTGACGAAAAAACCGGCGAACGAACTGGAGAAACGACCACAACTCCACAAAAGAAAGATCAGGCTGTTACGGGAAGTCCACAACCTAAATTGACACTAGGTTGGAACAATAGTTTTTCATATAAGAATTTTTCTTTAAACGGAATGTTTCAAGGGGCTTTTGGGCAGAAAATCATGAACGCCACACGTGCCCGTCATTCTAATGTGTACGGAAATGCAGGACAGAAAAATGTACTTGCCAGTGTCGTAGAAACAGAACGTATGACGGATGTCAATGCACATTATTTGTCAGATCGCTACCTGGAAAATGGAAGCTACTTGCGCTTGGCTTATGTTACGTTGGCCTATACGATACCGATGAAAAATATACCGATTAAAAACCTAAGGGTATATGCAACGATGAACAACGTGTTTGTGCTGACGAAATATAAAGGTATTGATCCAGAGGTAGGGCTTGGTGGCCTGACTCCAGGGATTGATAACCGTCAGACCTATCCACGTACGCGTACATTTATGTTTGGTCTAAACTTTAATTTATAAACAGGTATGTATTTATTCGCTGTTCTTTTTTCGAGTGGGGAGTCCCTATCGGACAAAGAGAGGATATACGACATAGACTTTAAAAGGAAATATTTACAGATGAAATCAAAACTTTTTATTCGCTTAGTCACTTTATCGGCGTTGACCTTTTCAATGGGGTCATGTACTGATCTCGATGTTGACATAAAATCGCAACTCACGGAATTTCCGGATTCAGAGCGTGCCGCTGAGGCTATTCTTGCTGATGTATATGCGGCCTATCGTGGTGCAATGGGGCGCGATCACTGGATGGTTCAAACCCTTTCCGGGGATGAGGCGGTCAGTNNGGACGGCGGTCGGTATCGCGAATTTCATGTGCACAATTGGAATGCCGACAACGGCCTTTTGCCCAGTATTTGGAACGATGCTTCTACAGGAATCACTTTAGCCAATAATGCCATCGAATTATTTGGGGAAGATAAAGAAAAACTCACAGCACCTGCCCGTGCTATTCGTGCTTATTACTATTTCATATTGATGGATAATTTTGGTGCTGCACCATTAATTACAGGGCCTGTGGATGTCGTGCCAGCACGTTCAACCCGTGCTGAAATTTGTCGTTTTATTGAAACCGAATTGCTTGCGGTGAAGGATTTGCTGCCGACAGCAGTTTCTGTGGCAACTTATGGAAAGGCAACGAAATATATGGCTGAGGCATTGCTGGCTAAGTTGTATCTCAATTGGGCTGTCTATACGACGGCGGATGTGGCCAATTACAACCCAAGTGCGCAAAATGAAAAATTAAATGACGTGGT
>DKIT01000103.1:12237-22702 GCA_002454415.1 Sphingobacterium sp. UBA6711
ATTTATGGCTAAGTTTCGTCCGGACAACGATTACCGGGTGAAGGATTTTATTTTTGCCATACCCTTTGATCGTGAGAAACAGCAGGGAATGACCTATTCACGGTTTTGGATCCATCGCAGTGCCCAGAATCAGTTTGCCACATTACCTCAAAGTGTTGGCGGGACTTTTCGTGTATTACCGAGCTATTTGGAGAAATTTAATCTGGAAGGCGACGAAAGGAATGCCTCATACATCGGCGGTAAGCAATATTATTGGTCAAATTATACAGAAGATAAGACTCGTCCTTTTCTCATCAGAACTTCCAAANNGATGCGCAGTTTGATTGGCAACTGGAGACCACTAAGGAAATTACGCTACGTCCGGATGGTGCCGCTACATTGAATGTGGGCAACGACCAAAAGGGGCGTTCGATGGGGTATAGATCCATCAAGTTTTATATGGACGTAGCCGTCACCTCGGCCAATCAGCGTAATCAGAGCAACGATGTCCCCGTATTTCGCTATGCCGATATCCTGTTGATGAAAGCGGAGGCTATACTCCGTGGAGCTGCCGCAACCAATGGTCAGACTGCACAATCCTTGGTTAATGAGATCCGTAGCTATGTCAATGCGCCGGCATTGACGGTAGCTCCAAGTCTACAAGATGTATTGGATGAGCGTGCAAGGGAGTTTGCCGACGAATCTTGGCGTAGAAATGACTTGATCCGTTATGGAAAATTTGAAGATAATTGGGGGTTCCGATCGTTGTATCCTGCTGGCATGAGTGAGAAGTTCCGTCGGATCTTTCCGGTGCCAACGACGGTTTTAAATGTAAACACCCATTGGCAGCAGAATCCTGGTTATTAAAATTGATCGATGAAACGTAGAACTTTTATGAAAAATTCCCTGGGCACGGCGATTGCAGCCGGCCTGGGCGGAATTTCGTTCGACAATTTTGGAGCCGTAAAACCGACCCAACTGGAAAGCGAAGATATACAACAGCTTTTGAAGCCAAAAGATGGCTATGATCTTCATTTCATAGCTGTAGGCGACTGGGGNNTGTGGCATTATTCATTTGAAAATATCTATACTGCATTTTCGTTGCAATGGGACTGGTACCCTATCCTGGGTAATCACGATTATAAATCAGACCCCGATGCGCAGGTGCGCTATAGTACGATCAGCAGGCGCTGGAAGATGCCTTCGCGTTATTACAGCAAGACATTTACGCTCAAGGACGGAAAAAAGATACTAATGGCTTTTATCGATACCAACCCGATGATCCCTGAATTTTACAGCAACAGCGAGTATGGACCACATGTAGCGGGGCAGCAGCCCGAGAAACAGCTTGCCTGGCTGGACCAGCTACTGGAAGATTCGGATGCTCATTGGAAAATTGTCGTCGGTCATCATCCCTTGTATACGNNATTATGATACCCTGGCAGTGCGAAAGGTTTTGGAACCTATCTTTGAAAAACGGGGAGTAGATATCTATCTTTCCGGGCATGAACATTCGTTGCAGCACTTAAAAGTAGAAAGTAAGAAGTTTCATCAATTTATTTCGGGGGCAGGGTCCGAGGTAACACCGGTAAAAACTGACCTGTCGTACGGCCGTTTTGCGAAAGACCAATATGGGTTCTTTTATTTTTCGATTAATGCTTCAGAAGTAATGTGTCAAATGATCAGCCATGAGGGGATAGAACTTTATAATACGGTGGTTCGGAAGTCTTGATTGGTATAAAAAGTAGAAAAAAGGTGTTTGTTTTTTAAAACACCTTTTTTCTAAAAACGTTTATCTCTCACATCGACCAGCTGCAGGATTTCGCTGCGAAGAAAAATACGGCTAGCCATACAAGCCCTTTGGCCAGGAAGAAGAGAAATGCTCCAATTCCGGCACGCTTAAGCCATTTTGATTTGTTATCTTTTTGCTCCATTTAAGGAATTAAACACTATCGCTCTTGTTTTAGTTTGCACTGGCAATAGGAGTGAATACTTCGCCAAAGTTATAAAAAGTTTGGTTAGCAATCTCTACTGCGCGGTCATAAGTTGACGGATCTTCGGAATATTTATTCAATACTGTGGTAAAACCAGCCCACATGCCGCGGCTATTTTCACCATAGCCTTCAAAGAAAGAAGTTCCTTTGGTAACGCCATATTTGTTGAGCATCTGAACGATGTACGGACCACCCATGATGGAACCTTCTAAAACATATAATGATGCCAGTGCTTCCTGTACATTAGCTACTGCTGGAGCAGTTGACTCCGGAAGGTTATCTACAGTGCCACCCAAAGCTTCGATATCACTTTTGATGTACGATGAATTGCGGCGTTCGGCCAAATCTGGCAATACTTCTGCGGTTACGAAAGGAGCAATGCGATCTTCTACGGCACGGAAATACGCGTAAAAACCTTTCAATACTTCTGCGTAATCTGCTTCAGAACGAATATTTTTCAATTGGCGCACGATCGTTCCTTCTACGTTTTGGTGAGCTGCGTGCGTTTGCTCTTTGATATGTTGACTTAACATGTTTCTATTTTTATTTATAACGATTCTATACAAAGATTCGTATTTATTTCCACAAATTTATGCTGTTTTCTGCTTTATCATCTATGAAAAATGGTTTTAATTTAAACAGGGGTATGACAAAATCCAGCATCAATAAATTTCTTACTTTAATTTAAAATTTGTTTTAAGCAGCAAATTTTCTTCCGTTGCCATCGGAAAATAAGTCGCGGATGAAAGTGCTTTGATACCTTGGTCTCTGACAATATCTTTTAATGCCGCTGCTAGCCAGGCCTCGTTCGGATCCCCAGGATGGCGGGAGGTTTCGACAGGGGCTAAAGGCAAGTCGACAGGTATGCCGTCAAAATAATCCGACCAACCATTGGCATTCCGGATGAGAAATGAAGCGAGGTAAATATCGAAGGCTCCTACACGTATAGAAAAAAAGCCTATGGGTTTGCCAAAGGTCTGCTGACCAATAAGGCGTATCGGAATATAAGGTTTGAAACTGCTGATCAGTAATTCACTTGCCGAAGCTGTACGTCCAGAGACAATACAGGATAACTGCTGCAAAGAATCGAAATGTCCCTTTTTGTTAAAGTAATGCGTATTGGCTTTTTCACTATAATCTACATCAGCCATTGTTGCGGAGCGTCCTTTGTATTGGACCACTTTGCCGCTGGCATCCAGATAGGGTTGTCTAAGGAGTAATGTTGCTTTGCCTTGCTGTACATTCGGATGAAATTGTTCGCTGAACATCACTTTTTTATCCAATCTGGTTGGGCTAATGAGGTTGGCCAAATATTCTGCCGTTTCCACGTAACCGCCACCGTTATGCCGTAGATCGAGAATCAGATGGGTAACTTGCTGCTGTGCGAGTTCGGCCGCAAGTTGATCCAATTCGGCCTGTATTGTATTGAGCTGGGGAAAAGAAGGGATATACACATAAGCAATTCGTTTATTACCTGCCGCCCAGTAAGACAGGTGTGTCGCATACCGATAGGGTGTGGTGGTGCTTGCCATGTGACCGCTACTTTTCTTTTCCGTCCGACGGCGCTCTAAATACGAATATTTGGGTTTATTGGGAATGGTTGACCATTCATAGGGCTTATCATTCTTACGCAAGGCGTATTGACTGAGTGCAAAAAGTTCACGCTCATAGGCCGTTTGCTCGGGTTCTATTTGGGCATATTTTTTCCGCGGAGCAAAAGTGTTATAAGAGGGTAGGGATTCTTGCCAACGGTAGAGCTGCTTTGCATACAGGTAGATAGAATCAAGTGTGAGCTCTTTCTTGCTGCCCGTTTTTGGACTAATGAGTTCGTCTGGAGAGGTCGCTGTTCTGCTGTTTTGCTGGCAAGCCGAGATAACGGCTGTTATAAAAAATAGACCAGTTATTGGGCGGATTCGACTCATAATTTGATACGCATTTTGTCCTATATATTTGTAGCTGATTCGCTACAAAATGGATAATTATCTGAAATTTAATACTTTTTCACTTTTTTATTAAGTATAAAAGCCTAATTTTGTGCCAATTTATTTAATTTTTGATGCCTCCGCTGCTGTGGAGTACTCAAATGTCCCAAAGCTAGTCACTTTGGGATTTTTTATTTTAGGGCAATACTGGCCGCTCGGTCTTAGTCGGTACGCTCGATAAACTCTCCAAAAAAGCCAAAATATTTTCCTGTTCTTTGCTGCTCAATCGGACGTTTTGAATATGTGGCGATAAGGTTCCATTGATCTGTTGCCCTATCTTTTGGGGCATGCCCTGACTCAGCAGGTTGATCAGTTCACTTAAGCTTGCAATACTACCATTGTGCAGGTAGGGTGCAGTACGGACTACATTGCGCAGACCCGGCGTACGAAATTTACCTTTGTCTGTTTCCAGTCCTGTTGCCTCAAAGCGACCATTGTCCAAGGCACCTTTGCTGGTAACAGCATAACCGAGGTTATGAAAATCGAGATCGGTAAAGAAGGCACCATTATGGCAGTACATACATTTCCCTTTGGTTCGAAACAGATGGAGACCTTCAAGCTGTGCATCATTTAACGCCTGATAATCCCCTTTGATAAACCTATCAAAGGCGGTTTCACCACTGCTAATTGATCTTGAATACGCTGCTATAGCATCCAGCAAGCCTTCGACCGTCATCGTTTGGCTCGAGTAAGCCGCCTCATATAAACGAAGATATCCAGGTATAGCTTGCAGCTTAGCGGATAAAGCAGCTGTATTGCCGCCCATTTCGATGGGGGAGTTGATGGCTTCGGCGATCTGCTCCCGATAAGTCTTTGCGCGGCCATCGTGGAAGAGTTTGCCTTCCAGGTACCAGACATTTTCCATGGAAGGTGTATTGCGGTGATGCAGGGCGATGCCATCTGCCGTTGTTTTTTGATCGATCCAGTAAGTGTCCGGATGATGACATGAAGCGCAAGTCTTCATGCCATTACCGGTGCGGGGGTCGAAAAATAAGGCTTTGCCAAGTGCTACAAGCTCGGCCTTATCTTTCGATGGGTTTTCGGGTATAGCGGCCAGTTCACGTATCTGGATATTGTTGTACCAAGTGGCGGCTGGCCATTGCGTTGCCGACTTACTATATTGTTGGCGTAAGGTTTCTTCTGGCAAAGTAGGAGCTATAGGCTCTTCTTGNNTGTGCCACGAAGCATGCTGCGATCAATTGCCTTCCGTGATAGGGAAAATACGCGGGCAAAAATATCCTAGGCAAGGCGTTAATTAATTTAAAGTGATACTAAAATCACCTTCTGACAATAACTTCCCGTTTTTATCCATCATCTTCAAGGATTTAATTGCGTTTCCCTGTACAGATACGGGAATGGGTAGCTTTATCGTCATCGCTGCAACATCAAAGACTACATTGTTGATAGTATATTCGTTATTGAGGTTATCAATCACTATAAAATGGTCAAAATCTGCCTTGAAATAAAGTTCATAAGTCTCTTTACTATTTATGTTCAGCACCAGATCTCCCCCCTTTCTACCAGTATAAAACATTAGCTGCCATTTTATGACGTTGTACAATGTGGGTAACAATACCTCAAAAGGATCGGTGAGCACCGTGTAGCGTCCCGAGATCAGTTTGATGTGGTAAATCCCTGGTTTGAGATCCTCAGGAGTGTTGAATACGATACCACTTGCTTGCGGAGCTGCATAAAAAGAAAGTAAGGTTTCTTTTCCATCCTTATCGACCAAATAGCCCTTGGTTTGGGTCTCGTCTAGTAGGATATTTTCTCCTCGAATGGATATAGGTTCATTTTTTGGGTAACTAAGGTAATATTTGCCTTCTAGAAGATTCATTTTTGCTTGTACCAGGGGTTGGTTGTATTGGAATACCAATGTGTAATTTTTGCTGGATCCGTCCTGTGCCCGCACAGTATAGGTAATTGGTTTGTCGGATTGTAACTGTATTGCTGTCCCAGATGCAGGCGTAATAGTTGCTAATTCCGAAATTTTAATCGTAGGTGTAATGCTTTCGGGCTGCTCCACTAAGGGTGGCCAATATAGGATAATCTGGTCATTCACAATACTGGCTGACAAGGTTTTGCCATCAGCATCCTGAATACTAAAAGATTCGATGTCATTGTAGGGGAGGTTGGGATATTCAGTTTTACAAGACCAGCATGTTAGTGCTAGCATAAAAATAGCTAGAAATTGAAAGTTATGTATTTGTTTTTTCAAAAATGAGTGTTGCATAATTTTTTTTGGTTAAAAAATCTTTATGCGGATGATGATTCGGTTAAAAAGATCCGCAACCCATCCACCAGGTTGCGGGATCTTCTATTCATTAAATAGGAAAGACTTATAGTGCCTTAACTTCGATATTCACATCTGCTTTTACTTCTAATCCAGTAATATTTCTTTGACTGACATTGCTGAAGTTAAGCAGTTTAACTGCATATTTAGCACCAGTTGCATCACCCACCAATACGGTGAGATCCGAAACGGCTACATTACCATGGCTACCTAAGTCATATTCATACCATTCGTTATTACCCAATGAGGCTACAGGAGTAGCAGAACTACTGGTCCAATCAGTTGCCGTTACAAGGGAGATATCTTTTGCTACAGTTCTGAGCGAATAGGTCCCATTGGCTTTGATTGATCCATTCACATGACTAAAGAATGCGACCTGGCCGGAGTTACTCAAGCTTTGTGCTCCAGTAGCAAGATTTAAATAAACTGCTGGCCAAGTTGATGCTGCCGAAGGACTCCACCATTGACCTACAACAGTGTAGTTATTANNCTTGGGTCAGCGCCAAAGGAGCTGTGGCTGATTCTGTTGTTGGGGCTGCTGCCCATACTGCTGCCGATAGCACAGTCACGGCCATAGCAGATTTTAAGATGGTTTTGATGTTTAAGTTCATGTTATTTTAATTTATTTAATTTTGATGCCGCCTTGGCATACCGTGGATGCTTGCTTATGATTCCGTTATTGTACTTGGAGACAATTGTGTCTTTACAACATCGGTCCAGTCTTTAAATTGGAATTTGATCTGTAAGTTATCAAAGGTTCCGATTGGAAGATTTGTTGGTAAGGAAACCGTCATTTCGGTACGGTTATAAGATTTAATGGTCAATGGATAATCTTTGCCATTGAGTGTCATAATAACAGCTGTCGGATCTAAAATCACTTTATCTAGGTTGGCTTTAATGGTCCAGTCCTTATTTTTTGCCANNAACCCAATAAGCTAACAATTACATCGGGTTGGCGATATGTAATCTTGAGCGGATTGGCCAATATAATGGTGTGGTTTAGATTGGTGACCTCAATATCATAAGTTCCTGCCAGAATATCGGATGGAATGCGATTTTCTCGTTCGGTACCCGTATAGGTTAATTGGTATCCAATCCCCGATACTTTCAAACTATTGGGCGTTGCCATTTGATACCGTTCTTTCGTTTCTTGATTAATCAATGCGATACTTACCAATGCAGGATTGGTATGCATAAAGGTTCCATTTATGGCTGGAAAACCAGTGCCGGGCCCTTTTGTAAGTGAAATGGACGATGTTGAGGCGAAAGCGGCTTCAAAAGATGGTGTACTTTGTAATTCAATCTTTAAGCTATAAGTTCTAGTGGTACCTGTAGCGGACTTTACGGTATACGTCTGGTTCTTTTCATCTGTCTTAACAGGTAAAATTTCTTCTGTAATACTGGCTCCATTGGAGAGTGTAATGCTCGGATCTATCACCAATAAACCATAGTAGTAGGGGACATATACGGTAATGGTATTGGCCTCATTGTCGACGGCTCCATAAATAACTTCATCATTGGGGAGGTTGGTGACTTTGTATNNTGCTGTATATTCTTTTCATGTTAGTTTAGTGTCTAATAAGTAAGCAATGCTTATTTTTTTAGTTAGCAATTGTAAATTTGGTACTGCCAGCTTTGGCAAGTACATATTGGAAAGAAAAGTAGGGTGTAGGCGAATTTGTATACCAATCCTTCGAATCGAGCAGATCTTTGTAGATACTCTGCATCTTGATTTTGGCGTAGTTTCCATTCGCCGTACGGACAACTAGAGTATGCCCTTCTATAGGCCAGCAGACGTGTTTTTTGTTTTCAGCACCACCGCCTTTGAACGTACCGTTAAAATCATACAGATACCAGCCCAAGCCTTCTCCAAAATCACCGGAGTTATCAGTACCGTATGCTTTTTCACCTTTGCGGAACTCCGCATCTGAAGGGATATCGATTACATCTTCAAACTTTTTCTCAACAATCAGGATACCGCCTTTGCCCGGGCCACCTTTACCAAATCCGTTTGCTGTGTTGTTGCAGTTGATAAAGCTGCGGAATATCCCCGAAAAGGACATATCCCAGCGGACTGTACCCACGTAGTCGGAAGTAACGGCCTTGTTCTGCTCTAAACTGTAGTATATTGGCGACTGCTCTGTGGTAGGGGCACTCCCATTAGGTAGATCCTCTCCAAAATTCTTAACCGTAATCAAGCGATTGAACATCGTTTCTGGAGTTACGGGATCAGGCTCGGGTTCAACAGTGGGTTCGCTTTTACTACAAGCTCCCAGCACAATTAAAAATGCCAATACCGGTATGAATTTTAATAGGTTGCTGCGTTTTTTTATTTTCATTGTTACTAGTTTTTTTTGTGTTAGTTGATACCTTGTCCCTTTGTATACTTATAGTAGTAAGGTAGTTAGTATCTTATTTTTATTTAAATTGATTCTAAATAATAGTAAAGATAAAATCTTTTGCTGATAAAGCGTGTATGAAAATTGGTATTTAATATATTTTTTTCGGTTTTTGATTTTTGGTTAACAAAAGCAGCTGGAATTTTAACCAGCTGCTTTGTTAATGC
The DNA here is from genome assembly GCA_002454415.1 of Sphingobacterium sp. UBA6711. Taxonomy (GTDB): domain Bacteria; phylum Bacteroidota; class Bacteroidia; order Sphingobacteriales; family Sphingobacteriaceae; genus Sphingobacterium. The sequence continues at coordinate 21,052 of DKIT01000103.1, forward strand.
TATTTAAATTCTTGGTAATCGATGGAATAGAAAACCATATTGCTTGCTTTTTCACTCGCATTAGGTTTTCCATCTGAATAGATGCTGTTCATTCGTATTTTAAACAATGGTTTTTTATCTTTTGATATTACAAGTGTTCTATTTTCTACTACAGTTACTATATGATTGACCATACTATAATTGCACCAACCTGATTCAGTTCTAATCCTTTCGGTAGCTGGAGGGATAATCATTTTATAGATTTCACTGGCGTTATTCTCAATAGAGATTAGTTGGTCGGAAGCTTGNNTCAATATAGGATAATGTATAGCCCTTTTCAGTATTTGTTTTTAAAGTTACGGCTGCTGTTCCTGATAGACTTAACATTTTGTCGGCATCACTGGTTGCATCATTCTCTTTGAAATCAAAATAATAATCTGCTGATGCTGTTGCAGTTGCTTTTCCATCTTCACCAATTGTAAATTGTTTGAAGTTACGAAGTGAATAGGTATTGCCTGTACGCTTGATTGTTCCTTGTGTATTGATCGTTTTGGAAACCTTTGTTAAATCAACAGTTTCACCGTCTTTGACCATAACCTTAGCTTGGTATTCCGGCTCGACTTGCTCCACCTTATCATCATCCTTGCTACAAGAAGTAAAACCTAAACTCAATGCACATAGCAGTGCTGCTGTTGTAAATAATCTATTCATTTTTAATTTAATTGTGTAATTTTTCCTTATTATAATGTGTTTGTGTTTAAATCTTTGCTGCCGTCTTGTTGTACATAATATTTAAATGTATAGTATGGGGCAGGCCAATTGAGGTTGGTTACCGCCGCAGGATTTCCTTTATAGGCATTGATCAGCTGCAATTTGGCGTATTTGCCATCGGGCAGCCGAATAGCATAGGTACGATTAGGCAAAGCCTGCATAATATGGGTGCTCAAACTATAGCGAAACCAGCCATCCGACCCATCGGTTGCTGCCCAGCCAATTTTGTTTACTTCACTTTTATTAAACTCTTCATCGGAAGGGGCTACCGTAACACTTTGATAGGCTTGTCGCAACAGGATCACAGCAGTATTGTTGGCTTGACCACCATAACCAGGGTTATACGCATACCGGGCGTTGTTGACGAAAACTTCTGAGTTGTATGGTCCTGTAAAAGCAATATCCCAATCTGTTGTTTTGAGCCATTGGGCTGAATCGGCCTTGGTCTTGATCCATATTTGCTTTTGATCCTTAAAACGAAAAAGGAACGTGTAAAACGATCGTTGTTCTTTGCCGTCTGTACCGTCGCCCATAGAGGCATCGGTATCGCCAGCAAGATCTTTGATCAAGGTACTTTTGCCATCTTCTAATCCGATAGTATAGTCTTTGTCTTTCCCACAAGATAACACTGTCATTAGCAATAGTGCTGAAAAAATACAGCGGCCAATCTTGTGGAAGGAAAGCCAGATGCTACATTCTCCTATAATTATGCGAATCGTTCTCATCTTTTATCTTGTACTTTGTGTGCTAAATTCTTGTTTATTAGTCCTTATTATTCTTTTATCCAACGGTAACTGACGCCGCCCATGATAACCCTCCCAGGTTGCCCGAGTAAATAGCGGCTGGTAAAATTGAAGAGATTGTCACCGATTAGACGGAAGGTCAACCTTCTGTTCATCAG
>DKIT01000232.1 GCA_002454415.1 Sphingobacterium sp. UBA6711
TAAGTCCTTTGATTTAGTAATCAGACCTACATCGAATTTCCCTGATTGAAAATGACCGACATATTTAATCTCCTTTTGGATATCCAACAAAGCGTCGGCTTCGATATTACCGATATCGGTCGTAAAAAGCCCTTTTGTCTTGAATTTATTGTATAATCCATCTAGGCTTCCCTTGAAAGAAAATTTGTTGAATACCTGTATAATATCGGGAAGTTTAAAGTCTTTCAAATTTCCAAGGTCAACGATGATATTATTTAAATCTGTATGTTCGGAGGCAATGGCTACTTTGGGAACAATAAAATGAGTGCGATCGATATCGGGCAGCCCGATAATCTGCAGGTCGCCTGCTAACGTCGTCTTCTTTCCAATCGTTAAATCGACTTGTTTGGCGTCAATTGCAGACACGGTTCCTTCCAAATTCGCGCGTTTAATGTTTACATCAAATTTCACCTGATGTATCGGGGATGAGAAAAAGGCAATATCTTCGGAGTGGATACGCGAATCTCTAGCGATCAATCTGACATGCACCTTATTGATAAAGTCCGAAAAGTCGTCAAAACTTTTGTAGCTCAGTTTGACATAATTCTTTACGGTAGATCGATTGGTTGATAGCATTAAATCGCTTAGTTCAATACTTTTATTAGTTAGCCTAGCACGCGCGAGAAGCCCTTTGATGACCAATCCTTTCTTTTCATGCAGATTGAATGTTTTGATATCTGCTGAAATTTCATTTGAATCAATTTTTATGTTATCGACGTGCGCATTCAGCTTTGATATCCCTAAATCGCCAAAATCGACAACTTTGTTATAGTGTTTACGATTATGGTCGATATAGTTGAATGCATTGTTTTTAATGATAAGTTCTTTGATATCAAAGATGATTTTTTTTGAACTTTTCTTTTTCTTCGTCTTTTTAGGGGTAAAATACCGAATTAAAAATTCAACGTTAGTACTATCCTTAAATTGTTCAAATGATCCTTTTGTATCCTCGATCGTTAATTTGTTGATAACAATTTTGTTCAACTCGATAAGTTGTGAAAGATTGACATGAGCTTCAATTTTTCCAGATGTTAGAATCTCTTTCCCCTGAGGAGTATAGAGTTGAAAATCTTCTATAACTATTGACTTGAAGGGTTTAAAATAAATACTGCTCAGGCTTATTTTGGTATGCAGCTCATTGGATAAGTATTTAACTGCTTTTTGAGCAACAAAGTTTTGCACGGGTTTGAGCTGAAGGGATAATGCCAAGGCGAGTAGTACAAGGAGTATACTACCGAAGACTATTGACACTATTTTAATTATTTTTTTGATACTTTTGTGTTAAAATTTATTACCTCCAGCTATGGCTATTATTTTAGGGATCGAATCCTCTTGTGATGAAACCTCCGCTTCTATATGTATTAACGGTGAAATTCGTTCAAATGTTATTGCTACGCAAGCTATCCATGCAAAATATGGTGGTGTAGTGCCTGAATTAGCATCACGTGCTCATCAACAAAATATTATTCCAACGGTGGAAGAAGCCATTCGCCAAGCAAAAGTAAGCAAAAATCAAATAGATGCAGTGAGTTTTACACGCGGACCGGGATTATTGGGTGCACTTTTGGTTGGGACATCTTTTGCCAAGTCTTTCGCACTCGCGCAAAATATCCCTTTAATTGATATAAATCACATGCAAGCGCATATTCTGGCGCATTTTATTGATGATCCAAAGCCGAATTTTCCATTTTTGTGCCTCACTGTCTCTGGTGGACATACGCAGATTGTTTTGGTAAAAGATTATTTTGAGATGGAACTCTTGGGTGAGACATTGGATGATGCTGCCGGAGAAGCTTTTGATAAAACTGCTAAAATATTGAACCTTCCCTATCCTGGCGGGCCTCTCATTGATAAATTTGCCAAAGAAGGAAACCCTGATGCATACAAGCTTCCAGAGCCACAGATCCCGGGTCTTAATTTTAGTTTTTCGGGCTTAAAGACCGCCATACTTTATTTGGTTCAAGATCAGTTGAAGCAAAATCCAGAATTTTTGACTGAGAATATTGCAGATCTATGTGCTAGTGTTCAATCTCGTATTGTTTCTGTCTTGTTGAATAAATTAAAGAAAGCTGCAAAGGAAACCGGTGTAAAGGATATTGCGATTGCAGGGGGTGTTTCGGCCAATTCTGGATTGAGACAAAGCTTAATTGAGATGGGGGATAAATACAATTGGCGGGTTTTTATTCCAAAATTTGAATACTGTACCGATAATGCTGCGATGATTGCCATTGCCGGCTACCATAAATTTTTGAAGAAAGAATTTGTAGGCCAGGATGTTGCTCCAATGGCTAGGATGCACTTATAAATCGTTTATAGCTGAGATTCCTAACTGATCAAAGAATCTCAGCTATTTTATTTGTTATAGCGGCGAGCTGTAACCATAGGCTTGTGCTGCCGAGATAAATTGACTCTTCTTTGGTTGGTAAAAATTAAGTTCGTATCCTTCCGCTCCCCAGAAAATACTGATAAAACTGATTCCCTCTTCTGATCGCAACACAGTTAATATCTGAAAGGCCTCATTGTCGAATTGTCCGCCATCATCTACGCGCCATGTGCTGATATCGTCGTATACTGCCGGGAAGTCAAGATTGACTAGCTGTTCATCTTTGGCATAGGAAAATACCGCCAGAGCCGAATCTTGCTGATTTTCGAAGACGGTGAGATTAAATTCTGCATGATCATTCAGGACTGCCAGCGTTGTACTCTTATTGATTTTTCTGTTATACTTTTTCTCAAGTTGCTCCTTGATCTCGGGCGAGGTTTCTTTCTGAGTTTTTGTGAACGGTTCAATTTTATACTGATCAATAAAAGCTTTATTGACAAGCATTCCAAATTCACCAGATTTAACAATTTCTTTGATTTTAAATAGTGATCCTTCACTATTGGCGAAGTTTTGTGCGGTTTGCCTGCCGGTACTTTCCTTGTTGTCTATTTTGTTTTGCACAAATTCCAATGGGCTGATTTGGCTTTCCACAATAACGTAGTTGTATTGTTCCGGACCTTCCATTGCCTGGTCCATAGGAAGTGCAATAAGCGAGTCTTTTTGCTCATTCAAAAAACCAAAATAGGGTGAAATTGTCTTTTCCTTATTTTCGCTCTTAATGGCAGGCTTGGACTGTTGTTGATCGTTGTTGCAAGCGCATAGTGTAAGGAGAAAAATAGCTAAAAAAAGTGATTTCATAAGCGTGTGTAAAATTTTTATGAAATATAAGGCTTTCGCGCATCATAATGAAAAGATTTAAACTTTAATGTTATGATGAATTCCAAATTGAATATTTACCGCAAAGAATGGCTGGAAGTTATTTTTGCTGGTCGCAACAAAATGTATGGTGCATACGAATTGCGAAATCTGTCTGATAGAGCCACAAATATAGGTCTGGGCATCGTTGTCGTGCTGGCCAGTCTTATGATCGCTGGGTTTTATGGCTATAATAAATATGTAAAACAACCTGTATATCGGATTGTGGACGTTGTTGAGCCTTTGACGCCGACTGATCTCGAGGAAATTCAAAAAGAGGCTGAGAAGATAGATGAAGTGAAAGAGGAGCCTATTCCGATTAGTGAAAAAGCTCCACAGCAGATTGCACAAGATGTTTCCAAATTTGATCTGGTGAGAATGCCCGAATTAAAAGTTGCAGCCGCAAATAGAGCTACAGAAGAAGTCGTTAGTCAAGAAGAACTGAATAAACCCAATACAATGACGTCTCGTATTACACTGAAAGCTAGCCCTACTGGGACATTCATAGCAAGAGGAGAATTTGGGCCTTCAAGAAAAGACGGCGCGATTACGGGGTCTAAGGAAGGTTCGGTCTCGGGAGGTGGAACTGATGAAAATACGAACAATACATTTACATCGGTCGAAATTATGCCGACACCTGTAGGGGGGCTTCCAGCCTTTATGCAATGGATCGCAGCAAACTACAACTTTCCGCAACAGGCCCTGGAGCAAGGTGTATCGGGTGTCATTGAAGTTTCCTTTGTTGTTGAAAGAGATGGATCGCTGACAGATATTGCGGTCAAACGCGATATGAAATTTGGTACGGGTGAGGCGGCTATTAACCTCTTAAAAAAGGCGAAAAAATGGAAGCCCGGAGTACAAAATGGTCTTAAAGTACGTGTCGCCTATACGTTACCGATCCGTTTGAGCGCTGTATCGCAATAATCCGTTCTTAACTTTATTTAACAGATGATACTTTAAACTTTCGATAGCCAACAACACTCTTATAAATAAATAGGTTGGAAAAGATACTTATTAAAAAGAATGATTGTTGTTTATAAAAAATAATGAAATGAAAAAGTTGATGTTAAGCATTGCGTTATCCGGATTGATGTTAGCCGGTTTCGCTCAAGAAAAGAAAGATGTTAAGCCAGAAACAAAAGAAATGCGGGCTTCTACGCATAAACATAAAGCGGGAAGAATGCATGAGGGTTTTAAAAATAAAACTCCGGAGGAAGTTGCCAAAATAAAGACAGATCGTATGGATCAAAAGCTGAAATTTACGGATAAACAACGTAAAGATATCTATGCCTTTAATTTGAAGCAGGCAAAAGATCATCAAAAATTGGCCGCTGAACGTAAGGAACATCGAGCGAAAATGAAAAAAGAACGTGTGGCGGAACATGAAAAAATGTTGGGATTATTGACGCCGGAGCAACAAAAAGTACTCAAAGACTCCTATGCAGAAAATCGCAAAATGCATAAAGAACATTGGAAGAAAGATCGTCAAATGAGAAAAAGAGACTTTAGAAAGGGAGATGCAGTCAAAACAAATGATGCTGAAGTAAAGACAACTTAAAATTACAGTAGAATAGTTTTCATATTTAATAATGGTGAGTGTTAGTAGAAGAGGAGACCTTAGGTCTCCTCTTTCTTTTTATGTTATTTGCAGTTATTCAGGCTTTTTTAACCTTAGCGTGAATGAATTGCTGTCGAAGGATTTGGTGCTCAAATAACTTAGACTGATGCCTAATAGCGCTGTTGCTGGGATTTTTAATGTTTCTGGAAAGTGTTATTCTTTATTTTTCTGCTGTTCTTTCCATTGTTTTGAGAAGGATTTGTCAGCCAGTTTAGGTAGCTCCCTTTGATGCCCCCAGGTTTTCTTGAAGAATTTTTTTAGAAAGAAATTCTTGAATTTTCCACCGAAAAAATCAATCAGTTTCCTGCGCTGGATACCATATGTAAACCATTGCCAGACTTTTTGTTCTGTTTTTGGCGCGTATCCTTGGTCAACAGAATCTTTTCTGTTGACAAGTAGCATGCGTTGTATATCAATTCCAACAGGGCATACTTCAGTGCACTTGCCACATAATGTTGATGCATAGCTCAAGTGTTTGAACTCTTTCATACCACTTAAATGTGGTGATATTAAGGATCCGATTGGACCTTGATAAGTTGTTTCATAGGTATGGCCCCCAATGTTTTGATAGATTGGACAGACATTTAAGCAAGCTCCACATCGTATGCAATATAAACCTTGGCGTTGCTCTTTTTGCGCCAATAGATTGCTCCGTCCATTATCAAGAAGAACGACNNCACATACATCTCCTCAGGCCCATCAGATTCGTAGGGCTGTTTTGGTCCGGTGAGCAGTGTGTTGTATACGGTCAGATTTTGACCAGTTCCGTGGGTAGAGAGGAGCGGCCAAAATACTTCCAAATCCTGGATATTGGGAATCACTTTTTCGATACCTACGACAGCGATATGCGTTTTGGGAAAGGTTGATGTCAACCGAGCATTACCTTCATTTTCAGTAATCGCTATACTTCCTGTTTCGGCAATTAAAAAGTTAGCTCCTGTAATTCCGACTTCTGCAGATAGGTAGCGCTCGCGAAGTAACTCGCGTGCTTTTAAAGTCAGTTGTTCTGCAGAAGAATCTAGTGGCGTATCAAATTTCTCATGAAAAAGCTTGGCAATATCTTCCAAACTTAAATGCATTGCCGGCGTGACAAAATGATAAGGTTTTTGATCTAAAAGCTGAATAATATATTCACCAAGATCGGTTTCAATAGCTTCGATATTTTTGGATTCCAAGAAATGATTGAGTTCAATCTCTTCTGTGGCCATGGATTTCGATTTTACAACAGATTTTGTTTTTTTTTGCGCTATGATCTTATAGATTTCCTCTTGGGCTTCTGCAGCGTCATTAGCCCAAATCACTTTTCCGCCACGCGCGGTAAAATTTGTCTCAAACTGTAATAGATAGCGATCGAGATTTTCCATTACTTTCCATTTGATCAAATTTGCCTTGATTTTCGTGTTTTCAAGATCCGCAAATTTGCTCTTGCCCTTTTCGAAAGCAATGTTGTATTTGTCGATATTATAATTGATAACATCGCGATGTTTGGTGTCAAATGCTTTTTGCGCACTCTCTTTTAAAAACGTATTAGCCGTACTCTCTGACATCTAATCTGCTGGTTTTTCACAAAAAAAGTTGGTAAAAAACTACCAACTTTTAAATATAGTGTTAATAAATTGTTTCTCGAAAAGCGAGTTTGAAATTTATTCTTTTATAGCAATATTTAAGCTCAATTCGTCCAATTGTTCTTGGTGAATAGTGGATGGGGCGTCAATCATGATATCTCTTCCTGAGTTGTTTTTTGGGAAGGCTATCACATCGCGGATGGTGTCTAGACCAGCCAATAGTGATACAAGTCTATCGAAGCCGAATGCCAAACCGCCATGCGGTGGAGCTCCGTAAGTGAACGCTTCCATCAGGAAGCCAAATTGTTTTTGTGCTTCTTCGGGGCTAAATCCGAGATGTTTAAACATCAGCGATTGGAGCTCCCGGTCATGAATACGGATAGATCCCCCACCAACTTCAACTCCATTTAGGACAAAGTCATAAGCGTTCGCACGTACCTCGCCTGGATTGGTATCCAACAAGGAAATATCTTCGGGTTTCGGTGACGTAAACGGGTGATGCATCGCATGATACCGTTCACTATCCTCATCCCATTCTAGTAAAGGGAAGTCGATTACCCATAGGGGAGCAAAAGTATCTTTGTTGCGAAGGCCGAGTTGGGAAGCAACTTCAAGGCGTAGTTCGTTTAATTGTTTGCGAACTTTATCCTTGCCGCCAGCCATAATTAACAATAAATCTCCCGGTTTCGCGTGGAACTTGTCAGCAATAGCTATCAACTGTTCCGGTGTGAAAAATTTATCTACGGAGGATTTTACTGAACCATCTTCATTGACACGTGCATAAACTAGGCCTGTCGCACCGATTTGAGGACGTTTAATAAAGTCAGTTAGTGCATCTAGTTGTTTTCTCGTGTAATGTGCGCAATTTTCAGCATTGATACCGACAACCAATTCTGCAGTATCGAACACAGGAAAGCCCTTTTCTTTGGCGACATCGTTTAATTCAACAAATTGCATTGCAAAGCGAATATCCGGCTTGTCCGATCCGTAAAGGCGCATAGCATCAGCATAGGTCATTCGCGGTACAGATCCAAGGTCAATACCTTTGATCGTTTTGAAAATGTGTTTTGCAAGTCCTTCGAAGATATTTAGTACGTCTTCTTGTTCGACGAACGACATCTCACAGTCGATCTGTGTAAACTCTGGTTGACGGTCAGCACGTAGGTCCTCATCACGGAAACATTTGACAATTTGGAAATAGCGATCGAAACCCGATACCATTAACAATTGTTTGAATGTTTGTGGCGATTGTGGTAAGGCATAAAATTCACCCGGATTCATCCGCGAAGGGACAACAAAATCGCGTGCACCCTCGGGCGTGGATTTGATTAGGTACGGTGTTTCTACTTCCAAGAAATTTTGGGAATCAAGATAACGACGTACTTCTTGTGATGTTTTATGGCGTAAAATAAGATTTTCGCGAACAGGATTACGACGTAAATCCAGGTATCGGAATTTCATCCGGATATCATCGCCGCCATCCGTTTCATCCTCTATTGTAAAAGGAGGTAATTTTGCTGCATTTAATATTTCAAGGTTTGAGACCTTGATTTCGATGTCTCCAGTGGAAATTTTTGAATTTTTATTGGAACGTTCGATAACTTCTCCAGTTACTTTGATCACATATTCTCTTCCGAGTTCGCGGGCGCTTGTGCGTAAGGAGGCGTCATCATCTGCATTGAACGTTAATTGTGTGATACCATATCGGTCTCTAACATCGATGAAGGTCATACCGCCCAAATCGCGGGACTTTTGAACCCATCCACTTAGGGTAACCGTTTTCCCTAAGTCAGCTAGTGTTAATTCTCCACAAGTGTGTGTTCTGTGCATATCGTAATAAAAATTATATTTTACGCAAAATTATTGGTTTTACTCGACAATAACGAATTCTATTATTCTTATTTGACATGTTTACTCCCACTTTTAGCCACTTGGATAGTCACTAATTCGATGTTCTCCCACTCGCTCCCATTTACGGTTGAAAATAGCACGAAATTAAATTTTCAAAGCTGAAATTTTTACAATTGAAAGCCAGTTTTTTGAATAAAAAACATAACCACCCTAAGATTGTAGAATGAGCCTTAACTGCTTGTAAATAAGGTTTTCAATAATTAAGGGGGGATGTGTAATGGTATTCGTTGTAGCTATTTTTCGATGTGGAAAACTTTTTTATGTGGTAAAGTGGGGGAAAGTGGGAGAAAGTGTATACTTTTACATTTAAATTAGAATAGGATAATTGACGATATGACTCAGTTGATCGGAGAATTCGAATGCAAGTTAGACGCCAAAGGAAGAATGGTGTTGCCAGCTGCACTCAAGAGGCAAATGCCTCATGTAGAGCGGGATGGTCTTGTTGTGAATCGCGGTTTTGAGAAACATTTGGTTTTTTATCCAAGGGAAGAGTGGGATTTAATGACGGCGAAGTTAGCTAAGTTGAATCAATTTGATCCCAAAGTGCGCGCTTTCGTGCGTGCTTTTACGCGTGGTGCCACCGAGTTGACATTGGATGCTGCCGGTCGGGTGTTGTTGCCGAAGAGTTTACTTGAATTTGCGGGAATAACGACTGAATTGGTTTTGGCTTGTCAATTTAATAAGATTGAGGTTTGGTCCAAAGAAGGTTATGATAATTTGATGGGTGATGTTGGGGTAGAAGATATTTCTTCTTTGGCAGCTGAAGTAATGGGAGATATTAATTTTGGAATATAAGGTTATGGAGAATGTTTATCATGTTCCGGTAATGTTGCAAGAATGCATGGATGCTCTGGCTATTAAGCCTNNTCATTCTCGTGAGATCCTGAAAAGATTGGGTCCGGGGGGAAGGTTATTTGCTTTTGATCAGGATCCTGATGCCTTGGAGAATGTGATCGATGACTCGCGCTTTACTTTAATTCACCAGAATTTTAGGTTTTTAAAAAATAGCCTTCGTTTGCATGGTGTGCGTACTGTCGATGGTATCCTGGCGGATTTGGGGGTTTCTTCACATCAGTTCGATGCTGCGGATCGTGGTTTTTCGATTCGATTTGATGCTGATTTGGATATGCGCATGGATCAGGTGGGGGATTTGGATGCAAAAGCTGTGTTGGCAAGCTATCCGGAGGAAGAACTACACCGTATTTTTGGGATGTACGGTGAGATAATGAATGCTAAATCTTTGGCAAAAACAATTGTTACCGCTCGTTTAGCTCAACCGATACAAACCGTTGCAGAGTTGAAAGAGGTGATTCAGCGAATGGTTCCCAAAGGTAAGGAGCATAAATATCATGCGCAGGTTTTTCAGGCGTTGCGTATTGAAGTGAATCGCGAACTTGAAGCTTTGCAGGAATTTTTATTGCAAACTGTTGACGTGTTAAACGTTGAAGGTCGCTTGGTAGTGATGTCGTATCATTCTTTAGAAGATCGTTTGGTTAAAAATTTCATGGCTAAAGGTAAGTTTAAAGGTGAGGTTGAAAAGGATTTTTTTGGAAATGAAATCAAGCCGTTTCATGTATTGAGCCGTAAAGCAATTACGGCATCTACGCAGGAATTAGCGGTAAATAATAGATCGCGTAGTGCGAAACTACGCATTGCTGAAAAATTGGATTTGTCTTAAATGGAGCGAGAGGATGAGCAGAAATACGATAAGACAGAAAGAGTTGAGTGAAGAAGTTCAGGAAGAACTACAAGAAACTGTCGAAGAAAAGGCGGAAGAAACAGAAGCGTTTATAAAAACGCTTTTTACCGTTGGGCACCTTTCTTTAAACAAAATTTTGGAGTATCTACCCTTTGGAGCCTTCATTGCATTTCTGATGCTGTTGTATATTTCTAATCGTCATTTCGCAGAGCGGACTATTCGTAGCATTGACAAGGTAAGCAAGGAGGTTAAGGAACTGGGCTGGGACCACAAATCCCTTTCAGCGGAATTGATGAAAATGTCCACGCAGACCGAAATTGCTAAACGTGTAGATTCTTTGGGGTTGAAGGAGCGTATGGAGCCTCCAATCAAGATCGAGGTTAAAGAAAATAAGGAAGATAAATAGGAAGAGTTATGAGTATCAGAAATACGATTCTTGTTCGCGTCTATTTTGCTTTTGGGCTCATTGTTTTGCTCGCATTTTTGGTGTTTGGTAAAATGCTGAAGTTGCAGTATGTCGATGGGGAACGCTGGAAAGCACTGGCAGATAGTCTTTCCATTCAAGAACGTGAAGTTGAAGCTGCTCGGGGTAATATCTACTCAAATGACGGTAGTCTTTTGGCGACTTCTGTGCCGGAGTATGAGCTTCGTTTTGATGCTATGGCAATTCCAGAGGAAGAAAATGAATATTTCAATCTCAATGTTGATTCCTTAGCGATTAAACTGGCGGATTTTTTCAAAGACAAATCATCGCGGCAATATTTGACATTACTGAAACAGGCTCGAAATAAAAAACAACGTTATCTGTTGATTAAGCGCAATGTGTCGCATCAAGATTTAAAAAGGGTGAAACAATTTCCTTTGTTTAAGGCTGCGCGCGTAGGGAAGGAACGTTTTCCGAGTGGTTTGATCACAGATAGACAGAATAAACGGATTTTGCCTTTTGTGAATCTGGCGGCGAGAACCATCGGTTATAAAAATGTAAAAGAAAATATACATGTTGGATTGGAGGGGGCGTATAGTGAATATATTGATGGGAAGAGCGGAAAGAGGTTGATGCAGCGTATTGCTGGTGGCGTCTGGATCCCTGTTAATAGGGATATTGAGGTGGCTCCAGTAGATGGTTCGGATATCATATCTACAATAGATGTAAATATGCAAGATATGGCCCAACGTGCCTTGGAGAAACAGATGATCGTTAGTAACGCGGATGAGGGCTGTGTCGTGATGATGGAGGTGAAAACAGGAGAGGTTCGCGCGGTCGCTAATTTCATGCGAGATAAGGATGGTGTTTATCGTGAAAAGTTTAATCTGGCTATTGCACAGAGTGCGGATCCTGGATCTACTTTTAAATTAGCCTCTTATCTGGCGCTGATTGATGATAAAAAAATTGATTCAAGTACAACGATAAATATCGGAAATGGTAACTGGCCGATTTATAAACATACAATTCGCGATTCGCATGCACCGAAAAAATCTGTTGTCTCAGCGAAACGGGCTTTTGAGGAATCTTCAAATGTTGGCGTGACGAAGTTTGTTTATCAGGCGTATAAAGATAATCCGGATCAGTTTACGTCAAAACTACATTCTTTTGGTTTTGGCAAAACGTTAGACCTGCAGATTCCTGGTGAAGGTATTCCTTTGGTGAAGACCTCGAAAAGTAAATCTTGGAGTGGGTTGTCTTTGGTACAAATGGCGTATGGTTATGAGATGAAGATTACACCGTTACAAACGTTGACATTTTATAACGCAGTCGCTAACAATGGTAAATTGATTGCACCATTGTTTGTCAAGGAAATTCGGCACTTGGGCAATACGATTCAGAGCTTTCAGGCTAGGGTAATCAATGAAAAAATTGCTTCGGATCATGCGCTCGCGGAGGTGAGAGGAATGATGGAGGGGGTAATGACGGAAGGTACAGGTAAAAGTGTCGCAAGTCCATTATATACCTCAGGGGGTAAAACAGGGACGGCACAAATGGCAGACGGTTCTAGGGGATACGGGGCGANNGGGGCGAGAAGATATCAATCTTCGTTTGCTGGATATTTTCCAGCCGAAGATCCAAAATATTCCATCATTGTGGTGATTCGAAATCCAAGAAATGGATATTACGGGGGATCAGTGGCTGGACCTGTATTTAAAGAGCTGGCTGATATGGTTTATGCAAATGATATGGAGATGAAGGGGAAAAAATCGTTTAAAGCCGTGAATGTGGGGGGGAGAATGCCGCTGACTTTACAAGGTTCGAGAGAGGCCAGTAAAAAAGTGTACGATAGGTTGGGAATTAATACCGTGAATTGGGATACTATCGCACGAGGAGCAGTGGACACATCAAATAGAGGTGTACCATTTGTGGATTTGAAATATAAAGAAGGAATTGTTCCGAATGTAATTGGAATGGGACTAATGGATGCACTGTATGTGATGGAAAATGCTGGGTTTAAAGCCCACATAGTAGGAAAGGGAAGGGTATGTGTGCAATCTTTGGTTGCAGGACAGAAATTAGCATTTGGAACGGCGATAAATTTAGAACTTAAGTAATGATGGATTTAAAAAAAGTATTGCATGCTATTCCTGTACAGCAGGTTGTAGGAAACCTCGAAGAGGTCGATGTGCACTCTTTGTGCTTTGATTCCAGAAAAGTGGAGCTGGGAAGTTTATTTATTGCAGTCCGAGGTGTTCAAACAGATGGGCACCTGTTTGTAGATAAAGCTATTACATCTGGCGCAAGAGCAGTTATTGTAGAGCAGCTGCCTGAGGAAACATTGGATTCGGTCGTCTATATCTTGGTAGCTGATTCAGCCTATGCCTTAGGAGTGGCTTCGGCGAATTTCTACGGTAATCCTGCTGAGCAGCTGAAATTAGTAGGTGTGACTGGCACAAATGGAAAAACAACTGTGGCGACCCTATTATTCCAGTTATTTACAGAATTAGGGTATCATGTAGGCTTACTATCTACTGTCCAAAATCAAATTGGCGTAAAAGTGATACCTGCAACGCATACTACACCTGATCCGATTCAGCTCAATAAACTGCTACGGGATATGGTTACNNAGGCTGTGACTATGCTTTTATGGAGGTTAGTTCGCATGCTATCGTTCAGGAGCGTATTGCAGGGTTGGTATTTGCTGGAGCGATATTCACGAATATTACACATGACCATTTGGATTTTCATAAGACTTTTGATAACTACATTAAGGCTAAAAAGAAGTTTTTTGATGATTTAGATGCGAATGCTTTTGCTTTGACTAATGCGGATGATAGAAATGGTCAAGTCATGCTTCAGAATACTGTTGCACACCGGAAAAGCTATGGTTTGCGTTCCGGAGCTGATTTTAAAGCCAAGGTTATTGAAAGTCATTTCGATGGTATGCTGATGAGTATTGACGGTCAGGAAGTATGGGTCAAATTGATCGGCGATTTCAATGCCTATAACCTTTTGGCAGTTTATGCTGCAGCGATCCTGCTTGAGCAGGAAACGGTGAAAGTATTGACTGCGCTAAGTACACTGAAAGGGGCAGAGGGAAGGTTTGAAACAATGAAGTCTACATCGGGTATATTCGGAATTGTCGATTATGCACATACGCCAGACGCAGTAGAGAATGTTTTGAAAACAATTAGTTTGCTGAGACGTCCGGATCAAAAAATCATTACTGTTCTGGGATGTGGCGGAGATCGGGACAAAACAAAGAGACCTGAAATGGCCGCGGCTGCGTTACGCTATAGCGATCGTTTTTTGATTACATCTGATAATCCGCGTACTGAAGATCCTTATCAGATCATCAAAGATATAGAGGCTGGTGTGGCAATGGATCAAAAGGTGAAGACGCTTTCGATTGCGGATCGGAAGGAAGCAATAAGAGTAGCTTATCAGCTGNNAGCCCCGGTGATATTATCTTGATTGCTGGAAAAGGACATGAAAAGTATCAGGATGTAAATGGTGTGAAACATCATTTTGATGATAAAGAAGTTTTAGAGAATACATTTAACGAAAGATAGAAATATGTTGTACCATCTTTTTACGTGGCTTAGTGAATACATTCATATACCTGGAGGAGGTTTATTTCAATACATCTCCTTTAGAACGTCTATGGCTGTAATCGCTTCATTGATTATTACCACGGTTTTTGGGGGAAAATTGATTCAATTCTTGCACAATAAGCAAGTTGGGGAAACAATTCGTGATTTAGGACTGGAAGGAGAAAAAAAGAAAGCTGGTACGCCAACAATGGGTGGAATTATCATTATCGCTGGTATTCTTATTCCCACATTGCTCTTTGCGAAATTGTCAAATATCTATGTGATCATCATGATAGTGACAACGCTGTGGATGGGAGCTATCGGATTTTTGGATGATTATATCAAAGTCTTTAAACATAATAAAGAAGGTTTGGCAGGTCGGTTCAAGGTTGTCGGACAAGTTGGTCTGGGAGCTATCATTGCTTGTACGATGTATTTTCATCCTGACATTGTCGTTCGTAAAGGAGTGGATAAACCGACGTCTACTAAACCTGTTGAGGTGGTTATTAATGAAGGTACTGGAGAAAAGACCTATGCAGAAAATGTGAAATCATCGAAGACGAACATTCCATTTTATAAAAACAATGAATTTGATTACGCTAAAGTGTTTAAAACGTTTGGTTTACAAAGTAACTATTTGACTTTCATTGTGTTTTTGGTTGTTGTCATCTTTATTGTGACGGCAGTATCAAATGGCGCTAACATTACAGATGGTATTGATGGTTTGGCGACGAGTACTTCTGCTATTATTGGAGTAACGTTGGCTATTTTGGCCTATGTGTCGGGAAATGTGATCTTTTCTGATTATCTCAATATCATGTATATTCCTAACTCAGGTGAGCTTGTCATTTTTGCAGGAGCCTTTGTAGGGGCTTGCGTGGGCTTCTTGTGGTATAATACTTATCCCGCTCAAGTTTTTATGGGTGATACCGGCAGTTTGGCTATCGGTGGTATCATTGCTGCTTTTGCAATTCTTATTCGTAAGGAGTTGCTGATCCCGATTTTATGTGGGGTATTTCTGTTGGAGAACCTATCGGTGATTCTTCAGGTATCCTATTTCAAATACACAAAAAAGAAATACGGCGAGGGCAGAAGGATTTTCCTGATGTCACCATTGCATCACCATTTCCAAAAGAAGGGTTACCACGAAGCGAAAATTGTAACCCGTTTTGTCATCGTAGGAATCATTTTGGCGATTCTTACCATTGTAACATTGAAAATTAGATAATGATGTCAAATATTGCAACAACATATTATCCTCAATCTGGAAGTTTGGTCGTTTTAGGCGCAGGCGAAAGCGGTGTTGGAACGGCAATTCTTGGAAAAGAAAAAGGGTTTGATGTATTTGTTTCAGATAAAGGGCTTATATCGGATCATTACAAGGAACAGTTGAAAGCAGAAGGAATAGCTTTCGAAGAAGGTCAACATGACGAGGTGCGCATCTTGAATGCGGCACTAGTTGTGAAAAGTCCCGGTATTCCAGAGACTGTACCCTTGGTGGTCGCGCTAAAAGCAAAAGGTATACCCGTGATTGCGGAAATTGAATTTGCGGCGCAGTATACGGATGCAAAATTAATCTGTATCACTGGATCCAATGGGAAATCTACGACGACCATGTTGACCTATGAAATGCTTAAGCGAGGAGGGCTAAATGTAGGTTTGGCAGGTAATATAGGAAAGAGTTTCGCGCTGCAAGTAGCTAGAGAACAGTTTGATTGCTATGTATTGGAAATATCGAGCTTTATGTTGGACGATATGTACCATTTTAGAGCGGATGTTGCTGTTATACTGAATATCACTCCTGATCATTTGGATAGATACGATCATAAAATGGAGAATTATGTGGATTCAAAATTCAGGATGATTCAAAATNNTGCCTTTTACACAAGAACAGCTTGTCGAATTGGGAGCTTATTTAAATGCCAATAAGACAATAATTATTAATACACCAAATAACGATACATTCACTATGAGAGCTGAGGAATTGTCATTGCAAGGGAAGCATAATATTTATAATAGTATGGCTTCTGGCTTAATTGCGAAAGTGCAGGAATTGAGAAATCAAGTGATGAAGGATAGCATGGGATCCTATGTGAATATCCCACATCGCCTTGAACATGTTGCTTGTATCGGTGGTATAAATTATATCAACGACTCGAAAGCGACGAATGTCAATTCGGTCTGGTATGCATTGGAAAGTTTTTCGACACCAATCGTATTGTTACTGGGGGGGGTAGATAAGGGAAATGATTACAGTATGCTTGCTGATTTGGTGAAAGATAAAGTACGTGCTATTGTTTGTCTGGGAAAAGATACTGCGGCGATCCATAAAGCTTTTGAACAAGATGTAGAGATTATCGTTAACAGTACTTCGATGCAAGACGCTGTTGTATTGTCATCACACTTAGCTCAAAAAGGAGACACCGTATTGTTATCTCCTGCATGTGCCAGTTTTGATTGGTTCAAGAACTATGAAGATCGGGGAGATAAATTTAAAGCTGCTGTAATGGAATTGTAAAGGGTATAACCCATAAAAGGAGAAGGATATGCTACAGAACATAATGTCTAAATTAAAGGGGGATCGATGGATATGGATCATTGTGATTATCTTATCGGGATGGTCACTATTGGCCGTCTACAGTTCGGTTGGAACCTTAGCCTATAAGGAGGGAAAGGGGACTGAAATGTATTTGTTGAAGCACTTCTCCATTATCATCATTGGTTTTGTTTTAATGTACCTTTCACATAAGTTGGATTATCGTTATTATGCAGGAATATCCAAAATAATGATGGGAATTACAATTCCTTTATTGTTGTTTACGTTGTTGTTTGGGAGTAAGGTGAATGAAGCTAGTCGCTGGTTGACTATACCCGGTATTGGATTGACATTTCAGACTTCGGATTTAGCAAAGCTTTCCTTAATTGTTTTTCTGGCACGAATGCTATCTCGAAAACAGGAGGAAATTAAAGATGTGAAAAAGTCCTTCCTGCCAATCATGGGATCTGTGTGCGGTGTATTCATACTAATCGCATTGGCGAATTTGTCAACTGCACTGATGTTATTTGGCGTAAGTGTTTTATTGCTTCTGATTGGGCGGATTAGTTTTAAACAAATTGCTATCGTATGTTGTGGCGGAGGGGTTCTCTTAATGATGGTTATCTTTTTTGGACCGCGTCGAGCGACGTATATAAGCCGGGTAAAATCGTTTTTTAATACTGAAAAAGTGGAGAAAACGGTATCCTTTCAGGATGATAAGAATTATCAGGCTAATAATGCGAAAATAGCCATCGCAACCGGCGGCATATTTGGCAAAGGTCCTGGCAATAGCGTTCAGCGCAACGTATTGCCACATCCTTATTCGGATTTTATCTATGCAATTATTATTGAAGAATATGGAACGATTGGTGGTGTGATTTTGTTGTTTCTGTATCTCGCCTTTATGTATCGCTGCATACGCATCGTCACAATGAGTCCAAAAGCTTTTGGTACGTTCTTGGCTGCAGGCTTGGGATTTAGTTTAACCATTCAAGCTTTGGCTAATATGGCGGTTGCTGTCGGGTTAGGCCCTGTAACCGGGGTGCCACTTCCTTTGGTGAGTATGGGGGGAACGTCTATTTTATTTACAAGTGTCGCTTTGGGAATTATATTGAGCGTGAGTAGAAATATTGAAGAATTAAAAGGAAAAGAACAGTTGGATGAAAGGCCTAAACCAAAAAAGGTGGTTATTGGTTCGATTCCAGCTTAATAAAAAAATAGAGCATGGCAATTCGCGTAATTATAAGTGGAGGGGGAACCGGAGGACATATCTTCCCGGCGATTTCAATTGCAAATGCATTGAAGGCAATGGATCCTGCAAATGAAATTTTGTTTGTGGGCGCGAATGGCCGGATGGAAATGGATAAGGTCCCTGCTGCAGGCTATCGTATTGTTGGTCTTGATATTCAGGGTATAAATAGAAAGCAGCTGTGGAAAAATATCTTTTTGCCATTTAAGCTGATGAAAAGTTTGAATAAGGCAAAAAGTATCATTCAGGAATTCAGACCTGATGTTGCTGTAGGTGTAGGTGGATTTGCCTCTGGCCCATTGTTGATGATGGCAAATAAACTGGGCGTTCCCACAGTGGTTCAGGAGCAAAATTCGTACGCTGGAGTGACCAATAAAAAAGTTGGGGCAAAAGCTGCTAAAATCTGTGTCGCTTATGAGGGGATGGAGCAGTTTTTTCCTGCTGAGAAAGTATTGCTTACCGGAAATCCGATAAGACGTGAATCTATCGCCATTGAAGGAAAAAAAATGGAAGCGTTGCGTTTCTTCGAATTGGATGCTGATAAAAAGACGATTTTAGTGCTTGGCGGTAGTTTGGGTGCTAAGACCTTGAATGAGAGTGTTGTGGCTTTTCTTGATGATCTAAAAGATGCGGATGTTCAGGTGATCTGGCAGTGTGGTAGCTTCTATGTTGATAAATTACGTTCAGAATTATTAGAGAAGCTTCCTGACAATATTAAAATGATGGCATTTCTCCAACGCATGGATTACGCTTATGCGGCAGCGGATGTAATTATCAGTCGGGCAGGGGCTGGAACTATTTCAGAACTCTGTGTCATCGGAAAGCCGGTGATTCTGGTTCCCTCGCCAAATGTGGCAGAAGACCACCAAACAAAAAATGCGATGGCTTTGGTGCATAAGGAGGCCGCCATTTTGGTTAAGGACAGCGACGCTGCAAAGGAGTTGGTTCCAAAAGCTTTGAGCTTGTTAAAGAATGCTAGCTCTATTGTACAATTAAGTGAAAATATTAAAAAACTCGGTAAGTTGAACGCGGACGTACAGATTGCTGAGGAGGTATATAAATTGGTAAATAAAAAATAGAAGAAGCGTATGAATCTAGATGCAATAAAACAAGTTTACTTGATAGGAATAGGCGGGATAGGTATGAGTGGTCTTGCGCGTTATTTCAAGCATTTGGGCTGTGAGGTGAACGGTTATGATCGCACAGAAACCGAATTGACCAAGACACTGGTTAAAGAGGGGATTGCTATATCATATCAAGATGAGGTAGAAACTATTAAGCGCATCTTTCATTCACCTACTGGAGATACCTTAGTTATTTTTACTCCGGCAATTCCTAAAGATTCAAAAATTAAAGCTTTTTTTGAGTCCCAAGGACACGTTCTTTACAAGAGATCACAAGTTTTGGGGATTATCAGTGAGAGCAGATTTACGATAGCAGTAGCTGGTACTCACGGTAAAACGACAACATCGACAATGGTGGCACATTTGTTGAAAGATTCAGGTTATGACTGTTCGGCTTTTTTGGGAGGAATAAGTTCTAACTATGATACCAATGTGCTTTATGGTAATAATAATGCAGTGGTGGTTGAAGCAGATGAATTTGATCGTTCATTTTTGACGCTTCATCCGAATATTGCAATTGTAACTTCTTCTGATGCTGATCATTTGGATATTTATGGAGACCGGAGCCATTTGCTTGAGTCTTTTCAGCTATTCTTGGATAAAGTTGTTGAAGGAGGTACGCGTATTATAAAAAAAGGTCTCGAGTTTAAGGGGCAAATCAGTTATTCAGGCCATGAAGTCGCGGATGCANNACGGATGCATATGCTTCCAATGTGCATGTACGTGACGGAGAGTTCTTTTTTGACTACCAAGATGCCAATGGCAAGATCTTCGATATCCATTTGGGTATCCCGGGGATCCACAATGTTGAAAACGCTGTCGCAGCAATTACAGTAGCACGTTTACTGGGCATTGCTGACGAGGCAATCAAAAAAGCTTTGACAACTTTTAAAGGTGTTAAAAGGAGATTCGAATACATCGTCCGAAGACCGGAGGTGGTTTACATTGATGACTATGCTCATCATCCAGAAGAATTGCGTGCATTCTTGACGTCGATGCGCAAGTTGTATCCGACTAAAAAATTAAATGTGGTGTTTCAACCACATTTATTTACACGCACAAGGGATTTTGTAGACGGATTTGCTGAGGTATTGTCCATGGCAGATAACTTGCTGTTAATGGAAATTTACCCAGCGCGTGAACTTCCTATCAAGGGTGTAGATTCGAGTTGGTTACTGGATAAAATTACGGCTGACAAAAAGCAAATTGTAACACCGGAAGAGGTGTTGGATTTTGCTCGCCATGAAAGGCCGGAATTGATCGTAACAGTGGGGGCTGGAGATATCGATAAATTGGTTAAACCGTTACAAGCAATTTTTGAGCATGCTTAAAAAATTACGTGACATACAATGGAATCGTGTACTCTACTTTACGCTATTTTTTATCGGTGTAATTGTTGTAGTCGTGATTATGACTATTGTGGGAAAACGTGACGAACAGCAGCTGTGTAAAAAAGTTAAGATTGTAATTGAGGGTACAGAGGCGTTTATTGACCAAGCGGATATTTCTAAGCTAATCGAGCAGAACTACGGGAGTTTCGTTGGAAAGAAAGTTAATGGCATTCCTTTTCAGAAGGTGGAGAAAACCCTGAAGAAGTTACCTTATGTTTCCAACGCCAGTGTACATGCGGACATGGATGGAACTGTTAGGATTAATATTGATCAGCGCGAGGCTGTGATGCGGGTTATCAACAAGAATGGGAAAGAATTTTATGTTGATCCCAAAGGATTGAAAATACCGACAACATTAAAATATATACCGCATATTATGGTGGCAAGTGGATATATTTCCGAGGGATATAATGAAGCATTGGATACCATTTCAACACCGTTGGTGAAAGATTTGGTGAAAATTGTTGAATTTATCGCAAAAGATGAACTATGGAGCAACCAAGTTGTACAGATTTATGTCAATGCAGATAGGGATATAGAGCTAGTTCCACGTGTTGGAACACAGCAATTAATTGTTGGTTCGGCAGATTCATTAGAACAAAAATTTGAATTATTAAAAACCTTCTATACGCAGATTATGCCAAAAGTGGGGATAAATGCTTATGGTGTCGTCAACGTAAAGTATGGAGGACAGATTATTTGCGAAAAGCGAGGAAATTGGAGCTTTTCGGATGATCAAACAAAAAAAGTAGCAAATAATACATTATAGTAATACAGCAACAATACAGGAAATTATGAACTCAAAGGCAGCAGAAATTGAAAGAGAAAACCCAATTATCGTGGGACTCGATATTGGTACTACCAAAATTTGTGTTACGGTTGGGAGACGTAGCTCAGGGAACAAAATTGAATTATTAGGTGTGGGCAAGGCCGACTCTGCTGGCGTAAGTCGGGGGGTTGTCGCCAATATCCAAAAGACTGTTGGAAGTATTTTGGAAGCTGTCGAGATCGCCGAAGCACAGTCCAATGTAGATATCAAAGTGGTGAATGTGGGGATTGCTGGTCAACACATCAAAAGTATTCAACACCGTGGGATCTTTACCAAAACAGATGGTGATGATGAAATTGTTCGAAAAGATATCGAACGATTGATTTCAGATATGTATAAACTGGTACTGCCTCCAGGAGAAGAAATTATACATGTTTTACCACAGGAGTTTACGGTAGATAACGAGCCCGGTATTCGTGAGCCAATTGGTATGGCCGGACGACGGATAGAAGCAAATTTTCACATTATCTCCGGGCGAGTAACTGATATTAAAAATATCAAAAAATGTATTGATAATTCCAATTTGGAAGTTGCTGAATTAATACTTGAACCCTTGGCGTCTTCCGAAGCTGTATTGGATGAAGACGAAAAAAATGCTGGTGTTGTATTGGTCGATATCGGTGGTGGCACTACAGATGTTGCTATTTTCCACGAAGGAATCATTCGTCACACCGCTGTTATTCCTTTGGGCGGTAATATTGTGACGGAAGATATCCGTCAAGGTTGTTCTGTTTTACGTTCCCAAGCAGAATTGCTAAAAACGCGGTTTGGTTCGGCTTTGGCTGACGAAAATAAAGAAAATGAAGTGATTTGTGTACCTGGATTGAAGGGGCGCGAACCAAAAGAAATTTCGGTAAAAAATCTAGCGTATATCATTCAGGCTAGAATGGAAGAAATTATCGAGCACGTCTATTATGAAATCAAGTCTTCGGGATATGAAAATAAATTGATCGGAGGTATTGTCATCACCGGGGGCGGCGCACAGTTGAAACATTTAGTTCAACTTGTTGAGTACATCACAGGAATAGATTGCCGTGTTGGATTTCCGAACGAATATCTTTCGAAAAACGAAGTTTTACCAAAACCTCTATTTGAAGAATTGAAAAGTCCACTTTATGCGACAAGTATTGGATTGCTTATTAAAGGTATTCAATCACATGAAGATGAGGAAGATAGTCGTAGAGAAATGCACGCTCCATCTAAAAAAGTGCAGGCAGCTACGATGACAACAAAAGAGGTTTCGGAACAACAGCAAAAGGAGCAAGGCTTATTGTCTTGGTTTAAACGATTTATCAAGGACGGAAACGAAATAGATGATGCTAGTTTTTTAGATAAAAAGTAAGTTTTCCACATTAATCGAAGTTTTCCACAATTTCACAAATGTGGAAAACTTTTGTTGAAATTATATTATTATTACATTACATATAGTGGGTTTGGTCCATTTTATGATCAGGTTCATTATAAGTTAAATAGGGATAAGTTATGTCAATACAGTTTGAAATGTTAAAAGAACAATCTTCAATAATTAAGGTTATTGGGGTTGGTGGTGGTGGCGGCAATGCCGTAAATCACATGTATAAACAAGGAATTAGCGGAGTAGATTTTATCGTGTGTAATACTGATGCGCAAGCATTGGAATTAAGCCCGATTCCGAATAAGGTTCAATTGGGGATAAGTCTAACCGAAGGTATGGGAGCGGGGGCAGACCCTGATGTAGGTGAGAATTCCGCTATCGAAAGTATTGAAGATATCAAACGTATGTTAGGTACCAATACGAAGATGTTGTTTATTACTGCTGGTATGGGTGGTGGTACCGGTACTGGAGCAAGCCCAGTTTTGGCTAAAGCCGCTAAGGAATTGGGTATTCTTACTGTTGCAATCATAACTACTCCATTTACATTTGAAGGGAAACGCCGTCGCTCGCAAGCAGAAGAGGGCTTATCTGAATTACGTAAATACGTGGATTCCTATCTTGTTATTTCTAACGATCGCCTGCGAGAAATCTTCGGTAATTTAACAATGACGGCAGCTTTTGCTAAAGCTGATGATATATTAACGACTGCTGCAAAAGGTATTGCCGAAATTATTACAATTCCAGGTTATGTAAACGTCGATTTTAAAGATGTGCGCACGGTTATGAACGATAGTGGTGTTGCCATTATGGGTAATGCAATAGCAGAAGGTGAGGATCGTGCATTGCGTGCTGTTGAAGGAGCTTTGGCATCTCCATTATTGAAAGACAACGAAATCGAAGGTGCTCGCTATATTTTATTGAACATTACTTCTGGAACAAAAGAAGTAACAATGGACGAGGTAGCAATTATAACGGATTACATCCAAGAAAAGGCTGGTTTGTCAGCTGATTTAATCTGGGGTAACTGTATTGATGAAAACTTTGAAGACGAATTGTCTGTGACAATTATTGCAACAGGTTTTCAAACATCAGAAGAACGCGATAAAGAACGTGAAAATACAAAGGTTTCTATGCCCTTGACAGCTGAACCGGTAAATTCTTTTGTCAGACCTGTTTCTCAGGTGACTCCAAAAGAAGCTCCAGCTACGAATAGCTTCGTAACTCCGGTTCAACGTGTGGATACATCAGCACCTTCGTCAAATACATCTACGCCTAATAACTTACAATCTGATCTTTTTACTTCTCCAAGAAATGTTGCGCAGCAACAGATGGCTGTTGAAGAACCACAGGTAATCCGCCATGATTTGGGATTTGAAGGTGGGTATGAAGAGGAAGCAGCGTTCGGTGATAGTGACTTTCAGTTGAAAACTTCTCCATCTGTGTTTCAATTTCAGATGCCAACAGTTTTTGATTCCTATACAGCGCCATCTGCTTCGAACTATGATGAAACCCCAACATTCTCATCGAGTACAACAAATGAGCGGGTTGAGGTTCCTCAAGTTGAGGAAGAACAGGTTTCATTTGAAGATCAGCTCGTACGGACAAAAGAACGTATACTTCGTTTAAAGGAATTAAGTATGAAACTGAAATCTTCCAACGGTCTTCACGAGTTGGAGAACGAACCGGCAATNNCACATTCTTCGCAGTCTCAGGTGTCTCGTTTTACACTTTCCTTTGAAGATGGAAATACCGAAATCAGACCGAATAATTCTTTTCTACACGATAATGTAGACTAGTGATTCGTTACAAAATAACAAAAAAGCCATCTAATCGGATGGCTTTTTTAGTATCTTTAAATACCGATAACAACTATATTAAGCTATGACTACAAAATTAAATAACCCTGTATGGGTAATGAGTTCAGCCTTTGATAAGCTATCCCTGCCGGAGTTGATTCAGACGACGAAAAGAATCGGAGCTGGAGGAATAGACCTTTGTGTTTTTAGAAAAGACGGTACACGTGAAGATCATACAGCGACACACTTAGATTACGAGGATTTTACGCCTGCAAAAGCGCAGGAAACGATCGAGTTGTTTAATCAGGCTGACTTAAAATTTTCTCTTGGTGCTTTTGAAAATATGATTGGGGGAGATCCCGAACAACGTGTTAAAAATCAAAATCATTTATTGAAGCTTATCCGGATTGCCCATTTGCTTGGTGGTGATGAGAACAATGTTAAAGTAGGAACATTCGTTGGTTATAACCACGAACTGGGAAATCAAATTGATGGATTCCAGAAAAATTTGGACGAATATAAACGTGTATTTGGTCCAATTGTTAACTATGCGGAAAGCTTAGGGGTTACCATCCTTTATGAAAATTGTCCAATGGAAGGTTGGCGTTCCTCACGTTATAGTTCTACCTATAATAATCTTCCGGCTGTGTTGGCTGCACGTAAATTGATGTACGCTCTGATACCGAGCAAAGCACATGGAGAGATTTACGATCCTTCGCATGATGTTTGGCAAAATACTAATCCGATTGATGTAATCCGTAATACCGATATTGCTCGATTGCAACGTATACATGTGAAGACAACGCGGAACTTGCAGACGCCTGCACGCATCGATTGGGGAGGAATGTATCCAATGCAACATGTGGATGCTGAATTAGCTCAGAAGGCGAATGTAACTATCCCTGGTCATGACTGGGACAGACATCATTATGAAGCCATGTTGCCTGGTTTCGGTGGATCTGACAGTATGGATTGGCGTGGTTTTGTTGATTTATTACAAGAACGTGGATTTAATGGGCCTTTTGAAATCGAAAATGAGGCTAAAAATTCAAAAGATACGGGGGATTTTTCTGCAACGGTACAAGGATTTACAACCTGTCTCAACTTCTTGGCTCCTATGCTCTGGGATTTAGAGGCAGAAGTAGGTTATTCGTATAAGAAATCCCAACCGTTAAAAGATCTAAATGTGAAGGATATTCCGGTGGTTACAATGGATCAATTGGTTTAGAAATAAGATAAGCACTCCAACAAAGTATTAATTGTTGGAGTGTATTCTGAAAAGTTCGATGAGTTCAGGAATGTTGGAAACATTGAGCTTTTCAAATATTCTGCTTTTGTAAGTACTTACAGTTGAGGGGCTCAACTCCAGGAGGCTAGATACTTCAATGATACCCAAGCCCTTTATCAGTTGCNNCGAGTTAATTTCTGTATATATAAGTCCTGCACATTGCTTGACATATACTTTCCTCTATCCTGAATGGCTAAAATGGCATTTGCTAATTCAGCCATTGCTGTCGTTTTATTTAAATAACCGACAGCTCCTGCCTCTATATAGCGTAAGGCATAAAGGGATTCGTCGTAGGAAGAGAAGATCAAAATTTTCATGTTTGGCCGAATCTGAAGGATTTCTTCAACCACCCGAATGTTATTTCCTCCGGGCATATTGATGTCCAATAATAAGAGATCAAACTCTTCTGCCGTTATTTTTTCCAAAACCTCATCAAAGGTTTCAGCTTGAAAAATGTCAGCCTTGTGAAGGGTTTCTTTAATAATAACAGAGGCTCCTAATCTAACAATGCCATGGTCGTCTGCAATAAGAATCTTTTTCATAGATTACGTTATCTGATGCTATGCTGGGCTTTAATTATCGTATGAAATTTAAAGTACTATCAATATACAATATATCTTGATAAATTACTCTAATTAACGTGCAAATATAACAAATTAAGTTAACAATAACTTATGGAATGCCTGAAAAGCTCTTCCAAAGTGAATGGCTTCAAATCGATTAGATTTAACAATTAATAATCAGGTACAAAAAAGTCGTATATTTTAATTAGATTTATGTGACAATTGCTAGTTTTGTTAAAATTTATGGATTAAAAAATTTAAAATATGGGATTTTTAAAAGAGTTTAAAGAGTTTGCAATGCGCGGAAGCGTAGTTGATCTGGCTGTCGGTGTTGTTATCGGTGGGGCATTTGGTAAAATTGTGACATCATTGGTTGACGATATTATTATGCCTCCCATAGGTTATTTGACAGGTGGAGTAGACTTCTCATCGAAGAAGCTTATTCTAAAAGCTGCAGATGAAGCTACTAAACAGGCTGAAGTATCCATCAATTATGGTAACTTTATCAATGTTGTCATTCAATTTTTAATTGTAGCATTTTGTATATTTTGTGTTATTAAAGCATTGAATTCCCTGAAACGGAAAGAAGAAGCTGCTCCTGCAGCGCCCCCTGCTCCGACAAAAGAGGAAACTTTATTGACTGAAATAAGAGATATTTTGAAAAGCAAATAAATAAAATGTAAATAGCTAAGATAAAGCAGGAGAGTTTTTACTTTCCTGCTTTTTTTTGAAATGATCGCTATATTTGTTTTTAAAGCTGTAGCTTAATAATTTAGCCTCTGCTTTTTACATTAACTTTAAATGTTCGTAATATTGTTTGTATTTGTCTAAAATAAACTTTACTTTTGCATTCCTCTTGGGGAGTTTTGTATTAATTGAAGTAAGAACAAATTAGCATAATAGCGTCATGAAAAGAACATTTCAGCCATCGCAAAGAAAGAGAAGAAACAAGCACGGTTTTAGAGAGCGCATGAGCTCTGCAAACGGTAGAAGAGTATTAGCTTCACGTAGAGCTAAAGGTAGAAAACGTCTAACAGTGTCTGACGAATACCGTCACAAAGGTTAATCTTTGAAAACGAGCGGTGGCAGCTTATAGGAGCTTTTTCTAATAAGATTAAGTCATCGTATGAAAAATACATTTGCAAAAGAAGAACGGTTGTGTGCGAAAAAGCGTATCGATATGCTTTTTAGAAGCAGTTCTTTTTTTGTTTTGTATCCATTTAGGGTTGTTTTTGTTTTTGAGAAAAACAACGAGACTGTCCATTATCCTCCCTGTCAGTCTATAATTTCCGTGTCCAAACGCCGATATAAAAGAGCCGTTGACCGTAATTCGATTAAACGAATGATGCGTGAATGTTACCGTTTGCAAAAATCAAACGATTTGATTCCTTTTTTGTTGAAACATAACGTAACTTTGTATTTAGCAATTCAATATGTAGGTAAGCAGATCTTAACGTATGATGTGTTTAATGCCGCAATGAAAAAAATGCTAAAAAAATTGCAGGATGAATGTGCTGAAACTCATTTGGAAAAAGGGTGTTAAACCTTTCTTTAGTTTTATTTTCTTGGCTATCATTCGTTTTTACCAAGTTTTTATTTCTCCATTTTTGGGTGCCAATTGCAGGTATACGCCAACTTGTTCTCAGTATGGTAAAGAAGCAATTCTTAAATATGGCCCTTTTAAAGGCGGTTGGATGGCTTTGAAACGAATCGCTAGCTGTAATCCTTGGGGCGGACATGGACATGATCCTGTACCTTGATTTCTATATTAACGATGAATAATTTAATTTTACAAATTGATACTTCAACCTCTATATGCTCGGTTGCCTTGAGTGAACACGGCCAAACGCGAGCTGTTATTGACTTGGATGAACCCAATNNCCATTCTAATAGAAGAAATTTTGAGAGATGGCGGTCTTACGCTAAAAGATTTGGATGCTGTGGCGGTTAGCATGGGGCCTGGTTCCTATACAGGATTACGTATCGGTGTTTCTACAGCGAAGGGGCTTTGTTACGGCTTGGATATTCCCCTCCTTGGAATTGACACCCTTTATGCTTTATTTTTGGGCTACAAAGACCAATTTGGTTTAAAAGAAAATGAAGTTTATATTCCAATGCTGGATGCGCGCAGAATGGAGGTTTATGCTTCTGTCTTTAATCATAATTCTGCATTAATTAAAGCTACATCTGCCGAGATTATCGATGTCGATTATTTTGATGAATTATTATCAGAATATGATCGTGTGAATCTTTTTGGTCCCGGGGCAGACAAGTTTGAAGAGTTGTTCAAATCGAATGATCGCGTTCGTGTGTTGACAGGTTTTAAAGACTCAGCAGCTTTTCTTTCTGTGCAGGCATTTGCCAAGTTTCAGGAAAGACAATTTGAAGATGTTGCTTATTTTGAGCCATTTTATCTTAAAGATTTTGTGGTTACTACAGCGAAGAAAAAGGTTGGCTTATAGCCATCCTTTTCTTTTGAACCATAAATATATGGCCAATGATATCGCTACCATGATACCGATGGCAATAGGATAACCATAATACCATTCCAGCTCGGGCATGTTTTTAAAATTCATTCCGTAGATTCCTGCGACAAACGTTATGGGCATAAAAAAAACCGAAAAGATAGTTAGGATACGCATAATTTCGTTTGTGTGATTAGAAGAAATATTGAAAAAGACATTCAACAATTGTGCAACATTTTCCGATAAGTTTTCATAAAGTGTCGAAGTGCGTATTTGAAGATCTTTTAAATCACGTGTATATACATCTTTTTTCGAAGAGCTGTGAAAATGTTCCACAACCTCTTTATAGAGGAAAATGACCTTTCGAGCTACATCAATCTGTCTTTTTATGAAATAGAGATTCTTTAATACATTTTGTTGCTTCATACGCTTGAGAAAAATCAACTCCTCGTAAGAATCGATGCGGGTCGAGAGCTGTTCCAGCGTTTTACTAAAGGTGAAAACGGCCGCCGTCGTGATAAATACGGCAAGTTTGCGGCTATTTTTAGTTTTTATGGAAGTGAATTCTATGTTTTTGAGTTTTTCTAAAAACTCGATTCGACGTTTGTGTACAGTGATGACAAAGTCATTTCCATAGAATACGGTCAGGCGGTCGGTCACTTCTCCAATGCTATCTGAATTTTCTTTAAAATTATCGGACATCACCCGGAGGATGATAAAAGTATAATTTTCAAACTCTTCGATTTTAGGTAAATGTTCAGGCTCTTTGGAATCCTTGATGGAAGCCTCGTTTAAGTTGTAACGTGCTTTGATAAAGTCGAAATCTTCTGATGTCGGTTCGGAGATGTCGATCCATTCGTAGTTTGCAATTTCTTTTTCAACAATCGTTCTGACCATAAATCTGATTTTAGCAAGTACAAGATAAGAAACAATTTTGTTTGCTACCAATACGGAACTTGCGGGTTCGTATGATTGCACAAAAAAAGCCATTGATATGGTCAATGGCTTTTTTTAATTATGGCGATCTTCTATTTATTTGAAGATTTATATTCTTCGTTTAATTGTTTGATTACTTCATTGGTAATTTCCAAAGAGGGATCAGCATATAGGACTGTCGGATTAGACTTGGAATACGTTAATACTAATTTGTAACCATTGTCTGAAGCATGTTTCTTCAAGAATTCAGTAATCTTGTTATACACATTATTAAATTCTTCAGATTCATCTTTTGCAATAGAAGAAGATGCTGTTTGATCCAAACGAGCAAGTTCATCTTGTTTGCGTGCTAATTTTTGTTCAGTTGCCTGTCTATCGGCAGCAGACATCGTTGCAGCATTTTTTTGATATTCGGCAACTTCGCGTTGAAATGCAGTGCTTTTAGATTGAAGATCCGTTTGTGCTTTTTTTACTTTATTCTCAAGTTTTGATTTAATATCCTTGAAATATTGATATTTTTCTGAAAGCGAATCTGAATTTAGATAGACGATTTTATCTTTCGTACTGCCTTGACTTTCTTTGCTTATGGCGTTAGAATCATTTTTAGCTGGCTCATTTGACGTTTTCGTCCCTTGGTTGCATGACATAATGGTTCCAGCCAATATAAGGCCTAAAGAAACTTTCGATACAATTGAAAATATAGAATTCATTTTTTTATTATTAGCAATTTATTACTGAAACAAACCTAACATAAAAAAATCGAAATTCTAGTTTTTAGTAATAAAAAAGTAAAATTATACGGGCAATCGTCGTTTGATAATATACGCTTAATACTTGTCGACAGACTTGATAAATCGGCCTAAATTTCGTATTTTTGAATATTACATATAAGAGGTTTTCAATGAGCGAAGAAAATAAAAATGCATCCACCTATTCGGCCGATAATATCCAGGTATTAGAGGGTTTAGAGGCGGTTCGTAAGCGTCCATCCATGTATATTGGCGACACCGGTGTAAAAGGATTACATCATTTAGTATACGAGGTTGTAGACAATTCAATCGATGAAGCTGTAGCGGGATACTGTACTGATATCTTTGTTACTATCCATAAAGATAATTCGATTTCTGTTCGTGATAACGGTCGTGGTATTCCTACAGGAATCAACAAAAAAGAGAATAAATCTGCCTTGGAGCTTGTAATGACAGTCTTGCACGCAGGGGGTAAATTTGATAAAGATACCTATAAAGTTTCTGGTGGTCTCCATGGTGTTGGGGTTTCCTGTGTCAATGCGTTATCGACATTATTAAAAGCGGAAGTACACCGGGATGGAAAGATATTTCAACAAGAATACCAAATCGGTAAACCATTATATGATGTTAAAGAAGTAGGTGTCTCGGATAAAACTGGTACAATTGTAACATTTCATCCAGATGCGACTATATTTACACAGACAACAGTTTATAATTATGATACTTTGGCTAACCGCCTTCGTGAACTTGCTTTCTTAAATAAGGGCGTGAGTTTGACCTTGGACGATGAGCGTGAAACAAATGAGGATGGCACGGAGAAAAAAGAAACTTTCTATTCAGAAGGCGGTCTTAAGGAATTTGTGAAATTCTTGGATGGCAATCGTCAATCTTTAATTCCGGAGCCGATCTATGTCGAAGGAGTAAAACAAGGTATTCCGGTTGAGTTAGCCTTACAATATAACGATACGTATTCTGAGAATGTACATTCTTATGTGAATAATATAAATACAATTGAGGGTGGCTCACATGTTGCTGGTTTTCGCCGCGGTTTAACACGTACGTTAAAAGCGTACGCTGATAAATCAGGATTGCTTAAAAACTTAAAGGTAGAGATCACGGGCGATGACTTCCGAGAAGGATTAACAGCTGTCATTTCCGTGAAAGTTGCTGAACCTCAATTTGAAGGACAGACAAAAACCAAATTAGGTAACTCTGAGGTAATGGGAGCCGTAGATGTCGCTGTAGGTGAGATTTTAGGGGTTTACTTAGAAGAAAATCCACGTGAGGCAAAAGCTATTGTTCAAAAAGTAGTGATTGCTGCCCAAGCTCGTGCTGCCGCTCGTAAAGCCCGTGATTTAGTGCAACGTAAAACCGTGATGGGTGGGTCGGGACTTCCAGGTAAATTGGCCGATTGTCAAGATAATGATCCTACAAAATGTGAGATTTACTTTGTCGAGGGAGACTCGGCAGGGGGTACAGCGAAATCTGGCCGCGATAGGAAACATCAAGCGATCATGCCTTTACGTGGTAAGATCCTTAACGTCGAGAAGGCCCGTTTCGNNGGCGTGACCGCAAGTTCCAAGCCATTTTACCATTGCGTGGTAAGGTTATCAACACAGCCAAGGCAAAAATGGCGGACATGCTCAAAAACGAAGAAATCAACACCATGATTTATACAATTGGTGCAGGTGTTGGATCAGACTTTACGCTGGAAGATGTCAACTATGACAAGATTATTATCATGACCGATGCGGATACAGATGGTGCCCATATTCAGACGCTATTGTTAACATTCTTTTATCGCTATATGAGACCCTTAGTAGAAGCAGGGCGAGTTTATATTGCATTGCCTCCTTTATATAAGATGTCTAAAGGAAAAGGGAAGACAGAAAAGATTGCCTACGCTTGGTCTGATGGAGAGCTAGAAGATCTCCGCAAGGATTTTGGCAAAGGCTCTATCCTCCAACGCTATAAAGGTCTTGGTGAAATGAATGCTGAGCAGTTATGGGATACAACCATGAATCCAGAAACACGTACACTAAGACAAGTGACTATTGAAAATGCCGCGGAATGTGATCGTATATTCTCGATGTTAATGGGGGATGAAGTTGCTCCTCGTCGTGAATTTATTGAGAAAAATGCACGCTATGCAAAAATTGATATTTAATTCTAATTAAGGGAATAAAAAAAGCCTGACAAAATATTTTGTCAGGCTTTTTTTATTCCTTCAAATTTCTTAAATTCATTATGATAAATCTTTTTCTGCCGGGATAAAGGGTTTGTCGCCTAACATTTAGCCAATATAAATTAAGACCTATTATGAAATATTGTAGCAAAATCTTGCTCTTTATAGGTTGTCTTATTGGATTAACTTGTATGGCGCAAACAAACGAAAAATTTAATCTCGAAGATTTATTTGAAACTTTATCGGAAGAACTTCCCGAGGATACCGATTTAAGCGAGCTGAGCGAAAGATGGCAGTATTATCTGAAGCATCCTATTGATCTGAACATGACTGATGGGGCAGAACTAATCGAATTACAGTTTTTAGATCCAATGCTGTTACAGCATTTACTGGACTATAGAACGGTTTCTGGAAATTTTATCAATGCACTTGAATTACAGGCTATCGACGGATTTAGCGAACGTCTGGTCAATTTATTGCTACCTTTTGTGAAGGTAGGCGAACAGGCTCCATTTAAAGATATGAAATTTGGAAGTCTTGAGCAAGAATTTACCTTACGTTATGCCCGGTTAATTGAAAAATCCAAAGGATATAGCATATTGGATACTACAAAGTCTCGTTATCTAGGCGATGCCAATCGTTATGCGTTAAGATATCGAGCACATTTTAAGGATAAATTTCGTCTGGCCATTAATATGGAGAAAGATGCCGGTGAACCATTTTTTAAGGATAAACAAAGGTTAGGTTTTGATTATTATGGAATAAGCTTGTCAATCAAGGCTATTGGGCAGTTGCGTAATATTGTTATCGGTGACTATGCGCTGCAGTTTGGTCAAGGGCTTAGTATGTGGAATGGTTTGAGCTTTGGTAAAGGCGGTTTGGTGCAAAATACAGCAAGACAGGGACCGGGAGTAAAACAATATACCTCCCTGAATGAAGCTAATTTTCTACGTGGGATAACGGGAACGTGGCATTTCAGAAACTTTGAGATCAGTCCTTACTTTTCCTATCGATCCATCGATGGAAATGTAGATCATACAACCTCACCTTCGACTATTTCGACGATTGCAATAACAGGATTGCACCGCACGCCAACAGAGCAGCGATACCGACATGCCGCTCGGCAAATGACCTATGGGCTGAATGTATTATGGCGCCATAGACGGCTCAAAATAGGTCTGCACCTCAATGAGTCAGCCTTGGATGCTGTAAAAATTAGAGGAAATTCGCTACGTCAACAACAAGATTACAAAGGACAATCTTTACGTAACATAAGCCTTTATACAAATTATACGGTTCGAAATGTACATTTATTTGGAGAGTATGCCAATAGTTTAGATGGAGGTTCGGCATTGCTGATGGGGGCAATTGTGAGCTGGCATCCGCGCCTTTCATCGGTGTTACTGCTTAGGGACTATAAAGCAAATTTTCATACATTTTACGGCCAGGGATTCGGGGAATCTTCGAATACGGCCAATGAGCAAGGGGGCTACCTTGGCTTAACTTATCAATTGGGGAGGAAATTGCTGTGGTCCAATTATATTGATTTATTTCGGTTTCCATTAGCAAAATATCAGGCGGATACAGCATCTACAGGTGCGGATTTCTTTAGCGAATTGAGTTATATTTGGTATAAAAAGGGGCAGCTTTCACTTCGTTATCGTCATCGTTTGAAACAAGTTAATTATATGGGGGAGGGAGCTACCGAGAACGGGCTTGTCAATACCGGAAAGCAACAGCTTAGAATCGAATTCCAGTATAGTATAAATCGTATTTGGACAATTAGATCTCGTTTTGAAACCAATATGTTTCAAAAAGAATATGAAGAGAATAGTCTTGGCTATATGCTTTACCAAGATATATTTTGGAAACCTAAAGCTGGAAAAATTCAACTAAATACGCGAATTGCTTACTTTGATGCAGAGACCTATGAAAATCGGATTTATGCTTATGAGAATGATGTGCTATACGCATCCGGTTTTGGTATGTATAATACAAAGGGATGGCGGACGTATTTAAATATACGATATAGGTTGAATAACGCACTCGATATTTGGGCCAAATATGGCATATATTACTATCCCGGTCTGAAAACTATTGGTTCTGGATTGGATATGATCGAGGGGAATAGAAAGTCAGAGATCAAAATACAATTAAGGTGGCAATTATGAGAGAATTAAATTTTCAACAACGATTGGAACGCATGCCCATTCTCAAGATCGCATCTGTATATATTTTTACGCTGCTTTTAGCTCCTAGATTGAGCATCTCGGCCCACTTATTCCAAAGTGTCAAATATGGTTTGTTCGCGATGACAGCTATTAGTATCTGTTGTTATTTATTAAGAGGGAGCATTCGTCAATATGCTTATCCATTTGCATATTATTTCGTTGTTCTACTTTTTGGAATTTGGCAATACTGGCACAATGATCCCTTGTTTGTGCCCAATCATTTTTCCCATTTTAAGCTAGAGAAGTATGTTGCCAAAATTGTCGAGGAGCCTAAAAAAAAACAAGGTATTATCCGTTTTTCAGCCGAATTGCAGGGCGGTTATTCAAAAGGTAAGTTTATTAGCGTATCTGGAATAGCGAAGATAGCCTTAAAATCTGGTGTTGAAGATCATGTGCGATTTGGCGACCGACTATGTTTAAAAGGAAGCTTACAGGAAATACCCCGACCATTCAATCCGTTGGAATTTGATTACAGGGAATATTTGAAAAGGAACCATATCTTCCATCAGATGTTTGTGCAAGCAGGTCACTACAGCATTGTTTATTCACAGACACCAACATCATTTGACATAATTAGAGTGGCACAGCGAACAAGAAGGTATTTTTTAACTAAACTTCGGAATCATTTCAAAGACGAGAAGTATTTTATGATAGCTGCAGCTTTATTATATGGTTTTAGAGGAGATATTGGCACCGAAAACCTGGAAGCCTTTACCAATACAGGAACGATACACGTATTGAGTGTGTCTGGAATGCATGTTGCGGTTTTATTCGGCTTTTTGTCTCTTTTATTCAAAAGGATTCCATGGCCTTTGAAATTGGTTTGGGTACCTTTTGTTATTATAGCAAGTATCATCTGGATCTATACCTTTGTCGCAGGTCTCGATCCTCCGATCGTAAGGGCAGCCATTATGATTAGTTTTGTATTGTGTGGACAACATTTTAAAAGAAATATGTCGACATTGAATGTCTTGCTTGTGGCTGCTGTTGTGATCTTACTCATAGATCCTCGAACCATTCTGGATATAGGTTTCCAATTGTCTTTTCTTGCTGTTTTGGGCATACTTTTATTTTTACCGATTTTTGAAAAACTGATCCCTTGGAAGAAGCCTATTTACAAATTTCTAAGAGATACGCTAGGTGTTTCCATTGCTGCTCAAATTCTGACAACGCCGTTGGCACTTTATTATTTCGGACAATTTCCTACCTATTTTTTGATAGCCAATCTATTAGTTGATTTGCCCTCAACTTTGGCAATGTATATTGGATTTGCAATGACAATAAATCCTTTCGCTTGGCTCAATGAAATATTTGGATATCTTTTAGAACACATCATCATTTTTATGTTGAGTTGCCTAAAGTTTATAGCGCATTTATCTTTTTCCACCATAAAAGTAAATAGTCTAGGCCTTGGTCTTCTTTTCTTGTCCTATTTCGCTATTTTCTCATTCATATATGCTTTTCAGTGGAAAGACAAGCGGTACGGTTGGCTCGCTTTTCTGTGCCTGATAGGAATAGTATTGATTAACGGGCAACACTGGTTGAACAATAGGGATATTGAACAATTTAGGGTCTATAATACAAAAAAAGAACTCACGATAGGTTATTTTAAAGGAGGAAGCGGCATCGTTTACAGTACGTTCGATTCGTTGCATGCGGGAGCTTTACAATATGCATGTGGTCGGGAAATTCAATTGTTAGGCAAAAAGGATCTGCAATTTGTTGCTCTAGATGATCGAAAAAGAGAGAATTACATACTTACAATCCCCTTAGGTAAAATAGTTGTTTTGGAACATTCTGGTGGGACAATGCCCCGTGCTGATTTGGTTATCGTTAGAAAAAACCTGAGCTATGGTTTAGCGAGGCTGATAAAAGATATTGCGCCAAGATTGGTTATACTTGACGGTTCGAACTCAATGGCAAAATCGTTGCTTACTCAGCAAGTCTTGGACAGTTTGGGCGTAAAGAGTTACCTCATGAAAGATAATTTTGCGTATGTTTGGAATAAGGAGAGCTTATGACCTTGGATAGCATATCAATCTTAAGACAATATTGGGGTTTTGAATCATTTCGACCCCTACAGGAAGAAATTATCCAATCTGTTATGTCTGGTCAAGATACCTTGGCTTTATTGCCGACTGGCGGTGGGAAATCTATCTGCTTCCAGGTTCCGGCGCTTATGAAAGAAGGTATCTGTATCGTCATAACACCACTTATCGCCCTGATGAAAGACCAGGTGGAGCATTTGAAAAAGAATGGAATTCAAGCGGTCGCTATCTATTCTGGTATGAAAAGGCGTGAAGTGGATATTACATTGGACAATTGTGTCTACGGACAAATTAAATTTCTTTATTTATCTCCCGAACGACTTTACAATGATGTGGTACGAGAGCGGATACGGTATATGAACGTCAACCTATTCGCAATCGATGAAGCGCACTGTATTTCACAATGGGGCTATGATTTTAGGCCACCTTATCTGGAGCTTGCCAAGCTCAAAGAGCTGCATCCCGCTGTTCCTTTCTTGGCACTTACTGCTACAGCAACCGAACGCGTCATTGCCGATATACAGAAGAAACTAAATTTCCCCAAAGAGAATGTATTTGTCAAAAGTTTTCTCAGAGATAATTTAGCTTATATGGCAATCGAAGAAGAAGATAAGATGGGTCGTATGGTGCGTATCATTCATAAATTGGGCGGCTCAGGTATTGTCTATGTTAGAAACCGTCGAGAAACGCAGGAAATAACCCGTATTCTGATCAATAATGGTATAGCTGCGGATTATTACCATGCTGGGCTTCCAGGTCATGAGCGGGATCAGAAACAGGATCAATGGATGAACAACGGTACGCGAGTGATTGTCGCTACCAACGCTTTTGGGATGGGTATTGACAAATCGGACGTGCGTTTTGTAATTCATCTGGATTTACCAGACTCCTTAGAGGCATATTATCAAGAAGCAGGTAGAGCAGGCAGGGACGGAAAGAAGGCTTATCCCGTGATATTATATCAAAAAAGAGACGAACAAAAACTTGTTGATAATTTACATGCCAGTTTTCCTGATATTCCTTTTATCCAACAAACTTACCATTATCTCTGTAATCATTTTCAGATTCCCTATGGAGCTGGCGAGGGGTTGACCGTAGATTTTGATGTTGTTACATTTGCCAAGAAATATCAGCTGCCTTTAGTGCCCGTGATGAGCGCGTTAAAGTTTCTCGAAAGGGATAGCTGGTTGACCTTATCTGAAGCGGTCACCATACCCTCGCGTTTCAAGTTTGAAATTGATGCGGCTGAATTGTATAAAGTCCAGGTCCAATACGTAAAATACGACAAGCTGATTAAAGCTATCTTACGTACATATGGTGGGGTATTTGAAAATTATGTTCTTATCAATGAATATGAATTTGCTAAGAAATTGGGCTTTTCCTATGACCGTGTGGTGGAATTGTTAAAATCACTTGAAGCATTGGAGATCGCGAGTTATTTGCCGTCTACCGATGCTCCCCAATTGACATTTTTGCAAGACCGCGTCGATTACAAGAATTTACATATCGACTATATCTTCATACGTGATCGCCATCAGGTAAAAGAAGAGCAGGTGAACGGCATGATAGCGTATATTGAGCAGGCTAAATGTCGTAGTCAATCTCTATTACTTTATTTTGGAGAGCAGAATGCAGGATTTTGTCAAGTCTGTGATTTGTGTCTCATTCGTAATCACAATAATAAGAAAAGAGCCGATATAAAGTCTGAAATCAAAAACAGCCTGCTTGGAGGCCCAAAAGGATTGCACGAATTGGTGGCTGATTTAACTATAGGAACAGAGAAAAGAAGAATAGAGATTATTCGCGAGCTCCTGGATGCGGGAAAAATTCGTTTGGATGAAAATCTCTATTCTTGGGATACACTGTTTTAATTACTTCTCTGTAGGAAGGTTCAATTCTTCACGTCCCCACTCTGACCATGAACCGTCGTAAACCCGAATATGTTCATGTCCTGTGAGGTGGCAGGCAAATGCTAGAATAGATGCTGTGATCCCCGATCCGCAGGAGAACACGTACTCGGTACCCGTCGATTTGAAATGATCGAATTTTAGTTTCAAATCATCGGTTGATTTATACACTATGTCGTTGAATAATTCTTCAAAAGGTAGATTCTTAGCATGAGGTATATGTCCGCCGTGGAGACCTTTTCTCGGTTCTGGTACGAGCCCGTTAAATCTTCCTCTGCTTCTGGCGTCGAAGATATTGACATCAGGATCTCGATAATGTTTTAAGACATAATCTTTGTCCGCATAGTGGTTTTCTTGGAACTGAGCTTTAAAATTTCCCGTCTTTTCATTTTCTATATAGCTACCTACGAGGGGATAGTTATTTTTTTTCCAAGCGAGGACGCCGCCATTTAAAATAAAAACATGCTTAAAGCCCATGACTCGAAACATCCACCAAGCACGTGGGCTCGAATATACTCCCCATCGATCATATAGGACTACTGTACTGTCCTGATCTATACCCAATACCTGCATTTCTTCTTCGAAGATTTTTTCTGAGACGAGGGTATGTGGGAGTTTGGAGCTGTCGTCGGAAAGTTTTCCTTCGATGTCAAAAAATTGGGAGTTTGGAAGTAGCTCAAGTTTCATATCCTTGATGGACTGACCAACTTTGTCAATAGTACAATCGAGAAGGATAATATCTTCATTTTGACCCAGTGCTTTTTGAAGTTCGTCGGGGCAAATTAAGGCTGATTTGAATGACATAACAATAGATCTTATAGATACAAAATTACAAAAGCATCCCTATATAAACAAAGCGGCTGTCCTTTTGGAACAGCCGCTTTTTATGGATTGAAAATGCTAATTACTTAGCGTTTTTATCATTTTCCATTTGCTCTTTCAATTGAGCCAATACGTCTAAGTCGCCTAAAGTAGATTTTTCAACAGAATCTTTTACTTTTTTCACAGCTGAAGATTCAGCTTTAGCGTCTTTTTTACGGTTGCTAGACTCTTCTTTGCGAGCTTCCTCTTTCTCTTCTTCCCAAATACGAGAGTGAGAAATTACCAAACGTTTGTTTTCTTTGTTGAACTCGATGATTTTGAATGAAGTAACTTCATCAACTTTTAATGAAGAACCGTCTTCTTTAACAGAGTGTTTAGAAGGACAGAAACCTTCAACACCATATTGTAAAGCAACGATATCACCTTTATCACCAACTTTGATTACTGTACCTTCATGGATAGAACCTTCAGTGAAGATAGTTTCGAAAGTATCCCAAGGGTTTTCTTCCAATTGTTTGTGACCTAAAGATAATTTACGGTTTTCTTCATCTAATTCTAAAACAACAACATCTAATGTTTCACCAACTTTAGTGAATTCGTTAGGGTGGTTGATTTTTTTAGACCAAGATAAATCAGAGATGTGGATCAAACCATCGATACCCTCTTCCAATTCAACAAAAACACCGAAGTTAGTCATGTTTTTAACAACAGCTGTTTGTTTAGAACCTACAGGGTAACGCTCTGTGATGTTTTTCCAAGGATCTGGAGTCAATTGTTTGATACCTAAGCTCATTTTGCGCTCATCACGATCTAAAGTTAAGATTTGAGCTTCGATCTCATCACCAACTTTTAAGAACTCTTGTGGAGAACGTAAGTTTTGTGACCAAGACATTTCAGAAACGTGGATCAAACCTTCAACACCTGGGATGATTTCTAAGAAAGCACCGTAATCAGCAACTGTTACGATTTTACCTTTAACTTTAGAACCAACTTCTAACGCTGTATCTAAAGATTCCCAAGGATGTTCAGATAATTGTTTCAAGCCTAAAGCGATACGTTTTTTCTCATCATCAAAATCTAATACAACAACGTTGATAGTTTGATCTAAAGATAAAACCTCTTTTGGATGCTCGATACGGCCCCAAGAGATATCTGTGATATGCAACAAACCGTCAACACCACCTAAATCGATGAATACACCGAAGTCAGTGATATTTTTAACAGTTCCTTCTAATACTTGACCTTTTTCTAATTTAGCTACGATCTCAGATTTTTGGTTTTCTAAGTCGTTTTCAATTAACACTTTGTGTGATACAACAACGTTTTTAAATTCGTGGTTGATTTTCACAACTTTGAATTCCATAGTTTTTCCTACGTATACATCGTAGTCACGGATAGGTTTGATATCGATTTGAGATCCAGGTAAGAATGCTTCAACACCTTTGATGTCAACGATAAGACCACCTTTAGTACGGCTCTTAACGAAACCAGTAATGATTGCATCATTTTCCAATGCCTCATTGATAGCTTCCCAAGATTTTTGAGTTTTAGCACGTTTACGAGAAAGTACTAATTGACCGTTAGCATCTTCTTGAGATTCAACGAATACGTCAACTTTGTCACCAATTTTTAATTCTGGTAAGTCACGGAATTCTGATAAAGAAACTAAACCGTCAGATTTGAAACCAACATTTAAGACTACGTCTTTGTTGTTGATAGAAACTACAGTACCTTCGATAATCTCACCTTGGTTAACTTGGTTGAAAGTATCAGCGTATTGTGCTTCAAGTTTAGCGCGTTCAGCTTCGCTATAATTTCCGAAACCTTTATCATTTGCATCCCAGTCAAATTCACCTTCTGGTGTGATCCAAGTGTTTGATTTGATTTCGTCGATTAAGTTTGA
The DNA here is from genome assembly GCA_002454415.1 of Sphingobacterium sp. UBA6711. Lineage (GTDB taxonomy): Bacteria > Bacteroidota > Bacteroidia > Sphingobacteriales > Sphingobacteriaceae > Sphingobacterium. The sequence goes on from DKIT01000232.1 coordinate 41,467, forward strand.
ATCAGCTTCTGATTCAATTTGTTCAGTGTCTTTCACTACTTTAGTGTCAGCCCCTTGTAGCTCTGCGTTTTTCGCTGCTAATTCTTTTTCTGCTTCTTGTTTTTTTGCCATTAATTAATTTTCTCCTTTTTCCTACGTTGTAGGAGTTGCAAAGGTACAAAAAAACTTTAAATGCAAAATTTTATTTTTCTTATTTTATTGAAAGACTTTCAGTTATACGGGGGCTAGCTAAACATCAATTCGGATCTATATACACATCATTTTACGTTGTATATTGAGACGGCTTGTATTCACAGCGCTGGCAGTAAGGGCACCTCGTCGTATTGACCAGTTCTAGGTAAGTTATTGCTGAAATGGGATATAAATTTACTCGTTCTCTTTTTTAAATGAATTGAAAATACGGGGTTTGGCGATCACAATAGTTTGTTTCGACAATGCAATTGCAGCGTTCAGTTCGTAACCCAATAACAGTATAAGCGTATTCAAATACATCCAGAGCATAATAACAATTAATGTTCCGATGGAGCCATATAATTTATTATAGGCACCAAAATGGTTGATGTAAAATGTAAATATGGAAAAAGTTAGGATAGCTAATATTGTTGCCATTGATGCTCCCGGACTAAAGAGTTTCCATTTATTGGAAGTGGATGGACCGAATTTGTAAATACAGCTTACCGTGAAAAAATAGATAGCAAATATCACGGACCATCGCGCTATTTTTAATAGGATGGCCCAAAAACTGGATTTTATGCCCGTAGTTTCTTTGAGGTAGTCTATTGTCATACCAGCGATGGTAAATATTGTCATCCCTACCGTTAAAGCGAAAATAATTAAAAATGCCAAAGTCAGTGCAATCATTCGTTTTCGAATCCAAGGCCTCTTTTCGGTCATTAATGAGGCTTTGTTGAAAGAATTCATCAAGGAAGCCATACCATTCGTTGCGAAATAAGCTGCAAACAAAAAACCAAAAGAGAGTAAGCCTCCATTTTGATTCTTAATGATATCTTCCAAAGTGGTTTCAATAACGAGAAACGCATTTTTAGGAATTACGACAGCTAGAAAATCCAGCAACTGCTCCTGAAAGTTGTTGATCGGAATATAAGGAATCAAGGTAAATAGAAAAATTATACCCGGAAATATCGCCAATAGAAAGCTATAGGATAGGGATGAGGCCTTACTAACAATAGAGTCTCTCGAAAGTTCTTGAAAAAAGAACACTGCCACGGTATAAAGGGGAAGTGAACCAAATCCGNNGGTTCAAAATTTAATAGCCATTGGTGAATTTTCCCCATATCAATTAAAATATTTGCTCATCTTATCCAGGAAAACCTGCGGTGGCATACAAGGTCTGTTTTTCTCCATATTGACAAAGACCAATGTTGTTTCCCCTTGGTTGAGTAATTCTCCGTTCTCATTGAAAAGTTCATATTCAAACACAATACGCACAGCAGGTTTTTGGCGGATTGTTACGCGTATGGTGATCAAGTCATCGTATTTACCCGGTTTGAAGTATTTGGTTTTCATCTCTGTAACAGGGAGCATAACCCCCATCTCTTCGAGCTCTTTATAGGATATCCCTGTGCTCCGTAACATTTCAGTTCGTGCTATCTCATAAAAGGCCGCATAGTTTCCATAATAAACATAGCCCATTTGGTCTGTTTCTGCATAACGAACACGAATCTGATGGTCAAATACAAACATTATTTTTTAATATTTCTGGCATCCAAAGCTTGTTGGAATTTCCGTGCATTGATTAAATGTTCTGTTTCTGTTTTTGCGAAATTGTGGTAACCCGAAAAGTCATCCTTTGCACACATGTAGATATAATCATGTTGCTTAAAGTTCAATACTGCATCAATAGCGGCAATACTTGGGATGGAAATAGGGCCTGGAGGCAATCCTCTATAAATATAGGTATTGTAAGGATTGTCTGTTCTGAGGTGCTTATTTAATACTCTCCTAATTGTAAAGTCGTTGTTGGCAAAGATCACTGTAGGGTCAGCCTGCAATAACATCCCTTTTTTCAAGCGGTTTAAATACAGTCCTGCGATCATAGGCATTTCATCCTGATGCAAGGCTTCTCCTTTGACAATGGAAGCTAAAGCACTGACTTGCTGTGGTGTCAAATTAAGCGCTTTTGCTTTAGCTTTGCGATCTGTATTCCAGAATTTTTGCCATTCGTCATCAAAACGTGCGATGATTTTTTCGGGACTGGTATTCCAGTATATTTCATATGTATTAGGGATAAATATCGAAATTAAGTTTTCCTTTGAAAAACCATATTTCTGCGCGGTAGCCTCATCATTCAACACAGCAATAAATTGTGCTGAATCGGCTTCAAAACTTTTCCCTAGCAGGGCCGCCATATTTTCCTTTAATCGTACATTGGAAAATCTAAATTTTACAGGCTCTTGATAGCCTCCCATGAGATTACCGATTAAACGCCTATTGTTCATTCCCGGCGTTAACAGGTAACGTCCTGGTTTTACACTTTGGTCATATTTTTTATATTGTGCGGCACGCTCAAATGAAGCCATGTCATCCAAAAGACTCGAATCTTGAATGGATTTTAACACATCTTTATATTGTTCACCTTCGTGGATATAAAGATATTTTTTTTCTCCCGATACGTTGGATGCAAAAAATGCTTTATAAAATGTCCAAGCAAAATAACTTCCAACGATAATGACCAGTACAGCAATAATTTTTAGCCAACTTGGTAATCTTTTTTTATGTTCCATTCTAATTTTTTTTATTTATCTATTATTCGCTTTCTTAAAGGTATCCATGTTACCTTTCCTGCGCAATGGATGTTGAATGCAGTCAAATTATGATGAACTTTCTGTTACCCATTTCGAAGGGATTTTGAGGACTGTTTTCAAACTACCCGATTGCATTAGAAACCTAGACTATTGCTTTTATTTTCTTTTTCCTTTTTCTGTCCGGTGGCTGGATTTGTATTTGTGGACTTCGCCGGTGGATTGGTCGTTGTTTTTGTCGTAGCGGCAGGTTTTGACTGAACGGCCGGTTTTGCAGCTGGCGGATTCGTCTGTGTTTGCATAGGCTGAGGTTTGACCGTTGTCGATCCAATTGGAGCTTCCGAAGTTGTCGGAGATGGTGCGGTCAACGAAAGCGTCACATCGATTTTTGCGCCCAAGCTTGTAAGTCCTTTTTCCACTCCGGGTGATTGTACACTAATGACCGCTGTGGCTGTATCTGTTACATTTGGATCATATGTCACGGTACCTAAGCCTAAACCTGCTCCTGACAAAGCAAATTTCGCTTCGTTTAATGGAAGACCTATGAGATTTGGAATCTCGACTTCATTTGCTCCAAGGCCATTTCCTAAGATAAGATCAATACGCGAACCTTTAGGAATCATTCGACCATTTCGGATAGATTGTCCGGCAAATTGAGCGTCTAAAACAATATCACGAGCAATATCCGCGATGTAAGAAGTGTCACCAATCTTAAGGTTATGATTTTTTAGGATTGCAGTTGCCTCAATCAAGGTTTTGTCCTTAATATTTGGAAAAGCGACTTCAGGTGCGATCTGTGTAATAATGGTCAAATAAATTGTACGTCCTGATTTAACATGAATACCTTGTTCAGGATCCTGTTCGATAGCCAAACCTGGTTTAGCGTCCATTTGGTAAACAGAGTCGATTTGATATTCCAGCCCGGCATCTTCCAAAGCTTGGATAGCAGCGTTTATGTGAAGTCCCTTCACTTTGGGAACGGCAATAGACTCATCAACNNTTAGTGTATATTTTCAGTCCAACATATACGGAAAGGAATATACATACTATCGCAATGAGAGCGGCAATAACGTTTTTCCTGAATGTAGGGGTCTGAAGATACTGTACGACTTTGGACATTTCTTTGTTTGATAAAAATTAATTCTGCATAGAACCGCAATATTAAAGCCAAGTTTGCAGAATGATTAAATAAAATTATTCCTCACAAAATTATTCGTTTTTCCGTGTATAGCAAATTATATTTGCTATTCGAATCGCTAAAATTTATGAAAGCAAAAATAGCATTAATAACTGGAGGTTATACAGGGGAGGCTGAAGTTTCTTTTAAGAGTTCTGCCTTTGTCAATTCTCAGCTTGATCACAATAAATACGAGGTCTATTTGATTACGGTGACGAAAGGAGCATGGTATTACGAAGACCAAAATGGCACACGCCATCCGGTTTCAAAAGCAGATTTTACCTTACCGTTAGATGGTAAAACTTTAACCTTCGATTTAGCATTTATTATGGTTCATGGTGTGCCCGGTGAAGACGGAAGGCTGCAGAGTTATTTTGATCTATTGAATATTCCCTATACCTCGTGCGATGCTCTTACTTCGGCATTGACCATGAATAAAGGTTATACGAAAGCAGTTTTAGCGGATATTCCTGAATTGTATTTGGCTAAATCGGTGTTATTGTTTGAAGCTCAGCGTTCTGATGCGGCCAACATTGTTGAAAGCAATCTGTCACTTCCTTATTTCGTTAAGCCTAATGCTGGAGGTAGCAGCATCGGAATGACCAAGGTCAAAGAATCCATACAGCTGCAAGAAGCTATTGACAAAGCCTTTGATGCTGAAAATACAGGTAAGCAGGTTATTGTTGAAGAATTTGTGACTGGAAGGGAGTTCTCAGAAGGAATTTTCCGAAATGCAGGGGGAGAGCTAGTTGTTTTACCGGCAACAGAGGTGCGTACAACACGGGAGTTTTTTGATTTTGAAGCGAAATATGTACCGGGATTGACTGAAGAAATTACACCAGCAGACCTTACCATAGAACAGCAAGAACGCGCTGCACGGATATTGCGGGAGATCTACATTAGATTGAACTGTAAAGGAATGGTACGGGTCGATTTCTTCTTAGAAAACGATACCGATAAATTTTACTTCATCGAGATCAATACGATTCCCGGGCAGACTGCACAGAGTTTTATTCCGCAGCAGGTGCGCGCTTTTGGCATGAAAGAGGGAGAATTTTATGGCGAGCTGATCGAGTCAGCATTACAGTCAAAATAGTAAAGTTTATTCCACAATCTGCCGAATTGTGGCTCAACTTAAACAAAAGAGAATACCTCTATTCGGCAGTAGCGACAACCAATAAAAAACGGCTTTCACTTTTTGAAAGCCGTTTTTTGTTGTCTTATTTTCTAAAATCAAACTTCGATAGATCCGGTATGAACTTTTTGGTTCTTTTCAGCTCTTCATGATAGATGAGTTGTCCAAGATGCTTCAAGAACGGGTAAGTGACCGTTTCATATTCATAAATTCCATCGTTGTAAATCCCATTCTCGTTTGATTGCACAACCACAGCGAGGAGAAATTCTACGCCATTTTCAAAGTCGACGATATACGCATTATCAATATTGTAACCATAGGAATCCCCATACTTATTGAAGATGCGGATGTTGGGATTTAACGTCGCATTTTTTTCACGGCCATAAAAAAGGAGCTTGCTATACGTCGGCCAGAATTCCGATGTATCGTACTTTGGAAAATCCGATTCAAAGGGATAACGTGACATATAATCGTACATCAGGTTATAATCATCTGGTCTAAGATTAAACCGGTCTTTGATTTTGAAGGCTTCAGGAAAGAGTAGTTTCTTCAGGATGAGCTGTTGATCTTGGAGCGCGTAGACATTTAAGCCTTCAAAACTCCAGGGTTCATGAACTAGCTCATCTCTGTCATTCATATAGCCTTTCCCTTGTCGAGTGTTGGCAAGTTTGATGTTATAGTCTTTGGGGTCGAACTGTGCTTCTTGTTTAAAAAGAATATTTTTTCCACTGTAAAAAGTGACCGGATTGGTATGTTTGGCCCATATGCCCTTGTCTCCAATAGCGAGACGGTTTACAATGCGGCTATATTTAATGCCGTATTTTTTAAGTTTTGTATTGAGTTCTGCGCGGCCAATAAATTCAAAGAGTCTGTTTTGGGCATCGTTATCGCTGGTCAATAGGATTTTTTTTACATATTGAGCTACGGAAGGAAGGCCATTGGCGGCTGATTCGTCAACGGTCACCCTGGTCTGTTTTTCGAATGCCGAGTCGATGCGTAGCGGTGTGTCTTTGGTGAGACCAGTAATATGTAGGTCGTTGATTTTTTCCAAAGCCAAAATTGCGGTCGGAAGCTTTACTGTGCTTGCTGGATAAAAATACCAATGTGGATTGAGACGATAACTAAAGGATCTAAAATGAGGAATATTGGATTCATCACGATCAATTTGTGTGTACAGGATCTGTACCTCATTTTTGGTAGGATGATTCAATATCTTTTGAAATAGATCAGAATGGCTTTGAAGTAATTTTTCTAAGTATACTGTATCGACCTTTTGAGCGTAAGCGTCTGACATGAAAAGGATAAAAACAAGAAATAAATACTTAAGCATTTAAATGTCTATTTTCTTTTATAAACCTCAAAAGAATAGTCAAATGCATGTCTGTCATCTGCCTGATGTGGATCGGAGGAAACCAGTTCCCATTCTTCCGAAGACAATACAGGAAAGAAAGCGTCACCTTTGATGTTTGTGTGCACGCGTGTTAAGAGGACCTTACTGGCTAAGGGGAGCGCTTGTTGATAGATATTTGCACCACCAATGATATACACTTCTCGTTCGTCCCGACAATATAAAAGTGCCTCTTGAATACTGTTGGCGACATCAATATCTTCAGCCTGGAAATTGGCATTGCGTGTAATAACAATATTCCTTCTATCTGGTAATGGTCTGCCTATGGCCTCAAAGGTCTTTCTACCCATTAAAACCGAGTGTTCAAGCGTATTGCGTTTAAAATATTTAAAGTCGTTGGGCAAATGCCATGGCATCTGGTTGTCGATGCCAATTGCATTGTTTTCCGCAGCGGCTACGATTAAAGTGATCGTTGGGTTACTCATTTTATTTTGTGTAGTTTTCGTCTTCGTTAAACAGCAACTGGTGCCTTAATATGTGGATGTGATTCGTAATTTAACAATTCGAAATCTTCAAACTTGAAATCAAAAATGTCTTTTACTTCAGGATTTATTTTTAGTTGCGGCAGGGGTTTTGGATCCCGGCTCAACTGCAATTCTGTTTGCTCAAAGTGGTTACTATAGATATGTGCGTCTCCTAATGTATGGATAAATTCGGCGGCTTCCATATCACAGACTTGCGCGACCATCATTGTTAATAGCGCATAAGAAGCTATATTGAAAGGTACACCCAAGAATATATCGGCGCTTCGTTGATAAAGTTGACAGGACAATTGGGGTTTTAAGATTCCCTTCTCGGGATCTGCCGGCGCAACGTAGAATTGAAAGAAAGCGTGGCAAGGAGGAAGTGCCATATGTTCTATTTCTGCAACATTCCATGCTGATACAATAATACGACGGGAATCAGGTGAGTTTTTAAGCTGGTTGATCACCTGTGCAATCTGATCAATATGACGGCCGTCAGGTGTCGGCCAAGAGCGCCATTGTGATCCGTACACAGGGCCTAAATTTCCCTGTTCGTCAGCCCACTCATCCCAAATACTCACGCCGTTTTCTTTAAGATATTGAATATTGGTTTCACCTTTTAGAAACCAAATCAACTCATGGATAATGGATCGCAGGTGTAATTTCTTAGTTGTAACTAAAGGGAATCCTTCCTGAAGATTGAAACGCATCTGATATCCAAAGACACTTTTGGTACCTGTGCCCGTACGATCTGTCTTTACAACACCATTGGTATATACATGTCTCAGTAAATCTAAATATTGTTTCATTTGTAAAAAAGTATATGTTATATGCTAAATATAAATGCTGTAACCGAGCCTGATTGGGTCGATTGTTTTTATTCAAGTGCTTATTATCAATCGGGGAATACGTGTATGCACTATACTTGATCTGTATTTCGAGTGCCTNNATATACTGAGTTCACGCATCCAGCCTTTCAAGATAGTCAAAACTAAGGAAAATCCTTATAACGAGAAAGTCAAAACTTAAAATGATAAGAAGGGTTACTGAAAAAAAATGTAATTTTGCAAAATATTATGGAGAATAAAAAAGTAGCTTTTTATACACTTGGATGTAAACTGAATTATTCGGAGACATCATCTATTGGTCGTTTATTTAAAGATGCGGGCTATGATACCACAGCGTTCAATAGTCGTGCAGACGTTTATGTAATCAATACATGTTCGGTAACGGATAATGCTGACAAGAAGTGTAGAAAAGTAGTGAAGGAAGCTTTAAAGCACTCTCCCAATGCCTATATTACAATCGTTGGCTGTTATGCTCAGCTGAAACCAAAAGAGATTGCGGAAATTCCCGGAGTGGATATGGTCTTAGGTGCAGCTGAAAAGTTTAATATCATTGAGCATATTAATGATTTGACGAAACAGGAAAAAACGATTGTTTATAATGGTCCAATCGATGAAACCAATCAATTTGTCTCGGCATATTCGATTGGTGATCGTACCCGTACTTTCCTAAAGGTACAGGACGGATGTGATTATTCATGTACATTTTGTACGATTCCTTTGGCACGCGGCGGAAGTCGCTCCGGTAAGATCGGAGATATCGTGCGTCAAGCAGAAGAAATAGCAGCTTCTGGCGTCAAAGAGATCGTTTTGACAGGAGTGAACATTGGCGATTTCGGGATTCGGGACGGTAAGCGAGAAGATCGATTCTTAGATTTGGTGAAAGCATTGGATGACGTCGAAGGTATCGATAGAATTCGGATTTCCTCGATAGAGCCTAATCTTCTTTCCAATGATATTATTGAGTTTGTGGCACAATCAAAACGATTTGTCCCGCATTTCCATATGCCATTGCAATCTGGAAGCAATAAAATTCTGAGTTTAATGCGCAGAAGGTACAAAAGAGAGCTTTACACGGAGCGCGTTTCATTTATCAAATCTTTGATGCCTAATTGCTGTATCGGTGTTGACGTTATTGTTGGATTTCCAGGAGAGACACGTGAGGACTTTATCGATACCTACAATTTCTTAAATGATATGGACATTTCCTATCTCCATGTGTTCACCTATTCGGAAAGAGAAAATACAATTGCCGCACAAATGGAAGGTGCTGTGCCGGGAGCGCAACGTAGTGACCGTAGCAAAATGTTGCATATCCTTTCGGAGAAAAAACGCCGCGCTTTTTATGAGTCGCAGCTTGGCGAGACTGGTGATGTCTTGTTTGAGGCCGATGAAAAAGATGGTTACATGCATGGTTTTTCTAAAAACTATGTTAAAGTACGGACCTTATACGATCCATTATTGGTAAATGAGGTTATACCGGTTAAATTTATGGAAGTAACGGACTCTTGTGAAGTTGAGGTGGAAGAAATTCCGGAGACATTGGCACATTAGTCTACTAAAGATTTATAATATAGAAAAAGGCAATCTTCTCTAATAAGATTGCCTTTTTCTATGCATTGAAATCTCATTAAGCGCACTAATTTTTTCTTGCACCTGATCTCCTCTTACCAATGGTTATTTTACCGCTTTTACGAGGGATATCTTTCCATTGCGGATCTTTTTTGTCAATGATTATTACTCTTTGNNTTATGCATTTAGCCAAATAAGTGTCGCTAAGATGAGAAATACACCCATCCACTGTATTGGAGATACGGATTCATGTAAAATAACAAACGACATACAGGTCGCCACAGGAAGTTCTGCTGAACTTAGTATTCCACCCAAGGAGAAACCAGTTTTGGGTAAACCGTAGGCAAACAACAACGGCGGTATGACAGTGCCAAATAAGGATAGGATCAGTCCAAAATGTAGGTAATCGCCATCAAATTGACCATTATATAAATAGTGTGGCGGAAAAAGCGTGAAGACCATTATACAGGCGCCGGTGACCATGATCGCACTTTTCTGTATCGGGTGATAGTCATTGCCTACACGACCGTTTACAATCATGAATACAGAATAGGCGGTGGCTGCCAAGAGACCAAATAGTACACCCGTTAAGTTGAAATCTTTCAGTCCTTTCTCCATAAGTCCTGTTGCCAATAATGTTGCGATCAGCACAATGCCTATTCCTATTAAATTGTTTTTTGATGGCCTTGTTTTAAAAAATATAAACTCAATGACCACTCCTATCCATATATATTGCATTAATAGAACAATGGCCAAAGAGGCAGGTACGAGCTGTACACATTTATAATAAAGTATACTCACTAGACCTGTTGATGTGCCACTGATCAATATTTTGACCCAGGAAGATTTTTTACTGGAAGATTGAAAAGATCGAGCGGAGGATAGCTTAATCAAGAGATAAATAAACCAAAGTATAAGCATGCCAAAGAGTACTTGTATCCCTGTCACCTCACCTAAACTAAGTCCTTGCCCATATGCTTTTTTAACAAACGTTGATAGTATTCCAAAACTGCTCGCACCTAAAAAGACGGCTAATGCACCTTTTAATTTTTCCATTCTCAAATAAATTAGGCGTCAAAGTTACGATTTCTGAACAATTCTTTTCTTTATCAAGCGTTGTTATCAAGGAAAAAGTACTATCACTTGGATAGACGTATTTGTTCGGTATAAGGTGTCGTTAAGTAAGTTGAATGAATGGGCTTTTTCACTTGAGTAGTAGGTATAAAATAATTAGATGGAAAAGATTGGAATAGCAGGAGATTTTATAGTAGATAGTAAATTACCTGGCAGAGAAAGGACAGATGTATTGCATTTAAAATGCAATTTGTTTAAGTTTGTTAGACAAGCACGTAAATCGAACACAATGATTGCTAAATCTTACTTTATATTGTTCTTAGGTGTGTTACTATTCTTGAGCAGTTGTTCAACGAAAAAAAAGGTTCTCACTTCCAATTCCCATTCTTCCACTGGTTCGGTATTAACAGATTCTAGTTCAGCACGTGGGAAAACCTTTTCGGGATCCCGCCTTGACAATTACGCTAACCTACTCAATGTAAGTACTAAAAAATTAAATCCGCAGCTTTATTCTTTTATTGATGATTGGATGGGGATACCCCATCGGATGGGAGGACAGACTAAAGCAGGAGTCGATTGTTCAGGCTTTGTCAATTTACTTTATAGCGAAGTGTATAAAGGTAATCTGCCGCGTACTTCACGAGATATGGAAAATATTGTGAAAAGAAAAAAAACCGATAAATTGGAAGAAGGGGACCTCGTATTTTTTTCTTTTGGAAGAAATGGAGTAGACCATGTTGGCGTGTACTTGCATAACAATAAATTCGTCCATGTTTCAACACGTAAGGGAGTCATTATCTCCGATCTCTCCGATAGCTGGTATTTAAAAACGTTTGTTGATGCGGGATCTCCAAAGATCTAATTGAGTGATTCCATGTAGGTTTTATGTCATATCTTGACATAAACTTTTATACCCTATATAAATCCTTATTTTTGTCAAAATTTATAGAAATGACAATAAAGAGTAAAAAGATTTTTTTAGGCCTTTGTATTATTGTGCCATTTTTGATGTATTGTGTTTATTACTATAGTAATATGATCAAAAATGCTCCATTCCGTTATGCTGATTTTGAATCCATAGAATTCAAATATGGGGAACCGAACCATATGGTCAACGAATATAATTCAAAGACTCGCATCTATAAATATTTAGATAAAAAAGACTCTTTGATTACCGATACTGTGAAATTGACTAAAAACGATCTATTATATTTGCACCGTAAGGCTATGGAGCTGGGATTTTGGAACTTGGATACGGATATGACTGGACCAGAATGGCAAACAGATTCGACAAACTCCAAAGTACCCCGCTTTTATTTGGAATATAATTATAAAGACAAATCAAAACATGTGATCCTAGATGCTGATTTTGCTGGAAATCCACGTATGCATGATGCGGCCAAATCGATGATTGATGAAGTTAATCGCATGCTGGCGACGGCGCAGGCTAGATAATAATAGTTATTTTGAGGATAAAAAAGGAGGAGAAACCAACATCTTGGTTTCTCCTCCTTTTTTTGCTATCGTTTCAGTCAACTCGTTTAGAGATGTAGTCGCTGTATTGTAGTTTGGATAAACAGGTGGAAAGTCTCCGGTTAATTAACAGGACACTTAGTACTTGATGCGTATCTGATGCGTAGATTGTAGGGAACTGACAATAAGTTGCTCCTTTGGTGACTTTATAAATTCTTTATGTTGGCTTTATATTCCTTTAACGCTAATAGGGTACTTTAGCGGCAAAAACAACAATTTGATATGAAAGCATTTTTGGCATTAGCTGTATCCTGGGCATTAGCCTATTCTGTGCAAGCTCAGGAGTTTGCAAAAGGTAAAGTTTATCTTGACGTTAATAAAAATGGAAAGTTGGATAAAAATGAAAGAGGGCTCGGAGCGGTTGCTGTCAGTAATGGACGCGATGTCGTTACGACAGATAAAGATGGTAATTATCAATTACCCGTTGGAAGTGATAATATTATTTTTGTCATTAAACCTTCAGGATACAGTATGCCGTTGGATGAGAATAATCATCCAAAATTTTATTACATCCATAAACCTAACGGTAGTCCGGCATCCAAATACCAAGCTGTGGCTGCGACAGGGAAAATTCCTGCAGCAATAAATTTTGCATTGTATCAACAAGCCGAGGATCCAAACTTTTCAGCCTTTGTGTTTGGAGATCCGCAGGCTTATACTGAAGAGGAATTGGCATTCTTTAAAAACGGTGTGATCAATGAGATCTCGGATAAATCGATCGCAAAATTTGGAATTAGTCTAGGAGACTTAGTCGGAGACGATCTTTCGCTTCAGCCAAAATATAAGTCCGTTATTTCTACAATGGGGTTGCCCTGGTACAATGTGATGGGAAACCATGATATGAACTATGATGCAAAAGAAGATAGTCTTTCTGATGAATCTTTCGAACATACGTTCGGACCTAACAACTATGCGTTCAATTATGGCAACACACATTTCATTGTCTTGGATGATATTATTTATCCGAATCCACGTACTGGAAAAGGTTATTTAGGTGGATTTCGTAAAGATCAGCTTGATTTTGTGGAAAATGACTTAAGAAATGTTGCTAAAGATAAACTTATTGTATTGGCCTTCCATATTCCATTATATCATGAAAACTCCGATGTCTTTCGTAACGAAGATAGACAACGTTTATTTGACATTTTAGCGCCATTTAAACATACCTTGTCCTTATCTGCTCATACGCACTTTCAACGTCAGTATTTTTATGGCCAAAAAGATGGATGGAAGCAAGAAAAGCCACATCATGAATATAATGTAGGAACAACCTCAGGCGATTGGTATTCGGGCGAATTGAATGAAAAAGGAATTCCTGTTTCTACGATGCGTGATGGCACACCGAAAGGTTATGCGATTTTAAAAATACAAGGTAATCAATACAGTTTCGATTATAAGGTTGTCGGCAAACCCGCGGCTTATCAAATAGATCTATATAGTGCTTCTGTTATCCCGGAAAAGTATACGAAAAGATACCCGATCTATGCGAATTTCTTCATTGGTAAAGAAGGCGATAAAGTAAGATATAGAATTAATCAGGGGGAATGGAAAGACATGGATTATGTACGTGAAAATGATCCAGCATTTTTAAATTCATTAGCCAAATACGATACGGCAAATGATTTAAAAACAACTCGCAGACCATCAAATCCAGAAAAATCCAGTCATTTATGGATGGTTAATCTGCCAAAACTTAAAGCTGGAAACTATCAGATTGAAGTTCAGGCCATTGATCTTTTCAACAGAACACATACAGCGACAAAGACGATAGATGTGAGATAAAATGACGAAATGTAGAATTGTTTTAAGTTTAAAGATAGGGAAAGATGCACTTAACATAACCGTCCTATATTTGTGTAGAGTAATTTTTGATTCATAAAGAGTTAGGGTTAATGTGTAGATCTGTTGTGAAACACGTCTGAAAATTTAGTTTGTTTTTAAAGTGAAGGTAATCTCCCCAGATTACCTTTCACTGTTTTTAGACTATTTTATTTCACTTTATCCGATTTGTACGTACAAGGTGCGGTTAGCCAATTAGTTCGGTACATGAACATGAGTTCGGTAGGTTTGTTTTTGCTGACTTATTAGATGTCTGAAATCATCGGAGGCTGGATTTTCAAAAATCTCCAGGTCGAAGTACTTCGTAGCGGCAAACAGATGATCGAAAACATCGGAAACAATTCCCTCGTAATATTCCCAACGAATATCATTGACAAAGAAGTATAGTTCCATCGGCACACCATGCTCCGTTGAGGCGAGCTGGCGGACCATCAAGGGCATCGTTTTGTGAATATGTGGGTTTAGCCGCAAATAGGTTAACGCATAGGCCCTAAACATGCCCAAATTTGTCATTTTGCGGCCGTTGATGGGGCTGGATCGATCTATCTGATGAATGCTGTTGAAATCATCAATAGTCTGCGCACGCTCCTCAATATAGGTTCGGAGAATTTGTATGTTTTTAAGTGCCTCAATTTCTTCGTTTTCTAAAAATCGAATGGTCGATATTTTAATGTTTATCGCTCGCTTTAGACGCCTTCCACCTGATTGTTGCATTCCCCTATAATTTTTAAATGAGTCAGAGAGCAGGGTATGTGTTGGAATTGTTGTGATGGTTCTATCGAAGTTTTGGACTTTAACATTATTGAGGTTGATCTCTTTGACGGTGCCATCGGCGCCATATTTTGACATTTCAATCCAATCGCCCACTCGTATAGAATCATTGGCGGAAACCTGTATACTTGCAACAAAACCTAGTATGGTGTCTTTAAAAACCAGCATGAGGATCGCCGAGGCAGCACCTAACGATAATAAAAATGACCAGGGGGAACTACCAGTTAGAATGGAGAAGCAAATTGTACCGCCAATAAACAATAGGATGATCTGGCAGACCTGCAGGTAGCTTTCTAAGGGTTTATCAGCGAAAGATTTTTTTGTTCGCAGGATATCGCGGATACTTTTCAGCAGGGAATGAATGATCATAAGGCTGACAATAGTCGTTGCAATTGAAAGCAGTTTATTGCTGTTTTCTTTCCAGGTCGGAAAGCCCATGAAGATAATGGGCATGATATATTGTGCGACTAAGATCGGGACAAAATGAGCGATAAGTTTTAGGGTTTTATTCCTTATCAAGAGATCGTCGAAGCGGTTTGTGCTGCGTCTGATGGCTTTGATTGTTAACAGTAGTAATGTCCTTTTGGTGAAATAGTCAATGACGATCAAAAACAATACAACCAATAACAGTAAAAAAACCGAGTTAATAAAGTTGCTACTCTGGTCATCAAGACCAAGTCGTTTAATCCATTGAAATGTCCAGTTATAAATTTGGGATTGGGAATCGTTCAATAATTCCGTTGCTGTGCTCTGCATGCTGCAAATATACAAAAAGCCGCAATTAGCGGCTTCTTGTTATTTTGAGTTTGATAATTCACGCTCATGTTTATGCCTAAAAAAGAGGGCGAAAAGGATTGCAATAATCAAGGTATAGATCGCAAATGCAAGCCAGATATCATGCCAGTCTTTGAGCATCAGATTGCTGCTCAACATGCCATCAGCTAAAATGGATATATTTTTTTCCTGTAGAAAATGCATGAAATGTGAATCACCGATGCTTGTATCCAGATATTGTGCAAGATCTTGACTATTGTGGAAGCTTTTGGTGAAGTAATGGTCAATGATCCATCCTGAGGTGAAGCTGCCAAAAACGGCGCCAAAACCATTGGTCATCATCATAAATAAGCCTTGTGCAGAACTGCGGATACTGGATGTCGTCGATGTTTCGACAAAAAGGGAGCCCGATATATTGAAAAAGTCAAACGCCATACCATAGACGATACAAGATAGGATAATCATCCATAGACCGCCAGCAGGATCGCCAAAAGAGAACAATCCAAAACGCAATACCCAGGCAAACATGGAAATCAGCATAACTTTCTTTATGCCAAATCTTTTTAAGAAAAAAGGAATGGCAAGAATAAAAAGTGTCTCAGAAATTTGTGAAATCGACATAATTATAGTTGAATATTTCACAACAAAAGATTCTGCAAATTTGGGATAGAATTTAAATTCATCCAGAAATACGTCACCGTAGGCATTGGTCAATTGGAGTGCAGCACCTAGGAACATGGAGAAAATAAAGAACAAAGCCATTTTATAATTCCCGAAGAGCTTAAACGCTTCCAGGCCCAACAGCTGTGTCCAAGAAGCATTTTCCTGTTGTAACTTTTTGGGCGGACATTTAGGTAATGTGAAGGCATATAGGCTCAAAGCCAATGCTGCTGTTCCTGCGATATAAAATTGATAAGCGGTTGCTTTATTCCCTGTCAAATTGGTGATCCACATGGCTACGATAAATCCTATTGTCCCAAAAACGCGGATCGGAGGGAATGCTTTGACTAAATCATAGTTATTTTCAGTCAAAGCTGTATACGCAATAGAATTGGATAGGGCTAAGGTTGGCATGTAGAAGCACATAGCGGCCAACATCGCATAAAAAAAGGTGTTTGGATCATTTACTTGAGGTAAATAGAATAAAACACCAGCATAACACAAATGAAGAATGAAATATAACCTTTCCGCGTTAATCCAACGATCGGCAATTATTCCCATTAAAGTGGGCATGAATAGGGAAGCTATGCCCATTGTTGCAAAGATAGCTCCAAATTGTGTGCCATCCCATTGTTTTGTGCCAAACCAATAGTTTGCTATTGTAATCAACCATGCTCCCCAGACAAAGAACTGAAAGAAGCTCATAATGGTCAACCTTAATTTAATAGACATAAATCGATGTTATTTAAAGTTTTCGTTTCGCTTTAATGAAAGGAATTATTTTCTTTTGGAAATCTCATCCCGAATCAAAGCGGCTTGCTCGTAGTTTTCTTCGGTCAATGCTTGGTTGAGCGCCTGTTCCAATTGCTCATCTGTCAGCGAAGAAAAGGGATTTTTAGGAGATTTTGAAGGCGTTTTTTCTTCGACCTCTATTACACTAGGATCTTGAACTTTATTGGATTTGTCCAGATTTTCCAAGAATGCAAATTCATGGCCTTCAATGATGATACCAGCAGAGGACATAATAAATTCGTAGGCGTAGATCGGAGCTTCAAACCGGACAGCCAGTGCTACTGCATCAGA
>DKIT01000099.1 GCA_002454415.1 Sphingobacterium sp. UBA6711
TATTGATCGTAAGTAATCGTATTATCAAATACAAGTGTATTATCATCTATCTCACCTGCGGCAAGTAACTTTTCAAAGCCTGACCGATTAACTACTCCTATGCCCTTTGCTGATCGATAAGCAAACTGCATGCGATCGAAGAGCTGGACAGCATATCGCTCCTCTAGCCCCTTTAAAAAACGAACAGAACTATCTACGGAACACCCTGATGCAGCCGCTATATCTTCGTCGACTTTGAGAATTACAAAAAGATTATCGCGTAGTTCAGCGGAAGCGGATAATGGTTTTCCGTGAACTTTCCATTGGTCTGCAAAAGCGACTAATTCTGCCGAAATTTGCGCGCTTTCCTCCTGAGACAAGATACGATCAGCCTGATAAATCCAAATACGTTTCATAAGCAAACTCTCTTCCTTTATTAAATTAACCTATATAATAAGGTGAAATCATTAGATAAACAATTACGCCAGTAACAGCAACGTATAACCACATCGGATAGGTAATTCGAGCCAATTTCTTATGACGCTCATAAGAACCGGATATACCCCTAACAAATGTAAAAAGTACAAACGGGATAATAATGATCGATAATAAGATATGCGTAATTAAAATAAAAAAATAGATCGGTCTTAGAATTCCTTCACCACCATATTTTGTTTCGATCGAAGTCATATGATAAGCTACATACATAGCTAAAAAAGCCAGAGAACAAGCGATACACAATTTAATCAAACGTTCATGCATAGACTTATTACCCTTTTTTATGGCCGCCACAGCCCAAAACAATAAGACAGCTGTAATACCATTAATCGTCGCATAAATAGGAGGCAGAAAAGTCAAGGGTTTTACATTGTAACCCAACTTCTGCAAATTGACCGAAAAAAGTATTGCTACGACAACAGGTATCACGATGGATAACAACCATATCCATTTACTATATTTCTTTTCCTTATTAAGACTCTCTTCCATAATTATAACTTATCTCTTTTGCGCTATCGTAGCCGGGTTGTTCCGAATTTCTTCAACCAACAGTAACTTAATTTCATCTTCAAGACGATCAACATCAGTTTTGACATTAATGTCATAAATTCCCCTGATCCTTCCCTTCGAATCCAGTAGAAGATAATTAGAACCTATAATAAACGGCTTAGAATTATCCTTAGTCACCAAAGCATCCTGTAGTAAACTTTCCTTCGCAAATTTAAGGATATCTACAGATGGATCTGTCACAAAAAACCAAGATTTCGTCCAGGGTTTGTAAACTTTCGAATATTTAGCGAGAACCTCTGGCGTATCAAATAGCGTATCAACGGTAATTGAGTATAGTTTTACTTTTTTGTTCTGAATAAATCGAATGGCAATTTGATCCAATTTTTTAATCATAGTCCTAGATAGAGAAACATCCCTGGTATACATCAAGTGGACAACCGAGAGTGCTGTATCATTATTCAATAAACGTACAGCTTTTCCATTGTAGTTCACAAAATCAACAGAAGGCACTGTATGATAGATTGTATCAGGAATATCACGTCCCCATTTTCGATGTGTTGTCCCCGGAACTTCCTTTTTCCCGTAAATAGGCAACGAAACGTAGCTATTGGAGCCACTTTTATTTAGTATAAAATATAAAAATCCCGGCAATAAGAGAATTACTGCCAGGATCAATATAGTTTTAATACCTTTCTTTTGTCCAGTATTATTATCCATTATCCACTTTATCTATTTATTTGGAAACAATTGATGCTCCTGAAAAGCACCTGCCAAGAAACCTCCCTCAACTAACATCAGGACGATAAAATAAATAATAAAAATAAAAACAATTGCAACAGTTACAATGAAGCTCGATTTTTCGAATTTCAAGTGCATAAAGAATGCAACGATATAATAAGCTTTTACTAAAGTAAGTACGATATAAATTGTATTCACCAACGCACCTTTAGCTAAAATCTGCCAGTGGTGTACAAAGCCCAATGCAATTAAGAACTCTAGACAAGTAAGCGCTAAAAGCACTCCAAATACTCTCCAGATGGCCTTTTTATCCATCCCACCTTCATGAGCGTGCTCTCCGTGAGCGATATTATCTTGATATTGTGACATAGCTATCTAAAATTTTTAATTTCCTAATTAGATTAAGTAGAAGAATGTAAATACGAATACCCACACCAAATCCACAAAGTGCCAATATAAACCTACTTTTTCGATCATGAGGTAAGAACCACGATTTTCGAATGTATTATTTAATGTCATGCAAAGCACGATGATATTCAAAATAATACCTACTGTAACGTGGAATCCGTGAAAACCGGTAATTGTAAAGAACAAGTTTGCAAACTGCAACGCTGAGGTATAAGAAATATCATGCGTAAAATAAGGCAACAATGCTGTCTTGATTGCATCACCTTCCAAACCCGTTGCTGGGTTTTTACCAAACCAGAAACCCATGTGATGTAAGTGAGTCCACTCGATAGCTTGACAACCAACGAAACAGATACCTCCTAATATAGTCCATAACATCCACTTAACGACTTCATTTTTTTGATTACGGTGCCCAGCTTCAACGGCTAAAACCATTGTTACTGATGACATGATCAAGATAAAAGTCATCAAACCTACNNACCAACGGCTGCCCATGTTCAGCAATACCTGGGATAGATTGGAAAATCTTATCAGGATCTGGCCATGTTGGGTGAGAAAAGCGTTGTGCGCCGTAATAAACCAAAAATGCAGAAAATGTGAAGGCATCCCCTACCAAGAAAAACCACATCATGATTTTTCCATACTCTAAGTTCCAAGGTGATTTTCCACCATTCCATGGACCAGTTTTTACCTTATCCAATTGCGATACTGTTGTACTCATTGTTTACTATTATTGATTCAAAAGTAAGAAAACATATATATAAATCCATAAAAGATCGAGAAAATGCCAAAAAATACTGGCAAGATCCATGCGGAAAAGATTGCCGTCCTTAGAAAGCTTATTCGCTCCTATAATCGCGCCAATCAAAACGATCAAACCCGCAATAATATGCGCCAAGTGCATTCCTGTAAAAATGTATATAAAGGATTGCGATGCGTTATTATTAACAAAATAAACACCGCGCTCAGTTAATACATTCCATGCATGAACCTGAAACGCAAAAAACACGACACCCAATACAAAAGTAACTACTAGCAACAACTTCTGTTTGGAAGAATCACCATTTTTAGCAGCTCTATGTGCTAAAAACATCGTAAGACTACTTATTACAATGACAATTGTGCTATACACAAAAGTATCGGGCAACAAGGTCTTGATTCCCTTGTCCACGCCGCTAGCCGTATATACAATGAAACCACTGGATAACGCCGCAAACATCATGAACATACCCAGCATCCCCAACCAAAGGTTGAATTTCTGGGCTTTTCTCTTTACTAACTTCTCGTCAGTTTGTGCTTCTATATCTAACATTATTTCAACGGAATAAAGTTAAGCAATAATACGAGTTGTGTAACAGGTAAATAAATAAACGACGTAAACATCACTTTCTTCGCTGAGGGAATATCACAATTCTTAAACAGCAAATACCCATAATAGCCGAACATTAATCCTCCGATTACCGACACAATCGTAAACCATATTCCACCAAAACCGAAATGATAAGGGATAAATCCCGCAGGAACCATTAACAATCCGGATATGAATACCATAAAAGCTGATATCTTATCACGTTTTGTCGTTGGCAACAACCTAAACCCAGCCAGTTTATAGTCATCATCCACAACCCAGGCAATAGCCCAAAAATGCGGAAACTGCCATAAAAACTGAATCGCGAACAATACGAAGGGAATAATAATTATCGCAGCTTCGTTATGTCCACTGTAATAGGCTAGATCATCCTGTGAAAAGGCTGCATAATAACCAATTAATGGTGGAAATGCGCCCGGAAATGCCCCTACAAATACAGCTATTGGTGACTTTCTTTTTAACGGTGTATAGATAAACGCATAAAGCAGGATACAAAAAACAGATAACAGTCCGGCTACGAAATTTAAACGAACCAAAACCAAAGTACCCAATATGCCCATAAAGACACTCAATACCAAAGCTTGCCCCGTTGTCATCCGTCCAGACGGCAATGGTCTATCCTCTGTACGCTTCATTAACTTATCCAAATCTTTTTCAATGATCTCGTTGAAACCATTGGCAGAACCTGTCACCAGGAAACCACCGACAGTCAATAAGAACCAATTGAACCAGATGATATCACCCTGTTGTTTTGATCCTATCAGAAAAGCAATAGACGCCGAAAAGACCACAGTCAATGTAAGTCTTAACTTAACGAGCTTTTTGAAATCTGAAATAAATTCTTTCATAATTAAAAGAGACCTCCTACTACCAGTGTAATTAAACACGTACTTGTAAACATAAACATCTCAATTTCCAAAATTAATGTCTTTGCTTGTTTAACAATAACATCAGATAAAATTGCGCGCCAAATAAAAGCGTCGCTACAACCAAATGTGTTGTTTGCGCAAAAGCAGGTATTGCAAATCGAGCTAAGATAATTCCTGATAGCATTTGGATACCCACAAGGATCAATGCGATCAAAGCAAATTTATATTGCTTAGAAGCGCTATTAAAACTAGTGCGGACCAAAAAGAATAATACAATAACTAAAATCAAAGAACAATATGCCAACCATCGATGTATCTCGAATTGTTGACCAATAGTCGTTATAAAATCGGTCCGGGCCACCGTAGAACCAGTTAATAAATCAACTTCTTCACGGACACCTGTTCCGATAACCACTTGCACCAGCATAACTAAAATAGATACTATAGCAAGCATCTTTAATACACCTAAAGAACGATTAACCAATATGGTCTTGTTTCGTAAAGTAATAGCCTTATAATAAGTATAAATACTTATACAGACAATTACGATCGCCAAGAGCATATGAACTGTAATAATCCACGGCATCAGATTGGTTGAAACAACGATCGAACCCAGCCAAGCCTGAAGAACTACAACAAAAAGATTAACCACCGACCAAACAACGATCGTACTTTTTGATTTTAAATAGGTGAAAGAGTAAATAGCTGTAAACAACAAACAGAATCCAGAAACTACACCTACCAATCTGTTGATGTACTCCGTCCAAGTCTTTGCCACATTAAATTCTTCATGCTGCAAGATACTTTTGTCTGTCCGGAGCTTATAGGCCATTTCTTTATCACCAAAAAACTCTACAATTTTGGCGAAACGTTCATTCTTTTTAGCTCGTCCTTCAATATAATGCTGTTCGTATCCTTGAGGTAATTGAGAAATATCTGTAGGAGGAATGATACGGTTAAAACATCTTGGCCAATCTGGACATCCCATTCCTGAACCAGTACTCCGAACAACTCCTCCAGCAATAATGACCAGAAACAATACGATAATCGTTACAAAATTGGTCTTTACAAATCGCTTTTCAGCTGCTGGAAACATAATACTACCCCTACCTCTTAAAATACAAACTTGTATAAAACAGAGTAGGTACAAGCCCTACTCTATTTCATTAAATCTTATTAGTCTTTTCTACCATTTTGAGCATTCCATTCTGCTTGGATACGCTCTGCTTCCTCGTCTCCTTCAAAATCATGAGGCAAATTTGAACTCATCGTTTCGGAGAAAGGAACATCTTGAGGGATGAAATCCTCACCATGACCTGGTTTACTATAATCGTAAGGCCAACGGTGTACAGTTGGGATTTCTCCAGGCCAGTTACCATGAATATGCTCTACCGGAGTAGTCCATTCCAACGTATTTGATTGCCAAGGATTTTGAGGCGCTTTTTTACCGAAGAAAATCGACGTAAAGAAGTTCCACAAGAAAGCAACTTGACCTAAAGCAGCGATAATCGCAGCCCAAGTTACCAATTGGTTGACAGAAACCCATTTTGCCATGAAAGCAAATTCCGTGAATGCATAGTAACGACGAGGTACACCGTCAATACCCATAAAGTGCATTGGGAAAAATACCATGTAAGCACCAACGAAAGTCAACCAAAAGTGTAAATAACCCAATTTAGTGTTCATCATACGACCGAACATCTTAGGATACCAGTGGTAAACACCACAAAGCATACCGAAGATTGAAGCTGATCCCATAACCAAGTGGAAGTGGGCAACAACAAAATAGGTATCGTGTAAGTTGATATCTAAAGCCGCGTTACCTAAGAACAATCCTGTCAAACCACCAGAGATAAAGAATGATACCAAACCGATAGCAAACATCATCGCTGGAGTGAAACGGATATTACCTTTCCACAAAGTTGCAAGATAGTTAAACGCTTTTACAGCAGAAGGAACCGCGATAATCAATGTTGTGATCATAAATACACCACCTAAGAACGGATTCATACCCGTTACAAACATGTGGTGACCCCATACGATAAACGACAATACCGTGATACCGATCAGTGAGTAAACCATGGCATGGTAACCAAAGATTGGTTTACGTGAATTGGTTGCAATAACCTCAGAAGTTAAACCTAAAGCAGGCATAACAACGATATATACCTCAGGGTGACCTAAGAACCAGAACAAGTGTTGGAACAAGATTGGTGAACCACCTTCATTCGGTAAAATTTGTCCTTGAACAACAAGATCAGATAGGTAGAATGACGTACCTGCGGCACGGTCAAAAATTAAATGAACAACTGCAGAAACCAATACCGGGAATGACAACATACCCACGATAGCCGTTAAGAAGAATGCCCAAATAGTTAAAGGCATTTTCCACAAGTCCATTCCTTTTGTACGCATGTTCAAAATTGTACTTACGTAGTTGATACCACCGATCAACTGTGAAGCCACAAATAGAACCATACTCACCAACCATAATGTCATACCTGTTGCAGATCCAGCGATTGCAGTAGGTACAGCAGATAATGGCGGGTAGATTGTCCAACCAGCAGAAGCAGGTCCACTTTCAACGAAGAAAGATGCAACCATAATCACTGATGCTACAAAAAACAACCAGTATGACAACATGTTCATTAAAGGAGATGCCATATCGCGTGCTCCGATTTGATATGGAATCAATAAATTACTAAAGGTACCTGAAAGACCCGCTGTCAATACGAAGAAAACCATCACGGTACCATGTATGGTTACCAAGGAAAGGAAAAACTCCGGCTTTATACGACCACCTTCAGCCCATTTACCCAAGAATACTTCTAATATAGGGAACTCTTTATCCGGCCATGCTAACTGGATACGGAATAATACTGATAAAAGCATCGCAAAAACTGCCATGATGATACCAGTGATCAAGAATTGCTTGGCAATCATCTTGTGGTCACCAGAAAAGATATACTTGCTGATGAAAGACTCCTCATGATGGTGCCCGTGCGAATCGTGATGTTCAGCGCTATGCGATATTACTGTACTTGACATATTCGATTTTATATTCAAAAATTCTTAATTAGTTCAAAGATGCTGTAACTTGTACGCTATCCTTCTTCACGTTAGCTGTTTTACCGCTGAACTCTTTTTGCAAATCCTCAGTAAAATATTTGTTTTGCTTAGCTAACCATTCTTTATATTTTTCCTCCGTTACGACAACAACTTTCTTTTGCATGTTATAGTGTCCAGATCCACAGATCTTGTTACACAACATCACAAAGTCATAGTTATAATCTCCCAAACGATCACGCATCTCTTCTGTTGTCACAGTTGGTGTGAATTGGAAATAGTTTGTCATTCCCGGTACCGCATTGATTTGAACACGGAAATCTGGAATATAGAAAGAGTGAATAATATCTTTTGAAATGATATGGAAACGTACAGGTTTATTTACTGGCAACCAGATTTCAGATCCTTGAATATCATCCCAGGAATTTTTATCATTAAAGTCAATACCGTAAGGGTTTGTTGGCGTAGTCATTTTATAATTACGTTTACCAATAATCCCATCAGTACCCGCGTAACGCACATTCCATTGGAACTGCTCACCCAATACCTCAACTTGTAATGCCGATTTTTGAAGATCCTCCGGAATATTTGTAATCGATCTCCATGTAAAGAAACCGAATAATACCAATACCGTTAAAACAACAGCAGGAACGATAGTCCACAATTTCTCAATTGCATTATTATGTGGATAATAATAAGCTTGACGTTTAGCACGCATGCGATACAAGAATGTAAAAGTCATCAACAAAATGTGCGTGATAACCAATACAAATGTTGTGATTGCAGTCGTGATAATGAACATCGTGTCAATTCGTTCACCATGTTCCGTCACAGCCGATCTCCAATAAGCTGCTCCCCAATGTACATACGACCAGTATACACCATAAAGAAATACAACCAAAAAGATGAATAACAATGCCGATTGAAATGTGTTGTTCGCAAACGGATTGTATTTACCATTCATTTTCCGTGTCAATTCATAGATTGAAAGTACCTTGCCTATGACAGCAACAATTGTACAGATCACTAAGAACAACAGGACATAATATGTGAAGTTTTTATAAACCTGAGGGTCTATTTGTTTCACTTCTTCAACAGCAGGAGCAGCAGCGCTAGCTTCTGTCGTAGAGCTAGCAGATGCAACAGCAGCAGTACCTGCTGCCGCCGTTGTATCTTTTGCAACCGAATCCGTCGCTGCAGGGGCTGCTACCGCAGTAGTCGCCACTTTAGCAGAATCAGATGCTACTGTATCTTGTTGACTTGCAAGGATCGGAGTTGCAAAAAGCAATCCTAGCGCAAGCACAAAACCCGAGATGGATTTGAATCTATTATTTAATTTAAAGCTCATTTCTTTTATAACGTTTTTACGTAACCTTCCTTTAAAAGTGAAACTATATTTGGTGATGCAAACTCTCATCCAAGAAAGGATGATTTTTAGGCACCAATGCTTGTTTACTCAATTTGCTCATGACTAAGAATACAAACAAACCTAAGAAACCAAGTGCAGTTCCGATTTCAATGATACCAAATCCTCTATGTTCAGCAACAGTACCAGGCATAATCATGATGTAATAATCAAGCCAGTGACCAGCCAACAGTAGAATCGCTACGAATAACATGACGTTTTGTTTACGTTTCGCATCGCGATCAACCAATAGTAACAATGGTGCCACAAAGTTAATGATAATACTCAACCAAAACCAAGGTTTGTATTCCGGTTCCCAACGTTTGTAGAAATAAACTGTTTCCTCAGGGATGTTTGAATACCAAATCAACATGAATTGTGCAAACCAAACATAAGTCCAGAAGATGGAGAAACCAAACATCAATTTACCTAAATCGTGCAAATGATTTTCGTTTACCCAGTTCATATAACCAGCTTTCTTCAAAACAACAACAATGATTGTGATACAAGAGATACCACTCACCCACATTGCTGCGAAGTTGTACCAACCAAACATGGTAGAAAACCAGTGTGCTTCTAAGGACATGATGGTATCGAAAGACCAGATCGGTGTTGTAAAACCAAAGATAACCAAGAAGATTGCGGACAATTTGAAGGACTTTTTATAAGAAGCCAATCCACCTTCCAAATCTTCTTTATAAGAAAGTTTCGCAAAGATAACCGCAAAAATGCTATAGGTTCCCATAAATACCACTTGACGGATCAAGAAGAAAGGGACATTTAAATAGGCGGATTTTCCTGCGATGATAGGGTCATAATTTGCATTATTTGGGTCTAAAAGACCATCTGCATGCCAGTGATGATACAAGTTGTGCGTAGTCAAACCTAAGCCTACGATAACCAATAAAATCAATGATGCAATTGGTAAAACACCCGCCATAGCCTGAGGTATACGTATAAGACCTGCAGACCATGCAGACTGTGTTACATATTGTAAGGCAACAAAGAATGTTCCCGCTGCACAAACACATGTAAAGTAATAACCCATCAATAACAAGTTGGCGTATGTACGCTCTACCGTAACGTGATCGCCCGAAAGCAACCCGAAAGCTACAGCAGCTACGCCTAGTACAACAGCGATAATACTGAACATTTTAGCTTTGCCAGCAAACTCGTATCGCTCGTTGAAATTATAATCGTGATGATGACTGTGAGTTCCCATTTATATATCTGATGTTAGATTATTTCTTTTGTAATTCGTGAACATACATAACAACTTTCCATCTCTCTTCTGGAGATAATTGAGATGCATGCGATCCCATGGAGTTATGTCCATAATAAATCGTATGGTAAATTTTACCATCTGTCAAGTCAGCCATCAATCCACCTCTTGAAGAGTTCGCCGCATCTGTTCTGTGATAAGATGGTGGCGGCGGAAAATTCTCCAATTGACGAGTACCTCTTGAATCAGATACATTTCGATCTTTCGTAATAGGACCGTCACCTTTACCTTCCACCCCATGACAAACAGAGCAATAAGTAGTGAACAATGCTTTACCCTTTTCAAGATTCTCGGCATTTACAACCAAGGGACTTTTAACTTCGCGTCCTGCACGCTCATAATCCTCTAAAGTATTGGCATACTCAAAACGAGTGAATCCAATAGGATCAGTACCTTTAGGAGGTGTTTGTGCTGTTTTTCCATCAGCAAAATTCGCATTAGGTTGATCCGGGTTAAAAGCAAGTGGATCGTACATGTTACGAGAAAACTCTAAACCTGTACTACGAGTTGTTTTGTCACCACAAGAAGAAACAAGTGCTGTCAATGCCACAGCTGCGCATACAGTTCCAAGTAAATTCTTCTTATTCATAGCTAACATATTTTCTTTCATTGTACTTAACTTCAACAGCACCAGCTTCTTTTAATAAGTTATCAATCAAAGCGTGATCTGTATTTTCTTTGGCATCTACTGCAAGGATGAAACGGTCATCTGTTGCTCTCAAGTCCATTACACGAGGTGCACGTCCCGGAAACAAGTGGTTACGGAAGAAAAACGTAGCAACCATACCCAATGCACACAACAAGATGGTCACCTCAAATGTCACAGGAACAAAGTTTGGCATACCAAAAGATGGTTTACCACCGATATTCATCGGCCAGTCATATGCCATTGTATAATACAACAAACTAAAACCTAATGTCGTTCCTAATGCTCCAAAGCAAAATGCTGCGATAGGCAAGCGAGAAGGTTTCACACCTAACTTTGCCTCGATGCCGTGGATAGGCATCGGAGTAAAGCAGTCATAAATACTTATATTGTTTGCTTGCAATTTGTCGATCCCATGCATCATGTCATCCGGATCCGCAAAACTACCTAATATATATTTTGTATTGCTCATTGCTGATTATTTTCTAACTGATAATTCCTTAATCTCTTCTTCTGTCACTGAATCATATTTCTCCAATGATTCTTGGAAGTACTCAACTTGCTCTGCAGGGAATGCACCTTGTTGAGCCAATTTAGTTTTATGTTGTAATGAAGATGATTTCAACAACAATTTCACTTCGGCGATAGCGATACCTGGCAAGAAACGTAAGAACAATAAGAATAACGTGAAGAATAGTCCAATTGAACCTACAAAGATACCTACGTCTGTCCAAGTTGGGTAGAACATTGCCCAAGATGAAGGCAAGTAATCACGGTGCAATGAAGTCACGATAATTACAAAACGCTCAAACCACATACCGATGTTTACAACAATCGATAAGATCCATGAAATAGGAATACTTGTACGGATTTTTTTGAACCAGAATAACTGTGGAGAAATTACGTTACAAGTCATCATTGACCAGTAAGCCCAAGCATATGGACCCAACATACGGTTCTCGAAAGCATACATTTCGTATTCTGAGCGCGAGTACATGGCGATGAATAACTCTGTTAAGTAAGCCACACCTACGATAGAACCAGTTGTCATGATGATAATATTCATCGACTCAATGTGGAACATCGTGATGTAGTTTTCAAAGTTCATTACTTTACGTAAGATCAACAATAAAGTCTGTACCATCGCGAAACCAGAGAAGATCGCACCTGCCACGAAATATGGCGGGAAGATCGTCGTGTGCCATCCAGGGATCACCGAAGTTGCAAAGTCCATGGATACGATGGTGTGTACAGAAAGTACCAGTGGAGTTGAAATACCTGCCAAGATCAATGACACGATTTCAAAACGTTGCCAAGTCTTCACAGAACCATTCCAACCGAATGATAAAATTGAATAAATACGTTGTTTTAATCCAGTAGCACGGTCACGGATTGACGCAATATCAGGCAACAAACCACAGTACCAGAATACCAAGGAAACTGTAAAGTAAGTTGAGATCGCGAATGCATCCCATACCAAAGGAGAGTTGAAGTTTACCCAAAGTGATCCAAATTGATTTGGAAGTGGGAAAATCCAATAAGCCAACCAAGGACGTCCCATGTGAGCCACAACGTATGTAGCCGCACAGATTACCGCAAAGATCGTCATCGCCTCTGCAGAACGGTTGATTGAATTACGCCAGTTTTGGCGGAAGATTAATAATACAGCTGAAATCAACGTACCCGCGTGACCGATACCTACCCACCATACGAAGTCGGTGATATCCCAAGCCCAGCCTACAGTTTTATTCAGACCCCAAGCGCCGATACCTGTCCAAAAGGTATAACTAACGCTAACTACCCATAATAAAGCACCCAATACAGCAACGGTAAAACCAATCCACCATGCTTTATTTGGTTTATTTTCAACCGGTAGTAAGATATCATCCGTAATTTTTGCATACGTGATGTCCTTACCGGTCATTAATGGTTCTCTTAATATTGATTCGTTATGCGATGACATAGTATTTTTATTTCAAATATTGTACAAGATTACGCCTCAAAAGTGTTTCTAACTTTTGTCATATAACCGATACCCGGTTGAACATTGATTTCCTCAAGTACGTAATAAACACGCTCATTGCGCAATGCTTTGGATACTTCTGATTCTGGATCGTTAGCATCACCAAAGATGATCGCATTTGCCGAACATGCTTGCTGACAAGCCATTTGGATATCGCCATCTTTCACTTTGCGATTCTCAATCTTCGCCTGCAATTTACCTCCTTGAATACGTTGGATACACATTGAACATTTTTCCATTACCCCACGTGAACGAGTTACTACATCTGGATTCAATACCAATTGTGTAAATTCATTGTTCAAGTAATTGTCAAAACGTGAATCATTCCAGTAGGCGAACCAGTTGAAACGACGTACTTTGAATGGACAGTTGTTCGCACAGTAACGGGTACCAAAACAACGGTTATATGCCATGTGGTTCAAACCTTCTGAAGAGTGTACAGTAGCCAATACTGGACAAACCGTCTCACAAGGAGCATGTCCACAGTGTTGACACAACATCGGTTGGTGAACAACAGTGATATCTTCGAAATCTAAATCAGCCGAAGCTTTCGCAATTTCTTTCTCTTTTGTCAGATCTTGGTCTTTTCCTTCGATTGTATAATAACGGTCAATACGTAACCAGTGCATCTCACGACGACGACGAACCTCATCACGACCTACAACAGGAATATTATTTTCAACGTTACAAGCAACGATACAGGCACCACAACCTGTACATGCGTTCAAGTCGATCGCCATCACCCATTTGTGGCCAGGCTGCTCATATTTATTCCACAAATCGTATGTTTTGTGATTATCTGTAAAGCGTCCAGCCTCAGAGTTAGGATCTTTCAAATATTTCGCAAATGTCGTCTCGCGGATCACGTTACGACCTTCGATGGTGTGGTGTGTTTGTGTTTGTGCCAATTGGTAAGTTCCGCCAGCTTTCGCTACAGTCGCCTTAGCAACACCTTGTACCGTACCATTGATGATAGAAGCAAAAGGGAATGCATTTTTACCAACTTCATTTCCTGCTTTACCAACTTTTGTACGTCCGTAACCTACAGCAACTGAAACTGTTCCTTGTGCTTGACCTGGTTGTTGTACAACCGGCAATTCCAATTCAACGCCATTTGCTTTAACAGTCACTTTACCGTCTTCACCCAATCCTAACTTCTCAGCGTCTTTCGGGTTAAGCGCAGCATAGTTATCCCAAGTTACCTTAGAAACTGGATCAGGCAACTCTTGCAAGTAAGCATTGTTAGCATAACGACCATCACGAAGAGCTGAAGACTCATAAAGTTTCAACTCAAACTCGCCTGTGATCGCTTTGCTTGATGCCTCAATCGCTGACGCCGCCGCAGCTGCGTTTCCTGTGAATGCAGGAGCCGTTGCCGCTTTAGCACCTTTATATTCAAAACCAGATTGCAATACAGCATCCCAGTTTTTCGTAGAACCCGCTAAGATTTGTGTAGACCACAAGTTCTTAACAAAGTTGTACATATCTGTGTTATTTCCTGCCCAAGTCAATAAGCTTTGCTCAACTTGACGTGTTTTGAAAACAGGGTTTATTGTTGGCTGAACGATAGAATACAAACCTTCTTTCGGATTCGCATCACCCCAAGACTCCAAGAAAGTACTTGCAGGAGCGATAGCTGTCAACTCAGAAGCTGTTTCGTCAGCACGTTGCGAGAACGACAAAGTGAAAGGAACTTGTTTCAACGCCGCTTTGACATCGTCCGCTTTGAAATAGTCATATACAGGGTTGCTATTCAAGAAGAATGCAACACCCACTTGACCTGATTTCGCTGCAGCTAAGAAAGCTTGGAATGAAGAATCAGAACCCTGATATTGTTTAGAATAATTATCTAAATCGATGATCGTACCATAAGCACCTAATGCAACGTTGATTGCATTGACCAATACCTGCACATTGACATCGTTAGAACCAGCAACAACTACAGCTGCGCCTTTGCTGTTCACCAATTCTTTCGCTGCTAAAGCAACACCTTTTTGTGCTTTTTTGTTTGCAGTAGCTCCAGCCAAAGATTGACCAGTAACGGCATTATATAAAGCGATCAAGGTAGCCCCCTCTTCCGAAGGTTTGATAGCGATACGCGCATCAGCATTTGTACCCGTCATGGAAAGACCAGATTCAAATTGGACGTGACGTGACATTTTTCCATTTTTCAATGATTTATAGTCACGGTTTTTAGCGTATTGTTGTGTATGCTCTTCACCTGCTAACCAAGTTCCTAAGAAATCAGCAGCAACAGAAACGATCACATTTGCTTTTTCAAAATTGTATGAAGGAACTACTGCCTTACCGAAAGAAGCTTTATTTGCTTCAATAATACCGCTGTAAGATACAGCATCGTATTGTACGTGGTTAACTGTAGGGAATTTCGTTGCGAATGCAGCGATAGCTGCCAACGTTGAAGGACTGTTTACAGTAGAAGAAACGATCGTAATTTGTTTACCAGATGATGAAGCAGCATTTAATGCCTTAACAACTTCCCCATCCAATTTTGACCATTCAACATCTTGACCTTTCAATTGTGCTTGCTTCAATTTGGACTCATCATATAAATCCAATACAGAAGCAGCAGTTGTTGAATCCAAACCTTGGTTCAAACCAATCGCATTCGGGTTAGGTTCAACATTGATAGGGCGACCTTCACGCGTTTTAACCAAGATACTCTGACCATTGAATGTCGAAGCATAGTAGTTAGGGATACCTGGAGTTACCTCTTCAGGCTTAATCAAATAAGGAACTGCCTTATGCACAGGAGTACGGTTACAAGCCGCTAAAGAAACAGCACCCAAACCAAATCCTAATGCCTTCAAGAAGTCACGGCGAGGAGTTTTTGTACTCAAGCCAGCTTCATTTAATACATCTTCTACAGGAATAGATTCGGCAAACTCACCCTTGCTTCCTTCAACGAAAGCAGGAGTTTGATTTAACTCTTCCAAACCTTTCCAATATTTTTTATTGCTATCCATTTAAGCTGTATATAAGATTGCGTATTTCAAATAATTATTAATAGTGACATTTACCACACTCAAGACCACCGATCATGGCTGCAGTCATTTTCTCACCTTTCTTAATTCTTTCGTGTGCTTTAATCAAATCTTCGTAGTATTTATTATCCGATTTGATATCCGTCTTTTTATGACAATCCACACACCATTTCATCGTTAACGGAGAGTATTGATACACTTCCTCCATATTTTGGATCGGACCGTGACAAGTTTGACACTCAACTCCAGCTACCACAACGTGTTGTGAGTGGTTGAAGTACGCAAAGTCAGGTAAATTATGGATACGAACCCATTGAATTGGCTTAGGGT
This sequence comes from Sphingobacterium sp. UBA6711, assembly GCA_002454415.1. Taxonomy (GTDB): domain Bacteria; phylum Bacteroidota; class Bacteroidia; order Sphingobacteriales; family Sphingobacteriaceae; genus Sphingobacterium. Next base: position 16,126 of record DKIT01000099.1, read on the forward strand.
TATTACCATAAGTACGTGTTTCAGGATCCCAATCCAATGCACGATAGATTTTAGCAATTTCTGGAGAAATCTCACCATCATAATGCTCTGATGCCGTAATTGTATTGTGACAGTTCATACATACATTGGCCGATGGAATTGACGCATTCTTAGATTTAAATGCTCCACCGTGACAGTATTGACACTCAATTTTGTTAACACCAGCGTGGATTTGGTGTGAGAACTTAATTGGCTGAACTGGCTTGTACCCTTCGTGAACACCAACGTTCCACATGGTTTTCCAACCACCTACAGCTAATAAAGCCACCAACATCAAGACTGTGAATCCAACCAGTTTTTTGTTTTTAACGAATGCTTTCGCAAACTTCACAAAACGTTGGCTATCTTCAGGCTCTTCTTGTGCCGCAATAGCTTCTTGATTTTTAGCAATGACATTTTCTGNNGCGGATCACGCGATTCAACACCACGATAACCACAACAGCCAAAACAACAACTGCGATCAAGCCCAAAATCATGAACACGGATGCGTTATCATCTTTTGCAGCACCAGCAGCCACAGCATCTTTTGGTTTTTCCTTAGAAGCATCTGTGATATACGCTAATACCGACTTGATCTGATCGTCAGACAAATCAGTAAAAGAAGTCATCACAAGCTTGTTGTTCTCTTCGAAGATTTTAACTGCTTCAGCATCGCCAGACGCAATTAAAGCCTGAGAGTTCTTGATCCACTTGATTAACCAAGCTTCATCTTTTGTCTCCGGGATCCCCTTTAAAGCAGGACCAACCACTTTTCTGTCAATGGCATGACAGGATGTACACTTAGATTTGAAGATTTTTTCACCTTCCTTGACATCTTGCGCATGCAACGTCGTAACGGCAAATAATAGCATCAAACTCGTTGACACCACCCTCGCAAGGCTTCCCAAAACGGATGAGATAGTTCTCATATTTAGCACTTTATACTATTTATTTGTGAATGTAAAAAATTAACTCCCATAGTTAAAAGAGCCACTACCCCCTTAACAATGCCACAAAAGTATGATTTATTAATAAATCGCTGACAATTTTGTGACCTTTAATATCAATTTATAATCATTCTAAACAAATGGGTTTAAACTAGGATAAAACAACATTAAGCTATTAAAGTAGTCCTATCGCTACAACTTTTCATTTGGATAGCCACTCAAATATAAGACAATTCCATGACAATTTAAAATTCACTAAAATAGACCGCCATTACATATACAAAAAGTTTTTTTTAGTCTTTATTTCCGTAACTTTATAGGGATGAATCGAGACTCGCCGACTGGCAGGTCTACACGCACTCCGATTGGGCGGCACCTGCCACGGATCGCATAACGCCGTCCCTGGTATGGATAGCATAACTCTTAAAAAATGACGATAATGGAAACCAACAAGAAATACAACCCACTAAGTAAGGAAGAAGAATATGTGATTATACACAAAGGTACTGAGCGCCCTTTCACTGGCGAGCACTTGGACAATAAACAAAGTGGAACATATACCTGCAAACGTTGCGATAGTCCGTTATACCGCTCGGATTCAAAATTTGAATCTGGCTGCGGATGGCCAAGCTTTGACGACGAAATTGCAGGAGCCATCACGCGCATCACAGATGCAGATGGCCGACGTACAGAAATCCTATGTAGCAAGTGTGGCGCGCATCTAGGGCATGTATTCCTTGGAGAAGGCTTTACGGCAAAAAATACGCGTCACTGTGTAAACTCCATTTCAATGAAATTCATAGCGGACGCTACAAAGTAACTTTTGCTTTCGTAGATTCACGAATTTTCAGTTCACAAGGCAACACCAATTTACGTGTTGCTTTTATTTTACCCTGTAAGCGGAGTAAAAGAATATTAATTAAGTTTTCAGCGATTTCTTTTATAGGTTGAGACACCACCGTAATAGATGGTTCTACCAACTTAAAAACAGTATGATCATCGAAAGCAATCACCGCAGGCATGACAAAGTTGAATTTCTTGGAAGCTTTCAAACCGGAAATAGCCAAATAGTTTGTTGAAAACAAAACAGCATCCAGTCTATTCTCACAAATAAACTCCCGTAAAGATTCCATCGCTTCCTCATCCGAGGCATCCATCTGGATCTTTTGAATAAAACTTTGCTGCTTATTATTATCCATGGCTTTCAGATAACCATCCGAGCGCTCTTTCATCTGGGTCTGATCCGAATAGAGCGATACAAAACCGATACGACGATACCCTTGTTGACACAAATGATTACTGGCATCAAAAGCTCCCTGAAAATTATCCGCACCAACATAGTCCGTTTCCAGGTCTGGAAAGTAACGGTCAAAAAGCACCACTGGAATATTATTCTGTTGCAATTGCTTTACCGTATCTTCTAATCCATCGGAAGGCGTAATGACAAAACCATCTACCTGACGATCATAAAACATCTGAATCAATTCCTTAGCCTTCTCGACATTGTTATCGGTACTACAATAAATAATGCGATACCCTTGTTCATATACTTTACTTTCAATGAGGCGTGCGATATTCCCAAAAAAAGGATTGGAAATATCCTCGATAATCAAACCCAAAATCTTTGTCTTGCCGGTACGTAGACTTTTTGCCAGTTCATTGGGCTTATACCCTACCTTTTTAACATAATCCAGCACACGTTTGGTCAAAGCTTCACTAATCCGCTTCTCTTTTGCCTTATCATTCAAAATAAAGGATACAGTAGTTACGGAAATCCCCAACGCCTTTGCGATATCACTGATCAGAATACGTTTCTTCATGTAGAGTAGTAGGTTTGTTAAGTTTTTTATTTCGAAGATTACTAAAGTAAAAAATTTAACGACAATTTACTAAAATAATAATAAAATTGCGCTAAAAGGTTTTATTTACTAATTTTAAGCAGTTTTCAAATACCCGAACAAAAACCTATGACAGGAAATAAACTATTAAAAACAGTATTGGGCACAATAATTTTGCCATTTTGCGTGCAAGCCCAACAAAATCTCACGCAATATGTCAACCCCTTCATTGGATCTGCAGACCATGGACACGTCTTTGTCGGTGCCAATGTACCTTTGGGTGCTGTGCAGTTAGGACCAACCCAAATCCCACAGACCTGGGATAAATTTAACGGTTGGGATTGGTGCAGTGGATACAATTACAAAAGCCAAGAGATCCTAGGCTTTACACATACGCACCTGAGCGGAACTGGCATCGGTGATCTAAACGATCTCATGATCGTTCCCGCGAACGGAAAGCTGCAATTAACACCGGCAGAATTCAATAAAATGAATACGGGCTATGGCTCTTCCTTCAAAAAGGAAAATGAGGTCGCTAAGCCAGGGTTTTATAGTGCTTATTTAGATGACTATAAAGTGCAAGCTAACTTAACAGCTACAGAACGTGTTGGCTATCATCAATACCGCTATGAAAAAACAGACAATGCACATATATTGGTCGACTTAGGTTACCATATCAATTGGGATAAACCGACAGATACCTACATCAAACAGGTGAACGACTCGACCTTTGTAGGTTATCGCTTTTCGACGGGCTGGGCCAGCGATCAAAAATTATATTTTGCGATCAGAACATCACAACCGATTCAAAAAGTTCGGTTTTTCGACGGTAAGGAAGAAAAGTTAGGACAGACCACATTTCAAGGCAAAGCGATCAAAGCAGCTTTATTCTTTGATGCTGTTAAAAACAAAACCATCGAACTTAAAGTCGGTATCTCGCCAGTAAGTTCAACCAATGCCCTGAATAACATCGATGTAGAAATTCCAGGCTGGAATTTTGAAAACGTCAAACAGGCGGCTGACCAACGTTGGAATAAAACACTGAACAAAATTCAATTTGAAGCGGACAAAGACACAAAGACAATCTTCTATACCGCCTTATACCATACTTACTTTGCACCGACTATTTTCAATGACGCAAATGGAGACTATATGGGTACTGATAAGCAGGTTTATGAAAAGCAAGATTTTGTCAATCACACCGTATTCTCCCTTTGGGACACCTACCGTGGACTTCATCCATTGATGACTATTTTGGAAGATCGTAAAATCAACCAGGATTTCATCAAAACTATGCTGGCGATCTATCAGCAGCAAGGTAAATTGCCAATGTGGCATTTACAGGGCAATGAAACCAATACCATGGTCGGTCTACCTGCGATTCCAGTGATTGCAGACGCTTTCTTAAAAGGAATTATTGACGAGAAAGATTATCCCTTGGTTTGGGAAGCTGTTAAAACGACAGCAATGGGTAACGATCATGGCTTAAAATACGCCCGTGACCTGACATTCATCCCGATTGACAGCATGCCAAACGAATCTGTAGCATGGGCATTAGAGTATGCGATTGCTGACTTTGGTGCTTATAAAATTGCCGAGAANNGAAATTAGGAAAGACAGCAGATGCTGCCTATTTCAAAAAACGCTATAAACTTTACGAACAATACTTCGACAAAGAAGTTGAACATTTTGTAGGTAAAAAAGCGAATGGTGAATTCCGCAGACCCTTCGATCCATTGATGGCTAAACACCGCGAAAATGATTACTGTGAAGGAAATGCATGGCAATACACCTGGTTGGTACCTCAAGATGTGACAGGTTTGATCAAGCTTTTCGGTGGCGAACAAAAATTCTTGAAAAAACTGGATTATTTTACGACCATGTCTTCAGATCTAGGTGGAGAAGCTTCTCCAGATATTTCAGGACTAATTGGCCAATATGCCCAAGGTAACGAACCAAATCATCATATTCCATACCTATATGCATATGCTGGACAGCCTTGGAAGGGTGCGGCACTTGCGCGCAAAGCGATGACCGATTTTTACACAAACAGCCCTGCAGGTCTTTGTGGAAATGACGATGTAGGTCAAATGAGTGCATGGTATGTATTTTCAGCAATGGGTTTCTATCCACTAAATGCCATGAGCGGAGTGTATGTTTTCGGTTCTCCAATGATGCAGCATGCAAATATCAATCTACCGAATGGCAAAACTTTAGCGATCAATGTTAAAAATCAGGGTAAAACCAATCAGTACATCAAATCGATCAAATTGAATGGCAAACCATATTCTAAAACGTTTATCACACACGCACAACTGTTAGAAGGCGGTCAGATGGAAATCGAGATGAGCGCTACACCAAACAAAAACTTTGGTAAAAACAAAGCCGATTGGCCTTCAAGCGTTGACAATAATTAACTGAAAAATTGTCAGTAAAACATTAGTGGATTAATATTTGTTAATACCTTAATAACATATTTAAGGAGAAACAAAACATGGCAGATTACAAAAACATCAATATACAAGATATCCCGGACGGAGGTGATAGTCCAAAAGACTTCTATGAAACTTTCAAAGAGCGATTGGAAGATTTGGAAACATTTCCAAAGGACTATACGTACAAATTTATCTTACCGAAAGATCAGGACCACTTCAATCAGATCCAAAGCGTATTTGATGATACGGGTGCGCAGTTTGATTTTAAGGATTCCAAAACGGGCAAGTATACGTCAATTACGGTAAACTTGAACGTAAAAGACGCCGATCAGGTGATCTACTTCTACAAAGAAGTCGCAAAGATAAAAGGTGTTATCATGTTATAAAATAACAAATACAAATAAGGCTGTCGAATTGACAGCCTTATTTGTTTTGTGCATATTATGAAAACGTTTTGCTTAGCATCGCGATCTGAGAAAACAATCTCCCCAGCGATAAATGAGCAAAAACCTTTACTTATCCAATAAGGTAAAGTTGTCTTTATGCATAACAGTCTGTCCTCCGGTCACCACGGTTAATTTCATCGCTCCGGGAGTCACATTTGACGGCACTGTAACAACAATCGTATTATCGGATATACTATTTGGATATACAACAATAGAACCGAATTTCACAACAGTACCATTATAATCAGAAATAAAGCCCGCACCTTTTATTGTCAAAATAGTTCCCGGTACAGCCGAAGCAGGGCTAAAGGAGCTAAATGAGGGACCAATAACCTCAAAATCGCCTGGTATGGTTACACGTTTATTCGGAAATTCCACACTGATCTTAGTCTTCCCAATATTCACACCATAAGGGATCGGAACCTGCAGGCTGGTGGACGAAGCTGCCGTAGCAGAAGTAACGACTGAACCAACATAAACATTATACCAGTTCCCGGCAATAAAACTTCCCGAAATATTTAGCTGCTGCAATGGACTTCCTGACTTTGGTGAGAAGCTAGTAGCGGTGAAAGCCAAAACGTTGACTTTTTGAGGAGCAGATACTTCATGTGGACCAACATTCAACTTGATTGTATATTCTCCAGGGGCAGTGTTCTCCGGTACAGTATAGTTGAACTGTCCCAGAGGATAATAGCTTACATTTTGATACGTTGCCGAACCAAGTCTTACCTTAGCCCCTATTGCATCTCCATAATAATCTTCGGATGGAGGAAAATTTGTGCCTTTGATCTGGAGCGTCTGTCCGGGAAATAAAGAACTGGGTTCGATCGCTGTGATTACTGGCGGAGTTACTTTAAATGCCCCGAGCATCTTGTTCTTACCGGCGACTGTAATTGAGAGATCAAAATTTTCTTTTACCGTAAAAGGGATATCGATACCTCCATTATAGTAGAATGCGTCCCTTGTCTGATCACCAAAATTGACCTTGAACTCTGAACCATAATAGCTGTCCGGCAGATTATCTCCTGTAAAGATCACTTTAGTACCTACGGGGCCCGATTTAGGCATAAAATCCTTAAAGTTGGCGAGTATCCGAAAGTACCCACTACCAGCAGGAGTCGATCCGATCCGAACGGAAACATTAATTTCCTGCCCATGAGGTCGCTGTATCCCTGCTGGTACCTCAGCACTAATTTCGGTCTCACCCACAGACACCAACTTTGCTTTTATATTCTCAAACATGACTGTGGTATTATTCGCTGTGGCATCGAAAAAAGTGCCCGTAATTTTAACAACCTCACCCGACATGGCCATATTGGGAGCAATATTCCCCATCGAAGGACGCGGAAGAGAGACATTCAGCATAGCCCCGAAAACGGTCCCCCTCGAATCACGCAAATAAGACCTCACCCAAATCGTGTTGTTATAGGAATAGGCCAGTGCACTGTCTACCCTAATCTGCTTTTGAAACTCACCCTCTTTGACATCCTTGCCCAGGGAAACTTTCACACCCTTATTTTCGTCTATTTCCTGTGTGTTATTGTAGACAAATCCATAATCCTCCACTTTCTCACTGCCTACTTTTGAAACACTTCCAACAACGTTAAACGAAGTTGGCGAGCTAGCAGTCACGGAGAGTGTCTGAACAGCCGGAGGTGTAAAATCATCTTTTTTACAAGAGAAAAACAAGCCCAATAGAATGACAAAAGCGATATATTGTATTTTTAATCTTTTCATAACGACCTATTAACTATCGCTAAAATGCATATCCAACCCGCACCCCATTCACCAATGAACTCTTGAAGGACTTGGTTTTGTTTTCCGAGACATACGAAGCATATCCCGGGTCGGTTCCGGTAACTGTAATATCAGGTTTTTTATACTTTGTATTGAGGTAGCCTAAATTAAATTCATACCCCACGTACAAACCTTTGGAAACATAAAAATCAAAACCTGCAACCGCATAGGCACCAAATCGTGTATACCCATTAGGAACCAGCTGCATGTTTGAATAATAGCCGCCATTGTTAGTAGGTTGATAAACTATTTCCATCCATGCATTCTTTAAATCCATCGTATACGAACTGGTGGAGAAGGATTGCTTTGTGCTTTTTGTTCCAATAGAGAGATCAAAGCCAATGTACGGGGACAGTCTGCGTGTTCCCTTAAAATGCTTTTCAATACCAAAATTAAAGTCAAATTCAGTACCCTTTCGGTCATTTGAATTAAAAAAACCCGTCGTTCCGTAAGGTTTTCCATAATTTGCGGCAGAATCAAGCACATTGATCCCAACACCTAAGCGTAAGGCCAAATCATCCTGGACAAAATATCTTCCTTTGATCTGATTCAGGGCATTATTTAGGCTAAAATTTCCCTTGAAAGGATTGAAATTCAACTCTGTAACAAAATTACCTTTTCTTGATTTAAAGCCCTCAGTTTCTGTGTCAGCTGTCGTTTGAGCACAGGCAATACGAGCTACTCCTAGCAATAGGGCAGCTGTTAAAATTCTTTTCATAAAATATATTAAACTAAGGGGATAAATATAACACTTTATCAGCATTATAAAAACTTTTTCCCTAAAATCAAGCATAAAAAAAGCCCGCATAAAGCGGGCTTTTCATATCATTTGAAAAGAATAAACTTATTCTTGACCAGCACCAGCTACAGGAGCTTCGCCGGCAGGCTTATCTTGCTTTGGTTTGTCTTCTTTCGGCGGACGTGGCAATAACGCTTTACGAGAAAGCTTCATTTTACCTTGTTTGTCGATATCCAACAATTTAACCGTTACTTTATCACCTTCTTTGAAGATTCCGTCCATTGTTTCAAGACGTTTCCAGTCGATTTCAGAGATATGCAATAAACCATCTTTACCCGGCATAATCTCTACGAATGCACCAAATGGCATAATCGATTTCACTTTACCTTCGTAAGTTTCACCGATCTCCGGTTTAGAAGCAATCGCTTTAATACGACCTACTGCATCATCAATAGCCGCTTTATTATCTGCGAATACTTGAACAACACCTTTGTTATCAACCTCTTCGATCGAAATTGTAGCACCGGTCTCACGTTGCATTTCTTGGATAATTTTACCACCTGGTCCGATTACAGCACCGATAAATTCTTTATCGATCAACAATTGAACGATACGTGGTGCATGTGGTTTGTAGTCTTCACGCGGAGCTGAAATGGTTTTCTTCATTTCACCTAAGATGTGTAAACGAGCTTCTTTCGCTTGATCCAAAGCTTGCGTCAACACTTCCCATTTCAAACCATTGATTTTCAAGTCCATTTGACAAGCAACGATACCGTTTTCCGTACCTGTTACTTTAAAGTCCATATCACCTAAATGATCTTCATCACCTAAGATATCCGATAAGATTGCATATTTACCAGTTTTCTCATCAGAGATCAATCCCATAGCTATACCTGAAACTGGCGCTTTCAATTTCACACCAGCATCTAAAAGAGCTAATGTACCAGCACATACAGTTGCCATAGAAGATGAACCATTTGATTCCAAGATATCAGAAACAACACGGATCGTATATGGATTTTCGTTATCTGCAGGAAGCACCTGTTTCAATGAACGCATTGCCAAGTTACCATGACCAACTTCACGACGACCAGGACCTCTGTTAGGTCTCACTTCACCTGTAGAGAACGCAGGGAAGTTGTAGTGAAGAATAAATTTATTATAACCGTTGATAAAAGCACCATCGATCATTTGTTCATCATCCTTCGCACCTAAAGTAACCGAAGTTAATGATTGTGTTTCTCCACGTGTAAATACAGCCGAACCGTGAGCAGCAGGCAAGTAATCCACTTCTGACCAGATTGGACGTACTGTACGTACGTTACGGCCATCTAAACGAATTCCTTCGTCCAAGACGAGATTACGAACAGCATCATACTGAACATCGTGGAAATATTTTTTAAATAAGAATGCTGTATCATCATCCAACTCCTCTGGCATGGTTGCTCTGTATTCTTCCGCAATTTTAGCGAAGTTTTCAGAACGGTCATGTTTTGCAGAAGCTGATTTTGCAATTGCATAAACTTTATCGTAAGTAGCAGCAAAAATGGAATCTCTCAATTCAAGATTTTCTGGCTCGTGGTTATATTCACGTTTTACAGTCTTGCCAACTAAGTTTGCTAATTCCACCTGAGCAGCAACTTGTTTTTTGATTGCTTCGTGCGCAAAAGCGATAGCCTCTACCATTTCCGCTTCGGAAATCTCTTTCGCTTCACCTTCCACCATGCCGATATCCTGCGCCGAACCAGCAACGATAAATTCTAATGTTGCTTTTTCAAGTTCAGACAATTTTGGATTGATCACCAATTGACCGTCAATCTTCGCAACGCGAACTTCGGAAATTGGTCCATTGAAAGGAATATCAGACACCGCAATAGCAGCAGAAGCTGCCAAACCTGCTAAAGCGTCAGGCATAATATCTTTATCTGCAGAAATCAAGCTGATGGCAACTTGTGTATCTGCGTGATAGTTTTCAGGAAACAAAGGACGTAATGCACGATCGACCAAACGTGAGATCAACACCTCATAATCTGATAATCTAGCTTCACGACGTAAGAAACCTCCAGGGATACGGCCTGTTGCCGCATATTTCTCTTGATAATCTACCGAAAGTGGTAAAAAATCAACACCAGATTTAGCTTCTTTAGCTGAAACGACTGTTGCAAGCAACATCGTATCACCTTGTTTTAATACTACAGCGCCATCAGCCTGTTTTGCTAATTTCCCTGTAGACAATTCGATCTGGGTGCCATTACCCATATCGATGGTTGTTTTAATTTCGTTGTAATTCATTTAATCTTGTTTGCGACATGCTTTTCATCTTGTTGGCAGCATGTCAATATTTTAAATACATTAGATTTCAGCACAAAGGTAAATTAAAATATTAAGATTAATGCTATTAGCGACAGGCTAAATCATCAAACCATCGGAATAACTGCGTCAAAAACTCACTAACCCATTCAATCATGTAGTTCGGGTGAAAAAAGCTCCGCAATAAAATCAGTTTTACGTCATATCATTTTCGCACTTTGCTCGGTGCTTCTTCGGAGCTTGTTCGGTACTTGTTCGGTGCTTCTTCGGTTGGGAGCGAATAAACACCGAACAAGTACCGAAGTAAAAGCGATTATAGTACGACTAAATAGCGAAATTGAAGCACAGTAGAGCCGACATTATCCGGCCCGATGGTTCGAGGACGTTCCAAACAATTTCAAAATCCATTGCGAACAGAAAGCTCCTATTCCGACGTCAAAATTCCGATAACCTATCGGGCACAGTAAGCACAACAAAAAAGCCATCCAAAAATTGGATGGCTTTCTTAACACCTTTGTATAAAAGCTTATTTGATAATATCACGTAAACCTAGACCTTTAATGATCGCACGGTAACGGTTGATATCTTTTTTGTAAAGATAAGCTAATAATGAACGACGTTTACCTACCAACATTTGTAGGGCACGTTGTGTACCGAAATCTTTTCTGTTTTTTTTCAAGTGCTCAGTTAAGTGAGCAATTCTCTTCGTGAATAAAGCAACTTGACCTTCAGTAGATCCTGTGTTTGTAGCTGATCCAGCGAATTCTTCGAAGATCCCAGCTTTGTACTCTTTACTTAAATACATTTCCTGAATAATATTAAAGCGTTAAAAATTTTATTAATTGGCTGCAAAGATAGCAAAAATCTTTGGTTGCCAAAATAATTTAATATGCAAAAGATTCAGGTGCCGTTATACCTTTACGTAAATTTTCTTCTTATCCAACCAATAGCAGATTACCCACATCAACGTTAAGAAACATAGTGAATAGACAAAAGAACCAACTTCTGGTATCCCGGGTACTTTGGCACAAACGTATTTATAGAACCAGGCAAAAGCGTCGAGGTATTTTTGTGTACCATCTTCCTTTACACCATCAGGAATACGAAACAATCCCAAAAAGCGTGGTAGAATACCGCTCAATACAAAGATGAATAAAGGATTTTTACCAAAAACATCAAAAAACTGTGTCAATTTATTTTTGACACCCTGCACCTCAATAAACCAGATCATGCCACCTATGGTCATTGTCGCCAAACCGGTTGTATAAAGTACATAGGAACTTGTCCAGATCTTTTTATTGATCGGAAACCCCAAGGCCCATATCCAGGCCAGAACCACTAAAATAAATCCGGTCACTAACATCCCCGCCAATAATTTAAAATGTGGTTCTTTAGACGCAGGTACCTTCGTCCACAACCAATCCACCTGTCCTTGCTTTTTAATAAATACGCCAACTAAATACCCAAAGGCGACCTGAACAATCGTCGGTAAGGTACTCATCAATCCTTCCGGGTCAAAGGGTACCCCCTCGCCTTTGTAAACATGAGGCAAACCCAAAATAGCGATATCATACTTTGTACCGAACCAACCTTCTAAACTATACGGGTCAGCCCCTCCTGCCATTGCACAAATGGCCCAATAAAACAGCAGGATAACCGTAGAAATCCATATAATAGTCTTTTCCTTGAAATAATAAGCTAATATCGAAGCAAAACAGTAAGCCACAGCAATACGTTGCAATACACCAAAAATACGAATCCCCTTACTCGGATCACTGCCATCCACCCATTGTTTAAAGACCAAGTCAGTGCCCTCCCACTTGACAAAGGGCCACCAATTTATAAACAGCCCTATGGCAAAGATCAAAACTGTTCGTTTAAGTACTTTTTTCCAAAAAACCGACGAGCCAGCTTCCTGTAAACGCGGAATCACAAAGGACATCGCATTACCCACGGCAAAAAGAAAAAAAGGAAAAACAAGGTCTGTGGGCGAGCATCCATGCCAAGCTGCGTGTTTTAGCGGTGCAAACATATGAGCCCATGTCCCGGGATTATTCACCATAATCATCAGTGCGACAGTCGCTCCACGAAAGACATCCAAGGAGTAATACCGTTGTTTCATAATCAGATAGTATAATTAGAAAGTAAATATAAGGTATTTGTCGTTCAATTTTATGCCTAATCCATAATATAATGGCACAAACAGGAATGACAAGTGATAAATTTGTTACAATTAAATCCATCTTATCATTTATAAAATGATAAGAAAGCTCAACTTTTTAAAAAAAAACAAAAAGTATTTTGAACTTACTTTATTTTTAATATATCTTTAACAAAAGTTTAACCGACTTTATGAATCTTGAAGATACCAATGGAAAAAGAAATTTTAAAAAACCTTTATTTTGACACAGCCCTCTCAATAGCAGAGTTAGCAAAAAAGTTAGCAAAAAGCATTCCTTCCATTACAAAGCTTATTAATCATCTTGTAGAAAAAAAAATCATCATTGAATGTGGTTTCGCCGAATCAACAGGGGGAAGACGTCCGATACAATTCGCTCTGAACCCACGACTAGATTTTTATATATTAACAGTTGCTTCGGACCAACATTTTTCCACATTTACATTAACCGATTTAAATCAGAATGCCCTTTCAGAACATAGAGATGTACCCATTGAGCTGAGGAACGACAATTCCTCTACGCTTCTTTTATATGAAATTGAAAATATCTTATCTTCTTCCTCAATTAACATTGAACGACTTATAGGTATCGGTGTAAGCATACCTGGATTTGTTAACTCAGAATTAGGAGTTAACGAATCTTATCCGGTTAATCATCCCTTATATAAAATTAAAAGCGACATTGAGCAAAAATATAGAATAGCGACAGTAATTGAAAATGATTCCCGTTGTATCGCTATTGCCGAAAAGGAATTTGGATTAGCTAAAAATACAGAAAATTCACTGATTATCAACCTTAATTGGGGGGTTGGACTTGGAATTATAATTAATGGAAACGTATTCAAAGGTGAATATGGTTTCGCTGGAGAATTTAGTCACATTCCTCTGTCCGATAATAACGCGCTCTGTTCTTGCGGAAAACGTGGTTGTTTAGAGGTAGAAGCTTCTTTAAACGCAGCCATTAGAAATACGGAAAACGACATAGAAAAAAACGAATATTCTATTTACAGCACTTTTGTTAAAAGCAATCTTAATAAAGTAGATGCGCTAATTGAAGCTTCCAATGTAGGAGATCAGATCGCGATCAACAATCTTGGCAAGATAGGCTATATGTTAGGGAAAGGTATATCTACCTTAATTCACATCCTCAATCCAAAGCAGATTATTATTAGCGGCCGAGGTGCCGAATTAGGGCGAATTTTAAATCCTCAAATACAAATTGCCATAAATGAATTTTGCATTCCGGAAATTGCAAAAACAACCTACATTCATATGTCTGAATTAAATAAACATGCACAAATAAAGGGTACTGCTGCTATTGTTGTAGAAAAGCACATCAGCAGCATCCTAACTAAATAATTACTAATAAATTAAACACCAAAACATGAGTCTATTTTACAAAAGAACTGCTGGTTTAGCGTTATGCACACTTTTCAGTGCAACATCGCTCTATGCGCAGCAAAGCATCACTGGAATAGTTTCAGATGCGAAGGGTCCAGTTTCTGGAGCCAGTGTATCAGTAAAAGGTACCACTAGAGGTACACAAACAGGAACAAACGGATCATTTACTGTTCAAGCTGCACAAGGCGAAACTCTCAGAATTTCCATAGTAGGTTATAAAACCCAAGAAATTGTGATTGGTGCAAACAAATTAATTAACGTTAAACTAACAGAAGATGCATCCAACTTGGAAGAAGTTGTTGTAACCGCGATGGGTATCAAACGAGACTCAAAAGCACTGGGCTACGCTGTGAGTACGATCAAGGCAGACGAACTTACGAAAGCAGGAAATACCAACTTTGGTTCTGCATTATATGGTAAAGTAGCGGGTCTAAAAATTACAACAGCCCCTGGAGGAGCTTCCAGTGCTGTCAATGTGCAGATCCGCGGTATTAACTCCCTAAATTATCAACGTCAACCCCTATACGTTGTAGATGGGGTAATTATTCGTAATGACGAACAATACGGAACCAAAGGAGCGAATAACAACAACTACTGGGATGACCAACGTATCCGTGGTAATGGTATGTTAGACATTAATCCCGCAGATATAGAGAGCATGTCTGTTTTAAAAGGATCTGCCGCGAGCGCATTGTACGGATCCGACGCGGCAAGTGGGGTTATTGTCATCACGACAAAAAAAGGAATTAAGGGAAGGGGATTAGGTATTGATTTTAATTACAATGGTTCTATTGAACGTGCAGCATTCTTACCAAAATTTCAGAATATCTACGGTCCAGGTTATGATGCAGCAACCAATCTAGCGAATGGAGCCACCGAAGAAGGCTGGATACCGGATGCAGATTCACCATCTAAAAGACGTCCATATTTCCGTTCATATGGTAACTTCGGCCCGATATTTACTGGCGAAGAAGTAAGTTGGTGGGATGGTTCAACTAAAAAATACGAGGCGCGCGAAAACAATTATAGAGATATTTTCGATACAGGTTACAATTCAAACATTAACTTTGCGATTTCCAATCAAACAGACAAAGTAAATTATCGTTTGAGTGGTACACGTATGGATTACAAAAGTACAAGTCCAGGTTCAAAACAAAGCAGAAATACCTTCAACTTAAATAGTACAGTGAAGATGCACGAGAAATTGTCATTGGATCTTGTCGCTAACTATACGAACACAAAAACACATAATCGCTCGGCATTACTCGGACAAGTATTAGGTTCGTACGGAGGTTTCTTTAGCCGTACGGAAGATATGTCGGTGTTAAAAGAAAAATATCAAACCTCGGATGGCTATAAATATTCACCTGCGACTACTGGACGCGACGAGGATTTTAAATACACCATTCGACCATACAATTTGCTAGACTATTTCTGGTCTCAGTATAAGAACAGTTATGACGAAACAGAAAATCGTCTATTAACAAGTGCTACCTTGAATTGGGAGGTTGTTGACCACCTTAAATTAAGAGGTCGTATAGGTAATGATTTTACCTCCGCAGCCATCACAAATAAACAATACAACGAGTATGCAACGCGCTATAACTCGACAACAAATAGTTCCGGCGGATTCAGTACTTCAAAAGGATTATACTCAATATTGTATGGGGATGTATTAGCAACCTATGCTAACAAAATAAATAGCGACTGGGATTACAGTGTTAGTGCCGGTTTCCAGTCTCGTGAAGAAAACTATGACGATCAATCGTCTACTACACAAAGCGGGCTTGTCAAAGAAAATTGGTTTAGTATCAACAATAGTTACGCACCTGCAACGACAACGAATGAACGTAAGAAAAAAATTAAATATGCTTACTTCGGAATGGCCAATATTGGTTATAAAGGCTTTGCTTATTTGGATGGTACATATCGTTCGGAATATTCTTCCACAATGCCTCCAGGCAACAACAACTATAAATATGGTTCTGTTAGCGGAAGCTTTATATTCAGTGACGCTTTTGGCCTAAAGTCTGAAAAATTCAATTTTGGTAAGTTACGCGTATCTTATGGTATTGTCGGAAATGATGCCGGAATTTATGTTGCGAATGTAGCTAACAGTCAAAATGCGCTAGCTACAATCAATGGATCTGTACCTTCTTTAACTTATAGTGGTAGCTATGGCAATTTGGGCCTTATGCCAGAGATGAAATATGAATGGGAATATGGTTTGGAACTGAAATTTTTACAAAATAGATTAGGTTTAGATGTCAGCTATTATGATAACTACATAGACGATCAGATTCTAAATCTAACTACTGAAGCCTCCGCCGGTGCAATTTCCCAATGGACAAATGTGGGCCGTATTTCAAATAATGGGCTGGAAGTTTCATTAACAGCGACACCTATCCAACATGAAAATTTTAGTTGGAATACCCGTCTAAACTATTCCTTCAATCGCACAATGGTGGATAAATTAAATAGTGGCGGAGATGAGTTAACGTTTTATACTGCCGATGAAAACTCCTTAAAAGTCGTGGCCGAAGTTGGCAAAAAATTAGGTAATATTTATGTCTATGACATTGCTAAAAACGACCAAGGAGATAATCTAATCTCCGATGCGGGTTACTATGTCATCGATAAAACAAAGTACAAATATGTAGGAAATATATTACCAAAAGCAATTGGCGGTATGACCAATACATTCAACTATAAAAACTTCTCACTGGATTTCACGGTAGATTATCGTCTCGGTGGTAAAATGGTTTCTGAAAATCAAAAATATGCAATGGGAACCGGTGCTTATGAAAACACTTTGGAATACCGAGAAACGGGTGTTACCTTGGATGGTGTAAATGAGAAAACCGGAGCTAAAAATGATGTACACTTAAGCGCGGCTGACTATTACATGAATACCTTCGCTTGGGGAGCGGATTCATGGACCGAGAAAGGCGCAGTATATGATAACTCTTTTGTAAAAATGCGGGAACTCTCTGTTAGTTACCGAATTCCATCTTCTGTTACACAAAAGCTGAAATTAAACAACGTAAGGGTATCTCTACTGGGCAGAAATCTATTTTACTTCTACAGAACCCTTAAAAATATTGATCCAGAATCACCTGTTGGAAACCAATGGTGGTCTCAAGGTGTAGATGTTGGCTCTAATGCTGCAACAAGAAGTTTTGGATTTTCATTGAATGCTAATTTTTAATCCTAATCAATCATGAATAAATCATTTTATATACTACTATTTTTAACGCTATCTACCCTTGGGTTTACAGGATGTAAAACTGAATTGGAAGATGCGTTTAACAACCCCGATCAAACGACTGAGGCTAGTATTCCCGGCTTTTTCACCGATTTGTTAAACAACGATAGAGTTCGCCCGTCTTACTGGCATTACAGAACATTTATTCTATCAAATCAAGCAATATACACCCAAACATCGTCTTTTATACCAAACAATACAATGTACCAGCCAAATGATAGCTATTCTTATGGCTATTGGACAGATTTCTATGCGCCAGGCGTACTTGGTGTTTATCGAAAAATGGAGGCCGCTTATGCAGCATTAAGCACAGAAAATCAAGCTAAAGAAGAAATTTTCCTTCAGGCAGGTAAAGTTGTCATGTACGATGAAGCGTCAAAACTCATCGACAATTATGGAGATATTCCATTTTCAGAGGCAGGAAGCTTACCATTAACAAGCATTGCAAAAAAGGCGAAATTTGACGACCAAAAAGAACTATATTATTCTTTTATCGATGATTTGAAAACACTTAACACCTATTTCAGCAAAGCGGAAACTACCGGTGATTTTTCCAAATTTGATATTTTAAATAGCGGTGGTATTAACAAATGGAGACGTTATACCAACTCTTTGCGTTTACGCCTATTAATGCGAATCTCCAATGTAGATGAAAGTAAAGCTAAAACAGAAGTTTTAGACATGTTGAATAATCCCGGTACATATCCATTAGTAGACGGTTCTGCAAATGCAAACTACCTCCCTGGAAGTACAGATATTTTGCTTCAACCATTAACAACTTACACAGGTACATTGCGTCAAGCGTTAACAGAAGGAAACAATCAATATGCGACAGACTATATGTTGAATAAGACAATGAAACCTGCTAATGATCCACGTATCCCTGTATTCTATGATAAATTCGGTGTAACAAAAGATAATGTCTTTACACCAAACAAGGAGTATAATGCGATGCCAATTACCTTCACTGAAAATGATATTTTAACAAATTATCAAAAATATGCGGTGTTGGATTCGGCAACTTTCTTTGATAACGCAAAACTGCCAGGAATCGTTGCGACTGCATCTGAGACTAACTTTGCTAAAGCAGAAGCTTACTTAAGATGGGGTAGTGATACAGATGCAAAAGCTGCTTATGATCTAGCGCTTAAACAGTCCGTTACGTTCTATTATTACCTGAATAATTTAAATACATCAGGCTTGAAAACTGAGACAAAACCTGCTGATGCCGTCATCACTAATTTTGTTGACAATTCAACCGCGAAATACAGTGGAACCGCAACTGCAAAATTAGAACTGATCTTGACCCAAAAATGGCTTCATTACGGATTCTTACAGGCGCAACATGCTTGGTCGGAATATAGAAGAACGGGGTATCCAAAAATCACGATCTTAACAGCAGGAGCTGCGAATTATTCTACTCTTCCACTAAGATTTTTATATCCTACCGGAGAGGCGTCTTATAACTCCAAAAATTACGAAGCTGTTCGTTCAAAAGATACTAGAACAACCAAAATTTTCTGGGACGTTAATTAATCCCGTTCCTATATCTATCTAATTGAAAGCCGCCATATGGCGGCTTTCTTTTTATCCATTTTAATTATCTTTATACATGCAAAAACTAAAAACCGTTATAGCAACCGCATTGATCGCTTCGAGTGTTACATTTGCCTTTGGACAGGCGCACAATGTATCTGCTGGCTATCAAAAACCTACCGACCCCCTAGTCGTAGAAAACCTTGAACAATGGCAGGACATGAAATTTGGCCTCTTTATGCATTGGGGAACCTATAGCCAATGGGGAATCGTGGAAAGCTGGAGCTTGTGCCCAGAAGACGAAGGCTGGACACAGCGCAAGCCAGAACATGGAGCAACCTACAATGAGTATGTAAAAAATTACACCAATCTACAGACCACATTCAATCCGACAGCATTCAATCCACAAAAATGGGCTGATGCAGCTAAAGCTGCTGGAATGAAGTATGTCGTCTTTACAACAAAACACCACGACGGCTTTGCCATGTTCGACACCAAAGAGTCGGATTATAAGATCACCTCTTCTAAAACGCCATTTTCGACAAATCCAAAAGCAAATGTGACCAAAGAGATCTTCAATACATTTCGCAACGATGGTTTTAAAATTGGGGCTTATTTCTCCAAACCCGATTGGCATACAGATTACTACTGGTGGAATTATTTCCCACCAAAAGATCGTAATGTAAACTATGACCCGCAAAAGCATCCAGAGCGCTGGGAAAAGTTCAAAAATTACACCTATAATCAAATCAATGAACTTACTTCCGAGTATGGCAAGGTCGACATTTTATGGTTGGACGGAGGATGGGTACGTCCATTCAAAACAATCGATCAATCTGTCGACTGGCAAAGAACCATTAAAGTCGAGCAAGATATAGACATGGACCGCATCGGTGGAATGGCTAGAAAAAATCAACCCGGTATTATTGTCGTCGATCGTACTGTCCCTGGCAATTGGGAAAACTACGTAACGCCCGAACAGGCGATTCCCGAACATCCACTGGATATTCCTTGGGAAAGCTGCATCACCATGGGAAATTCATTCAGTTACATCCCTAATGACCAATACAAACCGACCAAAAAGATTGTTGAAACATTAGTAAAAATTATTTCTCGTGGTGGAAATTACCTCTTGAATATAGCACCCGGTCCTAATGGAGATTATGACCAAGCAGCCTACGACCGCCTAAACGAGCTTGCAGCATGGATGAAAATCAATCAGACAGCTGTTTTCGCAACTCGTACCATTGCTCCTTATCATCAGGGTGACTACTATTATACAAGAAGCAAAGACAATAAAATGGTCAATGTATTTCATCTTTCCGAAGGTGATACCTACGAGCAGCCAAATGAATACGTATTCCAAGTTCCCGACAATTTCAAAGTGAAAAAGATCGCGATCTTAGGTCACAAAGGTAAATTGGACTGGTCTCAGCACGATAACCAAATTACCTTGAGAAGCCCAGGTACCCGATTTAATTATGCTACTGCCATCCAGTTGCAAAGCAAATAATAAAAAATCCCGTGGGATAAATCCACGGGATTTTTTAGACAGAACAGCCTTCTGCTGATCGACCTTTAACATCAACAAATAGAATTCATACCGTTTAGTCAACAAACTTGTATATGTCTCCCAATAAAATTATCCTATTTTCTTCCATATTCGCGCTATTATTATCTTCATGTGCCTCCTATAAACCCCAAGTAATTCAATCAGAACAGATTTTTAAGGAAGGTCAGGTTCCATTCCAACAATGTCATGCTTCTACCATCCAACCTATCGGTAAAGATAGTTTATTGGCCGCTTGGTTTGGTGGAACTCATGAATCAAATCCCGATGTTGTGATTTGGAGTTCCTTGTATACCAAGGGTAAATGGCAGCCACCTGTGCAGATCGCAGATGGTATCATCGTAGATACTCGTTATCCCAGCTGGAATCCTGTGCTCTATCAATATCCCACTAGTGACACACTCGCTTTGTATTACAAAATTGGTCCCAATCCACGCGAGTGGAAAGGCTTTGTTAAATATTCACAGAATAAAGGTCAGACATGGTCAGTAGCTCAACAACTACCTGAAGGGATATTAGGACCGATCAAAAATAAACCGCTTACCTTAGCTAACGGATTAATACTCTCTCCTTCCAGCACAGAGTCTAAAGAAGAAATATGGAAGGCTCACATGGAGATCAGTCTGGATCAGGGCAAAACCTGGTCCATCAGTAACATACGCCCAGACACGAGCATTCAAGTCATCCAGCCAAGCGTTGTCCAACATTCGGATGGACGTATTCAGGTACTCTGCAGAAGTAAAGAAAATAAGGTGATGGCAGCTTTTTCGATGGACCAAGGTCTTACCTGGGGACCGTGGCAAGCAACAAATCTGCTCAATCCCAATTCGGCTACAGATGCGATCCGCTTGAAAAATGGCTTATTTATGATTGTCTACAATCCGGCTGTAGCAGGTAAAGATTGGTGGGAAGGACGTACAAAGCTTCATGTAGCGACTTCCAAAGATGGTCTTCAATGGAAAGACGTGCTGATACTTGAAGATGGCGTAAAAAATGACGAATATTCTTATCCGACCATCATCCAAGATCCTAAAGGTCTTATTCATATCACATATACCTGGAACAGGAAAAACATCAAACACATTGTCATTAAGTAATTAAATAACAACACATTGATCAAATTTTCGAACAACACTTTATCAAAATTAAATTAATCTGAGCAATCAAAAAAACGGAATAAGTAGCCATGTCGCACTATGAATGGTTGATTTCGCACAATAAATGACCGACTTCGCGGTGTAAAAAATTGATCCATCCACAGAACAAAATGGACTATACCAAGTTTTAAGTGATTTTTCCCTATGGAATGTCCATTCTTCCAAGTAAAAAAAGCATTTCGCCACTTATTTACGTCATTATTCAACGTGAAATCATAAAAAAGTCCCCTAACCGGTTTGATCAGTTGGGGGACTTTTCTATGATGACAGGCGTTTGTTCCATTCCGCCACATGGAAAGATCTTCAAGTCACCTGGCAGGTTTACTTTTTGGGGCGACAAAATCGACGCAACATCGCGCAAAATCGTACATTCGGACTACATTTTAGTAGTCCTTCGTTAATTCCATTTCTCCCTTCAGCCGAATATCATCCGATGAAGTGCCTACCAATAGCTTAAACTTTCCTTTTTCAGTTTTCCACTCCTGGTTCGCATTCCAGAGTTTCAGATCCTCTTTGGTCAATTCAAAAGAATAACTTTCCTTCTTCCCTGCCTCAATATTTTTACGCGCAAATCGCTTCAACTGCATCACAGGCGTTACCACCGAACTAACTTCATCAACAACATACAGTTGTGCAACCTCGTCACCTGCTAATTTTCCGGTATTATTAACATCGAATGTTACGGTACACACAAAGTCTGTCGCCTCTTCAGCCAATTTTACCTGCAAATTTGAATATTCAAAACTACTGTAGCTCAAGCCATATCCGAAAGCATACAAAGGCTTAGCTGACATTTCAACGTAATCGTGGTGTTTGGGTTTTGTATGGTTATAATGTACCGGCAGTTGTCCTACCGAACGTGGTACCGAAATCGGTAACCTTCCAGCAGGATTATAATCACCAAATAACACATCTGCAATAGCCAATCCACCTTCCTGCCCAGGATACCAAGCATTGACGATTGCAGGAACATGTTCTGAAGCCCAGTTAAGATTTAGAGGTCTTCCCATGATCGTCACCAAGACTACAGGTTTTCCCGTTGCCTGTATCGCTTTCATCAACTTCATTTGATCGCCCAGCATGTCCAGCGATACTCGATCAAAACCCTCTCCGCTTTCCATATCACTGACGGTATTAGGATCTACATTGGCCGCGCCAGTCGCTTGATAAGAAGTCTTAAAATCACGTGCACTTGAACCACCCAACACTAACACCACCGCATCCGCACGTTTTGCGGCATCAACGGCAGCGGCAATATCGGAACTTGCCGTATCCCTAATGGCACAACCTTTAACATAATCAATTTGTGTGTCTTTACCTACCGAAGCACGAATTCCCGATAACAATGTTTTTACTTTACCATCGGCCTGGGGTGCGGTATAGTCGCCCAATTGATTATAAACATTATCAGCATTCGGTCCGATAACCGCTATCCGTTTTAAGGATTTGCTTAGTGGCAAGGTATGCTGATCGTTTTTCAGCAAAACAATGGATTCTCTTGCGACCTGCCTTGCTACCGATTTATTCTGTACGGTCGCAACTTTCTGCGTAACCACTTTTTCATCCACGTATGGACGATCAAACAACCCAAGATTAAACTTCATGCGCAATACACGGGCAACAGCCGTATCCAATACCGCTGGTTCCACAAGTCCTTGTTGTACAGCTTTAAGTAGATTTGGCCCATAACCAGTACCACTTAGATCAACATCAAGGCCAGCATGTATGCTCTGCGAGGCCGCTTCTACAGCTGTAGCCGCTGTCGCATGTCCCCCATTGAGACCTGATATACTCAAAAGATCTGACACCACAAAGCCACTAAATCCCCAGTCTTTGCGTAAGATATCTTTTAATAGCCAAGGGTTGGACGAGCACGGAATACCATCAATACTATTGTATGCACTCATCACAGAGCCCGCACCAGCTTTCACCGCACGTTCAAAAGGTGGTAAGAAATAATGTCTTAGGCTACGCTCGCCAAACGATACAGATTCGCCGTTGTGACCACCATCAGGTGCGGCATAAGCCAAAAAGTGTTTCAAAGTACCAATGATCTTATCTGCCTGACCTACCTTTTCTCCTTGAAAACCACGGACCATTGCTCCGCCCATCTGACCAATGAGATAGGGATCTTCTCCATAGGTTTCCTCTGTCCTTGACCAACGCGGATCCCGTGCGAGATCCAATACTGGGCCGTAACCATTTTTGCCACCTACAGCAGAAGTCTCGAGCGCAATTGTCGACGCCATTCGCTGAATCAATTCAGGGTTCCAGGTACTAGCTTGTCCAATAGCAGTTGGGAATACCGTCGCACCTATAGCCATATGGCCATGTGGTGCTTCTTCAGAAAGT
This sequence comes from Sphingobacterium sp. UBA6711, assembly GCA_002454415.1. GTDB lineage: Bacteria > Bacteroidota > Bacteroidia > Sphingobacteriales > Sphingobacteriaceae > Sphingobacterium. Next base: position 40,116 of record DKIT01000099.1, read on the forward strand.
AGCAATGGAATACCCAAACGAGTGCTATCAACCATATAGCGTTGAATGGCGTTTGTGGCTCGGGCGGCCTCTACAGGGCTGAGCCCATTCAGTAATGTTTTTTGCGTCCAAGGGTCGGCGCGATAGGTCGCCCACAACAAACCAATATGTTGTTCCTTTACAGCTTTTTTCAGTTTATCACTTACCTTAACCTGCTTCCCGCTCTTTTCATACATTTCCCAGCCAAGCAATTTACTTAACTGACCAACCTTCTCTTCTACCGTCATACGTGTCAAGAGATCATTAACGCGCTTTTCTGTAGGCAATGTACTATTTTTATAAGGAAATTGCTGTGCCTGAACTTGTGGGTGAAGCAATGTCGCCATCGCTGCAAGGAGTGCTATACGGAGTTTCATCTTTTAAATTATTTATGAAGTGTATGGTTTCATTCGTATCAAATGAAATCAATATAAATAGTTTGTTTCATACCATTTGGAATTTGCAACAATTAATTGCTCAATCTGTTTTTTTATTCCCAGCAATTCTTAAACGATCTATCTTTTGTATTAGGTAATAGTATAGACGATAATGTATGAAAGGACATTAAATTTATGCAACCGGTTTCCAAAGCACTAAAATAACGATTTAGCAGAAATAATCAAGCTAAATAAACATCAAAATTTTGTTGCAAACCTAATCGTTCCGCATATTGGATATGAAAGCAATAAAAGCACATAGCAATTGGATCCTTAAACCCTATAATGTCTTGATAAACTCTTCCCAAATCCCCGGAAAATCCGTTTGAACAATACGCACAAAAGGATATTTCGCTAAAAAAGAACCATACGCGTCTTTTCCGTGCTTGCCCGCTTGATCATCATATTCGCCTAAAGTATTCATCCAAAAATAGATACCTTGGCTCCGAAGTTGGTTCAGTCGTTCGATAGCTGTAAATGATTCGTCAAGATGAACGATTGATGTCATTTTCATCTTTAATATGGCATTGAGATCTTTCATGCTTCGAGCTCTTGGAAAAAGTGTGATCTTTGGATTAAGTCTGTATATTTTCGACATTTCTTTATAATCATAAAGAAAAAACAAAACTTGCTCTTCCATACCTTCTTTTTTGATGAGATCGTACGTTTTAGCCACAAACTCTTTACGCTCTTCTTTAAAGTCAAGATCAACAATAATTTTTCCTTTCGCTATCCGCAAAGCCTCTGCTAAGGTCGGTATAACCTGATCTGACGCTTCACCGTTTGCTTTTTTACGTAAATACAGCTGTTGAATCTCGGCATAGGTACGTTGGGCGATCTCACCTTCTCCTGTCGTAGTCCGATTCAATGTTTTGTCGTGCATAAGCACTAGAATACCATCCTTGGTTGCTCTCACATCCACTTCAACAATGGAGGCTCCCGATCGAATTGCCTCTTCAATAGCTGGAATAGAATTCTCGGGCTTTGCTAAATGTCCACCGCGATGGGCGGCTATATGTAGACTTTTTTGGTCTAGCTTTTTTATTAATTCGATAGATTGGCCATATAGACTATCTACCGAACTCACTGTCATACACAGCAATAAGGTATAGAAGAAAATCTTTTTCATCAGTATGTAGATATTTTTTCACAGTTGTTCTATCCATTTCAGGTCAGAAATCCATAAACCTATATATGTTAAATCTGAATAGCCTCGCAGGAGCTATACAGCACCTAAATTTTGGGAAGTATGCCATTTTAATCCGACATACTTCCCATACCTGTTTTTTTTATTTTTTGGATAACTCAAACGAGTCAAATAATTGTCCATCAAGTTTATAACTTGAAAAATAGAGTTTATTAGCTGTAAGCTTAATCACTTGATATAACTGTGTTTGCGATGTAGCCTTCTCCATCCATCGTTCTGAATCAGATTCGTACATTTTCGGTCCGGCTACTGACAACAAGTATACTGGACGTTTTTTTCCCAAGCTTCCACGAGCATAGGTATGGTCATGTCCCTGTAATACCAGATCAACACCATATTTCTCAAAGATCGGCCTAAAGCGTTCTCTTAATATGGTATTATCCCTGTTTTTAGCGGTAGAATATACCGGATGATGCATGACGATAATATTCCATTTTTTTGAAGATGAAGCCAATACTTTTTCCATCCACTTTTCTTGCACGCCAGCTGCTACCGAATCCAACATAATCAGTTGGGAATTTAAGGACACAATACGTACATCTTGATAATCTAGATAATATACCGCATCCTGCATGCCTTCAGGTCCATTTTGAGGTAAGTTAAACTGTACTTTCCAGTGTGGATCCAGCACAAGCTTTCCAAGTGAGTCACGACGATATTCGTGATTTCCGGGTGTAGGAACCGCAGGTATCATTTGATGAATAAATCCAGCACCTTCGTGCCATTCCGCCCATTCCCCATCTTCATTAGAACGGTTGATCAAATCGCCGGCATGAACAATAAAACGCGCATTTGATTCCTGCTGATAGGCTCTACGGATTGCACGCGACCACTTTGACCTTAAATCGTTTTGCGCATCGCCCAAATAAATAAACGAAAAATCGCCTGCAGCCCCCGCTGTCCTGAACTGATTCCATGCGCTCCAATTTGTACCATCACCAACACGGTAAGCATAGGTCGTACCAGGTTTCAGATGTCGAAAAGTCACCTGACCATAGGGATCCTTTTGTTGTCCTCTTTCAAGGAAACTCATCGTACCTTCAACTGCCACGGCTCCCTTTTCAAGATCGGGATTACTTTGTTCTTCAACGATCTGTCCAATCGCCTTCTCATGACCACCATTCACACGCCAGGAAACTGACTGCGTATTGCTCGGATCGTCAGACCATGTCAACATAATCCGTTCAGGTTGCTTCGCAACTTGATTTGACTGCGCGTTTCCATCCAATAAAACACAACACAATCCAACCGCTAAAAAAAGATATTTAATATTCATTACTTAATTTATATATTAATCAATTATACGATCATAAGATCTACCAGGGTTTGCCCGTACCCTGCAACAACCAGGGTTTCGACCAGGCACTATTTTCATTGTCTGCCTGTGAATAAGCTGTTTTCTCAATACGGCTCAAGGCCTCCTCAGCATTCTTTTGGTTCACACTCATTTCTGTCTGCATATAGGGGATACGAACAGGAAGCTGCGTACGGATAGCTGCAGGGCCGGCTTTCAAAACAGGATATCCCGTCCGTCGGTAATCGAACCAGGCCTGTGCCGCTGTTGACCAGCTTGCAATCCATTTTTGCTCGATAATCTGTTTCTGCGAATTGTCAAAAGACACTCCTTGTTGCTGAATATAGCTCGCATAATCAGCAGCTTTTCCCCAACTTGTCAATGATTCTTGAATAGCGCGCTCATAATATGACTTAGCCGCCTCAGGTACAGCCCAACCTTTCCAGGCTGCCTCCGCCAAGATAAAATTTACCTCTGCGGCAGACAATAACCTTGCTTTCAGCAAACCGCCTTTCGCCGAACGATAGCTGTCATTGAGATAAGAAACGTGCGGATTGAAGGAAGTTTGACCCGGTGTAGGATTGAGATTATAAGCGGAAGGATTTTTTGACACACTTGCTGGTAATCCAACATAGTCCTTGTCCGTATCCACCGCTACTCCTTTGACAACGTCTGCTGAAACAATACGTATACCATTGACAATTTTATCTGTTCCTGCCGGTTCAGAGCTGCGGACTTCAATCGGTATCTCCACCTTTTTTGCCCACACAGCCAACCGTGGATCTCCCAATTCCTGTAGCCTATCAACTAAAGTAGCACACATTTTCATTCGTCTAAAATTGCTGCCACTAGCGTCATACACCGTATTTGATGGCCACGAATCGCTAGCGCTGTTTCCTGCAAAATCTAAAAGAACATCATCTGCCGAACTCGTAATAATCGGAAATTTATTGGGATCACCAACAATACTCTCAATCCCCTGTTTGGCAAATACTGTTGACTTTTCCGAGAGACGCATATAATACCTTAACGCTAATGAATTGGCAAAACGACGCCATTTGGAAGCCTTTCCACCAAAGTAAACATCCGCACTACCCAATACCTCATAAGATCCATCGGGCTTCGAAAGAAGCTCATTTGCCTGTTTTAATTCTTCAATGATGCCTTTGTAGATGATTTCCTGACTGTCAAATTTCGGAAAACTATACTTCTGGTCTCCTAGTTCAGCCTTCAATGCATCCGTATAAGGCGCGTCGCCCCACAGGTCGCTGATCAATCCAAACAAATACGCTCGCATCACCAGGGAAACGCCGTGGTGAAAATCCCATCCAAGTTCCTCTGCTCGCTTGCGCATTAGTTCGTTATCCCGTAAAAAGCCATAATAAGCGTCCCAGCTTAAAATTCCTCCTGTCCATTCGTAATCATTATGCGAATTGAACCAAGCATCAAATTGCGTATGCTGAATAACTCCACCAAGATCCGAAAAACTCAATTCATTGTATTTACTTCCAGTTCCGGTCAAAATAGTCGGCAAGAGCAAATTGGGGTTTGCCTGCTCCTCACTTGAACCATTTGGGTCAATATTTAACTCGGTCAGATCCTTACATGCCGACACCGTAGTTCCTACTAATAATATCAGTATATACTTCTTAATTGTACTTAAGCGATTTTTCATTTATTTACATGATTAAAAGGTCACATTCACTTTAAATCCTATTGGCATCGACCAAGGGGTAACATTATAGCGTTCTATTCCTTGTTTAAAGCCAACACCCGTCTCGGGCTGGAAAGCCATTTCCGGATCTATTCCCACTTTTGCTTTTGTCCACAAGATTAAGTTGCGCGTATAGACACCGACGCTACCATTTTCAATGCCCAGGCGTTTTAACCATTTTCCCGATAAGTCATAGCTGAAAGAAAGTTCACGAAGTTTGATAAATGAAGCATCGAATGTGGCCGCATTCATAAAATCCCACGGATAATTATCTGAATAAGCGATATATTTCGTTCCTTCTCCCCCTAGATTTTCGGTATACCCNNCCTTTATCATCATATTGAGCAATGACACCTGGATTAAACACGCCGAAATTTCCCTCACTATTACCTACCTGTATGGGATAACCTCCGTATTCATCGCCGGGACCACCAACAATAGGATAACGATTTCCTTGTACACGAACAAGATCATTGTCGATAAGATAATTACGCAGCGTTTCTCCGCTCATTCCATTCAGATTGATTAACTGATCCAAAAATCGCTGCGTTGTCAGATTAGATTCAAAATAGCGATAGGTCTGGGACATAAACTTTCCTCCAAAACGCATATCCGCTGCAATATTCATTGTCCATTTTTTATAGCGCAAGCTGGATTGTAACCCCATACTAAAATCCGGATTGAAGTTTCCGATCTTATTACGGCTATTGTTGATACGGACAGCTTGCCACGAGCCATTTTTATTTAAGATTGGAAATCCATAATAGGGTGAAGATTGATCTTCCACAGTAACGAGTTTGGAATCGTACAAATCTCCGATTTCCTCACCAACATAGGTACGTGCGCCCCCCCGTCCATCTGTCCAGAACGTATAAAACTCCATCCCATCCGACAGTTCATCAATACGTGTACGATTGCGATGCCAATTGACACCCACATCCCAGGTCCAATTTTCTTTCGCAATAGGACGTCCGGAGAGCGCCAATTCAATCCCTCTGCTGCTCAGGAGTCCCGCATTGATACTCTTCAGATTGAAACCGCTCGATCCCGGAAGTGTCGTTGGAATAATTTGGTTTTTATTTTCCAATTTGTAGTAAGTTCCCTCAAATTTTAAGCGGTTATTCCACATCCCCAGATCCACGCCAAGTTCATAAGAAGTGGCGATTTCCGGTTTCAAATTTGGAATGCGGAGCTGCCCAGAACGTGTCAATCGTAGTACATCGCCCCAGCTTCCCGGGTTGCTCAATACATTGGAAAGATTATAAGGATTAGTATCATTTCCCACCTTTGCGATTCCGGCCCTAAGTTTCATCAGATTGATACTTTTAGGTAAGGATAATACTTGGTTTGCCAATAAGCTCAACGATGCTGAGGGATAAAAGTATGATCTATTGTCTATGGGTAAAGTACTTGACCAGTCATTTCGTGCTGTCAAATCTAGATATACCATATCATGATAACTCAAATTGATCAATCCGTAAACACTATTAACAGCCCTTTCAGAAATTGTACTCTTAAAGTCCAAATTTGCCTGTCCAATATTGGATAACGTATAGAGTCCCGGAGTTATTAATCCAGAACCATTTTTTGAGACATTTTGCACGGATGTACCGCGGTTATATCTCAGATTACCTCCTAGTGAACCTGTGGCATTAAAATGGCCTAATTTTTTATCATATGTTGTCAAGAAATCAATATTCTGCTCCATATTCATCAGATTGACAATTCCATATGCGCCCCGAGGTTCGTTCGTATAGCTAAATGGGATTTTCGTTTCCCTGTTTTCCCAGTAAATATCCGTCGCATAACGTACCATTGCCGTCCAATCTTTTCGAATGGTCCAATCTAAACGGAGATTTCCGAATACACGATCCCTAGTAAATGCATTATTCACCCCATACGCTAGAAAATATGGATTATTATGGTTTCCTATCGACTGCGAACGCTGTTGAATCTGTTCTTGACCTGGTAGCCAATAATCCTTTAAATCAAGAATATTGATATGAGGTGCGACTTCATAAGCTGCTTGCAGCGGATTTGTTCCGCGATTTCCAGCGGGCCGATTATTTGAATTATTTCTGCTCGCATCCAATGAAAGGCCTAAAGAAAGATTATGACGGACACGCATGGTCGTATTCACATTTAAGGTATTTCTAAACAGATCCGAATTTGGAACAATCCCTTTATTAATCATATTGGAGTAGGAGAACCGATAATCCAGCTTTTCACTGCGATTGCTCAAAGACAGGCCGTTCGTACTCGTAACACCAGTTTGAACAAAGTTTTTGATATTATTCGGGTAAGATTTTAATTCTGTTGGTATAGGTTTTCCATTCTCGTCAAGAGGACTATTCCATTGAATAGCCTTATAGCCTTTATCTAAAGCTGGACCGACCATAACACTGGATTCTTCCTCAATAACTAAATCTCCAGTCTGATCACCCGGTCGCCAGGGCAAAGTACCACTTGCAAACTTATTATGTAGATCAATAAACTTATACGGCAAATCAAATACCGTATTACTCGTCACAGATACGGTCATTTTTTCCGCATTCTTCCCGCTCTTCGTCGTAATCAATACCACACCATTGCCGGCCCTAGAACCATAGAGAGCCGCAGCACTAGGCCCCTTTAATATGGAAATATTATCGATATCCTCCGGATTGATATTGGCAATCGCGTTACCATAATCGACCTTATTATCATCCCCGATCTGACCAACATTATTCACGCTATTCATCAGCGGAACACCATCAACGACAAACAATGGCTGATTGTCGGTGCTCAATGAAGAAGCTCCACGAATTACCATATTGACGGTAGAGCCAGTAGGACCGGTTGAGCTAATCGAAACGCCGGGTACCTTGCCAGCCATCCCAACTAAAAAATTATCATTGTTGACCCGATTGATATCTTCTCCTTTTATCTTACCGACAGCATACCCCAAGGAACGATCCTGACGCTTTATACCCAATGCCGTTACAACAACTTCATCAAGTTCATTGTCGTTCTCTGTTAAGATAATCTGCCTTACAGCAGTGTTACTGGCATCCAGTTTCACATTGTTGAGTTCCCTTTTTTTGTAGCCAATATGCGTTATCAACAAGTCGTAACGACCAACTTCAAGTTTAATGATCACCTCTCCCTTTGCGTTGGACAAAGCGCTTTGTCCTAAGCCAAGCACCTGAACGGACGCTCCCTGCACTGGCAACTTCTCCGCATCTAGAATTTGTAATCTCAAGTCGTACAACTCCTGTCTAGCTGCTGTTCGAACAAGCACAACACCACCTGTAACTTTCCTTGATCTGATATCTGTGCCTTTTAGAATATAACTCAACACCTCCTCAAAACTTGCGTTCTGGAATGTTTTCTCGGCAATTGAAAGTCGCTCTAACTGAAGGATATTCCGATCATATCCAATCGCTTGACCTGATTCCTGTGCCAATTGGAGCACAGCCTGAGCCGCATTACCAGCGTGAAGGCGAATATTGATATTGTCCCAAGCCGCCGGATTTATTTTAGCGACTGCCTCGGCCCTACTTGTTGTTGTGGAAAGATATACAATACCACAAATGGCAAGCTTGGTGGCCAAGCCTGTTAGCTTAATTATTTTATACATATATTTGTATGGATGTTTTTTTAAACATGACTTTATAAGGTGCTCTCTGGTCGATTTAGCGGTTTGCCAGTTGAGCACTTTTTCGTTAGTAGATTTTTTAGCTATCTCCTTTTCAGCCTATTTGTATAAGATTATTTCATTGTTCTTCCTCCTAAATTTGATTTGATGAATGTTGCAAATAATATTCAAGACCTGTTCCAGTGACTGCACTCGAGGGATCATAAGCGAATAATTAAATGTTTCGGTAGCAAGGCCCTCCCCGACTAGGAGCAGCCCATAACGGTTATAAATAATTTCCTTCAATTCACTAAACCCTACATTATCCAACATCATCCCACCTTGCGTCCATAGATTCACATGATCAGGACTTCGATCAAAAACCTCTACGTCTTTCCCTGATTTGTAGCGTACACCTTTTCCCGGAATTAAAATATGGCTATCACCTCTATCCTCATTTTCGACCCGTACACGACCAGTTTTTACCTCCACCGAAATTTGCTGAGATGTTGGAGAATTGTTGACATTGAATGATGTTCCTAAAACAGCAACAGAAACCTTACCTGTCCCAATCGTAAATGGATGGGCAGTATCACGTTTAACCTGGAAAAAAGCTTCACCCCGATCTAAAAAAAGCTTTCTTTTGGTAGCGAAATTTGTTTTATCGTAGCGAACCTGCGTATTTCCATTCAGAAAAATTGATGTGCCATCTGGAAGCTGGATCTCTTGAAGTTGGCCGGCATGTGTCGTTACCTGGGTCAACAGTGCAGTTTCCTGTTCTCGGCCTGCATACAGGGTTGATTTACTGTATTGGAAATACATCATACTCCCAATACCCAACAAGAGAACAGCAGCGGCAGAAGATAACCATGGGAATCGCTTGATCTGCCCGTTTTTTATTACCTTATGGGGTACTTCAATACCTATTTTTGCAAATATTTCATTTCTTACTGCATCTTTATGGTCAACGTCACGAAACGGAGTTAAGTCGTCGTTCGAAATAGACTGATACCAAGCATCCACACGATCTTTTCCCTGATTTGTCAATCGACCATCCAGATAATCCTGTATAATACGTTTAAAGCTATTTAAATTCACCGTTATTAATTTTTATACTAATACAGGTGGAAGCGGTCAAAGTACTTTAATTAAATATGTTTTTTATATTAAATAATAATGAAGTATGTAGCTGCTCGCAAACAGTAAATAAATGGAATCATGGTCTGCAAACCGTTGGGTCAATTCGTTACGCATGATTTTTTTGGCATCAGATAGATAATTCTTAACAGTCTGTTCTGCGATATTTAATTCTTGTGCGATCTGGGCGATGGAATAATTGTCAAAGCGCATGAGATAGACCGATTTCATTAGCTTCGGCAATTTATCTATTGAATTATCCACAATTGCTTCCAGCGCCTTATATTTCGCTAGGTTGTGATCGTCCAGATTCGAAAACAGTTCCATTCGTTCGACGGATTTTTCGAGTACCTGCTTACGCACACGCTCGGTCGCATAAAAATTCAGTATCTTATTTTTGACAGACTTATACAAATAAGATTTTAAGGAGGTATAATCGCTATTGATAAGCTGACGTTTCTCCCATATATGAATAAAAACTTCCTGCACAAGGTCCTTTGCCTGCGCTTCCTCCCGCAGGTGCCGAAAGGCTACAGTATACAATTCCTCCCAGTAAAGATCAAAGAAATAGGTAAAAGCCTTCGGATCACCGTCTTTAAAACGTGATAAATTGTGGTTATCTACATTGGCTTGAGCAGTTTTCACAGCACAAAGATAGAACTGCAACATTATGAAAATGTTAACTTTTAAGGAAGCTTTCCCTATGATTTATCCGTTAATTGATGCAAAAGGGGCTCATTCTACGTTCATTCCAGAACGAATAAAAATGTTAACAACAATGTTAATAACCTCTATATCAAACCTATTTTTGTTAATAACTTTTAAATCCCTTACGATACAAACCGATATAATTGTGGAGACTATTCACCCTGCATGCTATCGCTACTCATTTCAGCTTACTTTCTCCCGGCGACCAGATTGGTAGACACCGTACGCCCAGCATACTCAGATTGAGGAAGGCTAATGTGCATCGTTTGGTCTATTCCTAGATGCGTATTGACCAAACGAATGTTGACGTGCTTGGCTTCTTGCAGCGGATCAGCTAAATCCAACTGCATCTTATCAGGATCTTTTCCGCACAGTTGCAAGAGAATTGGTTTGTCTGTCTGTATAGACCAATGGCCGATCTGATATGTTCCACCAAGATGACAAATCATTTGAATAATACCCAAACCCTTGTTCTCTACAGCCTGGATATCAGGTGTATTGTACCATATTTTAACCTGTTGCATTGCTTTTTGGTCAAGCTGTTTTGTTCCTGGAACAACAATGTACGCGTAATTTGCATTGCTTGGTGCTACAGCATGATCAATCCAAAATTTGAAAACCTTTCCGTGTACGATATCTTTAGCACGAGAACGATTGATTCGATACCATGAGCCATACTGCTCTTTGGTAGTCAAACTAATTTTGGCAGGACCAGGAAAATAATAAAGTACATTGTTATGTGTCAAAAATTCACCGGGTTTAATCTGCCTTTGCAGAGAATCGCCTTCCATTGCTGTCTTGCCATTCCAGCGTACAGGACCGTTCAACCAAGTTTGGTTCAACGTTGTTACGACAGGTTCTTTTGCCGCACTAGTGATACCGGCCCCCAAACAGACAATCTCTTTATCAAAAAAGAACCATGCTTTTTTGGCCGAAATGCCATCGTAATCAACAGACATTGCCGTTGTACCCGTATTTCCGTTACTCACTCCGCCAGCGAATTTATTCGAAGCAGGATCGCCCCATTGTTCTTTGAGTTCTAAATCGCCCTGATAATCCCTCGTCGTCGTCCCCGGAATTTTATCCCATTCCCAAACGGGCATAATGTTATAATATTCAGGTCCAAATACTTGAATATTGGTAACCCCATCAGACATATTTCGACCGAGGACATTTTCACCATTTCCAGATTCAGATTTATTTGTTCGGCTACTTGCGATGCGCAGGTTAAAGTGAAATTGTTTGCGAAGATGCGTCGTATAGTCACCTTTCCAGTAATGTCGGTGTACATCTTGATCCTCAGCATTGAAAGCTTGTAAGCTGTCCAACTTTGCCAGCGCCTTATTCCAAGTATTATTTTTTGCGGGATCGATCAGTTTCATCTGCTGCAGGATACCGGTTTCTTCGGTCTTTCTTAAGATGTCTGGCCGAGAGATTCCGCGCCCATGCACATTAAAATCAATGTATCGAGAACGAATGATTGGCAGATAAGTTTCCGTTAGGAATTTTTCAAAAAGCTCTAATCTCTTTTCGTCTACAGCATAAGGAGTCTGACGTACATAAGCCATTACCTTGGATATTCCTTTTAAAAATTCTTCACCATAACCCGCTATATACAATTGTGGACCATGCTGCAAATAGGAAAAATCATATTGCAATCCTTCTTTGCCATCCACCAGTTGAATTGGATAAAGGAGTTGTTCCATTGCAGCAGCTAAAAGCTTCCGATCTTCCAGGATCAGTGCACGATAAAAATAATGCATGGCAATATCACTTTTATTTGCACCTGTTTTCGTGTAAGGATCGCCACGCTTCATCAGTTCAACAAGTGGAATTTCCACATTCGCGGGCATCTTTTCCTTTCCGAATTTCATGAGAATAAGACAGACGCCAATTGTTTTTGGGGAAGCGATTTCGTTGTGCCACCAATTGGAAGATGCAAAATTATGGTTTGCCCAATACTGTGCTGCCAACACAATTTTATCATACAATGCTTTTTGTTGATAAAACGCGCTTTTTGGAGACACATAAGCGACGATTAAAGCTTTTAAACGATCTAGGTGTTCTCCCGGGGGCCATAGCGATATTGATTTACTGCTATAGTCTATATCACTCCAGGCCCCACTTTCACTTAACTGATTACGCCATTGTGTCGTTTTACTTATTACAGGTGATGCCCCCACCAATTCGTCATCATACACGTGTTTTTTAATCAAGTCAAATGTATGCTGGTCCTGGGCATGAACCGCAACCGACACCAACGACAATAAAAATATAATTAAATCTCTCATTTTTTTATCTTAAAAAATTTATGGATATTTCCTTTCAGTTGGACGTCCAACAACATCGTCACGCTGTTTCCTCATCATTATAGCCGTCTGAATCACTCAAACTCACAATGACATGAGGATGTTGTTGCCCATACAGGAATTCCAATTTTCCGCAGTATATTCACAAATGTTAATATACTGCGGAAAATTAATCGGTAAATCATCACATTAGATTTATCTTTAAATGTATGTCTAAAAGTAGAGGAATTATTGTTAAAAAATCGAAAACGATTGCGTTAAGTCGTACTAAAGCATTCTCTTGAAATGAAAACAGATGAAAGAAACCTCGTTGGCGCGCTTGCGCAGCTTCTTGTGAATGGCGCTGAGATCAGTGAATTTCAAACAATCCTGGCTTCAATTATTAGCTACTCTACCGATTTTCGGCCTGAGCTTATCCAGCTAGCCAGTAGGTGGCTAAGCGCGAATTATACCCGAGAATTTCCAAATGAAACATTTTGGTCGGATTTTCAACAGTTTATTCAACAAAATATAGATCTAGGCTTTGCATTGATTGACGGTAAAAATATAGATGACATACCCAGTTTTTATACAGAAATCAATCGTGTCTACATGCCCCACGAGGACTGGAAGATAGGCAGTCTCGATGGATTAGACGATTTACTCTACGGTGGATTTGGTAAATTTCAATCTAATAAAAATCATAGCATGATCTGGAAAGATATCGCTTACAGCAAAAATGCGTTGAGCATCGAAACAACAATAGCCTATTACCAAGGAAAGCTAGGTGCAACGTCGCCATTCAACCAACATCATTTTCAACATAAACTAAAGGAACTTCAATCAGGGAAAGGGCAGACCTATTTTGACATAGTCGCCGAAATCATACGGTCCCATCCCAAAATAACCTGGATCTATCAACAAACAGCAATAGGCTAAAACAAAATCTTTATGCATACTCAATTTTAACATATGAAGCATTTTATCAAATTAGCATGCCTAATTATCATGCTTTTCCAGCATGTTGCGAAAGCAGACGAACTACTCAAGGTTGCTGTAGCCGGTCTTAATCATGATCACGTATTTTTACTCCTTAACCTTTACAAGGATAAAAAAGTCGATATCATTGGTATTGCCGAATCCAATAAAACTTTATTTAGTAAAATACAGGCACAATACAATTTACCACAGTCGATCTTTTACAACGATCTATCGACCCTGTTGAAACATGTCAAACCGGATGTTGTCCTAGCATACAATCCCACCAATGAGCACATCCATGTTGCCGAAACCTGCCTGCCGCTAAAAATACCGGTTATGGTAGAGAAACCCCTGGCGACAACATTATCCGATGCTAAACGGATTGCAGCCCTGAGTGAAAAATATACGACACCGTTTTTGGTGAACTATGAAACCACTTGGTATAAAAGTAATCAGCAGCTCAAAAAATTGGTCGACAATAATGAAGCTGGACGAATTACCCGCATGCTTGTAAAAGATGGCCATGAAGGGCCAAAAGAAATTGGCTGCAGCAATTATTTTTTGGACTGGCTTACAGATCCGCAAAAAAATGGCGGGGGCGCGCTCATGGATTTTGGTTGCTATGGAGCTAATCTGATGACCTGGCTCAAGAATGGAGAAAAACCGATTTCCGTCACCGCGTTTACACAACAGCTCAAACCAGAAGTTTATCCTAAAGTAGAAGACAATGCCACCATTATCCTAAATTACCGGGACGGCAGCACTGGGATTATTCAAGCCTCCTGGGCCTGGCCCTATAGTGTTAAAGACCTACAGGTATTTGGGACCAAAGCACAGCTTTATGCGAAAAATGATAAAGAGCTATTAAAATATTCACAACATAATAATCAGCCGCTCACAATAGAGACCGAACAGCCCTATTTTGAAAACCATATTACTTATTTGGAGCAGGTACTGAAACAAGGCAAAGTTCCCGAAAATGATCTTGGCTCGATCAACAACAATGTTCTTGTTGTCGAAATCCTCGAAGCCGCAAAACAATCGGCCAAAGAAGGGAAGTCCATTGTTTTAAAATAAAAACAGAACCTTCAAAAAGTAAAGTCAGTCCTTTGCGAGCGAATATGACGCTCAGGGGGGAACCATAAAGCAGCAAAAAAATGGTGCTGTCCAAAAGATTGAACAGCACCATTTTGCCATAGAAATTCCAAAAGGCATCATAACGATTCGGTATCACTAATCCATGCGCTAAAGGAAGTATTCAATATTCCTGATTAGGGATCCAACGGTTCATCAGGATCGATGGTATAAGCCTCCTCTTTGGCTTTAAATTCAATGATCACATCTGAAATTCTTTTCCCAAGAGCATACGGTACATAACCGAGTTCGCGAATACAGCGATCGGCCATTTTTTCTACCGCATCGATATGCGCCTTACTACTGTTGACAATTGCGAATTTATCTTTAGGAAAACCATAATCTAACAGTATCCGCGCCGTATTACGCAAATTTGTTGTCGTATGTCTTGCATGCGGGTCGATGAGGATTGCCGTCTCGGGCACTCCCATCACCTCCATCAGATACTTCTTCATCGCTATTGCTTCAATATAACTTGTCTTATAAGGGTGTACTTTACCGCCAGACAAAACAATAAAGGGAGCCAATTTTTCGAAGTAGCTACGGGCGGCCATACGCGCGCGTAGCATTCCTCCAGGACTAATCGGCTGTCCATACACTTCCGGCCCAGCGCCTAACGTTAGCAAAAGACTATACGGGTAACTTGCGAAGTCCGTATTTTTCACCGCATCATATGCCTTCTTATTTTCCAGTCCGATCAAAGGTTCCAATTGGGCCGCGTCCCAACGTTCATTGATCTCCAACAAACGTACCGCAGTCATCATCGTCATAAAAAATGCTGTTTGACTTGTTGGGATATCTTTCAGGACATCTTGGCGTACGTCGTCCATAAGTGACCTATATGCTGCACGAGTTATATCGAAAGAGATCGAATCTATCTTCGGATAATTCGGTTTTTTTCCACCGGCATAGACATCAACAACATAATTCATGGCTTTGAGATCCTGCGTTAAAGCTTTTTTGAAATAGCTGATTGCAGTTTCATTCTGTAACAAACCATAGGTCATTGATGGCATAAGGCTCGATTGGACAAGCT
>DKIT01000074.1 GCA_002454415.1 Sphingobacterium sp. UBA6711
GACCCCCGAGAAACGAAGATCAACAATTCGCCCTATCGGACGGACTGGGATAATATAAATCAAACCTCCATACAGATTGCGCATGTAATTTCTTCCTGGAAAGAGTGTTGTTTGAGTAAATACAACAGCGTCCCGAGCGGGAAAATCAATACCATCCAAACTTGTGGCCACATGTGGGCTAATTTGCGCTGTCAATCCATATATACCTTCGGGAACGTCAACAACGATTAACTCACCAGCGGGAGCATATACACCAGTCCCCTGCCAAGCACCAGGCGCTACGGAGATTCGAAGATCTGATGCTCTGATTTCCTCGTAATTTAAATCAACCCGAACTAGATAATTATCCAAACGAGGTTCATCGGTTCCCATCAAACCCGGGAACAACCTTGCTTGCGTATACTTTGAATAATCGATCTTAAAACGGTTCGTATCGATATTTACGTTAACAGTGTCTTGATACTCGCCCGAAGAATATCCGTTATCTGCGGGACTTAAACGGTCTTTTCGACAAGAATAGACGAGGGATAAAATACTTAACAATACGAGTATATAACTAAAAGTTCTTTTCATTTGCATAATCGGTTAATTGTTGGAAAATGCTGGAGTCCAACTTTGGGCGTCCAAATTAAACTGTCCTACTTCAAGGATATTCATCCAATTATAGATCATCAAAGGAGCATCCACAGTTCGTACAACGTAACGATCCATTCGATCAGGTAATGTAGGGCAAAGGGAAGGCCCTCTTTCAGAAAAACTATTCCATACGTAACTTCCGTTTAATATAAAATTCCGTTTATTTTTGCTGTTATCTTTCAGTTCCGTTCCAAGATCATCAGCAGGCCAATAACCAATTAAATCATTGTAAAAAGGGCTAGACGGAGTAGCCATCGTTGAGCAAGAAATTGCTTTAATTATTTCATCAGGAATCGCTGCCTTGTATATTCTTACATCAGCAATGGCATGAACAAATCCAGCATTATTACCATAAGAACCTTCATAATACCCTAATTTTAATGGGCTATCTGAACTCAGATTTCGGCCAGCAAAAGTTGNNCAACTATTACCGATGAATCGCCAACCTGTTCCCCCATTATAGGTGATAGACCAGCCAACAGGAAAATTCTGTGCGCCGTTTTGCTTGCCAAATATCACCCCGTTTTGAGCAGTGCCAGACTTACCGTTGCGTCCATTCATTTCATATACCTTCAGTTTTAACTGTATGGTATAATCACCAGCATTTGCTCCTGTTCCGAAATTGTATGGCGTGGACTGATCGGCAGACAAGACCGCGGATGCCGCATTTGCGGAATACCGTACAGCAGAACTTATCCACGCTGGATCAACGGTTTCCATGCGTTCCACCAGCTTGTAGCTAAACTCAGGATTATTCATTAAAACAAAATTATTCCGTTCGGGGACAGCAAATACGCTCCCATCCTGCAAAGCTGGATTCAATGTATATTTCCCGCCATTCGTAGAAGCAACCACAATGAGCCAACGTTCATTTTTGTAGTTTTTACGGGTAGTAATAGATTTTCTGATTTCACCAAGTTGGCTATCAAAGTTTGCCAAAGCCGCTATATATTTTTCATTATCGGGACCATATCCAGTCTGTTCACCAACTTTCCGAACATTCGTGAATGTTGCCATAACAAATGCAGCTTCTTCTTTGCCTAATTCTTCCCGGGTAGCGCTTAGCACTTCGGAATCTGTAGACAGCAGTTTACTGTTATCCACACTGTTCCGCTCGACCAAAGTCGGCAGCAATGGATTGGAAGTTAATAATGCTGTTCGGCTAGACTTATATTGCTTAATACGTTTGAATAGTGTCGGATAGGTCGCCAGCTCATTACCGTTTAATCGATCGTCAGCCACTTGATGTTTTTCTATTTCAGTACCTGTCAACAAATCTGCATAATTTGTCGCTAATGTTTCATGTTCGCTACTAACTGAATTCCAACTAAACACCCCATTCATACTTAGCGCTGCCATATTAGGCATTTTCCCATAGTCCGTTGCTTCTCCGCCAACAAGGACACCAACAGCTCCTTCAACCACGATATAGGCTATTTTGTATTGATTAGCTGTCAAACCAAGATCCTGGGGTTCTGAACCAAATTCGAGCTTATTCTCGATGTTTTTGTTGCAAGAAACAATCATCGCTAATAGCAAGCAACTCCAAGCAACAAATCCATATTTTTTCCATGTAATTCTTTTCATTTTTTTTAGATTTTTACAGATAAATACTGATTAATCCAATAAGGTCAATCGGACGATATTCCCTAAATTATTTTTCCCATTAAATGATTGGATCATGCCAACAAGCGTAATAGTTTGTTGACCTAAGCTATTTGTACCCTCTAGTGAATCATATATATTGCCCACTAGCCGACCCGTATTATTGTAATCTTTCGCTAGATTGCCTTTCGTGTCAATAAGCATTAGACCTTCGCGTATAACATCGTTGTATTTACCGAAAGAACCTGTTACCAGAATCAAACCATTGGTCAGTTGCACAGCATAATTTGGCGATCCAGCAGCAAAACCTAAGCTTTGAAATCCAGTATCAATACTACCATCTTCGTTAAGCAATGCCATCCCATTCGCTGGCTTTCCATTGAACATGGTAAAACCACCTGTAACGATATATTTTTTGGTCAGCTTGGAATATTGAATATCATTGATAAAACCATTAGCCCCGCTACCCAACTGAAAATCAGCATCAAAATTTCCATCAGCTTTTAATCGTACAATATTATTGGCACTTTGGGTATTATTAAATCTGCTGAATGCACCAACTAAGATTAGTTTACCATCATCTTGTAGAACGGCATCATTTACAACTCCATTAACGCCTTCGAAACCTTTATGGGGAAGCGTGGTTTTATTCACAAAATAACCATCGTCTAGGCTGCCATCGGTCTCCAAGCGAGCCAAACCACCCATTGGAAAAATATCTATCAAAATATTATCGTAAGTAGACCGGGTGTAATAGTTGTTGGAATAATGACTAAATCGACCAACTATCGTGACCTTATTATTCTGATAAAATGCTTTCGCAATAGGGGATACTGTACCGCCATTAAATACTGGCGCGATCAGGTTACTTTTCGCTGGATCTGATGTCAAATTGAGAATAGGCGTAGATTTGACCGGTAATGCTCCAGTGCTACTAATAGTCGTGATATTACGGACTAATTTAATGGTATCATATTGACTTATACTCCCAGCGATTAAAATATCCTTGTTGGCCGTTTCGCTCATTGATGTAATCACGCCAGTAACCCCATTTCCAAATTGCATACCACGAACAAACTCGCCATTGGTTGTGATCCTTGCAATTCCAGCAATCTTGGACGACGCAGCATTTCCATTATAATCTGTAAAGCTTCCTCCAATAAATACTTGATTGCTTGAAGTCTTTAGAATTGAATAAATGGAGCTATTGGCTCCAATACCAGATTGAAAAGTTGGATCGATAGCAAGCTTACCAATAATCGGCAACGTTGGGCCGGCAAAGATCTGACCATCTACAACTATTTTCACACCGCCCGTGCTGCAGTTTTCAGGAACAATACCGGTCAACGAGGAATCGCTTATATTGGTAACCTGTGCTTGGATATTATTTATATAGAATTTTATTTGATCTTTATATTTCAATAATCCACGCACGTTGAAGACGACTTCCCCGCCCGGTTTAGCTTGTGATGGACGAGGGGCAAGTTCAGTAAAAACCACATCCACAGGTTCTTTACCCCCTGCATAAGGATCCGGCCCATATGCTAATTTATTGCTACAAGAATACAGACTAAGCATCAATGTTCCTTGGAGGATATATTTAATTATGTTCATGATATCAGCAATTATTTCGTATGATAATCTATTCCGAGCTCCATAGCCAATCTTGTAAAACGTGTCCCCATGTATCCGAATATGTGATTTCTATAATTCAGCACATGCACCCGTCCATTATTGGGTTGAATGTTCGAAGAAGCCACAAATGTGCTTATCCAACCTTGAGTAGGATTTGTAAAATCGGGGACAAAAGAGACCAATAATTGTCTTGGCCCACCATACTTTATCGTAGCGTCTCCGTTTTTAAGGTCATGAAAAACCACCCCCACATTCAGTGCTTCGTCTTCATTATAGGTTTGATAAATCTGCCCGCCAAAGGCGTACTTGGCCGTCGTATCCACTTGTCTAAAATCTGTCAAACCATAATCTCCCTTAATAATATATTGGCTCAATAAACGGCGATAAACCTCAGGTTTTACGTCTTTATAAGATTGGATGGTGTCCTTCCCCTGCACATATAGATTCATATTCAGATTGAAAAGTGCCTTCTCAAACGTTGGATCTGGAGGCGCAAAAAAAGTAACTTTTTCATTTTTTAGCATATCTTCCATTCCAGCATAACGGATAATCTGAACCAACGTATCAAATGGGTCCTCAGGTCGCTGTGCTTTGGAATCCAGATATTCCATGATATTTCCGTTAAATCTCGGATCATGTGTTCCGCTGTCTTCAAAGTAATCTTTGTTACTACAAGATGATAAAACGGTAAGCAATAGGAGTACCGCTGCCAGAATATTATTTAATTTCATTTTGAACATTGTTATTCTATTTCCAGTAGTTATTTAAAGTCATATAAGGGTTATTGGTCATCGCTTTAGGATTGATTGGCCAAGTCCAGGATTCGAGCAAGAAATCACTGTAGGTAACAGGACTAAAGCAATATTTTCCATCGTATAGCTTCCCTGTTCGTACCAAGTCATAGTAATAATGACCTTCTCCCATCAGTTCCTTACAACGTTCCCAATAAATTGCATCTTTTAGATTATTATCATAATTATTGTTAGCCGGATAAAGTCCTGCTTCAGCGCGTGAGCGGATTATATTCAACAATTCGGTTGCCTTACTCTCATTTCCCATGTCGGCATTCGCCTCAGCTTGCAATAAAATCGCATCGGCTAAGCGAAACATGATTTGATAATTACCCAACGATTGCGCTGTATTTCCCTCCCCTAAGGCGAGATTAAAGAATTTGAAGAAAGTAAATTGTCCAGTTCCTGAATACATATAATTGTTCCCCTTCGGATCAGTAAACCAATTTTTGATACGGCCATCTTGCTCGCCATCTGGATACAGTGTTTTCATGTAAATAGGCTGATAGCTCAATTCGCTCAGGTCCGTTGTTGTCTGATTCAGGATAAAATATGGCGCATGCAACACATGTGCAAAATAAGTTTTGCGTGTATTTGAGTAAGACTCACCATAATTCACATTATTAGGGATCTCAAACAAGCCCTCCTTCGATCTCCCGTTGAATACTTCAGCAACGCGATTGATCGGCAACAGCTCATAAGCCTTATTTTCCAATACTCCACCTTTATAAAGTTCGTCACCAAACTGATCGACAGCTTGATAATATTTTTGTGCATTATCCTTTTCAAAACCTGCGAGCCACATGTTGAGATGCATCATCAGCGCTAAGGCCGATCCTCTCATTGCCCTTACACCACGGTTAGCTGGATCCGCATAAGTCCAGGGAAGGTCATCTTTGACTTTTTCCAAATCTGCAAGACAAGATTTAGCAACTTGAATATGCTTGGTACGTGGAAGCGGATCTTGATTGTACGCATCAGTGAAGTAGGGTACGTCCCCAAATAAACGGAGCATAACAAAATAAGACATACAGCGCATAAATACCGCTTCGGCTTGATAAGCCTTTACTTCAGCTTGGGTAAAAGAGGGATCATTCTCCGCAACTTTCGGCACCAATGAGTACAAAATATTCGCAGACTGAATCACCTTATATATAGGTGTCCAGTCGCTTATTTTATCCCATTCCACATTATAGGTCCAAAAACGGTCTGCATCTGTTCCTGGTGTTGGACGAATCGTGTTCACTAATGTCCGTATATCTCCTCGAGATATATAGGTAATATCATGTCGATTTGGATAAGTTGCTGTACGCAAAACCGGTGCATTACGAAAGTCACCAACCAAAAGTATAGGGCGATCAATACCCACGCCAACGCGAAATAGACGGTAGACTTCACGGGTAAATGTCTCCGCATCATCTTTATTTCGCCAAAAATTATTCCCTGAAAGGCTATCTGTAGGTTCCACATTTAAAAATTTCTTACATGAAGACATCCCGATAATAAGTGCTGCCGCAAAAATTAGCTGTAAGAGGTTATTCTTTTTCATTTTCATCTTCGATTAGAATTGAACATTTAGACCAACGGTGTAGGTTTTTGGTGTAGGATAACCATCTGAACGGTCGTAACCCATTGCTGTTACTCCTTCCGGATTCGGTCCGGTGTATTTGGTAAACGTATATACATTATTTGCCGTACCATAAACACGTAAAGAAGTAATCTTATATTTCGAAGTCCATTGACGAGGAAAGTTATAGGCCAATGTAACGCTATTAATTTTCCAATAGGATCCATCTTCTAAGAATAGCGTCTGATTTGGACGGAAAGGTTTTACACCACCGTTTCTGGAATAGTCAAATGGATTGGGTAGAAATGCATTGCTGCCATAAGAGGTCCAAAAATCATAGCCGTTCATGGGTAATAATGCCGAATTCTTCTGCCCCTGAGTATCACCAAAAAGTGGATTACCATAAGAATTCATTTGACTGGCCATTGCGGCATTGATCACGTCACGTTTTAAAGTGTATGAAGTATTTACATTTAAACTGACGTTTTTATATTGAATGAAAGTCGACAAACCACCCGTAATTTTGGGTTGCGCATTCCCAACAATAATACGATCACGGTCATCAAGTATATAGTCGCCATTTAGATCAGTCCAATACGGATCTCCAGCCTGAAAATAATAGGTCTTACCATCTCTTATTGTTTTATAAGTCTCGCCTGTTTCGGGATTGACGGGAATAGATTCACCTGCCGAGAATACGCCGCGATAATCGTATAATAGATAGGACATACTATTCCTTCCCAAACGATAATATGTATCAAACCCGTTGCCACTATCATCTCTCACAATATATTGCCTTGCATTGTCCGGTAAACGTGTTAATATATCCTTATTAACAGCTCCGTTCAGCGAGATATTCCAAT
This sequence comes from Sphingobacterium sp. UBA6711, assembly GCA_002454415.1. GTDB lineage: Bacteria > Bacteroidota > Bacteroidia > Sphingobacteriales > Sphingobacteriaceae > Sphingobacterium. The sequence goes on from DKIT01000074.1 coordinate 7,098, forward strand.
TGACCTGACTATTTGATGGAAGAGGTCGAAACATAAACGTAAATTCGTAGCCATAATTGACCAAGCTCACATCATTGCCCTTGAGCATTTTATACCCATTATGGTCAGCCAGATTACGTTCCCACAGCATGTTATCAACCTGCTTGTAGTAAAATTCCTGGATCGTGGTCACACGGTTACCAAAAATCCCCGCTTCGACAGCTAAACTGCTCGAGGTGGTCGTTGATGGAATCAATTTACTATTGGGCATCTGTCCCCAATCAAAGCCGATTGTCGGATTATTATTAAACTCCCCCGTAAATATATATTTACCATTCGCGTCAAATACCGTTCCTGTAGGTACAATATTTTTACCCCAGCCAGCACGAAGCGAAAGGTAATCTAACCAACTTTGCGCAGCATCCTGCAAAAAACGCTCCTTCTGCATGTTCCATCTCGCCGAAANNTGCCACGGAACATCAGGACCAACACTCGATGACTTGTCAAAACGATAGGTAAAATCAACAATATATTTCGACATATAATTGTAGCTCACTGCTCCTGCAAATCCAGCAGAGCGCACATCGGAAGCATTATTTAACACCCCCCCTTTTGCCGAGCCATACCCCAAAGGTCCTTCTAATTGGTCATTACCAAATCCATCTTTTTGTTGCGCCTTAGCTTTGAAATTCAGAAGATTTAATTCGTTAAAAACATACGTAGTAAGTATATGTTTATCTTCAGGTCCCCACGATTTAATATAAGTCAATTGTGCCATATTATAAATGGTATTCCGTTGGGAATCGTAGTTGTACAATTTAGAAATGTTGTTATTGGAGACTGCGGGTGAAAAATTGTCCGTACGATCACTGATATAGTTGTAACTGAAATTATTTTTCGCCCTCAACCCCGGGATAAGTTCGTATTCTAATTCAACATTGGATTTAATGTCTGTTGTACGATTATCATTACGTCCTAAAATACTGGCTGCAACGGTCGGATCGACAAATGGGGAACTAGGGGCTGGCAGCAAGGATGATGCCGATGCTGAGTTGGCTACGCCGCCTTGGCTAACCGAATTACCTGTTCCAGTCTGTTGACGACCAATATTTCCAGCCATATTCACAAACATGCGAAAACGATCTGTCGGCCGATATTCCGAATTCATCGTTAGCGTATAACGATCAAATCCAGTATTTTGTACAATACCTTTTTGTGTATAATATTGGCCGTTTATTTTATAATTAAAGGTTGCATCTCCTCCTGAGGCATTGACGTTGTGTGATTGACTATAGGTCGGTCTATAAAATACATCTTGCCAATTGGTTGCGTTGTTAAAATAGGGATTAAGACTATCCGAAAGGATTTGGTTGTCAAATATTAGATCTCGCCCGTGATAATACCCGCCTGAATAATCCAACACCTGGTCGATCCGTGAAAGACGTTCATTCTTCCCTCCCAGAACTTTTCGCAGCTGCGGTGGTAAATTAAAAAATTGATTGGTAGAATATTGGATAATCGGCACTTTAGAAAGCCCCCTTTTTGTTGTTATACGGATAACTCCATATGCACCTCTAGAACCATATAAAGCTGTTGCAGCGGCATCTTTCAGCACATCAACAGACTGAATATCTTCAGGTGGAATCAGAGAAATAGGGCTAATACCAGTTCCAGCACTATTAAAGCCATACTGGAAATCCGTATTGTCATCAACAGGCACGCCATCCACAATATATAAGGGTGAAGTAGGTGTTAAAAAAGCGTCTTGTCCTGAACCACTAACCGAAATATTAGAAAGTCCCCTAACCAATACGGAAGCTCTTACACCAGGTTGACCACTGTTTACCTGAACATTCATACCAGCCACTTTTCCTTGCAATAACTCCGTCACGTTAGACACGGGATTATCTTGAAGCTGCTTTCCATCAATTGTCATGGACGAACCTGTCAAGGTCTCTCTCCTCCGCGTCGCAAACCCCTGAACAACAACCTCCTTTAACGTATTCTCTTCCCTACTCATGTAAATTGTAAATGTAAATGCTTTCTTACCCTCCAAGGACTCAGAAATACGCTTGTATCCTGTACTCGTAAAAATCAGCACATCATTTTTTGGCGCACTTACCTTAAACAAACCTCTCTTATCTGTCGATCCCAATGCTCTATTAAGTTTTGTGGATCTAATTGTTACATCCGAAACACCACTTCGTGTCGCCTGATCCTGAACAAAACCAGTTACATTCACCATCTCTTGTGCTGAGACAAGCCTTACAATCAATGCTAAACAGGTAATTAATATATATCTTCTCATCTGGTTTTTCATGGTTAATCATTATCGAATAAGGGTTGCTCATCAGGGAAGAAAAATATAATCTCCCAATCTCCCTTTTCATAAATACTAAAATCAAATTCTAGTCCCGAAAATTGTCTTATTCCACCGAAGGCAATTCTTGAATAGCCGAAGAATGTAGTTGCGCGACCAGCCGACGCCCAGTCTGTTTTCAAAGTAGATACTAATGGAATGGGATAGGCAACATCGTAACGAACAGATGTAGAATCTTTCGCAAATGTTTTATTAAATCCATGTACCAACTTGTCCCAATTGGTATTATTAAACTTGGACAACTTTATTGGCTGCAAATCAGGTCCAAGAAACTTGAAGCTCAAGGAACTTCCTTCGCCTTTTTTATAGAACCAAATTTGTGGCTGGACAAAAGTCCTTGTAGAGTCACCCAATAAATTAATGGTGGCTGTTGGATAAATGTTTCCTCTTTCAACAAAAGGCGCATAAGGCTGCTCCTTCGTTGGCGTCAATAACATATTTTTGAAGAATCTTCGTCCACCATTGCTACTTACTTCAACGTCGAAATAATAACCAGAATCTGGATACGATTTTAAAACGGTAGAATTGCTCGTGCCATGCATGGTTAAATTGCCGGAGTGCGATGCAATCTCCCACAAGGGACGCATAACAGTATCTCTTTTTGCTTGTATTTCAGCTAACGTGGTTTCCAAACCTGTATAAGGTTGTTTCCAAATAGATACCGGAAACAATTTGAGTAATTCTGGAGCTTCCTTACCATCAAAGGTACGGATCGCTGAAATCCTAAAACTCAGTGGTAACGTGGATTCGCCCGCATTAAAAATATCTTGATATTGTGTAGTTCGCCCCAGAATAGGTTTAAATTCTGTTTGCGTAAAATTCATCTCCAAACTGAATGCATCCAAATCCGAGGGAAAGTTTTTCTTGCAGCCCAATAAAAGAAAAATAATGACTGTAAGAAACATCAATTGACTATATATTTTATTCATAATTACAGGTTAAAACGGGTTAAGAATTCTCCAAATCCAAATTCATGTCCATTAGCCAAGATATGAACAACACCATTTTGTGTCTTGATATTGACGGCTTGGGTCGCGGATCGTGTCCAATAAGTCGTAAAATTAGATCCTTTCGTATCACTATAGTACACAGTTACCAAACCACCATCGACTAAACCCGATGCTTCTTGTTTTACTCGCTGAGCATGCATAGGTTGTTGATAATTTAATGTATTCACAAATAGACCATCCACAAATAACATAGATTCGGTAGTCACAACTCCTTTAACAATGTACTTGCTCAAAAGAGTATCCAATTGTAATTTATTCAGATCGTTAATATACAATGGTTGCTTTTTCTGGCTCTTTCTAATCAAATTAAAATTGCTGATAGCCGACCGAAATGAAGCGTTGGTGGGAGCAAAAACAGTAAGGCTATCTGTCGAAAGTTGATTTTTGAGTTCGGGGAAAAATGCGAGTACATGCATTAATGAATCGTACACTTCGGGTTTTGATTCAAAATAAGCGATCGTATTTCCTGGAAATAGATTTTCCTGATTCTGAAAACCATAATAACCATCCGCTTTATTGCAACTTGTAAGAAGAAATCCAAAAAATAAATTGAATAATCCTATAACAAAGTATCTTTTTACGTTTTTCATATTATTTCCAAAATGAATTTTGACTTAATTGGTTATTATTACTGAGGACCTCCTGTGCAACGGGCCAAAATATACCTTTACCATCGATAAGAGTGTTAAATTCAGTGTCATTTCGTTTTAATTTCTTATAGCGGACCAAATCAAACCAACGCCAACCTTCACCAAGAAGTTCTCTTCGACGTTCGGTGAATATCGCATCAAGGAGATCCGTATCATTTGACGAATCATTTAATCCTCGACTTTTACGAACCTGATCCAACAAACCTTTCGCCAAATCATGCTGGCCCAATACAACAAGGGCTTCGGCACGGAGTAAAGCAACTTCTTCCAAACGTGAAAAAACAATGGCGGAGCTAAATAATGGCAAAGAGCCATCTGCACCTGAAACACCTTCCCTGATTACCTTGATTTTACTAAATACAGGGTACTGACCACCAATATTTGAGAAATAAGTGGACGAGGCTGTACCGTCTTGCGCAATATTGAAACGGACATCATTATTCTCAGTAAAAATCTGGATAATCCGATCACTTGGAATAAAAATGTCAGGAATAGCTTTCGAAACTAATGGACTTGCAAGAGTCAATTGTTCAAGGTGCCCTTCATAGGAAGCCTCGCTTTCAGCCCATTTAAATGGAAATGCGACCAATTGGGAATTTGATGAATTATAGAAAAACCCATTTGCATTTGTTATATTGCTGGACAGATTAAATGAGGCACCGGATTTACTAGCATTGGTTAATACATAATCTGCATAAACAGATGCTTCTAAATAGTTGCCAGACCAAGCAGCAATATGTGCCAAAATCGTATTTGCTGACAAACGATTGAATAGTACGCCGTTCCATTTGTCCCGATTGGAACCATGATAATTCAATGTTGGATATACAGGATCGGAATCACTCCCATAAATAAAAGGCAATTCATCTTTGATTGGTTTAATTTGAGTCTCCGCATAAGCCAGAACCTCCTTCTCCGTAGAAGCCTTGATATTAGGGAAATTACCTTCGTAAGACTTGTCCCAAATGGGGACATCGCCCCAAGTACGAGCCAGTAGATAATAACAAAAGCCCTTGATGACCCGCATTTGGGCGACATCAATCTTATTGTTTAAGGCAGTGTATTGTGCGTCCAAAGCCACTATTTTATTCGAGTTTTCAATAAATAAGTTAGCGGCATTGATCACGGCATAAAATTTTCGCCAGTTGCTCAATTTTTGCACCAGAGGATAGGAAGAGTTAAGCTCTCCAGCTATTATAACATCTAAATCACGCTTGTTGACTGCCGAGAAATCGCCAGATCGTAACTCGCCGTACATCCAATAGCCGTTATCTTGTGCTAACGCGCTCCGAAGTAAACCATAAACCCCCATTAAAGAGCTCCGTGCATCATTGATATCTTTCCACTTATTTTCTTCGTTGACGATGTGTCTTGAGTCAACGTCCAACATGCTATCGCAACTAGATAAAACCGGAGTTGTCGCAGCAAAGGCAATCAGCAGCATGCTTAATTGACTATATTTCCTCACGTTTTGTTGTATTGTTTTCATCTTGAACTCTCCTTAAAAATCTAGCTTTATACCTAATACCATTGTCCTGGGTAATCGTAAACCTTCACCTGTATCGTACCCAAAGAAGTTAATAAGTTCGGGATCGCTTCCCGAGTACTTAGTTAATGTAAGCAGATTGGNNCGTACTCGATTTTTTAACCATGGATGTAAAGTCATAACCGAATGTCAGATTACGTAATTTCACAAATGAAGCATCCTCTAAAAACATATCCTGTTCAGCTTGGTAAGGTGAAACAGGTGACCAAGGGTTATAGAGCGGATAAGCTTCCTCATCAAAATTCTTTTCCCAATAAGTGATGTCTCTTACCGAAGTCAGGCTGTGGGCTTCATCTTGGTTAGCGAAATCAAAATAACGCGCTGCCTGTGCATTTATCACGTCTTTTTTCAAATTGAAATACAATAAGAAACTCAAATCGAACTTCTTCCATCCGAATCTATTGTAAAAACCACCAGTGAACTTGGGAATATAATTGCCCATTAAAACGCGATCCTTATTATTGATGTCGAAATCCCCATTTGTATCTTCCCACCGTGGATCACCACTTTTCATAACCGTACCCTTATAGGTTAAGATTTTATGATCAGTACTTACAGGAACATCAAGGTCATTATCATAGATTCCTTGATTTTTCAGCACCCAAAATTGATCAATACGACTACCTACAGCGAGCTTTCTATTTCCTATTTCAATCTCTTGCAAACCTCGAGGTAACGCCTTCAGCTGATTCGTATTATAAGCGATATTGAAAGAACTATTCCAAGATAAACGGTCTGGAGCGGCTGGAAAATTAAAGTTTAATGTAAAATCTATCCCTTTATTGTTGACTTCCATACCACTCAACCGTTCATATTGATAGCCAGATTCCGCAACTGTAGGAACAGTGAATACCACATCTTTATTATCCTTATTATAGAATTCCAAGCGTGAAGTTATCTTATCGTCTTTTAAATTAAAATCGACCCCGGCATTGAACATATCCGTGTAAGACCAAGGGATATCGTAACCTATCCAACCCGATTGATAAGGTCTTGTAATCGTTCCGATTCCGTTATAGGAAATTACATTTTTATTAGAGCTCCACCCCAGCTCTGTACCATATTGAGGACCCGCAGCTTCAATATCCGTGGAAGGAAGGTTACCCAAGCGTCCCCACGATGCGAATAGTTTGAGCCCAGCGATTCGATCAATTTTAAGCAGCGAATTAAAGTCATATTCGCCATTAAACGCAAAGGAAGTAAACCATCTGTTATCACTTTGTACAGCAGAAGAACCGTCTCTACGAATAAGCGCGGCCAATTTTAAAGTCCGATCTATGGTATAAGTACCACGGAGATAAGCTGACGCCAATCTAAAATCCATCCGATCCTGATAATAGTAAGGAATAAATCCAACGGATTTAAGATAGTTGGATTTTTGACTATCACCTTCAACAACATTAACCTTGATAAAATCATTCGGTCCCTTATAACCTTGGATAAAATTGTACTTCTGTTTATCGGATTGATAGTTAAATCCAGCCTCCACCAATACATTACTTTTAGTATCGATGATATATTTATAGTTCAAGGTATTATCGAATACCATTCGCTCATTATAGCCGTAGTAATTCGAAACATAATTATTTCCTGACATCAAGGTCGACGGCCAGAATACGTTTCGAACATTTTCATTATAGTCCAAATATAATTTTGGTGAAAAGTTCAAATCTTTAAGGATAGCAAAATTTAGAGCAAATGACCCCAACAAGCTTGTGATATTGTTTTCATCCAGCGATTTTTTATACTCACTTAAGTACAATCCATACATATCCTTGTTGGGAGATAAAGGCGTGGATAAATCCGGAATATAGGCAGTTTCTCCTAAACGTTCTGTAATCGAGCGATTTCTATCTCTGTTCAATCGTGTCCCTTGTATCATACTTGATATTGTCAACCATTTAATTGGTAACATATTCAGATAGAATGCTGCCTGATATCGGTTTAAATTCGTCTCATCTGCAGCACCAGCATCACCTGCATAATTTCCGAAAAAACGGAAATTAGCTCGTTCTGACCCTCCTTCTAAACTTCCATTAATATCATATAATGGCTTCGCTTTATAATAGAGATCGGTCCAATTGGATGGCCCATAAAAATTAACGTTGGAAGAATCACTCAGATAAGCGGGATATGCTGCCAGTTGATCTTCATTGGCGTACTTCGTATAAAATGGTTTTCTAAATTTCTTTTCGAATTCGGCATTTATAGTCGTTACACTAGACGGAGTAGCATAACCATAGTGGCTGTTAACACTTATTTTCCGCTGGCCGGCCTTGGCATTTTTTGTCGTAATATAGATCACACCGTTGGCTGCCCTTGGACCAAAAATAGCTGTAGTACTATAATCTTTCAATACATGTATGGACTCGATATTATCTAGATTAAAAATACTATTGATATTTGTCGCGGCACCTATCGGTTGTAGGCTGTAGTTTTGAATAGCATAGCTCAGTGTTTGCTCGTCAATCAAGGGTATTCCATTCATCACGATCAAAGGTTTGCTTTTATTGACATCTTCTATACCAATTATCGGCCGGGATAGACCTCTAATGAGCATATTTTGTTTTACCGTCCCAGGTTCGCCAGATGGTTCCTGCACGTAGACACCCGCGTTCGTACCTTTCATCATTTGCTGTAAGGACAGGAACGCTCTTTTCTTGGCTGCATGAATGTTCACAGTATCCACACCGAGATAGGGTTTTGTGGGATCCGAAGAATAATAAATAATTGAATCCCTGGAAACAGTGTCTGGCTGCTGTATGAGATTTTGTCCAAAGTAGCTTTTACCCCCATCAAATACAGCTCGAGACGAAGCCTCTAACTCGGTTACATAACCAGAACTTAATAGGAAAAATAACGTACAATAGGTTACAGTTCTTTTCATAAATGATTCCAAATTGGTTGAGTGTTGGAAATGATCCGACACGTTTTAGTTTTAAATCAATTAAGCTGGATCTTTCAGGTTCCTAACTCATTGCAAGTGTAATGTTAAGCCAATAATTTGTAATTGTGCTAACCCCAAAACAACGCAATCGATTGACCAAATCCCGAAAACGTTTTAGTGTAAAAATCACACATTAGTCCCAAAAACAAAATATTAAAATTCACTAAAAAGAATTATTTATTCCCATTTAACAATATTTTACTTGAAATGATATATAAAACTAAAATCAAACAGCAGAAACCAAAGTGATATATCAGAAAAATTTTAAAAGGCCTATCTAATATTCTTTTTCTTTAGGAACCGCAAGTATCGATTCTCGTAAATAAAAACCGAAGGAACATATCAATTGGGGGAACTCAATGTAACTAAAGCAATTTCATTCGAAAACACCAGGCCAGTGACAAAACACCGCAATGATTTACTATTTTTAGTAAAATAACTGCACAACATTAAACTAGAAATATATGGATATAATAACTAAAAAAGACGTTTCCGATGCAGAGAACCAACTTTTTCTAGCTCAGTTAGCAAGCGACGTAGATGCTCTTGATCAATTACTTTATGATGATCTTCTTGCAGTCTCGCCGACAGGGCAAACACTTACGAAAGAAATGGATTTAAATGCACATAGATCGAAAGCAATGATTATTGAAGAAGCATCTACAGAAATTGATGATATCAAAATAATTCAAGATACTGCACTTACTATTGTTACGATGAGCGCGAAAGGAAAATTAATGGGAACACCATTGGAAGGAAAGTTTAGATATTTTAGAGTTTGGAAATATATTGACGGAACGCTTAAGGTAGTTGGCGCTAGCTTCATGCAGCTACCTGAATAACGGCAACTTTCATCCAGACAATTAATACATACTTATGCCTGACCCTGATATAATGCGATTACACTTAAATCCAATTTAATATCGGTTCCGGTCACTATTAGGCCTGAAATTTCATAAAAGACCAGAGCACTTTTCATGGTCTTTTATAAAATTTCCTTTTCTTAATCGCTATATATCGGCTACAGCGACACATTTGTGTTGTCTTTCGATAGGTACAAATCGATCCTATTTTTTTTTCATTGCAGCTCTAGCAGAAAGTTCTTCATGTGCTGTAAGATCTAATCGTAACGGAGTTATAGAAACCAGATTGTTCTCCACCGCCCATCGGTCAGTACCTTCTTCTGCTGGTTCTAAAGGTATAACAGTAATCCAATAATTTTTCCGTCCCATAGGATCTTGACCAGGGACGACATTNNGTCCACGAAATATCTGTGGGAGTCGGAGGAAAATTGACATTGTAAAGAGCAGGGCCTTTATCGTTGAGCAAAATCTCAAGAACGGAAGAAACCCAGGGAGCAAGCTCCCCAAAATTAGGCTCCGTCTTTCCTACAGGAGTACTCAAAGCGATACCTGTAATTCCTAAAAGCATAGCCTGCTTTGCTGCCGCCAATGTACCCGAATGCCACATGGAGTTTCCGAGATTGGGTCCCATATTTATACCCGAAAGTACAACTTGAGTATCGGGATACATGTGTAAGCCTAGGGCAACACAATCGGCGGGTGTCCCGTTTACACGATGGGCATCTATGCCCTCGAAAGTAATAGGTGAGTTGCGATAACTTAAGGGGCGAGAATGTGTAATGGCATGCCCCATAGAGGATTGTTCCACATCTGGTGCAACAATTCTAACTGTCCCGAATTGTCTCGCAGTATTGGCCAATGCAGCAATGCCGGGAGAATAGATACCATCGTCATTGGTGATAAGTATGTTCATATTTGTTCTTTTATTAGAAAACCAACGTCACGCAGAGATTGTTCAGAAGATATGAAAGATCAGCGTAAAACGATAAGATTAGTACATAATCCAGCTGCTGGAAAGGAGGACAATGATGATGAATATGAGCTATGTCAGCAAATTAAAAGTCACGGCCATCAGTGTAAAGTCGTTCAAAAGAAAGATGCCTTAAAAAAAATTAATCCACAAACCGATCTGATCGCTATCGCGGGCGGAGATGGTACAGTACGGTCAGCAGTCATTGCACTCTTAGAAAAAAAGCTATGTTTCAAAAGACCAATAGCGATTCTACCACAGGGCACAGCAAATAACATCGCCAATTCATTAGGCATCCCCTTGGATCCTGATCAGGCAATCGCCCTATGGCAGCAAGCTCAATTAAAAAAGTTCGATGTAGGGATGTTGATGGGACTGGCTAGAAAGCCATTGCACTTTATAGAATCAACTGGTTTCGGTTTGTTTCCGGCTCTCATGGAGAAAATGGATAAAAAGAAGGATAGCTTTGCTACTGCAGAAGAAGAAATTGAAACTGCACTCAAAGAGCTTCGCAAATTAGCCCTAAAATTCCCCCCGAAAACAATTGAGCTCATCACCTCTGCACATCAATTGAAAAAGCAATGTATTATGGTGGAAGTCATGAATATCAGAAGCATAGGCCCTCGGCTGGAGCTCTCCCCAGATTCGGAACCTGGAGACGGACTGCTTGAGGTCATCATGATTACGAACGATCAGCGCCAAGAGCTTATTGACTTTATAGATGGACTACTGCAAGGAAAAAAAACTACATTTCCCATAAAACCAATTGTTACTAATAAATTGGACCTACGATGGGAAGGAAAAAGATTTCACATTGATGATCAACTAATGGACTATGCAGGGCAAAATCTCTGTATATCCGTACTGGAAAACCTGATCGAAGTCGTGGTTAACCCTTCTACTTAACATGTTGTCATCTCTTTCAATACTTTATTTGGATTTTATCGCCCCGTTATTTCCCCGGTTTCGGAAGTTCTTTAATCCATATATTTCTAAAGTCAACCGGCTGCCCCTCGCTCTGCAAAGCAATAAATCCACTACTTAGCAATTTACCATCAATTTTAAGTTGAGGATCATACCCATTTGCTGTGCCACCACCGATCTGGGGTTTGGAATATTCCAACACGGTATCGCCATTAATGATATGTTTTATCAAAGAATCTCCCAGAACGATCAATTCTCCTTTGACCCACTGGTCACCGTCATAGGTCTTTGAAGTAGAATTTAAACAATGAGAAGAAGCTATTTTGCCTTGGTAAACTACATTAGTGCCGGGAGAACACATATTACCTGTTGGCCTTGGTTGACCATCGCCCAGTCCCCCCAACAACTGCATTTCTACGGAAATAGGCCAATCCTGTTCTTTAAGCATCGTTCGAGGATCTTGTGAATGAAACATCACACCACTATTACGAAGCGTATACGACGGTGCGCCTGTGTGAAGCTCACCTACAAATCTATACTCAAACTTTAAATGATAATAAGAAAAAGGCGTTTTGTAATACAAGTGACCAAATTGATCATTAAAATCACCATACTGATCGTACCTAATCTTAATAATTCCATCCTCTACTCTAAAAGTATTTCCATAGTTCACACCTATGTCATGATGATGAATTTTGACAAACCAATCATTAATATCCTTTCCGGCAAATAATGATTTCCAACCATTATTATCTCCCTGTCCTTTCATTCCGGCACATCCTGTAAAAATCAGGGCAGTAGCTATAATTGAACAAATGGTTCTTTTCATTTGATTATTATTTGGTTTAAATTGGATCGCAATATACAATATATTCCAGGAAGCTTTATTTAACAATTTCCTTTCTCTCAACAGCTAAAATCAATTTTTAGTTCCCTGCATTAACTCCTTTTCTTTCTGCCGGATTGAATAACTTTTCAACCTTCGACCGCTATTTTAAATAGCGAACAGGAAAATCTTCTGTTTCCTACAGACAATTATCCTCCGGTATACGGTAACGACTCCCAAAATTGGCCGGATAAGTTAATTCGTAAGGTTCGGCGCCAACAATTTGGATCGACGTTGCGGAATTCAATGCAAAAATAACGACGCTGAGAATAACTAAAGCAGCAAAATATCTCATTCTATACATCGGAAATAGACTTTAGCACTATATATCAGATGATGATAAATGTACTATTAATTATTCTTCCTAAAAATAGGTTTATCTTCTAAAAAATGTTTGCCAACAAATTCCCCAATAAAATATCCCTCTCATACACAAGGCTATCCGTAGTAGGGACCATGAAGTTGAAAAGAATGCTTGCAAGATACCCTTTTCGTTTCTATATTTGCGCCATAAGAAATCCTAATGCGGAAGTGGCGTAATTGGTAGCCGCACCAGACTTAGGATCTGGCGCCGCAAGGCGTGGGGGTTCGAGTCCCTTCTTCCGCACTTTCATCCTCCTGAACATTAAAGTTCAGGAGGTTTTTTTTTTTAACGGACATATTTCTTTCCAGACCGCAACCTTCTGCGGATAAAGTTGAGTTCTTAAGGCGGTAATGCAGAATGTCAATTGCCCCGCATAATCTGCCGCAATTGCTTGATTTAATAATCAAGATAACCGTTTAGACTACTCCCCCCTCATACCAACTTGTAATTAATAATAATTTTCAGTCAATTTTTAGACAGTAATCAGCCACTGGTCATTCAGTTTATACCACCTAAAATTCCATTTCCTGCTACAAACATAATATCGTACACCTATCATAATGATAATAAGCCTATCATAATGATAGGCTTTGTTGTTTGAGAGCGAAAGCTAAAAACAAATCAAAACTCTAAAAATCAACACGTTAAAATAAAAAAACCACAATTGGAATATATTTTGGCATGTCCGATATAAATGAATAAAAAAAATGAACAAAACAAAACTCAAATCGGAAAAAGAAGATGATCCGCCTGTCATGCCAAAATGGCCAAAAGCTTCCCCTATAATGTACTTTACGGGAATAGTGATCTTGATTTTCGCAGCTTTACCGAGCACTTGGACGTAGTTAAAAATAACAACATGATAACAATAGTATTAACCATCGCAGGAGTAGCCATCTTCGGTCTTTTTATGAAGTCAATTGACTTCTTTGAAAAAATCTAGTGAAAATAGACAACTAGGATAGACCAAAAAATAGCTAGAACGCGCTCCTTCCATAGGGAGTGAGACATGTAAGGACAATTTGGGATAATTAAACAATGAAAAAGATAAATGAACAATCAGCCGGTCAGTACCTCGCTGATCATTACGGAGAAATAAAAGAAGAAATCAACCACCTGTCTTCTCATCGTAACATCGCCGGAATATTTCAGGCGATTGTAAATCACAGCAATTATTTACTCGCCAATGGACAAATTGAAAAAATAGGAATTAGATTAAAATACATTGGATGGCTTTACAAAAGAGGAAATGAACAAGTATGCGACCTTATCGAAAATTTGTTTGTACGTTCTTTTCGGGGAATGAAAAGAAGATGTACCTCCGAACAATGGATCTATATGTACCAGCACATCCCAAAAAATCTGAAACAGATTTATCTACTCCAGAACACCAATAGTTTAGCAACTCAAAATCTTTTCATATGACAGCATTATTTATGATAGCGATCGGTGTATTTGTTTACATCTGCTATGTCCTGTTAAAACCAGAAAAATTTTAAATCACGATAGCGTATAAAAACTGCTCCTCTACTCAGGTCTTCATCCGACATATTGGAGAGAATTAAAGAATAACAGAAATGAACACAGAAATATTAGGAATAATTGCCATGTTTGTCACAACGGTATTGTTTGCAATACCGTTTGGGAAATACATGGCCAAAGTTTATGGTGACGAAAAGACGCTGCTCGATCCGATACTAAACCCTATAGAACGGATCTTCTACAAAGTCNNACAACAGATGGCCGCATTGATCACCATCAATATGATCTGGTTTTTACTCGGAATGCTCATCTTGATGACACAAGGAAGCCTACCGTTAAATCCCGACAATAACCCAAGCATGTCCGCTGATCTGGCTTTCAATACCATCATATCCTTTGTAGTCAACTGTAACTTACAACACTATTCAGGAGAAACGGGAATGAGCTACCTAGGACAATTTTGGTTGATGTTCTTACAATTTGTAAGTGCAGGTATTGGAATGGCTGCTGCTGTGATTGTCTTTAGGGCATTCCGGGATCGCACAGCGACAACGCTGGGAAATTTTTATGCGTATTTCGTCAGATCATGTACACGCATTTTACTTCCGCTCTCCCTATTAATGGCGGTTATTCTGACTTTTCAAGGCAGCCCAATGACTTTCGAAGGAAAAGATACAATCACCACACTACAAGGAGATACAGTAGCAGTTTCAAGAGGACCAGCTGCAGCTTTTATTGCCATCAAACATATTGGAACAAACGGCGGCGGTTTTTTTGGAGCCAACTCAGCCCATCCTTTTGAAAACCCCTCCTATCTCTCTAATATGATAGAGATGTTTGCTCAGATGTTTATTCCAATAGCGATGATATTTGCATTAGGCATCTTTATCAAAAGAAGAAAACTCGCCTGGATGATATTTGGTGTCATGACGGTGGGGTTTCTGCTGCTTGTTATTCCAAACATCATCATCGAAGCAAAAGGTAATCCTGCCATCGCTGCCATGGGAATAGATAATTCGCTCGGCGCAATGGAAGGCAAAGAAATCCGCTTTGGAGCAGCTGCATCTGGATTTTGGAGTATAGTGACTACCGTAATTTCGACAGGCTCCGTTAATGCCATGCACGACAGTACCATGCCTCTATCAGGCATGAATGAACTCCTCGCCATGATGATCAATGCATTTTACGGCGGTTGTGGCGTAGGAATTTTAAATTTCTTTATTTTCATTATCCTCGCTGTATTTATAAGCGGATTGATGGTAGGCAGGACTCCAGAGTTTCTAGGTAAGAAAGTTGAAGCAAGAGAAATGAAAATCGCGATGATAATTGCTTTATTACATCCCTTTTTGATACTGGTAGGAACAGCACTTGCTGCAGCATTACCGCAATATACAACCGCTTCATTAAATAATCCCGGTTTCCAGAGATTTGGTGAAATTCTTTACGAATACACTTCCTCTGCCGCCAACAATGGCAGTGGCTTTGAAGGTTTAGGGGATAATACTATGTGGTGGAATATTAGTACAGGTCTTGTACTCATCCTTTCCCGCTTCCTGCCGATTATTGGACCAGTAGCCATTGCAGGTTTATTGGCAGAAAAGAAATTTATTCCTGAAGGAGATGGAACATTAAAAACCGACACCGCAACGTTTGGCCTTATGGTATTTGCCGTAATAGCTATCGTAGCGGCGCTGTCCTTCTTTCCTGCATTGGCCTTAGGACCCATCGCGGAATATTTTTCACTTTATTAACGCTGATTAAAGATTTTAGAAATGAATAAAAATACATCATTGTTTCAGAGAGATATGGTTCAGGAGGCACTGAAACAGTCTTTTGTGAAACTCAATCCGAAAACAATGTTTCGTAATCCAGTCATGTTTACGGTGTGGATCGGAACATTGGTCATGTTGATCGTCAGCCTATGGACGCTAGCCGGAGCCAAAGGACAAGGAAGTTTTGGGTACAACTTTGTAGTTTTTATCATCTTGTTACTGACATTATTGTTTGCCAACTTTGCGGAGGCTATCGCTGAAGCCAGAGGAAAAGCGCAGGCAGATAGCCTCCGCAAGACAAGAGAGGAAACTCCTGCAAAACTAAAAAACGGCAAGACAATATCTTCTGCTCAGCTTCAAAAAGGCGACATTTTCATATGCGAGGCGGGTGATATCATTCCTTCGGATGGAGAGATTATAACAGGTCTGGCAACGATTGACGAAAGCGCCATTACAGGGGAATCTGCCCCGATCATTCGAGAAGCCGGGGGCGACAAAAGCTCCGTAACCGGAGGAACAAAAGTTCTTTCTGACAAAATTACCGTACAAGTAACCACCCAACCTGGAGAAAGCTTCCTCGATAAGATGATTGCGCTCGTAGAGGGTGCTTCAAGACAAAAAACACCAAATGAAATAGCGCTGACTATCTTATTGGCTGGCTTTACATTGGTTTTTATCATCGTCTGCGTTACGCTGAAACCTTTTGCTGACCATGCAAATGTAGGTATTACGATTGCCTCCTTTATTTCGTTATTTGTGTGTCTTATTCCAACGACCATCGGTGGACTATTATCCGCAATCGGTATCGCCGGAATGGACAGAGCCTTAAGAGCTAACGTAATTACTAAAAGTGGCAAGGCCGTCGAAACAGCTGGTGATATTGATGTCTTATTATTGGATAAAACAGGAACGATCACAATTGGCAACCGAAAAGCTACACACTTTTACCCTGCATTCGGAATCGATGAGAAAAAGTTGGTAAAAGCAGCGGTATTAAGCTCGATGGCAGATGAAACTCCTGAAGGTAAGTCGATCATTGAACTAGCCAATGTCAGCCCTGCGGGATACAAGGTAAAAGAACCCCATTTTATCAAATTTACAGCAGAGACACGTAGTTCAGGCGTAGACTATGAAAACATACGTATCCGAAAAGGTGCAACTGATGCGATTAAAAATCTCGTTACACAAGCCGGCAATACGTTTCCAGAAGAAGTGGAAGAAAGAGTCAAAGCAATTTCCGAGAACGGAGGAACGCCTCTAGTCGTTTCCGAAAATGAAATAGCGCTGGGGGTAATAGAACTCCAGGATATCATCAAGCCAGGCATTCATGAACGATTTGAACGTCTCCGCAAAATGGGTATTAAAACCGTCATGGTCACCGGTGACAACCCGCTTACGGCTCGCTTTATTGCAGAAAAAGCAGGTGTCGATGATTTCATCGCCGAGGCTAAGCCTGAGGATAAAATGAATTACATCAAAAAAGAGCAATCAGAAGGACGTTTAGTTGCCATGATGGGTGACGGAACCAATGATGCACCCGCGCTGGCTCAGGCTGATGTAGGCGTAGCCATGAACTCCGGTACCCAAGCGGCAAAAGAAGCAGGAAATATGGTGGATTTAGACAACGACCCAACTAAATTGATTGAAGTTGTTGAAATCGGGAAACAATTATTGATGACGAGAGGCACATTGACCACCTTCAGTATTGCCAATGACGTAGCGAAGTACTTCGCGATTATTCCGGCCTTATTTATCACAGCTATTCCTGCTCTACAGGGATTGAATATAATGAAATTACATAGTCCAGAAAGCGCCATTCTATCTGCCGTCATCTTTAATGCTATTGTTATCCCGATGCTTATTCCACTCGCACTAAAAGGAGTTGCGTATAAACCAATCGGAGCAAGCGCTTTGCTGCGGAGAAATCTTTTGATCTTCGGATTAGGCGGCATCATCGTACCCTTTTTGGGAATAAAAATGATCGATATGATGTTAGCTGTTTTTTTCTGACACAAATTAATTAATAACGCTGAAATCAGCGAACACCCATTTAATACAAGCTTTCGAGCTCAAAAAAAATAATATGAAAAAGCACATTTTACCTGCAATAAAACTGACTCTAGTATTGATCGTATTCTTTGCAGTCATCTATCCGATCGCAGTCTGGGGTATGGCTCAGTTTTCGTCAAATAAAGGAAAAGGGGATACCGTAGAATTTAAAGGAAAAAAATATTACGCGAACATCGGCCAGTCCTTCACTGCAGATAAATACTTTTGGTCGAGACCATCCGCGGTGACTTACAATGCAAGCGGCTCCGGAGGTAGCAACAAAGGTCCATCAAATGCAGAATACCTCGCCCAAGTGCAAGCCCGTATTGACACTTTTTTGGTTCACAACCCAGGAATCCATAAGTCCGAAATACCTGTTGATCTCATTACCGCAAGCGGAAGCGGATTAGATCCAAATTTTTCGGTCCAAGCGGCAAAAGTTCAAGTCAGACGTATAGCCATACGGCGAGGGATAGAAGAACAAAAAATAGATCAATTAATCAATGATCATACAGAAGGGCCACTGTGGGGCATTTTTGGACCTAAAAAAATCAATGTCTTAAAACTCAACATTGCATTAGATGCGATAAGCAAATAACACAAATAAACGCCATACATGAAACTGCCGGGCACTGTTTAGCTGAAATATCATTTAAACAGTGCCAAGAGCTTCTTTAACTTAAACACAATAACTAGATGAAAAAAATAATCATGTTCTCAATCGTCTTCTTGGGAGCAGCTACAAGCCTATTCGGACAAGAAGAAGCTAGAAAAAACCTGGTGATCAGTGGCTACGCAGAAGTATATTACCAACAGGATTTTAACAACCCTAAATCCAATACGAGACCCGGTTTTGTTTACAGTCACAACAGGAACAATGAAGTTAGTCTAAATTTAGGGCTTATGAAAGCGGCTTATGAAACAGAAAATACCCGAGCTAATCTCGGAATAGGGCTTGGATCCTATATGAACGCCAATTACGCTGCCGAGTCCGGTGTATTGAAAAATATTTATGAGGCAAATGTGGGAATAAAATTATCCAGAAAGCATAACA
This sequence comes from Sphingobacterium sp. UBA6711, assembly GCA_002454415.1. GTDB lineage: Bacteria > Bacteroidota > Bacteroidia > Sphingobacteriales > Sphingobacteriaceae > Sphingobacterium. The sequence continues at coordinate 25,974 of DKIT01000074.1, forward strand.
TCTGGATTGACGCAGGTATCCTACCCGCACACATTGGTTTTGAAAGCGCCATTGGTGCAGATTGTTACACATTAACCAGAAGCATGATGGCCGATAATTCTCCCTATTTCGAAACAGGAGCCAAATTATCCTACGGCACCGACAACGGCAAATGGAACATGGCAGTACTTATCCTAAACGGATGGCAACGTATCCAGCGTGTGGATGGCAATACAACACCAGCCTTCGGTCATCAACTTACATTCCGGCCTTCCGATAAAGTTACCTTAAATAGTAGTTCCTTTATAGGTAACGATTTCGCTGAAAGTGAAAAGAAAATGCGTTATTTCCACAACCTTTATGGTCAGTTCCAAATCAGCAATCAATTTGCTTTTATTGCTGGTTTTGATATCGGGATTCAGCAAAAAAGTAAAGGCAAGGACAAATACGACACCTGGTATACACCAGTTATAATTGCCCAATATAGGCCAAACGAAAAAATAAGTATTACGGCAAGAGGAGAATATTTTGATGATAAAAATGCTGTCATTATCGCTTCAAATGCGGAACAGGGATTTCAAACTTTTGGGACCTCAGCCAACATAGATTATCACATCTTACCAAATGTAGTTTGGCGAACCGAAGTAAAAAACTTTAAAAGTAAAGATGCTTTATTTCTAGGGCGTGACCAAGCAATGAAGAAAGATAATTCATCGCTAACAACAGCTTTGGCCATTCGCTTCTAATGATCTCTATTCCCCTTAACAATATGATTAAGGGGAATTTGTAAGTTTATATAAGTAATCACATATGATGGATGAAAGAAAAAGCGCTGAACATTTTTTGAATCTGATCCAAAAATCGCGGCGGGGAAAATTTAAACTATATATCGGAATGAGTGCCGGTGTAGGTAAAACTTATCGCATGCTTCAAGAAGCCCATACACTTTTACGAAGTGGTATAGACGTCAAAATCGGGTATATCGAAACACATTATCGCGCTGAAACCCATGCTCTACTCGAAGGGCTTCCTATTATCCCGAGAAGAAAGCTGTTCTACAAAGGGAAAGAACTAGAGGAACTGGACTTACAAACTCTTGTAAATCTCAGACCCGAAATCGTGATTATCGACGAACTCGCACATACCAATATCGAAGGAAGCAAAAATGAGAAAAGATGGCAAGATATTATGGATATTCTGGACGCAGGGATTCATGTAATCAGCGCAGTCAACATCCAACATATTGAAAGTCTTCATAATGAAGTCAGGAACATTACCAGCATTGATGTTCAAGAGCGAATTCCAGATAGCATAGTTGCTCAGGCCGATGAAGTTGTCAATATTGATTTAACAGCAGAGGAACTTATTAATAGGCTAAAAGAAGGTAAAATATATGAGCAATCAAAAATAAGTGCTGCCTTGAATAATTTCTTTAAAAATGAACATATCCTACAGCTACGCGAATTAGCCTTAAAAGAAGTTACCTCCCAGGTCCAGCGGAAGGTCGAAACAGAAATTATACGCAATAGAAATAGTAAAAAAGAACGTTTTTTGGCCTGTATAAGCTCCAACGAGAAAACAGCAAAAAACGTCATCAGAAAGACGGCCCGGCTAGCCAATTACTATAACAGCAAATGGTATGTCATATATGTTCAGATCCCAAAGGAAAATCTAGACAGAATAGCATTGGACAAACAGCGACATCTGATAAATAATTTTAAATTAGCAACAGAACTTGGTGCTGAAATTATTAAAGTAAAGGCAAAAAATGCGACTAAGGCTATTATCAAAGAATGTGAAGAACGTATGATTACAACAGTTTGTATTGGAAAACCACATATTAATCTAATGAAGATTATTTTAGCGACAGACACTTTCAATACACTATTGAATAAACTGTCTCACGAAAATATTGATCTTGTAATACTGTCATAACATGAAAATTAAAGCAAAACTGACTTTCGGAGTAGGATTACTATTTATATTAATTGTAGCGCTGGCCGTCATTAGCGGATGGTATGTCAACCAGCTCAAAAGAGATACAAATAATATATTGGTCGCAAATTATAACACCCTGCTCTATGCCAGAAATATGCTTCTTGCCCTAGAAGATATCGACAAGGAGCCCTCGGCTATGGACACCTTTCAGAACAATTTGAATCTCCAGCTTAGAAACGTAACCGAAATCGGTGAAATTGAAACAACAAATCTTATTGTTAAGCATTTCGCTACACTGAAAAATCAGCCTGCTAATCCACCATTAAACTCCTTAATCAGAAAAGATATTACGGAACTAATGCGTTTAAATATGGATGCAATTAGTAGAAAAAGTGATATCGCAGACGAAACAGCAAAAAAGGCAATACTCATCATTTCATTTACAGGGGCACTCTGTTTTCTGATCGCTGTTATATTACTCGTAAATCTTCCATCCAATATTGCTAACCCCATCAAAGAACTCACTGAAAGTATTAAAGAAATTGCAGACCAAAATTATTCAAAACGAGTCAATTTCGTTGGAAATAGCGAATTTGGCGATTTAGCAAGATCATTTAACACGATGGCTGAAAAGCTTGAAGAGTATTCAAATAGCAAATTGGAGAAAATCCTAAAAGGTAAAAAGCGGATAGAAACTTTAATTGACAATATGCATGATCCGGTTTTCGGTATTGATGAAAATAAAATTGTCCTGTTTGCTAACGATGAGGCCTTGAATATCTCAGGCTTAAGTAAAGAAGATTTCATCGGAAAAGCAATACAGGACATCGCAGTGACCAACGATCTTATACGTAATATTATAAAAGATATTTTTCTCCCTGAGTCTAAAATAAATAAAACCGAACAGCTAAAAATCTATGCCGACGATAAAGAAAGCTATTTTGAAAAGGAGGTGATTGACATCAATATTGTTCCGACAGGAGAGACAGAAACCAAATTTATCGGCCAGGTTATCTTATTACGTAATATAACGCCTTTTAAAGAGTTAGATTTAGCAAAAACAAATTTTATAGGAACGGTATCTCATGAATTCAAAACCCCCATTTCTTCCATTCAAATGGGCGTGCAGCTATTAGAGAATGAAAAGGTTGGCAATTTGAATGCAGATCAACAGGATCTGATCAACGGAATAAAGGAGGATACCCAACGACTGCTCAAAATAACAGGAGAGCTGCTCAACATGACACAAGTTGAAAGTGGTACCATCCAAATTAATCTGTTGCCTTCAGCAATAAAACCCATCATCGAATATGCTGTAAAGGCCAATAAATCAGCCGCAGATAGTAAGCATGTATCGATAGAAATTGAAATGGCACAAAATAGTTCTACAATAGTCGCAGATAGCGAAAAATCAGCCTGGGTACTTACCAATTTAATTTCCAATGCCCTACGCTATTCCTATGAGAATGCCGTCATTCATATCAAAACTGAGCAGGTAAATAATCAGGTCAGATTTTCAGTATCTGATACAGGACAGGGAATTCAGCCCCAATATTTAAAAAAGATTTTTGAACGATATTTTCGCATTCCCGGCACCAAAAAAGAAGGAACGGGTTTGGGATTAAGTATCAGTAAGGAATTCATTGAGGCACAGGGAGGAGAAATTTGGGTTGAAAGCGAATTTGGAGTAGGAAGCACTTTCTATTTCACCCTGAATATGGAAAGAAAAAACACCTAATTTCTTGATTTAGCCTCGAATTAACTTATTGAAATTGCCGATTCCCACGCTGTTGAGAAGATCGGCAATTCAATCAATAGCTTGGTTAAGCGTTCCAGTCAAACGGCTTTGTACAAGGATCGCACTCAAATTTTAAAACCTTACCCAAACTCTTTGCTTTATTACCCTTTTTCACAAAAACATACGCAAGGTCAAGATATTCTTCCACTTCATTTCCACTTTCATCTCTCCCTTTTACAATGACAGAGTAATATTTTCCGTCCGGATATTTTTTGTAGAAAACTTCATTAACAGTTATTTTTTTAGGAGTTTGATTATCACAACAGCTACACCATAGAATTACGATAGGCTCTTTTTTAAGATACGCAACTGCAGTTTCTGCCTGCACTTGGGTTAATGCTTGCAATTGATCAGCTTTAGATACCAAAACGGCAGAAAGTAATACAAAAAATAAAATAATCTTTTTCATTTTAATATAATTAGATTTTAAAATTCACATACGAAATAATGCTCGTCACAACGATTCTAACAAAGCAAATACTATGCCTTTTGATGAATGAAGGGGGGCCATTATGGATAAATTTTGCATCGTATGGAAGATTCATTTTAACCGTTAAAACAGTTTTTTACCCACCTGCGAAAGCACTTGCAGGTAGGCACATTAAAATACAAATTACTTTTCCCAAACCAAAGCACTTGCCCCAAGAATTGCAGCATCAGCTTCTTCCAACTCACTGAAAACTAATTTCACCTTATTTCTGAACAAGGGAAATAGGTTTCTTTCCATGTGCAGCTTTGCAGGCTTCAAAATAAAATCGCCAGCCTTAATTACCCCACCGAATAAGAGAATGGCCTCAGGAGAAGAGAACATCACAAAATTTGCTAATGCTTCCCCCAATTTTTGACCCGTATATCTAAAAACTTCAATAGCGATAGGATCTCCTTTTAATGCACATTCGTGAACTGTTTTTGAATTGATCGCATCTTCAGGAAACTGATTCAGCATAGACTCTGGAAATTCAGCTCTCATTTTCTTTGCCGTTATGGTGANNTTCTGACCCCGTAGCCCAATGTTTTCTTCCACCAGGTTTTACAATCGTATGCCCCAATTCGCCAGCAAAACCATCATGCCCATAAATAAGCCTTCCGCCTGCTACGATGCCGCTTCCTACTCCTGTACCCAGGGTGATCATAATAAAATCCTTCATACCTCTCGCTGCCCCAAAAAGCATTTCCCCATAAGCCGCGGCATTCGCATCATTGGTAATCGAACAAGGAATATTAAATTTGGAAGTCATTAATTCACTAAAGCGAATCACACCTTTCCAAGGGAGATTCGGAGCATGGTCTATCGTTCCAGTATAATAATTTGCATCAGGCGCTCCCACTCCAATGCCGTCAAAGCTTGTCGCACCACCAAACAATTCAATTAAAGGCTGCGCTTTTTCATACAAAGCGTCGATAAAATCCTCAACACTCGCATAATCGTCTGTTTTTATACTTCCTTTTTCAAGAACCTCCCCCCGATGGTTCACCACGCCAAATTTCGTATTTGTACCGCCTATGTCTATTCCTAACGCTACGCGTTTTGATAAATCTATTAATGACATTCTATTCTTCGTTTCTAAGTTCTAAAAAATTAGCAAAAGATAATATTTTATGGGCAATAAACAATAAAAAGCTTCATATAAAATAATTAATGTATAGAAATGGCGGTGATATTATCCCCAATGTGCCGTTTTTCACAATGACTGCATTTATCTATGGCACTATCTCAATAGGGGAAATTTTGATACGATTTGCACATTAAATGATACAGTATTGGCAGTTAACACTTTATAATAAATTGTAATTTGTTCTATTGTTATCATTAAACCGCGCTCTTCGCCCACGAGCGAAGAGCATAAACTTAATATGAGAAGAAGAACTTTTTTACAGGCCCTAAACATGGGCATTGCCTCCGCAACGTTATATGCGGGATCAGGACATGGAATGTCCTTAACAGATTTATTAGCAGAAAATACGGACGATAAAGAATTATCTTATCATCGGATACAGGATATTGCATTTTCTTCCGTTCAGTTAAAATATCCGCGTTTAGTTGGAAAAAATGCGCGGCTTGATCTCCATGGGTACGGCCCTACTGTAGAAATATGTCGCATTAGAACCGACAAGGGCGCCATAGGATGGGCATCAATCCGTGGCTCCAGACAGGATGCTGAGCTGCTCGCAAGAACACTACAAGGCAAAAAAGTATCCGATCTTTTTGTATGCGGGTTTGGCACCAAAGATGAACGCCATATCGCATTTGATATGGCACTCCATGACCTTGCAGGGGTCATACTTCAGAAACCCGTGTATGCATTACTGGGAAGGGAAAAGCCATTCATCACGGATTATTATAGCGGTATGATCTATTTCGATGATTTGGAGCCCGCTAACAAACCTGCCGGAATCGATCGCATCCTTGAAGAATGTCAACAAGACTATACGATCGGTTATAGACAGTTCAAATTGAAAATAGGACGTGGTCATAAATGGATGCCATTCAATAAGGGCATACAAAGAGATATCGAAATAACAAAGGCTGTAGCCAAAGCTTTTCCGCATTGCGACATTCTGGTAGATGGCAATAACGGTTTTTCAGTAGACCAGTTCATTCAATACCTTCAAGGAATCAATTCAGTGAAACTGTTTTGGATAGAGGAACCTTTTCACGAAACAGTTGCTGATTATCAAAAATTAAAAAACTACGTCCAAAAGGAAGGCATGAGTACACTATTAGCCGATGGTGAAGCCGATCCGAATCCAGCTTTATTGAGAGAATTATTTGAAAAAAAATTACTGGACGTACACTTAACTGATATTGAGGGCTTAGGATTCACCAATTGGAGAAGGTTGATGCCCGAATTGAAAAAAATGGGAGCTCAAGCATCTCCCCATGCCTGGGGTTCGTTATTAAAAAGTTATTACACAGCACATCTAGCTGCAGGGCTAGGCAATACGGTAACCATTGAAGGGGTAACAAGCACCTCCGATGACGTCGACCTTTCCGGATATCAAATTAAGGACGGTAAACTTATTCCTCCCACTACGCCAGGATTTGGCATGGCACTGCTAAAAAAAATAGAATGAAACATATTTGACATTTAAGCATCATACTACTTTTCACCCCCGCCTGCCACAAGCCTTTGGATCGCTTCAAGCTAATCTGTCGGCTCGGCTACTCATCCGTATGGATGAGTATAAAAACTGCCGTTTACAGGGAAAGGAGAAATCAAAGAATTCTGTTAACTTTGCGCAGATCAAAATATTTTTCAAAATGAACGAATTATCGCCATGCCCAGCCTGTAAATCTACTTATACCTATGAAATGGACAACTTATTGATGTGTCCAGAGTGTGGTCATGAATGGAATCCTGAGGAGAGTGTTGCAGAAACAGATGAATTTGTTGTAAAAGATAGTAATGGAAATATCCTTCAAAACGGAGACTCCGTCGTTATTATCAAGAATCTTCCTGTAAAAGGATCACCACAAGGAATCAAAGCCGGGACCAAAGTACGAAATATTAGATTGGTCGATAGTGACCACAATATTGACTGTAAAATTGACGGATTTGGAGCCATGGCTCTTAAATCAGAATTTGTAAAAAAAGCATAAGGTATTCCATTTTACCTGTAAGCACAATTAAACAATCCGCGGACAAAGTAGGTTGTTTAATTGTTGCAACAAACAACAACATCCTTGTTACAACAAGTAACATAGCCTTCAGATGACATTTCTTCTTCTAGATAAGTTTACTTTTGTCACAAATTTCCTCTTATCGAGAGTCAGGACGAGAAAAGATGAAGAAAGAATCACGAATTATATCGCTCATTGTCGGCGAAACACTACTCATGGAGATGCTCGATGCTACAGCAATATCGACAGCCTTACCCAAAATGGCCCATGACTTTGAAAGTAATGTGGTACATCTTAGTGCCGGAATTACGTCCTACACCATTATGTTGGCCGTGTTTATTCCCATCAGTGGATGGATTGCCGACCGGTATGGCGCCAAAAAAGTTTTCAATACAGCTATTATCGGCTTTACTCTCTCTTCCATTGCTTGCGGCCTATGTCGCAATTTACCTTCCTTTGTGGTGGCGCGTATCTGCCAAGGAACCGCTGGTGCACTGATGGTTCCAGTAGGGCGTCTGATCGTACTAAAGCATACGGAGAAAAAAGATCTTGTGGACGCCATTGGTTATATTGCCTGGGCCGGTCTGTTAGGACCAATCATTGGCCCCGTGCTTGGTGGATTTTTCACCAGTTATTTCAGTTGGCACTGGATCTTCTTTATCAATATACCATTTGGAATATTTGCCCTATGGGCCGTACACCGTTACATCCCTACCATGGATGCGGATAATATTCGTCCTTTAGATATTATAGGGTTCTTTATCAGTGGTATCGGCCTGGCAGGAATTATGCTCGGTACCGAAATGATTGGTGCCGCACAAGGAGACTATAGTAAACCCGCCCTCGTACTATTCGCTAGCTTTGTACTTATGGCCATAGCCATTTGGCATTCCAAACAAATCAAATATCCCCTGATTGACTATAGTATTTTAAAGATCAAAACATTTGGCGTTACGGTCTATTCTGGCTCCATCACCCGCATGGTTATTAATGTAGCACCTTTTATCCTGCCTTTAATGCTTCAACTTGGCTTTGGTCTGAGTCCATTTCATGCGGGTTTACTGTACATGGCCAATATGCTAGGCAGTATGAGCATGAAGCCTGTCGCAATCTGGATTACGCGGAAATACAACTTCCGCACGGTGCTGATCGGGAATGGCATTATCCTAACAATCGTAACAGTAGGTTTATCCTTTCTTTCCATACAGACGCCAATATGGTTGGTTGCTGTCGTATTTTTCTTTTCGGGATTGACACGATCGTTGCAATTTACCAGCCTCAATACGCTCGCTTATGCAGACATTCCCAATGATCGCATGAGCAATGCCAATACATTATATAATACGGCTCAGCAAATGGCACTTGGGATGGGAATCGCTTTAGGAGCAGTAACACTGCATCTGGCCAGTACGTATTATCAAGATACAAGCTATCAGATGCGTGATTTCAGCTTAGCCTTACAATTGATCGCCGGATTGTCGTTGTTGTCGCTCATCGAATATTTCAAAATTAAACCGAATGATGGCAATAACCTACGTGGGATACCAATAAAAAAAGAATCAGCGCAGGCCGCATAAGGTAGATACAATGAACGAAGNNAGAACTTTGGAATAATTATTATTTACACACAAATTTTACTTGCCACTGCGTTAGAATTTTCCGTCATTTGCACCAATGATCTTTTTAATAAAAATCATAGCTGATTATTAACACAAATGCCGCTATTTGTCTTTATAAAGGAGCCGAGATAGAATAGCAAGTGCATTCATAATAGGAGCCCAATTAAAAATCATACACATAACATTAAAACGACAATGAAAAAATTAACACTCGCCTTAATTTTACTGGCTGGACTTTCCGTTCAACATGCGGTTGCACAAACAGAGGGAGCTGATAAAGGAATTGATCTTAGTTTGATGGATAAATCCGTACGCCCACAAGATGATTTCTATAATTATGTGAGCGGGACTTGGATGAAAACAGCTAAAATCCCTTCGGACAAACCAACCTGGGGCAGTTTCAATAAACTAGCAGAAGATACCGACAACAATTCGATGAAGATCCTAAACTCACTCCTAAAAGAAAAATTTGCTGAAGGAAGTGAAGGAAAAAAAATTCAGGATCTTTATGCAACCTACATGAATCTGCAAAAAAGAAATGCTGATGGAATCAAGCCTATTTATGCTAATATCAAAAAAATTGATGCAATTAAAACCCTTGCAGATTTACAAAATTATTTAACTTCTGTTACAAAAGAGGGCGAAAATAACTTCTACGGCTGGGGTATCGATGCCGATTTGAAGGATTCCAAAATGAATGCGGTTTACTTAGGAAATGCTGCTTTGGGTCTTGGAAGGGATTATTACCAAAAAGAAAATGAAAAAAACACAGAAGCTATCGCAGAATATCAAAAATATGTAGCTTCCATGTTAAAGGAATTGCACTATAAAAATGCCGATGCTGCAGCAAAAGGAATCGTTGATTACGAAAAAAAGATTGCAAAGACTTACCTGACAAACGAGCAAAGTCGCGACAACACATTGCAATACAACCCTAAAACAATGACCGAGCTAGCAGCTTTGGTAAAAAATGTAAATCTTCCTGCTTACCTCAAGAAAGTAGGCGTCAATACCCAAAAAGTAATTATTGGAGAATTGGGCTATTATAAGGATTTTGACAAATTGGTCAATACACAAACCCTTCCCATTATCAAAGATTATCTAAAATTCCATATGATAAATGGTAGCGCTTCTTATTTGAGCGAAAAGCTAGGTGATATGAAATTTGCTTTTTATGGTAAGTACTTAAGAGGCCAACAAGAGCAAAGAGCCCTAGACAAAAGAGGTTTCGAACTGATCAATGGAACTTTAGGCGAAGCCTTTGGTAAATTGTATGTGGAGAAGTACTTCCCCGCTGAAGCAAAAGCACAGATGATCGAACTGATCGATTATCTCAAGAAAAGTTTCGCCGTACATATCGACGAATTGGCCTGGATGTCGCCGACTACAAAGGTCAAAGCAATGGAGAAACTAAACAAATTCACCGTAAAAGTTGCCTATCCCGATAAATGGAAAGATTATTCGAAATTAAATATTTTAGCAGAAGCTCAAGGGGGTAATCTTTATTCCAATTTACAAAACATCACCGCTTGGCGATATGGTAAGGATCTGGAAAAAATTGGAAAACCTGTGGATAAATCGGAATGGGGAATGACTCCACAGACCGTAAACGCATATTATAATCCAGTAAACAACGAGATTGTCTTTCCCGCAGCTATTTTGCAACCTCCGTTTTTCAATCCGCAAGCAGATGCTGCTGTAAATTTTGGTGGTATCGGAGCCGTTATTGGTCATGAAATGAGCCATGGATTTGACGATTCGGGCGCACAATTTGATGCCGATGGAAACTTAGTTGATTGGTGGACAGCAGAAGACAAAGCCAATTTTGAAAAAGCAACAAAGACACTTGCTGCTCAATATGATCAATATGAACCTGTAAAAGGAACCTTTGTCAATGGAACATTTACAAATGGTGAGAACATCGCGGATTTAGGTGGCGTTAACATCGCTTACGATGCACTTCAAATGTATTTGAAAGACAAAGGAAACCCCGGTGAAATAAGCGGATATACACAAGAACAACGCTTTTTCCTAAGCTGGGCAACCGTATGGAGAACCTTGTCTAGTGAAAAATATATGATCAATCAAGTTAAAACAGACCCGCATTCGCCGGGATACTTCAGAAGCTTTGGTCCATTGATTAACGTTGATGCTTTTTACAAAGCTTTCGATGTAAAAGAAGGAGATAAACTATACAAAACTCCAGAAGAAAGAATCAAAATTTGGTAAATTAAAACTTTTAAAGAAGCTATCTCAACAGAGATAGCTTCCCTTTTGTGAAAATCCCACGCTCTCCTACCCGCATGAAATATACCGGTCCATACGGCACAAAAGTATGTTCTTTGATCCTTTATCGGTTGATGACATCAATCCGATAGTAACATTTCGTTTATACTTTACTAAATCAATTTAGTATCCTTATATTCATGGAAGAAAAACCAATAAGTACACCATGATAAGAATCAAGAATTTATTTTTTTTAGCACTTCTATTCAGCAGTTTTACCAGCAGGGCACAACAGGCACAACTACCCACCCCCTGGTCCGAAGAAGCTAAGAACGCACAACTGCCGCTAGCAGAGTACCCTCGTCCTCAAATGGAAAGACAGGAATGGCTATGTCTCAATGGAAAATGGGATTACATCGGGGGGAACAATGTCCCAAGCGCCTTAAATCCCTCAGTTCCCATTTCCTTTGACCATGCGAAAGAAAGTATCCTGGTTCCCTATTGTCCAGAATCCTATTTATCGGGCATACAACGGAAACAGGAAATCAACATGTGGTACAACAAAAAATTTGAACTGCCGTCCCACTGGAAAAATAAAGACATTATCTTAAACTTTGGTGCTGTAGATCATGATGCAACCATATTCGTAAACGGTAAAAAAGCGGGTACTCATGCCGGTGGTTACGATTCCTTTTCGCTCAACATTACGGAGTTTCTAAAGACCGGCTCAAATACAATTGTCGTTGCTGCACATGACAACAATGATGGACGATACCCCTCGGGCAAAAATGGTCCTAGAGGTGACTATACTTTTTCTTCAGGGATCTGGCAAACGGAGNNGTCAGCAAAAACCATATTAAACAGATCAGATTATTACCCCAAGTCGTTGAAAAACAATTAAAAGTACAAGTCAACAGTACAGCAAAAGCCAAGGTTACAGCAGTTGTTTCCATAGATGGAAAAGAAGTCTCAAAAACCGTTTTTAATTCGGGTACAGACGTTAACATCCCCATAGAAAATCCCGAACTATGGTCACCTGACTCCCCCTTCCTATACGACTTAAAATTAAGTATTCATGACAAGAATGGAACAATTATCGACGAAGTTAAGAGCTATTTTGGTATGCGTGATATTAAGTTGGGTAATATAAACGGTGTGGTAAGACCGTTGTTGAATGGCCAATTCGTTATGCAGCTTGGTTTGTTGGATCAAGGATACTGGCCCGACGGTATTTTAACGGCACCAACTGAAGAGGCCCTCAAATACGATATCGAAATCACCAAGAAAGCAGGATATAATCTGATTCGTAAACATATGAAAACCGAACCGCAGCGATTTTACTATTGGGCAGATAAAATGGGACTATTGGTATGGCAAGATATGCCTTGCTTATGGTACCCAGATGAAGATACAACAATTTACCGTAAAGCTTTTCGTGAGGAATTTAAAGCCATCATTGACGATCATTACAACTCGCCATCGATCATCGCATGGGTTCCCTTTAATGAAAATTGGGGCGCATTCGACGTCAAAAATATTACAAATTGGACGAAGCAATATGACCCCTCTAGATTAGTAAACGGAAATTCTGGTTTTAATAACAATCCTTCTTACCAAAAAGCTTATGGAGATCCAGGAAATGGAGATTTTGTCGATACGCACATCTATGTTGGACCAACGGGAGCCTCTGAGCCCGATCAAAAACGAGCAGCTTCTCTTGGTGAGTTTGGTGGCGTCGGTTTATTTGTCCGTGGTCATATGTGGCCTGTAGAAAACAATGCCTACGCTTATGAACCCACAATCGATGCCCTCACAGACCGTTATATCTTCTTGATGGACAATGTAGAGCAATTAGTCAGATATAAAGGATTGAGCGTTGCCATTTATACGCAGACAACTGATGTCGAACATGAAATCAATGGTTTATTGACTTATGATCGCAAAATTCAAAAGATGGTATTGGATCGCATAAAAACTGCTAACCAGGCCGTAATTCGAGCTGGTCACGATCTGAATTAACAAGATAATTTTCAAACGATTCCGCTTAATCGGCTGTTCTTTCTCCGATAAATATTTAAATAACATACTATAATCCAACAGTATTATGGCAAAGTATTCGGAAAAAGCATCGGAAAAAGTTGAAAAGACGATGCACGAGATGAAGGAAGGAAAGTTAAAATCCGGTAGTGGGAAAAAGGTCACTTCCAAAAAACAGGCAATTGCCATCGGCCTATCCGAGGCTAGAAAAGAAGGGGCTAAAGTTCCTAAAAAGAAATCCTAGCAATTTTACTTGCTAGGATTTCTTTTTTATTCCCAATTATGCTTTTTCATAGGGTCATTTACAGTAGGGACTTTTTCTTATCTGTATTATCATAAGGATCCGACAAAACATTTTGACTATCCTCAGTATCAATAAAATTTTGATTTACATCTATGGGCGTATAAATGTGAACACTGCTTCCATTTCGCTTTTTAAGATAATATTGAATCTTAGTTGTATCTATATTTGTCACATCCGAAGCCGTCCATATCATTTTGCGACCAGCGCCATCTATTGTTATCACCGTATCATTACCACGCGCAATGATCCGCTGCAGCCCCAGTTCGCTCTTTCGATCACCTTCCCTCGTTAACAAATGAGTATTTCCGTCTTTATCAATCATCTTGATCTGTTGACTATTGTTGCATCCAACCAAAAGGACGAAACTAAATAGCACAAATGGAAGGGTTTTCAGTATTATTCTCATATGTTTTATTATCTATACCTCATGTATTATACCGACGAGACACAAAGATGCTGCCAAAATTTAACCTACCATGAAGATACCCTGCGAAAATTGATATTTATCGCGTAATCCATTCTCCGTGCGCTTACTAGCTGCGTAGAAAAAAAGTAGGCACTGTCAAATTACGATAAATTGCTTTTGTAAGATTACGGGAGAATATACTTCTGAAAAAACTTTTGGGATTGTAGGAGGCCAGTAAAAGATCAATAGATTCAATTTCAACCATATAGTCTATACAACGTGGAATCGGCATATTGTAATCCAACCTGTTTACGGCATTCTTCTCCACATAATCAATTTTATTGAACGAAAATTTGTTTGCCAATTCTTCTTTCCAGTTTTCAATATCTTCTTGTTTTGGAGAAATATACTTTTGCGTTACATGCAAAAGACTCAGATTAAATTTTATCGGAATTCGTGCAGTAAAACTGTTGAGCAACTCATATTCAGATGCTTTGAAATTGCTCAGTAAGCCCACGTTTTCCAACTTGAATTTTTGGAAAGTAATCGGCACAGCCAACACACCTATTGGACTATTTTTTATCAAGGCAAAAGTATTGCTTCCCAACAGCGCTTTCTGAATCATACCTTTACCTTTAGCACCCATGACGATAAAGCTATATTCCTTTTCCTGTAGTAAATTTAGTACCGTACTTTCTAAATCACCGGACAGACATAAAGTTTCACAGCTGATAGCCTGATATTCGTTGTGGACACGTGTCTGCCAATCCTTGACCATCCGCTCCGCTTCATCTCGTTGCGCAGATAATGCACTAAGCTCCATCTTCGCACTAACACTGTCTTTGATTGTGATCGTATAAGTATGAAGGAGCTGCACTGTCCAATTAAATTTTTTAGCCAAATTTGCTGCATATGTAATAGCTGTCCATGAGTTTTCGGAAAAATCGGTGAGTACGAGAATTGTCTTGTTCATAAATGTATTGCAGATTAACTAGCGCGGACCATTACTATAGTAACAACGAAAAGAGTAGAAGGTTTTTTAGCGGCAATAAAAACAGGGTGCTCAAAAAAAAAGGTTTTCAAACGGGGAGAATGAAAACCTTAAATAACCAATTATAAACCTAAATTATGATAGGGCAAATATACGCATCAAAAAAATAAAAACCAAAATAAACTACTAAAAAGATAGGCTTTTTTTTCACTAAGGGATGAGAGCAGCTCTGCCTTTGATTTTTTCATTGCGCATCCGGTCATATTCCCATCCCTATCCGCCATAGTATTAATTACATTGTAACGATATCATATAAACTTTAAAATTTTCATAGCAAAATAGCTTGTATCATTTTTAAAGTTTAATTACATTTGCTTCAAGGATGCAAGGAAGATTTCATCAATATTTGTTTGGCTTATTATGTGCGATACTCGTTAGTTTTGGCTGGTATTACACATCAACCTCAAATTACCCTTCGCCTTCACATCTCCATGCGGTCAAACACTTCGACAGGCAGGTGAAAAATGAGAGCCAGGACACCGACGTTATTCATAAAAGTAAACGTCCTGCTCATGAGAAACTCAAAGCTTATTTTCCGGAGAACGATAACGAAAACGATGACACAGGAAATGATTCCAATGAATCCAGTTTATTCATACTGGCGGAAGATCATTTTGGAAATCTAATCTCCTACATCCATCCACAGTTCCACAATACACGCACAGCGATTTCGCTTGCAAATTCCAACCAGCTTACCACAGGAAAAAACGCCCTCTATATTCATTACAGTGTCTTCAGGCTGTGATTATCAACTAATTTCTTAAAAAGACTTCAAAAATGTCTTCCGATCTAACTTGGAAGCAGGTCACACTATTGTTCAATTTTTAGAAAATTATTTAATAAACTATTATCATGGTCATGAAAAGCTTCATGTATATAAGCCTGTGTTTTATTGTGCTATCAACCAGCTGTCAATCAGAGAAAAAAGAAAAGAAAGAAGCAGCAGTTTTCAATGTTACCAGTCCTTTAGTCAAAGATACAATCGTCAATAAAGATTATGTTGCCCAAATCCGTTCTATCAACCATATTGAACTGCGTGCACAGGAGAAGGGCTACATCCAATCCATATTTGTCGACGAAGGTCAGTTTGTACAAAAAGGACAACCCCTCTTTAAAATCATGCCCAACCTCTATGAATCCGACGTCAATCGCGCAAAGGCAGAGGTCAAATATGCGGAAATCGAATATCAGAATACCAAAAATCTTTCCGAAAAAGATATTGTAGCTCCCCAGGAAACAGAAATGGCCAAGGCTAAGTATGAAAAAGCCAAAGCTGAACTCGCCTCCATGAATACACATCTCAAATTTACAGATATTGTAGCCCCTTTCTCAGGAATCATGGGTAAACTACATGTACGTAAAGGTAGTCTTGTTGATGAGGGTGAGTTAATTACAGAACTTTCCGATAATAGCAAAATGTGGGTATACTTCAATGTCCCTGAAGTGGAATACCTTAATCAAATGGAAACCAAGAAGGACAATAGTCCCATGCATGTTCGCTTAAACATGGCTAACGGCAAGGAATTTGGTCAAGAGGGCATTGTTGAAACAATTGAATCAGACTTCAACAATGAAACAGGAAATATTGCCTACAGAGCAACCTTTCCCAATCCCAAGGGCCTACTACGGTATGGGGAAACAGGAAACATTGTTATCACCTCGCCCTATACCAACGCTCTTATGATACCGCAGAAAGCGACATTTGAAGAGCTTGAAAAGAAATATGTATATGTCATCACAAAAGATAACAAAGTAAAAGCAAGAGAAATAACGGTTGCTGCCGAACTGCCACATATCTATGTTGTTTCTTCTGGGTTGAGCAAAGACGAAAAGATTCTGCTGAATGGACTTCGTATGGTGCAAGAGAATCAAACAATTGAATCAAAGTACCAAAGCCCCGAAAAAGTAATGTCAAACTTAGATTTATATGCAGAATAATTAAAAAGCAGCACTATGTTTAAAAAAGTAATACATCGGCCGGTATTTGCCATTGTCATATCGGTTGTTATCCTATTTATTGGTGGGCTCGCTATAAAACAACTGCCTACCGAACAATTTCCAAAAATCGCACCAACCACCGTAGCCGTTTCCATAGCCTACCCTGGTGCAAGTGCTGATGTTCTCGTAAAGTCCTCACTGATTACGTTAGAAAATGCGATCAATGGGGTACAGGGAATGCGTTACATTGCTACCGATGCCACCAGCGCCGGTGAAGCCACCGTAAACGTTGTCTTTGATCCTGGAACTGACCCCAACGATGCCGTGGTATTGGTGAAGACCAGAGTAGATCAGGTCATGCCCCTACTCCCCGAACTTGTACAAAAAGAAGGGGTCATCGTAAATCCAATTCAGCCTAGTATGTTGATGTATGTCAATCTGTACAGCACCAATAAAAGCATGGATGAAAAGTTCCTCTATAACTATGCGACCGTAAACATCATTCCCGAAATAAATCGTATTCATGGTATTGCCAAATCCCAAATCCTGGGTAGCCGGAGATATGCCATGCGCGTTTGGTTAAATCCCGATCGCATGCGTGCATATAGCCTGTCTGTCGATGAAGTGATGAAAGCTATTGGTGAGCAAAGCATTATTGGCCGCCCCGGTCGTTTAGGACAAAGCTCGGGTATAGCTGCACAATCACTGGAATACGTATTGACTTATAAAGGTCAATATAATAAACCCGAAGAATATGAGAACATTATCATTCGAGCAAACGGTGAAGGTGAAAATATCAAATTGAAAGACGTAGCAAAAGTTGAATTGGGCAGTGAATTTTTTGATATATACTCCAATCTCGACGGACATCCCTCAGCATCAATTGTATTAAAACAGAACTATGGTAGTAATGCCAATGATGTCATCAAAGATGTAAAAGCAAAACTTGCTGAGATGAAAGAAAACTTCCCTCCAGGGATAGACTATAAGATCAGCTACGACGTCTCCCAGTTTCTAGACGCCTCTATCGAACAGGTGATGCATACCTTACGGGATGCCTTTATCTTGGTCGCCATTGTCGTATTTATCTTCCTGGGCGATTGGCGTTCAACACTGATCCCAATCATTGCCGTACCTGTATCCTTGATCGGTACGTTCTTTGTCATCCAATGGTTCGGCATGTCGATTAACTTGGTCACACTTTTCGCCTTGGTGCTTGCCATCGGTATTGTGGTCGATAATGCGATTGTCGTGATTGAAGCGGTACATGCCAAAATGGAAGAGAGTGCGATTTCGCCCTATAATGCCGTTAAAGAAGTGATGGCCGAGATTGCAGGTGCTATTATCGCTATCACAGCTGTCATGGTGGCTGTATTCATTCCCATTTCGTTTATGACGGGGCCTGTCGGCACATTTTACCGTCAGTTTTCTATTACCATGGCCAGCTCGATTGTAATTTCTGCTATTGTAGCGCTTACGCTGACGCCGGTTCTTGCAGCAATGCTGCTCAAGAATAACCATGGGAAGCCTAAAAAATCAAATATTTTCACCAAATCACTCGACGCCTTTAACCGCACCTTTGATCGGGTAACGGGCTCTTACGCTTCTTTTCTCCGAAAAATAGCTAGTCGCAGAGTTATCACTTGGGGTATTTTAATCGCCTTCTGCGTCGGGATTTTCATCATCAACCAAACGCTACCGGGAGGTTTTATACCTAGTGAAGATCAAGGCACCATATACGCGATCATTCAAACGCCTCCTGGATCAACATTGGAACAAACTAATAAGCTGTCCCGAGA
The DNA here is from genome assembly GCA_002454415.1 of Sphingobacterium sp. UBA6711. Taxonomy (GTDB): domain Bacteria; phylum Bacteroidota; class Bacteroidia; order Sphingobacteriales; family Sphingobacteriaceae; genus Sphingobacterium. The sequence continues at coordinate 44,691 of DKIT01000074.1, forward strand.
GCTACAGAAGATCTGTCAAGCTGTAGATGGTGTAGAATCTGTATCGTCTCTTGCAGGATATGAAATTATGACTGAAGGACGTGGTTCTAATGCCGGGACATGTCTTATCAACCTCAAAACCTGGGGTGAACGAGAACACGCTGTGAAGGAAATCATGGAAGAATTGGAAGAAAAATCAAAAAACCTGGGTGCAACGGTTGAGTTTTTTGAACCGCCTGCTGTTCCTGGCTTCGGATCTTCCGGTGGTTTCTCTATGCGCTTGCTAGACCTCAATAGAACGACAGACTATCAAGATTTCGATAAAGTCAACAAAGCTTTTATTGCCGATCTCAAAAAACGCAAAGAGCTGACCGGAGTATTTACGTTCTTCGCCGCCAATTACCCACAATATGAATTGGTTTTTGACAATAATGCGGCTATGCAAAAAGGAGTCTCCATTGGCAAAGCAATGGATAATCTCAATATCCTTATCGGGAGTACCTATGAGCAAGGCTTTATCCGTTTTGGTCAATTCTTCAAGGTTTACGTACAATCATCACCGGAATTCCGAAGACTGCCCTCGGATATTATGAATCTCTATGTTAAAAATGATCATGATCAAATGGTACCGTATTCAGCATTTATGACGCTGAAAAAAACACAGGGACCGAATGAGATTACACGTTACAACATGTACAATTCTGCCGCCATCCGCGGTCTTCCGGCCAACGGCTATACAACAGCGGATGCCATTCAGGCGATCAACGAAACGGCACTTAAAACTTTGCCACATGGGTATAAAGTAGCTTGGGAAGGTCTTTCCTATGATGAAGCCCAACGTGGTAACGAAGCTATTTACGTTTTTCTTGTGGTATTGGTCTTCGTATACCTCGTATTGGCAGCACAATACGAAAGCTTTATCATCCCTTTTGCGGTGCTACTGTCGCTCCCGGTCGGAGTATTTGGATCATTCCTATTGTTGAAAGCCATGGGGCTCGAAAACGATATCTATGCACAAGTCGGACTTATTATGATTATCGGCTTATTGGGTAAAAATGCAGTACTTATTGTAGAATTTGCCGTCAAAAGACGTCAGGCTGGAGATAGCATACTAGATGCAGCTATAGAGGGCTCAAGGGCTCGTTTTAGACCGATTCTGATGACTTCATTCGCCTTTATTGCAGGGCTTATACCACTTGTTTTTGCCAGTGGCGCCGGAGCTATCGGAAACCATACCATAGGCGCCTCAGCCTTGGGCGGAATGCTGGTCGGAACAATCTTTGGCGTTATCGTCATCCCGGGACTCTACTATATTTTTGCAAAATTGGCTGACGGAAGAAGAATGATCCAAGCCGAAGACGATTCACCTTTAAGCGAAGACATGATACATTATGAATAAGAATAGATTTTATCACTATACAGGTTTCGCACTTTTTCTGCTTAGTCTTGCGGCCTGCAAACCACTGGAAATAAAACAACGGGTCGAGAATAGAGCCGTACCGGAAAAATATGCTAATGCCGACAGCGACTCCACGAATACAGGAAAGATCAAATGGAACAGCTACTTCAATGATCCCAACCTGCAGACATTGATCACGCAGGCACTTGCAAATAATCAGGAATTGCATATTATGCTTCAGGAAATCGAAATGGCCAAGAATGAGGTAAGTGCAAAAAAAGGTGAATATCTACCTAGCGTCGGTGTAAAAGTAGGTGCAGGAGTAGACAAAGTGAGCCGGTACACCAATATTGGCGCCATGGAGAAGAATACCGAAATCGTACCAGGAAGAGAAATGCCCGAACCATTGTTTGATTTTGGAGTTGGCCTGCAGGCACAATGGGAAACTGACATCTGGGGCAAACTCCACAATGCCACCAAAGCGCAGTTACAACGGTATTTTGCCAGTGTGGAAGGTAAAAACTTTATGGTAACAAACCTGATCTCTGAAATCGCGGATTCTTATTATGAACTGCTTGCCCTAGACAATGAGCTACTGGTGATCAACGAGAATGTGAAGATTCAAAACGACGCCTTGGTTGTTGTCAATGACCTGAAGAAAAATGCAAGGTCCAACAAACTTGCCGTCAAAAGATTCGAAGCTCAGATTTTGAAAACACAAGGCATGCAATATGACATCAAGCAAAAGATCACCGAGACAGAAAACAAAATAAACTATCTCGTGGGAAGATTCCCGCAACCTGTGCAAAGGGATCAAGACTCCTTCGACAAGCTTGTTCCCCAAACAGTTTACGCTGGCATACCTGCTGATCTCCTCGAAAACAGACCCGATATCAAACAAGCCGAATATGAGCTTGCAGCATCCAAACTGGATATCAAATCGGCCAAAGCCCGTTTCTATCCTTCCTTAGATATTGCAGCAGGAGTAGGTTTTCAAGCTTTTGACCCGACGTATCTGATTAAACCGGAAGCATTTTTGTCTTCCCTGGTTGGAGAACTTACGGCTCCATTGATCAACAAAAGAGCAATCAAAGCCGCCTATTATAATGCCAATGCAAGGCAAGTACAGGCGGTCTACCATTATGAGCAAACAATATTGGGCGCTTATATTGAGGTTGCAANNCTTGAAGTGGATGCGCTCAATGAGTCCATTGGTATCTCTAACGACCTCTTTAAATATGCCCGCGCAGATTACATGGAGGTTCTGCTGACCCAACGTGATGCCTTAGAATCCAAATTTGAACTCGTTGAAAAGAAAGTCAACCAGCTCAAAGCAAGCGTAGCAATATATCGATCCCTAGGTGGAGGATGGGATCATTAAGAATACACCTTTAATTTTAGTTTTATATGTTTTGGGCTGTCCAACCTTTTTGGACAGCCCTATTTTTTAGTCAATATTACAACGCCTTTCCCTACCGTATCTGTTCAAATATGATACAAGCAATTACTCCACTACCACTGTTTTCATTTTCTCGTTACCATAGAATGTTGGAAAATACATCAATTCGGCTTTCGCTGGATTGACTGTATATATTCCTGTATATCGTGGCAAGAGTTCTATTTCAAAGGTATGTGTTCCTTTGCCCAGTTTACTGCAGAAGATAACAACACGATCTTTAAAATGCTCGCGGTGAACTTCCTTGCCATAATATCCATTGGCTTTACTTTCATAAGAACATCCTGCCGGTATCGGAACTTCAATCTGCACATATTCAGCTTCGCCAGCCAAGGTTACTTTGGCCTCGAGTTTTATAGGCTTTCCTTCTTTAAGCGTCGCTATTGTTGCCCCATTGTCTTTGAAGCGAGTCTCAATTGACAATCCCTTTTCTTTTTCTATGGTAGGATTAGGATTCCAAAAATTTTGATAGGCTGTCACAAAAGCTGGCCCTGTCCCCTCTTTCCTGACCTTGATCTGTTCATCGGGCTTAAAGGCTTCGGTATAAGGAAATGTGGTAATACGTTTTCCATTAACCACCACAACGGGGGGCTGGAAGGATTTCCCCTCATCCAATAAATCGGGTAAAATACGCCGTATAATACGGGACGATTCATAAATATTACTCCATTGATTATCTTGACGCTGTGCAAAAAAGTAATTCCGGATATTCTCCAATTCCGATTCATGGCCCCCAATTGATTTGAGGAGATGATAAGCTAATAATGTATTCTCGGTATTGGTTTCCGTAGGTCGCATAAAAAGTCTTCCCTCTTGATTCGTAGGAGTTGCCGAAGTCCAATAGAGTCCACCCAAAAGAGTATTTGAAGCATATTTAAGTACCGTATCAGCAGCATGTTCATCGGCAATACCTAGTTTAGAAATCAATAGATACTTCAACAATTTATCCTTGATCGTTTTACTTTTCAGTTTTGTATCGATCTGGAAGAAATAATCTTTGTAATCCGTTTTAGGATCCAACCGGACCAGGAACATCAGCGAGTTAAACAAATTTTCTTTGGCCCCATATAGCTTATCTTTATCCAATAGAAGATCCAGCGAAGCCAAGCTACTTTTCAACATGGTCTTTTCGCGATCCGCATAGATCTCCGTATCGATCTGAACCTCATATCCCGCTTCCCGAGCATCCAACAGTACCTCAATCACATAGTTACTGATCCACGCTACGGTTTCACTCCTGTTCCACCAGCCCCAACCCTGATTCGAATTTTTGTTTTTCTGTAACTCTTTCAGGAGATCCTTTATTTTCTTGTCCTCCATAAAAGGCTTTCCGGTTAATTTCATCAGCTCTTTTTTGGAGAGCAGTGCGCTCAATTTGGAAGCCATCTGCTCATTACATAAATAGCTGTAGCGATCAATCGATTCTATTTCGCGTTGCACAAATTCCAGTGAATTTGCTTCCGCATGCAAGGTGATTTCGCCTAGCGCCGGAGAAGTTTTCAGTACATACTCCGCGGTACCGTTGAGTACTTTAAAATCTCCTTCATGTTGTTTAAGCCCCTTTTCGAAAATCGGAACAGAACGTTTTTCACCATCAAAATATCCATTCGACAAACCTATCGAATAAGCGAGTTGGACGCTGTCCCCCTGATAAGCGATGACCGATATAGGATCCCGATAGGACTTGGCAATCTTCAATTCCGCTTCCTGAGATGTCGCACCATTGTGTATTGTTCGAGACACCAACAAACTGTCGTTAAGATAATTAACAATTCTACCCATGGCTGTAAACTGATCGCCTCTGATGGCAAAGCGAGGGGTCAACAAATGTGCAGAAACGGCCTTAAAGGACTTGACATTGACCTCTTTGGTATCGGTAAAATTTTTCGATCCTTTAGCAATAAAAAATGTTCGCCAATTCGTAATATCGTCAGGGTATATCGCTTCAAAACTCGCTTTACCTGCAGCATCTGTTGTCAGTTTCGGTTGCCAAAAGGCATCATCATGGAAGTTCACGCGCATGCTATTTCCTGATTCCAAATAAGGCATATCCACAGAACCTTTCGATGCCACGGTAGCTCCAGCTTTCATCTGAACCATCACCACACCATTGGCAGCCCTTGCACCGTATAAGGCAAGCATAGATTGGTCTTTAATCACATTCAATGATGAAATAATCGATGGATCGATGCTTGAAATATCACCTTCAAAGGGGACACCATCCACTAAAATTAATGGTTTTTCATCGGGGGCTGAACTGGTTCCACGAATACGAATCCCTGCTACCGCTCCCTGTAGCATAGTAGTAGTCACCCCATCCATCCTCGTATGGATTGATTTCACTGACGCAGTCAATGATTGTCTTTTTTGCACGCCATACCCCACGACGACCACTTCTTCCAATAGACTTTCCGAAGGCTTTAATTCAACAAAATAATCATTTCCACTAGAAACTTTAATCTTCGATGTCTCATAGCCTAAAGCAACAATTTCCAGGCTACCAGTTCGGCCCTCAGAAAGCACAAGTTCCAAACTACCATCAAAGCTTGTGAAATATTGTTTTTTGGTATCTGAATCACTCACTTTAGCCCCTATTAATGGCGTATCACCATCATAAACCAAGATCCGAACCGCCCTGTTATCTTTTCTCTTCGCGCTAAAGTCTTGCCTATCAATTTTTAGGATACGCAGATCCGGCTCCTGCCCTTGTTGAATAGAATCCCCTAAAGGATTTTCGACCGTACGGACAATAATTTCATCGCGTACAAGTTTATAGGCTAACTTTGCGGCTTGGGATGCATGATTCCACCGAACCGAGTCTAATCGAAGATAATTCGTTCCACTTGTATTTAGCTTGACCGGCAAACTAAAAGCGGTAGAATCATCTTTCACAATATGTAATGTAATATCCCCAACAGGAAGATCCAAAAAATTACGTTGTCCACCGTAGTACAGTCGAAAATACATTCTGTCCTCAACATTCGTCGGCTCAACAAAGATCAATGTAGGTCGAATGCCTTTGTGTTCAGCATCATTTCCCAACGTTAAATTCAGCTTATAAACAGGATCGTTGGACACTTTCTTCACCGCGANNGTCTCTCTGAAATTATTTTCAACATTTGCTTTGATATCCGATAGGGACAATACTTTTGCTGTGAAATCTAGATTCGGTGTAAAATCGTACAGATCCGTCCGGATAAGATTGCCATCCCAGCTTTTTTGCTTTTGATAATCCTTATAAAGAGTATACTGATAGCCGCCCTCAATTTCAAAACGACCAATCTTTGCCGTATCAACCATGAGCGTTGCTACTTTGGACAAGCCATTATAGAACTCCGTCCGTGGAAATGGTCCCACCAACGCAGACACGGGGACTTGTGTCCGTAAACGACTATCGTAAACGGTTCTCTTTTCAGGATTTAAGTAATAAAGATCCCCGGCTGTTTGGATATAAGCCGGTCGCTCAATGAGCGTATTATTATTAGGCAGTTGCCAAGCTCCAAAATTATTGGCTACTGTAATCAACTGGCGCTTCAATTCGTTCACCTCGGTATCATACAGCTTACCACGTTCCTGTTTCGGCAATCGGTGAACCAAAATCTGGCCTTTACTATATGTTTTATCGGGATAGGTAAAACCAATCGTATCTTTTGATGCATTGAAAGATACAATTATTTTTTTCCCTTTTTCAATATGGTATCCCTTTACAATGATATCGCTATCCTTGGTTCTGAATCGAAAATCATGCTGTCCAGGATTAACTTCAAAAACATTGTTATCAATTTGCTGACCTTGTCTCGCGTAAGTCAGTATGCCGTCTATCCATAGCAGATGGACCCCCTGTACAACACCATTTACAACAACATAGGGGGAGATCTGGCTCTTTACAGCGTCAATAGGTAGGTACTCCTGATAGTAATCTTTAGGAAATAAGAATCGGTAAAAGGCCATGGTATCCAACTGCATTTCCTTCGACCATTTCGACCAGTTTTGAAAAGCTCCTTGATGAGCTTTATGATCCGCATCCAATTCAAAATTCAGGTTTTGAGCTACTCTCCCTCTTCGCATCAGACCGCCTATGGGGATATTCGGTGCATAAGCTGATCTAAATTTTGATGTAAAACCATAAGCCGTAATATCGACATCTTGAAGTGGTTTACCATGCTTATCTGTAACGGAAAGCTCCACCGCAGCTTTTTGCCCAGGATATACTGTCGTCGCCGTGTTGACGGTCAAATTCAGATTTTTCTCCATATAGGGCAGTTCTTCCCGAATAATTTTCGAACGCCCACCAAAAAGATAAGTTAGCTCCATGCTATATCCATCTTTTCCTCTTTCCAAAAATGCATGATTCAATTTGGTATCATACCCCGAAGCGATGATACGATTAGCCCGATAAACACGATACCAAAATGGAATCGAAGCAGGATTATTTACATGCAATATCACCGAATCAGCCGTTCGGTAAAATCGATAATTCAGTTGTGCCTGTTGTTCATCCTCCAGATAAGCTGTTTGGCCAATATCATCGGACTTGACAGTAATTTCTCTGGCGTGCCAAGGAATGGCGATCTGATTAGGTAAACTCAAATTTTCGATTTTCAAGACTTCATGGTGTTCTCCCAACACCTGCACGTGGGCTTCAATTGGTTTTTCAGTACCTCGTTCAAAATACTTGAGCGCTGCCAATCCATCCTTAACAACAATACGAATTTCTTTTTCACTACGCAGTACATGAAGATCGAGATTGCGCTCAATTCTCTCGTTATCGGAGCTTAAGTACGTAGCTATGACCCGAAAGCTAAGGTCAATAGCGGCCGGAAAAATGGAGTCGGGTAATACGATTTCCTTTTCAGGCACATCTGCGAGCGATATACTCGTTTGCCATAAGGTGTCGGGAATAAAATTAATCTGATTAGCTTTCATGTCGGGGGCATAAAGCGGATTTGTCAAGACACGTAGCTCCACTTTGCCATCATAAATTGGCATTTCATTTTCATTGAGAGCTTTAAGTTTGAGCCGCACGCTGTCTCCCTTCGCATATTTCGTCTTTTCCGATGTCATACTGAAGCTTAGACTCTTTAATTCATAATCTTCATAACGGAAATTTTGTTGATGCAATACCGCTTTGGTTTTGATAGACGCCAACGAAATAGTGTAATTTTTATCCAAAATAAGCCCGAGACCTTTCAGATTAAAGGCAAAGTTGTACATTCCGGGGCGATAGGGAGCGAGCTTAGTTAACACCGTATCTTTGGCATATCCATAACCGCCAGTCAGCCGAACAGCAACAGAGTCCCGATAGGGTTTCCATTTGTCTTCTTCCAGATAGGCTTTAAATTTTACGGTTTCATTGGGTTTATACATGGGTTTACTAAAAACCATAAAACTCTCTGTACGTCCCGTTTCTTTTTTTCGAAAGATCCTTTTGATCTTAAATTTGGTTCTGAGCCAGCTATTTCTTATTCCTTTCCACAGTGACACTTTTTCCCGGTATGGCCATCTCTGCTCCACACTCAAATAATGATAGACACCTTTGTGTTCAATACGGACAACATCATCCGTATTTGCGTTCGACGATTTAAAATATTGATATTTCTTATCAAATGGCATCTTATGCCCATCTATTGTCATTCGCGCATCTTTTATAATCGTTCCCAATGAATCATATAAACAGATAGCAAACACCTCGGCCGGGATAATTTTGCAATACAGGTTATCACTAACCAATTCCTGATAGATAAATTCACTTCCCCGGGCACTGACTTGGACATAATTCCCAGGTGGCAAAGTCGGTTGAGGAGTTCCCACTTTATATTTAAGAAAAAAATCGTTGAGCATGGTTTCATCGAATTTCTTCTTTTCATAGTGAATTGCTCTTAAAACTTCCGGGCTCAATTTATAAATGTGATATTCAGAAGAGCCACGTGGACCATTCAAGAGCGTCGATTGTCCAAAAAGGACCACGGAATACAGTAAAGCTAAAAAGCTCACAAGAATTGGTTTCAATTTCATATCGGAGATACTGGCTAAATCATTTAAAATTAGATAAATTTATTTAAAGCCAAGTATCAGATTTCTTTCATCCCCCACGTCGGCTTCGAGCAGGGATGCAAAGAATATCCAAAATCCATAAAGCAAGGAAAAAAAATTATAATTTTAACCGTTCTTTAATCGAATTGACAACTTCTGAGTCTGAAGGGAAATCACCAGCTCCCGAACCTGCTGAACGATTTACCAAGGGCGGCTCTTCACCATATAAAGTATCACGGGCAATAATTGCTTTCTTATCAAGATCAACATAATTGATAACATAGTTTCTTTGATAAGCTTTCGTATTTTGTCCGATCTTATTAATATACTCCCCTTTTTCCTTCATATCCATCACAAGCAGAACGACGCCTTTTATCCGATCGCCCGGATAGTTACCTGTTGTTCCGAGTGCTTCATTCCATTTGGATTTATACGTTACTCCGAGATCTCCAGCACCACCATTTTCTAGAACTAAACAATTCGTTCCCCAATCCAACGCAGCTAATTGCACGGGATATTTTTGAATTGCGGTATGGTCGCTAAATCCATCTAAAATCCGAACCGACAATTGTTCAGTCATTGCCTCGTCCTCTTTNNCTCTTCCATATTGCTCAAAAGACGGTTTGCCCATATACCGATACCGATTGTCGCAACTAATACCATTCCTACAAATAGGAATATTGCCTTTTTATTTGTCATGTTATAATTTTATTTAATTAATCATCAACCAAATATAATTAGCCTAGACACTCATTTTTTCTTTATTTACAATTCGTCGCCCCGCCTTTATTATTTGCAGGCATTCGCTCCATATTCGCAATCCGATCCAATCGCAAGACACAGCTGTCCCAGATAGAGCAAAACGTTCAATTAATACGTTCATGTCGCGGCTTCTGACAGCTAGCTCTCACATCAAGCCCTTAGCATACATCGCGTGGAAGTTTTTGAATGGCCAAATACGATTTTAAAGACCTCGGAACTTGATTTCGCAAAGGGAGGATATGTACCCACAAATCTATCGACAAAGGAAGATCTTCTAAAAAATTAGATGGGGATTATGCTGAAAAAAAGGCCTTGGAATGGGCCAACCATCAATCTCAGCGGGTAATCACGATAGATCATCCCGCTGCCATTTACCCTCTTCAAGGGTTAGCATAAAATCCAAATAATGCTTTTTCTTCATGAAATGCTGATCATCCAAAAGCTTTTTATAGACTGATATGGCATCGAAGAGGATCTGCAGATGATCCTCATTATAATGATCGACATTAAAATATACCAAATCACGGCTGACATAAGTATCCAAAGAGCGGATTAAACTTTCTTCCAAATCCTTTTTACTATCTGGCAAGCCTAAAAGCAGTTCAAGCTTTTTCTTAAACTCGCTTTCCCTTCTTTTAAGATCGCTCAATTTTGCTTCGATATCAGCAAAGGGCAAAGTCTGAAATACAAAGCGGGTGTTCTCCGTCATATCCGTATAAAGCGCTTGTGTTTCTTCATAATTTTTATCAAAAAACGCAAAATCATAGTAGCGACGTTCAAACTCTTTAATCTGGCCTTGCTCCTCAGCTAAACGCGCAAAATAAAAATGAATCTGCTGGTTATAATCGGTAATTTTAAGCTCAGTCGCGATAATATTGTCTTCAATCTTTTGGAGCAATTCGCTGGCATCTTCAGGTCGGTATTTTAGGCCGTCATAGTCAAAGGACTTTAGTTTTGTTTCTCCTTTACTGATTGCCTCAACGACGTATTTGTCATTTTTCAGGCTATTGAGCTCATACAGTATATCGACCCTATTATCGGCAAATAATTCATCAAAAGTCGGCTTGGGCTGTACCTGAAAAATGGGCGTTTCTCCTTTCTTTATCGGATGATTGAAATCATAGAAATCATTGAATCGTTGATCGAGAGCGTATTTGTTCATCCGATTTTCAAAATCNNTCGTTGAACGATGCTATTTCCAACGACAAAGGGGGCTTTTCATATTTTACCTGCGCAAATAACTTGTCGGAAATTTGGTTTGCTACCGCGGCACGATTAGCAAGTAGTTCAATGGCAGGGGCATTGTTGATTTCCTGCTTGGTAATATTAAGTTGCTGTAATGCCTTTACACGATCTTCATCCGATGGGTGAGACGACCATTGATCTTCAAGATTTAACTTCGACTTATCATATCTTTTTAATGTCGCTAATTCGATCTGGGGAAAACCATTCCGCATTTGATATCTATTCCGTTCGGCAAACAAGAGCATGACACTGCGATGTTCGGGATAAATATTACGACTACGTATATTTTCAGAAAATTTGCTATCATAGAACGTAAGCACATTATTGAGTGCATGATTTGCAAAACTCAATCGCAGAAGTGAATCAGCCAAAGCCTGGGAACCAGCAACATGTGCGGCAATTTCATCTGCATGGAATTCCATTTCTCTAGATAATGCCAAATAATTGAGATTTACATATTCATAAAGATGCTTCAAAATATGCTGAATCTGTTGAATAATAAAAACCGATATGCCAATAAAGATGGCGGAGTATCCACTGATGTTCCCCCATTTTTCAAACATATTATCAAGCGATTCATTCTTATAGAGCATATTGTAAATAATCTGATTGACATGGTAGACATAACTCCCAACTTTCATGCTTCTTTGTGAAAAGTGTCCAAACTCATGCGCAAGAATAGCCTTTAATTCCTGTTGCGTAACCGCATTGACCATTCCCACACCAATCTGCAGGTTTTTTCGAATAGGCAAAAACATACTCCAAAAACTGGAGTCATAGAATACCGATGCATTCACATCATGCGACAGAAAAACTTTCTTAGGAAAACTGGTGTCAACCTCATTTACCACTTCATGAATCAGTGCAAATAATTGCGGCTCGTCCTGTTCATATATCTGCGTAAGATGCCCCGTATCAACTTTGGTCGACGCAAATACAAATTTCAATAAAAAGAACAGTATAGTCAGGCCCGAAGCGAATAGTCCCAAACATAATACTGCCGTTAAAAACATGGGTTTAGCAGCAAAAATCAATACCCCCAATAAGGTAAAGCCAACTGTAATACCTATTGACAAGAGTAAAAGAGCAACATAGCTAACCGCAAAAACGACAATAGAAAAAATTGTTTTTCGCGCATGTTTTCTAAAGTTTGTAGATACTTGTACGTTCATAAATTGTTAATAATGCAAGGATAATTGACTATATAAATCTAAAAAATAAAATCCATTTGCCTATAAATTTATGAGAAATCAGTTCCCAAGCCTATCCAACAAAATACTGTTCAAACTTTCTACCACAAAACTTTCCAATAGCTCAAATTTCTAGTAGCCTTTTTCCAAGGAAACTTCATTGCGCAAAGGTCGCCCCTCAGCCATCCTGCGATAATTATCCACGACCTGGAGGACGGATGAACCTATATTTGTTCTACTCGCAACATGCGGGGTTATCACAATAGATGGGCAATCCCAAAATGGATGACTTTGCGGTAATGGCTCTTGATGAAATACATCCAGATAAGCTTCGGCAATTTTTTTCTCCGCAATTGCATCCAACAAATCATTTTCCACGAGATGTTCACCACGGCCAACGTTCACGAGTACAGTCTCTTTTGGACACATATCGAACAGACAACAATTTAAAATTCCTTTTGTCGCATCAGTCAATGGCAAAATATTAACAATAAAATCCGTATCTTCAATGGCAGCGCTAAGTCCTTCAATTCCGGTAAACGAGCTTACTCCCTGTAGATTTTTAGGCGAATTGGACCATCCATTTACGTTGAACCCCAATTGAACTAGACGTTCTGCCACGTAACCGCCAATTTCGCCTAAACCCAAAATAGTTACCTGGGTTTCTCCAATTGATTTGTACAACAGGGGGCGCCAATCTTTATTTTCTTTTTCTTCAATATACGTCGAAAACTTCTTCATCGAATGCATCACACAAGTCAACACATGCTCAAACATATCGCTTTTCAACATGGGATCAATAATCCTACAAATATGGAGATGCGACGGAATATCGTTGGGAAAGAGGTGATCTATTCCGGCACCCCCAGACTGTATAACTTTTAGATTGGGAAAATAAGTGAAATAATCTGCCTCAGGTTTCCAACAAAGCGCAAATTCGACCTCCTCATAATTTTCGATTTCAGGAAAGATCTCCACTTTTATTTCAGGTAAATGCCTATTGATTTCGACTTTCCACTCTTCGGCCCTGGCCCTATTTAGTAGCAATGCTATGCTCATATTTCGTTCGTTTATACGAAAATAACATTTCTCCCAAAAACGACAATGGACTTATCCCCAGAATAAGTCCATTGCCTCAAAATAAACTGACTCAACTACCGATCAGCTTCCCTGTCATGGAAAGAAATGCTATTTATAACCTGGATTCTGCTTGAGGTTATCACCGTCTTTATTATTTAGTTGAATCTCTGCTAACGGGATTGGCAATAAGCCGTTGTAATCCTGAAAGCCAGTTGTTATCTTATTTGCTGGTCCTGTATCACCATTACGCAAAATACGTTCCTTCAATTTATTCATCCTAACTAAAGTCATCCGACGATTTTCCTCTGAAATCAGCTCTCGAGCGCGTTCATCAAGAATAAAATCAATTGTTATTTGACTCGCAACGACTTTCCCCAATTGACTATCCCCCGACTCGGCACGCACAACTTTGAATGAGCGATCCCGCAGCTTATTGATGTCCTCTGCCGCACCTGCTGCGTTTCCTTGACGCAAACGAGCCTCAGCCCGCAGCAAATAAGTTTCTCCAAATCTCATGATAGGCCAATCTTTTACAAGCGCATAACCAAAATCATCTAATGGATCATAACCGCCCCATTTCGTTGGAAAAGGATACCAAACTTCTAAACTATCGGTACGGAAAGGAATGACTTTATCCCCTGTTTTGATAACGATATTTTTAGTTCCCGCACCTTTTGCTACCCGATATCCATCCGCATCGACACCAATTTCCGCACTGAAATTTGGACGGTTATAATTCGTCGTCCGTCGAATGTTAAAGTTACTATTGCGGATATCACCCTTGAGATCTTTCCATACCGTATACTTCATAAAATTACTTAACCTTAAACGGCCATTTCCTCTTCCGCCAAGCGAATCAGCATTGATCATACCATCCCATTTGTGATAGGCAGGCTGCCATATTCTTCGGTGTTGGGGGTTATCAATGGTACCACCATTTACTTCTCGATTAAGCTCAGCTTCAAAAGTCCAAATTGCCTCAGTATTTCCTTGTCCACGACGCATATTACCTTGTCGAAACATATCTCTAAAATAATCGCCACCTTCGGACAAATATTTTCCATAACGTGCTTCGATTAATTTATAATTACCACCGTCGATAATAGCCGTTGCCATTGCTTCTGCCTTAGCGAAATAGCTTCCATCACGCATGCCTATACGTAAAAAAGCCTCCGCGGCGAGCTGTCTTGCCATATCTTTATTAATACGGCTTGGTGTACTGGCTTTCCCGAGATCAGGAAGCTCTTTAACCGCATAGTTCAAATCATCGGCAATGACTTGGTCAATTTCGGCTACAGGAGTCCGTGTATAATTAAATGTAGGCACCTTGATCGAACTCGTCAGCAAAGGCACATCGCCCCAAAGCGTAACCAGCATATTGTAGGCATAAGCTCGGAAAAATCTTGCTTCGGCAGAAGCTTTCGCATTACTTTCGCCCACGCCGTCAATCACAAGGTTTGCATTATTAATAAATGCATAACATTTTTCCCATAAAAAGCCTACACCGCCATTTTCTGAATTCAGGTCAGCATATTGATAAAACGGGTTTTCNNCACTCGTAATATCCGTACCGATCTGCCAACAAGAAAGAAATCCTTGTCTTCCACTATATCCCCAAAGTTGGGCAAAGTTGAGATGTAATCCCAACAACCTGTTCTCCACTGTCGTCGGATCAACATTCGTTGCATCGTAACTTGAATACGGTTTCTCGTCCAAATAGCCTTTGCCACAAGAGCTGGCTCCTACGGACAACAAAGCCAACATGGATAATAAGGTGGTATAATTGTTTATCGTCTTTTTCATGTGTATAGAATTGATTTTGAAAAATGGTAGAGGATCGTTAAAAAGTAAGGTTAAAACCTAAAACATAAGTTCTCACCATTGGATAGTTAATATCATCATTGTCAGATCCACGCGTGATATCCCGAGCTTCCGGATCCCAACCTAGCCAATTGGTCCATGTATACAAGTTGCGACCACTAGCATACACAGTTAAGCCTTGTACACCAATCTTTTCGACAAGCTGTTGCGGCATTGTATAACTTAAGGTCACATCTTTCAAACGGGTAAAACTGGCGTTTGAGGGAAAGCCATAACCATGGATATTCGAGTGATTACCTAAAGAACGCCATTCGTTGCTTTTGTTTTCCGGTGTCCAATAGCCCAGTGCTGCTGGTGTACTGCGACGTCCCATCTCATCCGAAGCCCCGCCAATCTGCGGATTATTACGCAATGCCCCTTGCACTGTATTGATAAAAACATTAAGTGTAAAGGCTTTATAGCTAAATGTATTGGTCAAACCCGCAGTCCACTTCGGTGCAGTCTGTCCCAGAACAGACCGGTCGCCATCATCAATTTTTCCATCAGCATTTAGATCGGCCAATTTAAGATCTCCGGCTTGCGCAGCATCATCCCAGCCTTTATTGGCACCAGAGGCGATCTCATCCTCTTGCCAGATGCCAACTTTTGTATAATCGTAAATGACACCGATAGGCTGACCAATAAACCATCTATTGCCCAAATCCTCTTTACCATTGCCATATACTTCGGTGATCTTATTTTTATTCCGGGAGAAGACCAATGTACTGGACCAGTTAAATTGATCCTTTACGATATTTTTGGTATTTAAGGTCAAATCTACACCTGTATTTTGCAGTTTGCCCATATTGGAATATACATCCACAAATCCGGTTAGCTTTGGCAAAAGCTGCTTTAACAGCATATCGTAGGTGCTGGATTTGTATACGTCAATACTACCAGAGATCCGGTTATTCAATAATCCAAAGTCGATACCCGTATTCAACCCTTTTGTTTTTTCCCACTGCAGGTTATCATTACCCATCAACGTACGAATATTTAAGGCAGTCGTCGATAGACCGTTCATCGCCATCGGATTCGAATTCATCAGGAATTGAGTCTGATAAATTCCGATAGCCTCATTTCCAGAAAGACCATAAGAAATACGCCATTTTAAATTGCTGACAATATGTTTGGTATTCTTCATAAACGATTCATTGTGAATATTCCATGCTGCTGCAGCCGATGGAAATGCACCGTATTTATTGTTTCGTCCGAAAACAGATGCACCGTCCCGACGGACAGTCAATGTCAACATATAGCGGCTATNNATAAATCTGCCGTAGACGAAACTTTTTGCGTTGAAGCAGCCCCTAGATTGCCCCATCCTAATGCATCGTTAGGAAAAACCTCCCCTGTTGCTATCGCTTCTTGCCAATATTTGCTCTTTGCGGCATATAGCCCTGTGAAGTCAATATGATGCTTACCAAAGTCCTTGTTATAAGTCAATATATTCTCTAAGGTATAGGACTGTGTTTCCCTATTGGTAATACGTCCGAGACCAGCGAAATTATAGACCGATTCCCCTTCATATTCATTGTTTCTGACAGGAACATAGGAATAACCTGCATTCAATTTATATTTCAATCCGGCTAAGGGCTTATATAATTCACCAAAATTTAATTCCGCATAGCCATTCAACGAAATGTTAAATTGCCGGCGTTGTGGATCCAAAGTTGTTGGCAATAATGGATTAGACCATAATTGCTCTGAATACATCGGGTATTGTGTTAAAGAACCGTCTTCGTTATACATCCTAGCATAGGGGCTCATGGCCGCAGCCTGTAACATATTCGCCCGTCCACCATCTCTATTGTGGGCTACAATAAATGAAGATGTTCCTAAAGACAAATATTTGGTTGCCTTAAAATCGGTATTTGTCCGAAAGGAGTAACGTTTATAATTGTATCCCAACAAAACTCCCTTTTGATTTAAATAATCGCCCGATACAAAATACTTCGCATTTTCACTTCCGCCGGACAAACTTACATTGTGATTTTGCACAACCCCAGTCTGCATGACAGCATCCAACCAATCTGTAGTTACACCGTTTGCATAATTATCATATTCATATTGGTTGCGTACTGGCCCCCCATTGTATAAACTTGTGTTTGTAATTCGTGCATATTCCGCGTAACGTTTTAACAATTCTTCGCCAGATACAGGTTCAAGGATATGCGCAACATTTTCCACACCCCCATAGCCACTATAACGAATCGAGGGCTTACCCGAAATTCCTCTTTTGGTGGTAATCAAGATCACGCCATTCGAACCATTCACGCCATAAATAGCTACCGCAGACGGATCTTTCAGCACTTCTACCGATTCAATATCATTGGGATTAATATCATTGATTGAACCATCAGTGCGTGACAATGGAATTCCATCTACCACGATATAAGGCTCAGAATTTGCATTAATAGAGTTTCTACCACGCACCTGTGCAGAAGGAGCGTCTCCAGGAATCGATGATGCTTGAGAAACGGTTACATTAGATACTGCCCCCTGAATCGCCTGCATCACATTATTCACCGGGATCTTTGAAAGACGATCCTTGGGAACTGAAGCAACCGAACCAGTTATATCCGATCTTTTCTGACTACCATAGCCCACCACAACAAGCTCCTCCAAGACATTTTCGGCAGGCACAAGGGCAATGTCCAAATTGGCTTGCTGCCCAACTGTAATTTGTTTCTCTTGAAATCCAACTGATGTGATAATTAACGTGCTTCCAGGGGACACTTGGATCGAGAAATTTCCCTGTGCGTCGGTTTGAACTGTTTCAACCCCACCTTTCACACGGATGGTAACACCTACAATTCCTTTGCCTGTGGTATCTTTAATAACNNAGCCCATAACTGGACAGGGCAATCAAAAAAAGGCTATTCAACAAAAGACCTTTTTTTGTATATCTGTTATAGTAATGATTTAACATGGTTTATTTAATAATTGATTGGTTAGCATATTATTTTCTAAGTGCTTCTGGAATCAACCTAGCAATGCCAGAATGTCCAAAGGATATTCTTCTCAATTTGAATTCATAGACTGTCTTGTTTATAATTGGTGTTCTTGTCCCCTCCAAAAAATAGCGCGCACATTTTTCGGATAAGCAAGCAAATAATTTCGTCAACCGATGTTGTTGAACTAGAAACAAAAGTAGCTCCGACGGGAGATCAATGTGTTTGATTTTGGTTCAATTGAGTTGAAATTCCCTTCAAAATGCTAAAAAAAGCCGTTATTGAACATATATGAACTGATCCTATCGAAGGAATACAGTCTCATTCGCGCAGACTTCAAACGAGATCTTCAAAAAGAATTTGTTAACAAGCAGAGCCGAGCTCTCGCACCCCGATGAGTTAAAATCAGGCAGTAGAAGAGTACCTGTAAGGTTAAAATAAAAAGGGGCAGTCCAAAATGAACAGCCCCTTCCTGACAACAATGTAGTGTTTATCGTGTCCAAGCATGAAATATTTGCTTCTCGCCATTCCGCCAACGGAGCTCAACTTTTTTATCCGTCGCTTTCAATTCAGGAAACAGCTCTTCATTTGTCCATTTTTCCCCCGATTTCTTCCACAGCTGCAAACTGACATACCATTGTGCTCCCGGTTTTCGCTCTCTTGCAAAACAATTCAATACCGCACTCTCCTCCGCCACAGGATGAAGCCCATGACAACTTCTATTTTCCATTCCCTCCCAACCCAACAGCCGCACCATAGCCAATTGGTATTCACCATTATCTAAAATCATCGCTTCCTGCCCTTTAAATTGAAGTGTACGCACTGCAATGGGCTTATCCTTCCATTTTGGAAGGGCATAATGACCTAACCGAAATCCCAAGGGTTTATCGGAAAGTAACTGGTCACATCTTAAAATTCCATTTGCCAATGTCCGCTCCGATAAAGCTAAATGTACCGTCGTGTCCGAGGCTAATGTCGCCATGCGGCGATAAATTCCCTGTTCATATCCCTTAAACTGATACATGCGAAGCGATTCCCAGGCATTCGGTCCGATTTGAAACGCGTAATTCATTGAGATTTCACCGTTCTTTCCATCGGCCTGCCAAGGAAACGCACTGTTATAGGAGAGCTTATTGTAATTTTCCGTTCCCTGATAATAGCCAACGACCTTACTTGCATTCCAAGAACGAATTTCCGAAGCACCTATCCTATCATAATCAGTNNTCAATATCTCAGCACCGTCAACATAGGTATTCAACACCTTAGCGGCCGGAATTTGACGATCCCAAGCGCCAAGATTTTCTGAGGCAGTCCAAAAACTGCTGTTTTCCGGAACCAATAGACCTAAAAAGAATTTTCCGAACCAATATGCACTGCCCCGACAACTATATTCTTGCACAGCAGGATCAAAAGCACCGTAAAAACCAAGGTTTGGAATACCATCTGAAAGAAAATCGGGATTTTTTAAAAACTGCAATAAGGTACCCGATGCAATTCTTCGCATCCAACCATAATTGATGGACGGATCATCCCATAGCCCCAATAATGGGAAGGGTACCGCAGCCCCCATCCGATAAGAAATACTGCGCCCCCACATAATCATTTCGCCATCACGACTAAATAAATAAGGGTAGCTTTTCACCACATCCTGTAGATTGGATTTGAATTGAGCGGCAAGTTCAGGATACATCGTCGCACCATAGTTATTGGCCCAGAGCGATCCATAAAGCTGAAAGGCCCACATGCTGTAATAATCATAGTAAGGACTATCATTATACCAACCATTGCCACTATAGTCCTTTAAGCATTTTTCTAACAAGTCCTTGAGATAATCTTCTCGGACAGCATAGCCCCTACTTTTAAAAAAGCTCATAATCATGATATTGAAAAAGCGCCAGTTCATCTGTATCGTTGGTCCATTACCATAACTGAGCATGGTTTGTGCAAGTTTATCTTTTGTCTCTTCCGGCAAAGGATCCCATAACACTTCTGGAGCTGCCATTAGCGCAACCGCCAAACCGCCAAATTCTACTAACTTTTGACTAGGTCCTCCTTTTTCGGGAAGTGGAGCAATATAACTTTCAGTGGTCCCATCCAATAGCCGTTCCAGTTGATGACGATAATAATCCGCTACGTGAATACCACGAATCTTATAGTCAGGATTTTTCTTTAATAGTGGCACAGCGATGAAGAGTGTACGACACAGCCCCTCTAAGCGTTCCGTTTCGTTATGCACCCCATCTCTCGGGTAACTCCTCCCCGGTTGCTTGGGAAATAACATCGGGCTATTTATATCTTGGACGACAGAAAATGCACCTTCCAACAAATAGGATGCTGCATCCATCCAATGCTGGCGTGTCAGTCCAGTATAAGGGCTTTTTTTAAAATCTAGATTTTGCGGTTCGAAAACTGATTTTTTTTGTGCCTGTATGCTTGTTGCGAAAGCAATATAGACGCCGAGAAACACCAGAATTCGAAGTATACCCTGTTTTATTTTCATGTTTTTTATCTCCCTCATTTTTTTGCGGATTTGTCGCACCATTCGAGCACTTTTACTGCTGTCGGAGCCGTTTCAGCTAATCCTTCGCCATCTTTTTGTACCGTAGCCTGTACAAATAGCGCAATCTTGCGCTTATTTCGCCACAACTCGGTATCGTAGGTCGGCTCCCAAGCCCCTACAGATTCATCACAAAGATCAACAATGTCATTGGCCTCGCGTTGCATCCCCCACAAGGTCAAGATAGAAGGTCGAGATCCCCTTTCTTGATCCCGAAAGATCAACGTCAAAGCGACCCTATCGCCTCTCCCTCGAACCAACAACTGCGGTCTAGCGATTGGAATTTCTTTTGTTCCACCACCACTTAAGCTGAATGGAGTTTTTCTAAAATCAAAAGATCGGACTTTCCATTCACCACCCTGCAAATAAATGACTTTATATTGCGGAATCTGTGATTCCGGATCGCGCCAATAACTCGCAATAAAAGGGTTTCCCCTTTCATCGGCAGCAATGGATGTTTGATTAATCAATTCGTGGTGCTGCGGAATACGAGCTGCATATTCTACGGTAGAAGCCTTCATCGGCAGATCATACCTTATTCCATTACTTCGCTCCCAGGTTAATCCCCCATCTTTGGAGCAGGCATAAGCCATATCGTGGTTGCTCGCCACATCCGGACTTTCCCGCCACACCCAAGATAAATGTATCGTGCCGCGATTATCGACATAACTTTGCCAATACGCATTTCTTTTTCCCTCACCATCGATCAAATTGCTATGGATACGTTTCCATTTTTGTTGTTTGCTATCATAGCTATTCACCACGAGATTACCATTGCCCGATCCGCCATCCCGATATAAAAATAACAGCTGACCATTAGGCAATTTCAAGAACTCGGGATAAGTTACGCGTGTTTCATTTTGACCTACCATTACCTGCTCTTGACCAAGTAATAGGCTATTCGGATGAATGGAGCGTGCGTATCTCAACCGACTATTATGCTGATCCCAGCATACGTGAAGATATCCAGCCCGATCCACCATGATACTGATCACGTTATGCGCATCTTTGGCATGACCGGTGTAAGCCGTACGACGCAGCTGCCAAACTTTTCCTGATAGTGGACGTCGCCCCAATACCACATAGCCGTCGTCGTCATAATAGGCTACATACTGATATTTACGGTTGCTGGTTAAGGAGTTCTTGCGAAATACGGCGGTATTAACCGTATTCTTTGCCCACCCGTTTCCGACTATTGTTTCCGTAATTTTTTGTCCCCGCACCTGAAAAAGAAATAACAGGCATGCACAGCAGAGCATCACTATTTTTATAATTTGACTACGATATCTTTTCATTTACTTTTTAATTGGCTTTGTGAAGCTTGTTTTATAGGTACACGATTATTGAATAGCCTTGCTATGGTCTTTGTTCCAATCCTGTCCTGACCATATACGTTTAGCACTCCAGTCTGTCGCTTCGCTTGTCCAGAATGGATCCTCATCTGACAATCCCAAAGGCAAGAAAATCACGGAGCAGAGGTAAGGGCTTCCTTGATTGTTATAAGGATCACCAAGGCCAGGTTGACTGCCATACATACCTAAAGTCAACCAGCCATTTTGATAAGTACCTGGATTTTCTGTTGTCTTTTTCAATACAGCAGACAATGCTCCACGAACCTGGCCAGTTGTTAGTTCTTTCGGAAGGCGCTTTTTGAATGCCATATCCGCCAAATGATGAAAGGCCGCAGCGCGGTAAATTACAGATCTCCCCGTTGGCGGAAAACTACCGTCTGCATTGATTAAGCGTTCCTGGATAATAGCATAGCGTTCGTTACGCAGCCTGATCTTCGCAAACATGCTGTCGTAGTTTTTGGTTTTCAATTGGATCATATCCATGATGCCCGCCAAAAAAGGATGAATAACATAACTATTGTAGTAATCAAAGGCATAATGCGGACCATCCATATACATACCATCGCCAACATACCATTGCTCTAATTGCTGCAAGGCATAATCGACTCGCATCACATCCCATTCCGTTGAACGTTTAGCTAAAAAAGCTTCATTCATCGCCGAAAAAAGCAACCAATTTGAATAAGCTGGCCGAAACTGACGCGTGATTTTTATCGATGCGATCAAATTCTTTTTTGTTTGATCATAAATATGCTCCCACAACCATGGACTACGCATAAAACCTAAAGCAATAAAGGAAGCATCAACAAGCTGTTGTCCCCCTAGATCAAAACGCATAAAATCCCGGGCATTGCTATCTAACGCATTTTTCAGCGCTTGAACAGTCCAGACTCTATATTGATCGCGCAGCTTTCTTTCTGCTACTGAACCACCATCCAAAGAAAGCCAGGGTGCTATACCTGACAATACTCTTCCCAATACTTCAACATACTGCACTTTGATACGATGCTCCTTGTTATCCACCTGCGTCGATGTCATCTGAGGCATGTTTAATCGAAGACTGTCATGTGCTAGACTCCGTAACACCGGACGCAGCATACGATCCATTTCTTGAAGCCAAAAAGTTCTACTGGTCTCCTGATTACCCATGGGTTTGTTTTTTGCAATTTGGCCCTGAACAGACTGAACTGCCAACAGCAACAGGAAGGAAAATAAAATCTGATTTTTCATCTTCATGGTTAACTTATTTTTTATCCAGATAACGATACATTTCTGTTCCGGCCAATAAGAATGCCCCTACACCAAACGGCGCTGTAGAATTGGCATCAACAACTTGCCCGGGAATAGCTTTCTCACCGATAGGTTGTACGTATCCAATTCTTCCGTCTGCCTGCAGAGCGNNCCCTTAAGCGCAGCCTGAGCAAACTTCGGATCAGTGAGTACTCCCTCGTTGATACCCCAAAGTAAACCATAGGTAAAAAAGGCCGTACCGCTCGTCTCCCTACCAGGAGCATGGTCCGGATCCAACATACTTCGCGTCCAAAAACCTTCTGCTTGCTGGCAGCTTACGATTGCAACCGCCATTTCTTTGAATCTTTCACGGTAATAACTATAATGTTTATCCTGCTTGGGTAGATCTTGAATAACCTTAGCTAAGGCAGCAAATACCCAACCATCACCGCGCGCCCAAAAATCCTTCTTGCCGTGGAGGCTTTTGTGTTTCGGATAAACATATTTTGCGTCCCGATAGTACAACTTATCTTCCTTATCAAACATAATACGATCTGCGTATTGCAAATAGGTATACATTTTATCAAGATAAAGCGGATCTTTAGTCAATTTATACATTTTGGTCATGACAGGCATCACCATATACAAGCCATCAGCCCACCACCAATAATCAGTATTGGGCGAATGGATCTGATAGTCCATCACTTCTTTAGCTCGAGCGATCTTTTCGGGACTTGGTGACAAATTATAAAGATCAATATAGGTCTGGAAACAGATCTGCCAATCGCCAAAAAGAACATACTCATCTGTCTCACCGTAGCTATATTTCCACTGTTGTTTGTTGGTTGATTTAGCGCCTTTCCAATCATTGAACCTTGCCCAGTCCTCAGAATATTTCAGGTCACTTTTGGAATTGGAAATCTTATAAAATTCCATATTTCCAGTATGGTAGGCCGCCTGATCCCAAAATGCCCAAACCTCCGGTTTGTGATGAGATTGCCAATACTGGTTTGCACTTTTGAGCTGAGAAAGGACCACTTCTTTTTTCAGTTTCTGTCCAAAAGAAAAATGTCCTATAAGCAATAGGCATAAAATAAAATTGATACGCATGTCTATTAAGATTTATAATGTTTGATTCCCTACCGGGACAAACAAAACTACTTCAAATCGTTTTGGAAGATGTTTGAATAAAGACTAATCATGACCTAAAATGGGATCATTTTGACGCTAAAAGCCAAATTATCATCTCTTACGGCTTTATTCCACATAAACGTACAATATACACTTATTTGAAAAAACATTTGTATCTTTAGNNTTTAATCAATATAAACCTAGAAATTTTCAGTTGGACTCTCTTATGCGCGATGAGATACAGATGTTATCGAAGCAAAGTTACGCTACACACTTGCGTTACCCCAGCGAGTCGACACAGTAACTGCTGTTTGAATAAGAAGCTACGAAAGCTGGATTGTAAAGGTGGAATAAAAGATTATTAAGATGAGCGTACATATTCGGCAGGCTATCGCATTTTTGCATCTATATCTATCCATTATAACGGTTGCATACAGCCAGCAGATGGGGCTCAACCCGGTGACAAAAAATTATGAGCTCCCCTCCCTAACGATCAATCAAACAATACAGGATCAAGAGGGATACATCTGGTTTGCATCTACCCAGGGCTTAAGTCGCTATGACGCCTATAATATCCTGAATTTTAAACTGAGAGATGCTGCGGGGAAAGTGACCACCCAACAAGCGATTCGAACACTTATAGAACTGGAAAACAAATTGATTTTGGGAGGTGAAAAAGGTGTTTATGTATTAGATAAGCGCAATTATAAAATCTTCCCGCTAAATGATCCACGCGTAGCAACCCTGCGTGTCAACACAATGATGGTTGACCGCTCAAAAAGGCTTTGGATCGGCACGGATGATGGCATTTTTATCTACGACAGTACATTAAAGCCATTGACAGACGTACAAAGTTCGCGTATCCTGAACAATAGGATGCCAGGCAAAACGATTAATACCCTATTTCAGGATAGCCAGGCTCAGATGTGGATTGGCGTTTGGGGAGATGGCTTATTTAAGCTAAGCCCCAATAATAACAAGTTACACGCCTACCCCAGACTTGGTCAACGCAACAGTCCTTTCAAATTGATGGAAGATGATCATAGACAACTTTGGATATGTACTTGGGGAGACGGAATTTATTTATTCGACCCACAAAACCCAAAAGACCCCTACAAGGAAATTGAGATTAAAAATAAGCGCCGTCAAATTGGTAAAGAAGATTTATTTTACAATATCATTCAGGATCGAAGCCGCCATTACATCTGGGTTCTCTCCTTTTCAGGCATATCGACACTTCAATATCAAAATGGCCGATTGCAGGAAATTGACCTATCTCGCTACTTTGACAATACGACCAACATATTCAACGATATCTACCAAGATAGATATGGTACATTATGGCTTGCTGTCGGTGGCAAGGGCGTATCAATGTTCAGCTTTGACAAACCGACCCTTAAAAACCATAACTTTCAGCAAATAAAATCCGTATACAGCATTGCTCCCAACCTAAATATGCTCTATCGAGATCACTTGGGCACCCTGTGGTTTAATCTCGAACGATTTGGTTTTGGAAGTATGTCACCAACAACAAATCAACTCAATACATATAGTAACTCCAATTTCAGAGATCTTATTTCCATACGTGCTGTGACCTGTGCCACAGATTTTGGGCAAGAGTTGTGGGTAGGTTCTGCCTATGAATCCTCCATCAATGTTTTTCAGAAGACAGACAATAATATCAAATTCTTACGGAAGATCAATCTAGCGCAGCAGATTGACCATCACGGAATACCCTCCTTTTTCTTCACAGATCGACAAAAAAGACTCTGGATCGCCACGACCCAGGGTTTGCTCCTGAAAAAATCGGAATCAGAAAATATGGCGATCATCCCAAAGATAAAGGATCAGCCTGTCGCTGTTGCCCAAGATCATCAAAACCATATTTGGATCGCAACCAAAGAAAATGGGATTTATTGTATGGACAGTCGAAATTTGACCGTCCAGCTTGCACATATTGGTAAAGAAACTTCCGGATTGAAAACTGACCAGATTGAAACGATGGATGTCGATCTTGATGGTAATTTGTGGATCGGGACCAAAGATAATAGGCTGCTCAAATATCAACTCGCCAATAGACAAGTAAAGGAAATCGCAAACACGACCTTATTTGAAAAAAATCAACTTCTTGATATTATTTGTTTGGGTCGCTATACTTGGCTATCAACAACCCGCAATATCTACAAAATCAACCGCTCAAATAATGACATCAGTGAATTCTCCACTTCTGACAGCCTTCAGGTCAACATGTTTTCAAAACGGGCCTTTGCTGTGGACAAAAACGCCAATACCATTTATTTTGGTGGTTACAATGGGATTGTTCAACTCAATGACCATAGTGTCATACCTAATTTTAAAGAAAAGGTTCTTATTTCGGACATCAAAATAAATAATAAGTCTATTATCCTAGAATCAAAAGAGGAGGTATTCAGCAATGATCATACTAAATTGATACTGAATCCCGAAGATCAAAACATTGAAATATCCTTCTCCACCCTACCCTTTACGCAGGAAGGAAAAATCCGTTATGCGTATAAATTGGAAGGCGTAGATAAAGAATGGATTTATGCCCCCAGAGACCGTATCTTTGCAACATACAACAATTTAAGTAAAGGAAACTATAGGTTTTTAGTCAAATCAACCGACCTCTACAACAAGTGGAACACCACATTTACGCAAATTCAAATCATAAAGAAACCTTCATTTTATGAAAGCAACTTCGCCTATTTTATTTATACCTGTATTGTTGGGGGCATCGTATTCTTTTTTATTAATTATTCTTTTAAGCGCTTAAAATTGAGTGGTGACCTAAAAATTGCCCAAATTGAAAAAGAGAAAACCAAGGAACTTGCACAGTCCAAGCTCAGCTATTTTACCAATATTTCACACGACTTACTCACGCCGCTGACCATTATCTCCTGTTTAGTTGATGATGTTCAGATGACTACAAAAAATAATTTAGAGCAATTTGATAAAATGCGCCTTAATTTAAGTCGACTGAAACGGTTGCTCCAACAAATCTTAGATTTCAGAAGAATGGAAAGCAACAGCATGAAACTGCAGATCAGTGCATCCAATTTTCCTTCGTTTGTGACTCAATTAGGTGTCATGCATTTTGGTCCCATTGCCAAAAAGAAAAACATCGATTTTGAAATTCAACATGGAGACTGTCCCGAATGTCTTTACTATGACGTTGATAAAATTGATAAAATTCTATTCAATCTCCTATCCAATGCATTTAAATATACCGAACAAGGGGGAAAGATTTCACTTTCATATCATGTAACGGAAGACAAAGGTTCAAGTAGACTCTTCATTTATGTTCGTGACAATGGCATAGGAATATACCCCGAAGATATGGAGAAAATTTTTACGGCCTTTTACACCAATAACTCTACAAAACATCTCGAAAGCAATGGTATAGGCCTTTCTGTAACCAAACAATTGATAGAAGCACATGATGGTGAAATCCGGGTGGAGAGTCAACTCCATGTCGGCAGTATGTTTCACGTCACGATTCCGGTGGATAAATTGCACTACCATAGCAAAGGGATCCAAGTGATGGAACAGCCTTTTGTCGACGAACTAAAAGCGACTACTATCCATTCCGAGGCGATTGATGAAAGTTTACCAAAAAGCACAATACAGCCGAAACTTAACCTCTTGCTCGTAGAAGATAATGAGGAACTTCGCTCAACCATGGCCAGAATCTTAGCCCAAAATTATCAGGTACATATTGCCCATAACGGTTTGCGAGCTTTGGAGGTCCTCGAGAGTACTGAAATAGATATTATCGTGAGCGATATTATGATGCCCGAACTCGATGGACTTAATTTGTGCAAAACCATCAAATCAAATTCAGAATTTAACCATATTCCTATCTTGCTCCTGACCGCCAAAAACAGTATTGAAGACCGTATTGAATGCTATCAGGCAGGCGCAGATGGATACATTAGCAAACCTTTTGAAATTAAGGTCTTGGAAGCCAGAATCCAAAGTTTTATCATCAACAAGCGCTGTCGACAACTTGTGTTTCAGAGTAATACACAGATTAATATCGCGGCACTTGACCATACGCCTTTAGATGAAAAATTTGTACAGAAGATGATTCAAGTTATCGAAAAACATCTTTCGGACGATCAATTTGATGTAATCAAACTCGGCGATATACTAGGCCTATCCAAATCAACACTTTATCGAAAGACAAAAGTTCTGTTAAATGTCTCGCCGAGCGAATTTATTAAAAATATACGGCTAAAACATGCCTGCCAGATCATGCAAAAAGATCGCTCCATTTCAGTGAGTGAAGTAGCCTTTGAAACTGGTTTTTCTGACCCGCGTTACTTTGCAACCTGTTTTAAGGCAGCATTTGGAATGACTCCGAGTGAATTCCAAAAAAATGAAGCTCCAAACGCCTTTATTGCCCATAACAATAATGCTTAACGCGCATGAAAAACAGCTACGCCGGTTCTCGGGCTCCGGGAAAAAGATCCTGAATATAGAAAAAACCTCGTCGGTATGTTGACAAATGTTTAAATTTGGCCCTACACCCAACGGCGTTGATAGCCTTTGGATGGCTGAACCAACAATTTACTCGTTTATCAGAACTATGCGGCAAAAAAACAATACAATACCATTAAATTCATTCCCGAATGATTTTAATCTGGGAATGGTATTAAAAAAGAATGCCGTAAGAAATTTGGAATTAGCCCAAATAAGTCAAGCACATAGAGACGACTATTATCTCTTTCTCATCCTTGAAGAAGGAAATGGAATTTTTGAAATCGATTTTCAACAACATCAATTAGGTTCTTCTTGCGTTATGATTATCCAGCCCTATCAGGTACACCGTGGCATAGCGATGGATTATAGTGCGTTTAGTGTCTTGATGATCAGTGTGGAAAATCTAAACTCGGACTATATAGATGCCCTAAAAGATATTGAAACAGTCGCCCCGCTCAAACTTGATCAAGAAACATTTTCTGTCTTATCCGAAACAGTAGATATCGCTCTAAAGCTCCATGATAGAAGACACGAAAAATTGTATACCGCACTGATGAAGGATAGCTGTAATACAATAGCCGCCATAATTATCTCTCAGTATTTGATTCAATCAAAAAAAAGGGATATACAGTCCAGATTTGATTNNTCCTATTAGATAAAAATTACATAACGATCAAGCAGCCGAGGCTGTATGCCGAAAAAATGAAGATATCGACAGTTTACCTCAATGAATGTATCAAAAAAACAACAGGTAAGCCAGTTACTTATCATATTCAACAACGTATTATTCTAGAAGCAAAACGTTTACTTTATCATTCAAATAAATCCGTCAAAGAAATTGCCTGCGAACTCGGGTATGATGACTATCCTTATTTTTCACGCTTGTTTTCAAAAGTTGTAGGCATGACAGCCCTTAACTTTAGAAATAAGAACCTCGAATAATCCAATACTTACCACTTTTTATCTCTTTTGAACGCCATAAAATTCATATTTCTTTGTATTGTAGAATACAAAGAAATATGAACAGCAGCTACTTTTCCACACCAAAACTATTTTAAAGGATTGAAACGCTTCAACAAACGAAGTCAGCCTAAATTTGGAATGAAGGAGAAGAAGTTGCCCTTCCTTACCCACATAAAATTTATAATTTCGAAAAATTAGATAAACAGGCGCTAGCCGGCTTTTTTGATTGGTGTAAGAAATTCAACCTTTTTGTCCGAAAAAAATAAGAAGGAAGTGAGTCATGCGCTATGCTATAAATAAAATAGGGGTTAATACTTACTGAAAATCGTATTTTAACCCGTATCCTGCGAATAAGTTTTTCTTTAATTTAGCTCCACTTTTTAAATATAGCATGCCTACTAAAACAATATTGATGTTGGACGATGACAAGCACGTCCTGGAAATATGCACCATAATCCTTGAAACAAACGGCTATCGGATTGCTGTTTCAGAAACTTCTCACGATATCATTGAAAAAGTAGAAGAAGTACGTCCCGATTTGATCCTGATGGATAACTGGATTCCCAAAATAGGCGGAATAGAAGCTACACGACTTGTCAAGAGCCACCCGCTGTACCGCGATATTCCCGTGATTTATTTATCCGCGAATACGGATATTGCCAATCTCGCTCAACGAGCAGGTGCTGATAGCTATTTAGCCAAACCTTTTAATCTAGAAGATTTAGAAAATCGAATAGCCGAGTTCCTCTAATAGATCATTTTTATAAAGTACTTTCTCGCATCCTTTTGATGACATTGTATGCTTCAAGCTGTCTATTTAATTGCATACGTATCAAATTTCTAACAGTGACAGCTAACTGGTCATCATCCTCAGCCAAGGTTTTACGATAGCACTCCTTAAAAGCATCTTCTCCTTTTTCACAGGCCTCCAACACGCTTTTTTTGTCATTGCCCGAGATAATTACTTTGTGGCTCATCCATAATCGGAATAACTTTCCGCAAGTTCCCGTCTTATTGTTTTCTTCGCTTTCAATCCCGATATGGGGCGTTAGTTCAGCGATGAAACCTTTCGACTGCAGCATATTCATCTGAAACACATCATCCAGGTTATCTAAACCAATTTCTTGTGCCAGTTCGGCCGCTTTTTGATAGCCTTTAATACGGTCATTGTTTATCTCAATGAGATCATTTAGAATTGCTGGGTTGTTAATCTTGATATCCATAATTTTTCTTCCTTTCAAGCCCTTAACCTATGGACAACTATCAAGGAATATTCGTTGGATCAAGATTATTTTTCGCGTAGCCTGTCGTTAAGTAGTGACGACTTCGCGCTCATTCTTGGTATAAAGTTTACTTCTATAGGTGATTCCCCATTTGGCTATTTCATCAATGATTGGCCCGAGTGTTTTGCCACATTCCGTCAGTTCATATTCCACAGTCAAAGGTTTGGTATTTAACACTGTCCTCCTGATCAATTGATTCATTTCTAAATCCTGAAGTTCTTTAGACAACATTTTTGCGCCAATTCCATCAACTTCGCGCAGTAATTCCATAAAACGTAATTTCTCCACCAACATCAAGGTACCGATAATATGAAATTTCCATTTTCCGGCTAAAATCTCCATGGTGTCGTTGATTGCCAAAACACGAGTTTTGCAAGCACCTGACGAAGTTAATGTTGCTTCCTTTTTCATTTCCTTATTTGTCTTATTCTTAACTTAATCACTCTCGGCTCATACGGCCTTAGTCCCCGTGTCAATGTGAACCCTGATGTTCTGGTTCAGGCACATGATTTATTTTCTCACACAAAAATACGGATTTATAAAGTCACGGATCACTATCTTTTTGGAAAGTAGTTTCCTTAAGGAAACTAATACCAAAAATAAACTATCTATCTTCTACCTTTGTATTCACAACATCGGCAGGTATGAATTGGCACAGTTGATGCTGTCGAAATATAAGGTGTAATTAACATATAGAAAAATAAAACGATTAAAAATGAAAAAGCAATTGATCTCGGGTTTAGCCCTTATTTTGTTACTCGCTTCTTGTCAAAACACAAACGGCGACAAAGCAACAACAACAACTGCACAAGAAGTAACTGACCAAAAAGGACAGACTTACACGGTTGAAGCAGATAAAAGTTCATTGAAATGGACTGGTTACCATAAAGGTGGCTTAAACCCAAGATATGGTATTTTGAAAAGCGAAGGAACACTTTCAGCTGAAAACAACGCTGTTACTGGTGGTTCTTTTACCATTGATGTTAACTCGATTGTTACAGATAGCGCTTCGGTAGATCCGGCAACATCTGGTGGTAAAAAATCTACTGATTTAGATGGCCATTTAAAAAGTGCTGATTTCTTTGATGTAGCAAAATATCCAACTGCGAAATTCGAAATTACTAAAGTTGCTCCTTTCGATGCTGCTCAAGGAAAAAGTGTTGTAGCTGATGCAACCAATACAATTAGTGGAAACTTAACAATCAAAGACAAAACTGTAAATGTTACTTTCCCTGCAAAAATAACATTCTCTGGCGATGAGGTTACATTCTACTCTAAATTTACGATCCAAAGACAAGATTGGGGTCTTACTTACGGTACAGAAGGTAACCCACAAGATTGGATGATTGCACAAAATGTGGATATCGAACTTAACGTTACGGCAAAAAACGCTAAATAGACTTTAAACAGCTTCCGATCAGCTGAAGAATCAATAGCATTAATCAAGCAGACTCATGAGCCTGCTTGATTAATTCATACGGCTTAAATACCTCCAACGACCAGATCCTCTTTATTCGATACTTTAAACGCTAATCCAATCCCATTTCCCCGCGCTCTTTTAGAAATTTGTACCGTATTCAATCACCTGTGTTTCGAGTAGCAGCTCACTCTTTTCTGCATTTTTTATNNTTTCGTTTTTGTATCAATTTGAATATCCAGCTCGGCCGCAGCATTCTTTTTATCCTTAAAAAAAAGGGCAAATTTTTTAAATATCTCATCCTCATCAAAAACAAATCGGGCGGCGCAGCGATTATTGTTGTGATCAAACCATTTGATGTAGAAATCCTTAGGTAGCCCCAACGATTCGGTATTCATGCGTTGAGGGCTTTCATCAAAGACAAAACGCTCAGCATTATAGAATTCGAAGTCCGCGTCAAAAGTCTTTATAGCTGTAGGTAGGGTAAATTTAGGTTGCCAAGGATAGCGTATACGTAATCTCTCCCAGTATCCATAAGGTATAGGCTTGCCCATGATAGCCTGTTGAA